>NZ_JBIDCU010000080.1:0-1043 GCF_043204765.1 Micromonospora sp. NPDC047730 | reverse complement strand
CGGGTGTGGGATGTGCGGCAGGCGCGGGCGGCGTTGCGGCACATCAGTCAGGCCCGCCACGTCGGCAAGGTCGTTCTCCAGGTTCCGGCGCCGGTCGACCCGGAGGGCACCGTGCTGGTCACGGGCGCGTCGGGCACCCTGGCCGGGGTCGTGGCGCGGCACCTCGTCACCACAGGCCAGGCCCGCCGGCTGCTGCTGGCTTCCCGCCGTCTGCCGGCCGAGGGCAGCGAGTACGCGGCGTTGGTCGCGGAGTTGACCGAGGCCGGCGCGACGGTCGACGCCGTCGCGGTGGACGTCAGCGACCCGCAGCAGGTGAGGGATGTGGTGGCCGGGGCGGATCGGTTGACGGCGGTGGTGCACTGCGCGGGTGTGTTGGCGGACGCGACGGTCACGTCGTTGGACGCCGAGGCCGTTGCCGCGGTGATGGGGCCGAAGGTCGACGGCGCGTGGGCGTTGCACGAGGCCACGGCCGGTCTGGACCTGTCGGCGTTCGTGGTGTTCTCGTCGATCGCCGCCACCCTGGGCTCGCCCGGGCAGGGCAACTATGCGGCGGCGAACGCGTTCCTGGACGCCCTGGCGTACCACCGTCGGGAGCGGGGCCTGCCGGCCACCAGCATCGGCTGGGGCATGTGGGCCACCACCAGCAGCATGACCGCCCACCTCGACCGGGACGACCAGCAGCGGCTGGGGCGACTGGGCATGACCCTCCTGCCCGCCGACGAGGGCGCCGCGCTGTTCGACGCGGCGGCCGCCAAGGCGCTGCCCAACATCGCGGCGGCGCGGCTGCGGATCACCGCCGACGTCGCCCAGGTGCCGCCGATCGTGCGGCTGCTCGCCCGGGCGGGCGGGCGCCGGCAGGCGGGTGGCGCTGCCGCCACGACCGGTTCCTCCTGGCGTGACCGGCTGGCCGGGCTGTCGCAGGACGATGCCCGTCGGCTGTTGGTGGAGCTCGTGTGTGGGCAGGCGGCGGCGGTGCTGGGGCACGCGTCGGCGCGGGCGGTGCCGGGTGGCCGGGCGTTCAAGGAGTTGGGCTTCGACTCGTT
>NZ_JBIDCU010000079.1:0-1080 GCF_043204765.1 Micromonospora sp. NPDC047730 | reverse complement strand
TGAGGTGTACCAAGGATCCTGGACATGTCCTCCGAGTTGAGAGGATGAGTCCATGCCCGAGCAGCGTCGTCGGTTCAGCCCGCAGTTCAAGGCCGAGGCTGTGCAGATGGTGATCGAGACTGGTAAGCCGATTGCGGTCGTCGCCCGTGATCTGGGGATCCATGACGCGACGTTGGGTAACTGGGTCAACGCGTGGCGGCGTGAGCATGCGGTGGCCGACCAGAACAGCACTCCGGTGGAGGCCGCTCGTGTGAAAGAGATGGAAGACGAGATCCGCCGGTTGCGGATGGAGAACGAGTTCCTGAAAAAAGCCGCGGCCTTCTTCGCCCGGATGCACCCGTAGCCCTGCGGTGTGCGTTGATCGACGCGGAGAAGGCCACCTACCCGATCGCGTGGATGTGCCGACTGCTGGGTGTCTCCCGCTCCACGTACTACGCCTGGCGCGACCGGGCCGAGACCGCCACCGCCGTCCGACGTCGGGACCTGGCCGCACGGGTGCGGCGGGTCTTCGACGCCTCCCGGGGCACCTACGGCTGCCGGCGGGTGGCGGCAGCGCTGAACCGGGAGGGCATCGCGTGCAGCGTCGGCCTGGTCGCGGATCTGATGCGTGAGCTCGGCCTGCGTGCCTGCCAACCACGGGCGTACAAGCGGACCACGCTGCCCGGTCAGGATCCGGTGGTTTCCGCTGACCTGATCGGCAGGGACTTCACCGCCGACGCGCCGGGCATCCGTCTGGTCGGTGATATCACCTACCTGAGGACGGGTGAGGGCTGGCTGTATCTGGCCACGGTCATCGACCTGGCCACCCGGATGGTCGTCGGGT
This sequence comes from Micromonospora sp. NPDC047730, assembly GCF_043204765.1. Classification (NCBI taxonomy): domain Bacteria; kingdom Bacillati; phylum Actinomycetota; class Actinomycetes; order Micromonosporales; family Micromonosporaceae; genus Micromonospora; species Micromonospora sp. NPDC047730. The sequence continues at coordinate 257 of NZ_JBIDCU010000079.1, read as the reverse complement.
GGCAGACCGCCGAGCACATGCGGACCAGCCTCATCGTTGACGCCCTGGCCATGGCCCAACACCACGGGCATGTCCGCCCCGGCGCGGTGTTCCATTCCGACCGCGGCGCCCAGTACACCTCCGCCGAGTTCGCCCGTTACTGCGTGCGAACCGGGATACGCGCGAGCGTGGGCCGTACCGGTGTGTGCTGGGACAACGCCGCCGCCGAATCGTTCTTCGCCACCCTCAAGAACGAGATGTATCACCGGCAGCGCTTC
>NZ_JBIDCU010000078.1:0-1155 GCF_043204765.1 Micromonospora sp. NPDC047730 | reverse complement strand
CGGCACTGCTGTGCTTCGCCGCGTTGGCGAGCAACTCGCTGACGCAGAAATAGGTCGTCGACTCGACCACGGCGGACGGGCGTCGCGGGACGTCGAGGTCGAGGATAACCGGGATCGGGCAGCGCGCCGCGAGCAGCGGCAGCGCGCCGTCGAGCCCCAGATCGGTCAGCACTGCAGGGTAGATGCCGCGGGCGAGGTCTCGCAGTTCCGCCAGTGCCTGCTTGGCCTGTTCGTGCGCGACGGCGACGTGACGCGCCACCGTCTGTGGGTTGCCGCCGCCGTCGAGCTCCCGCCGGGCCCGCCCCAGCTCCATGGCCACGGCCACCATCTGCACCTGCGCGCCGTCGTGGAGATCACGCTCGATGCGCCGCAGATGCGCCCCGGCCTGTTCCACCGCCTGGTCGCGGCGGCGCTCCAGCACCCGCGCCAGGTCGGGGCCTGCGTCCGGCCGCAGCATCCATCGCAACCGTAGCCGGTCGAGTGCGGCCAGACCCCGTACGATCCAGGCCGCGGCAACCAGGCCCGCGAGCCCTACCAGGCCGACGAGCAGCGGGTAGGGCCAGACGTCCGGATGCCACCGCGCTCCGGCGACGTCGAGCCCGTCCCAGCCGGGCGGGGTGTACCGATACCACACCGGGTAGGTGGCCGCCGCGGCGGGCAGCGCCCAGACGAGGACGGTCGCGTACGCCATCGCGATCGCCAACGGTCCGCCGAGTAGCAGGAACGCCAGGATGCGCCAGCCGGTGACGTCGGTGAGCCCGTCGCGAACCCAGCCGACTATGCCGGGCGACCGTCGCCGCACGGCAGCCGGCAACGGCAGCTCGAGATGCAGCAGCACTCGCGCCCGCCAACGCTCGAGCAACGTGGCGAGCCGTGTGCCGCGCACGAATACCGTGAGAAGGGCGAGACCCACGACCGTGAGGCCGGCAACCATCGCGTAGCCGGTCAGGCCAACGTAAACGACCATGAGCGCGCCGACCGGAGCGCCCAGCAGAAGGTGGGCGGTGTACCGCCAGGTTTCGGCGCGGACGGGCGCCAGCAGCGCCCCGACCAGCCTCGTGCTGGTTGGGCGTGCTCTGGCCGGCGGAGTGTTCAGCGGTGGTGTCATGATCGGTCATCAGTCAACCAGGCGGCGCTCACTCGGCGGTCCCCACC
>NZ_JBIDCU010000077.1:0-1177 GCF_043204765.1 Micromonospora sp. NPDC047730 | reverse complement strand
CCGCGCAGTTCCTCGACGGTCAGTTCGAGGAAGCCGACTGGACCGAGCCCGGTGACGTCTTAGTCGGCGAGCACTGGCGCATCCTCATCTGCCGCCGACCGGGCGTCACGCCGGGTCACAAGCCTTCGGGCACCCAATCACACCGACTGCTGAGATCGGTTGGTCACTCCAGCAGGGGCACCGGGTTCGATAGCCCCCTACACTGCGCCGATGGCGCTGATCAGAAGGACCTATCGGATCGTCGACGGCGAGCAAATCGAGGGCACGTGGCGACCGGTCTTCATCCGTAACGGTCCGACTTACTTCCTGACGGACCTGCTGGTCTTCGCCGATGGTGCGATCAACTGTTGGGACTGGGTCGACCTCGACGGGCTGCGCGAGAAGTTGAAGATCGGATGGGTCGCCACGCATCTCAAGCCAGGTGCGCAGGCGTCAGCTCACCATCTTGCAAGCTGGCGCTTCGACGAACCGCAGATGTGGCTGACAGGCGAGGAGCTCCTTGGGGAAGTCGCCGACGAGATCGATCAACTCAATGGCCGACCTGACTCCACCGGCCGCTGTCTGGAAGCCTTGGACCGTTACCTTGAGAACCGAACGGAGGCCGATCGGCGGGCGCTACTGGCCGCATACATGGCCGTCCCCGCGCACCTGCGGCACTACGCATTGGGTGACATGGACGCGAAGGACTGGCCGCTTCGCGTGCTGTGCACCCCGATCGGCGAGCGCACCACCTACGACGAGCTCGTGACCGAGTCGATGCACGCCCAGGCGCACGAGTACTTCGCCGAGCGCGACCGATCGGTCAGAGACTGGCACGAAAACCACCCCGTCGACGGCCCGGACCAGGCACAGAACTCGACGGTGAAACTCGCGTCGATCCCGGGAAATTGGCCCACGGAGCCGGGCATCGAGTGCCTGCGTAACGAGTATCCGGCCACGATCGAGATTGGCGGCGACACCTACGCCAGCGCCGTGCACGCCTACTGGGCGCTGGCCACCACCGACGAGACCGCTCGTGCGGCGATCCGCCGCACCACGACAGCCCTTAGCGTCGAGCGCGCCGTCGGACATGCGCCGATTAGTACTCCAACGTCACTTTGCCTGTCTGCGCTGGTAGTGGGATCGTCGGGCTCGGGCTTGGGATTTTCGTCGCCAGGTTGACCAGTGCAGGGTGTGC
>NZ_JBIDCU010000076.1:0-1178 GCF_043204765.1 Micromonospora sp. NPDC047730 | reverse complement strand
AAACGCCGGAACCGCCAACCCCGCACCCCACACTCGACCACCACCCGATCCACCGCCACCAAAGGACCAGACAACACCACCGACCCCGGCCCATTGACCGCAGCCAGATCAAGACCCAACTGATCCGCGATCTCGACCACGTCGGCTTCCGCAGCCTCGACAGCGACCATGCCACCACCGGCATCCAACGCCTGCATCAAAGCGCCCCGCGCAGCAACCAAACGACACGCGTCCTCCAAATCGAGCAAACCCGCGACGTGAACAGCGGCCAACTCACCCACCGAATGACCGACCACCACATCAACCCGCACACCGAAAGACTCCAACAACCGGAACAACGCCACCTCGACAGCAAACAACGCCGGCTGCGTGAACACCGTGTCATCCAAACCCAACCCACCCACCACGCCACCGGCCACCACCTCACCCAAACCCGCCGGCAACAAACCATCAAACCCCGCACACACCTGCCCGAACACGTCAGCAAAAACCGGGAACTCCCCAGCCAACTCCCGACCCATACCCACCCACTGAGCACCCTGACCAGTAAAAACAGCTCCCACACCACCCGAAGACACCCCCGCGTCCCCCATGACCCCGCGCAGACCAGCGATAACCGACTCCCGGTCGTCGCCGACCACAACCGCGCGGTAATCCAACGCCGCCCGCGACAACGCCAAACCCCGAGCCACATCCGGCAACGGCACATCCCGACCCTCGCGCTCCAACCAGTTCGCCAGCCGACCAGACTGCTTCCGCAACGCGGCCACGCCACGCGCCGACACCACCACAGGCGTCAAGACAGACCCATCGGCCGGGGACTCGGCGGGCGGCTCCGGCGCCAACGGCGGGGCTTCGACAATCACGTGGGCGTTCGTGCCGCTGATGCCGAACGAGGAAACAGCAGCACGCCACGGCCGCCCATCACGAACCAACTCCACCGGCTCGGACAACAAGCGCACACCGCCATCCCAATCCACCAACGGCGACGGCTCGTCCACGTGCAACGTCCTCGGCAACATCCCCGCCCGCAATGCCAACACCATTTTCATCACACCAGCCACCCCCGCGGCAGCCTGCGTGTGACCCACATTCGACTTCAACGAACCAAGCCACACCGGCCCACGACCCTGACGAGCAGCCCCATACGTCGCCACCAACGCCTGCGCCTCGATCGG
>NZ_JBIDCU010000075.1:0-1200 GCF_043204765.1 Micromonospora sp. NPDC047730 | reverse complement strand
GGATCTGGACGATCTGGCGTATGTGATCTTCACGTCGGGGTCGACGGGTCGGCCGAAGGGTGTGCAGGTCACGCATCGGGGGTTGGCGAACCATGTGCGGTGGGCGGCGTCGGTGTTGGCGGGTCGTGGCGTTGGTGGGTCGTCGGTGTTCTCGTCGGTGGCGTTCGATTTGCAGGTGCCGAACCTGTGGGCGCCGTTGGTGGCGGGGCAGCGGGTGTTCATGGTCGACCAGGATGTTGATCTGGCGGAGTTGGGGGCGACTCTGGCGGCGGCGGGTCCGTTCAGTTTTCTGAAGTTGACGCCGGGTCATCTGGAGATTTTGGGTCGGCAGTTGAGCGATGCGCAGTTGTCGGCGTTGGCGCCGGTGGTGGTGGTCGCGGGTGAGGCGTTGCCGGCGGCGTTGGCGAACCGGTGGCTGGGTCTGCTGGGTCCGGGGAATCTGGTCAACGAGTACGGGCCGACCGAGGCGACGGTGGGTACGTGTGTCTTCCCGGTGCGGGTGGAGCAGACGCTGCCGGTGGTGCCGATCGGTCGGGCGTTGCCTGGTATGCGGATGTATGTGCTGGACGCGGCGATGCAGCCGGTTCCGGTGGGTGTGACCGGTGAGTTGTATGTCGGTGGGGTCGGTGTGGCGCGTGGTTATGTGGGTCAGCCGGAGTTGACGGCGGGGCGGTTCGTGCCGGATCCGTTCGGGCCGGTGGGGTCGCGGCTGTATCGGACGGGGGATCTGACCCGCCGGTTGTCGGACGGGGCGGTGGAGTTCGTCGGTCGTGTCGACGACCAGGTGAAGGTGCGTGGTTACCGGATCGAGTTGGGTGAGATCGAGTCGGTGATCGCCGGGGTGGCCGGTGTGCGGGACGCGGTGGCGATGGTGCACACCAGTGTGGTGGGGGAGGCGCGGTTGCTGGCCTTCTACCTGCCGGAGGGGCCGGATGCCGGTCTGGTCGAGCGGGTGCGGCGGGAGTGTGCCCGCCGGTTGCCGGAGTACATGATTCCGTCGGACCTGACCGCGGTCGAGGCGATCCCGCTCAACGCCAACGGCAAGGTCGACCGTGCGGCTCTGGCCGCGTCGGTGACCGTGGTCGAGCGGGCGCACGTGGCGCCGCGTACCGATCTGGAGGAGCGGCTCGCGGAGATCTGGGCGCGGGTGTTGAGCCTGGACACCGTCAGCGTCGTCGACAGCTTCTTCGACCTCGGCGG
>NZ_JBIDCU010000074.1:0-1354 GCF_043204765.1 Micromonospora sp. NPDC047730 | reverse complement strand
ATGGTACTGCACTCGGGAGGGTGTGGGAGAGTAGGACACCGCCGGACAATCTTTCGTTCAGGGCCACCCCTTTCGGGGTGGCCCTGAACGCATTTGAGAGCGCGTTGAATAACCAGGTCAGTTGGTGTTGAGTACGGCTTGGAGTCGGCCGGTCCTGTGGTATCGGGCGAGGTGTCGGGTCATGAATGATGACCATGGCCCACTGGACCATAGCGGCGTGGTGTTCGGGGTGGCGTTCGTAGTCGCGGACGGTGCGTCGGCAACGGTTGATCCACGACAGGGACTGCTCGGCGACCCATCTGCGGTGCAGGACCTGGAAGCCGACCTGGTCGGCGAGCTCGCGCACGATCTCCACCGCGAGGCCCAGGACAGCGGCGGGCCCAGGTGACGAGTCGGCCCCGCGTAGCCACCGTCGGCCCAGCGACGGTCGCCACTGTCTCGTAAGGAGCGCTGTAGCATGGCGGTCATGACAGCACCTACCGCCCTGTCGGCGGGTTATCGGTTGGTCGATGGACCACCGACGGTCGGAGACTACCTAGTCCTTCGCAAACGATCCGGGCTCTCACCGCGTCGACCCGATCAGGCTGCCGCCGCGGTGCGGGGTGGCTGGGCCGCGGTGCACGTATTGCACGAGGAGAGCGGCACGACAGTAGGGATGGGCCGGGTGCTCGGCGATGGCGGGTGGTACTTCCACGTGGTCGACATGGCTGTATTGCCAGAGCATCAGCGCCGGGGCATAGGTGACGCGGTACTGACTGCGTTACTGGAGACAATCCGTCGGGAAGCGCCGCCCGGTGCGTTCGTGAACTTGCTCGCCGATCCACCGGGCCGCCGCCTCTACGAGCGGCACGGTTTCCGCCAAACGGCGCCGACCTCTGTCGGGATGGCCCGGACCCTTGATTGACGACGCAACTGGCCCCAGGTCACAAGACCGGCCGACTCCTCAACACCAGCTGACCTGGTTAGTCAACGCGCTCTGAGGGTTGTCCGCCGACGTGAAGGGCGTTCCGGCGGACACGGTGAAGGCACCCGCAGACCAGAAAGACACCCGTGGACCGGAAAGACCCATCCTGCGGACATGGGAAAGGACGCTGTCGCGGACCCCGCAATATCGGCGCGAACGCGGGCCGGGAAGGCGCGGGCGGTGGCTGACCTCGACGGGGGTGGGGCCTGCCGTGCCCGGCGTAGGGATCAAGCCTGACCGCCCGGAGCCGGGCACGGCAGGGGGGGGCCCCCCCCCCCCCCCCCCCCCCCCCCCCCACCCCACCCCCCCCCCCCACACCCCCCCCCCCCCCCCCCAAAACCCCCCCCGGGGGCGGGGGCCGGGGGCCGGGGCCGGCCCGGGGCCATCGGC
>NZ_JBIDCU010000073.1:0-1364 GCF_043204765.1 Micromonospora sp. NPDC047730 | reverse complement strand
GGAGTTCCAGGCGGTCGCCCCGTTCGCGCTGCTCGACGACGCCGACCGCGCCGCCCTGCCCGCCGGCCTCGCCGACGCGTACCCGATCGCCCAGGTGCAGCTCGGCATGCTGGTGAAGACGCTGACCGACACCGACCGGCACACGTACCACAACGTGTCGGCCTTCCCGATCCACGACGACCAGCCCCTGGCCCCCGACGCGCTGCGCCACGCGGTGCAGGCTGTCGTCGACCGGCACGAGATCCTGCGCACCTCGTTCGACCTGAACGGCTACTCCGTGCCGCTGCAACTCGTGCACGCCGAGGTGCCCGTCGAGGTGACCGCGCTCGACCTGCGCGGGACGGATGCCGAGGACCGGCTGCGCGCCTTCATGGCCGCCGAACGGGCCACCCCGTTCCCGCCGGACCAGGCCCCCCAGATGCGCGTCGCCGGCGCGATCGGCGACGGCAACGCCTGGTGGTTCGTGCTGACGATGTCGCACGGCATCCTCGAAGGCTGGAGCCACCACTCCCTGCTGATGGAGATCCTGGACAACTACCGGCAGCTGCGGGACACCGGCGCCCCGGTGCCCTTCGAGGCGCTGCCGGTCCGCTACGCCGACTTCGTCGCCGCCGAACTGGCCTCCCTGACGTCCGCCGAGGACGAGGCGTACTGGCAGGGCGTGGTCGAGCACCCGCGCTTCGCGCTGCCGTCCGGCTGGGGTGCGCCCGAATCCGACCCCGAGTTCCAGTGCGGCACCCGGGTGCCGCTGCACGACCTGCTCGACGGGCTGAAGGGCCTGGCCAGCCGTACCGGCACGTCGCTGAAGAGCGTGCTGCTGGGCGCGCACCTGAAGGTGATGAGCCAGCTCACCGGCGAACCCGTCTTCACCAGCGGTCTCGTCTGCCACGGCCGGCCCGAGGTGGCCGGCGCGGACCGGGTGTACGGCATGCACCTGAACACGCTGCCGTTCGTCCACCGGGGACCGGCCGCGACCTGGGCGGACCTGGTTCGGCAGACCTTCGAGGCCGAGCTGGAGCTGTGGCCGCACCGGCACTATCCGCTGCCGTCCGTGCAACGGTTCACCGGAGGCGAGCGGCCCATCGAGATCCTCTTCAACTACCTGGACTTCGAGCAGGTCGACACCGACCGCGTCGGCTTCGACGACGCCATCTACGAGGCGTCCAGCGAGTTCGACCTGCACGTCTCCACCCTCGCCGGGACGCTGAGCATCCTCAGCCGCCCGCACGTCGTCAGCTACCCCAACGTGCTGCGCCTCGGCGCCATGTACCGGGCGGTGTTGGAGGCGATGGTCGCGGATCCGGACGGGGACGCGCGGGTGGTGTGTCTGTCGGCGGACGAGGTGCCGGTGGTGCTGGCCGACG
>NZ_JBIDCU010000072.1:0-1447 GCF_043204765.1 Micromonospora sp. NPDC047730 | reverse complement strand
AAGCACCTGGAGAAGGACGCCGCGCTCGAGCGCCGCTTCCAGCCGATCCAGGTGGGTGAGCCGTCGCTGGCCCACACCATCGAGATCCTCAAGGGGCTGCGGGACCGCTACGAGGCGCACCACCGCGTCTCGATCACCGACGCGGCTCTCGTCGCGGCGGCCACCCTGGCCGACCGGTACATCTCGGATCGGTTCCTGCCGGACAAGGCGATCGACCTGATCGACGAGGCTGGTGCGCGGATGCGGATCCGTCGGATGACCGCGCCGCCGGACCTGCGGGACTTCGACGAGCGGATCGCGCAGGTGCGTCGTGACAAGGAGTCCGCGATCGACGCGCAGGACTTCGAGCGGGCTGCGCAGCTGCGGGACAAGGAGAAGCAGCTGCTGGGTCAGAAGGCGCAGCGGGAGAAGGAGTGGAAGGCCGGTGACCTGGACGTCGTCAGTGAGGTTGACGACGAGCAGATCGCCGAGGTGCTGGGTAACTGGACCGGTATCCCGGTGTACAAGTTGACCGAGGAGGAGACCTCGCGTCTGCTGCGTATGGAGGACGAGCTGCACAAGCGCGTCATCGGGCAGGAGGACGCGGTCAAGGCGGTCTCGAAGGCGATCCGGCGTACCCGGGCCGGTCTGAAGGACCCGAAGCGCCCGTCCGGCTCGTTCATCTTCGCCGGCCCGTCCGGCGTGGGTAAGACGGAGCTGTCGAAGGCGCTCGCCGAGTTCCTGTTCGGCTCGGAGGATGCGCTGATCCAGCTGGACATGTCGGAGTTCCACGACCGGTACACGGTGTCGCGGCTGGTGGGTGCGCCTCCCGGTTACGTCGGTTATGACGAGGGTGGGCAGCTGACGGAGAAGGTGCGTCGTCGGCCGTTCAGTGTGGTGCTGTTCGACGAGATCGAGAAGGCCCACCCGGACGTGTTCAACACGCTGCTGCAGATCTTGGAGGATGGTCGGCTCACCGATGGTCAGGGTCGGATCGTGGACTTCAAGAACACGGTCATCATCCTGACCACGAACCTGGGTACCCGGGATGTGGCGAAGGCGGTGTCGCTGGGCTTCCAGGCGTCGGAGGACTCGGAGTCGAACTACGACCGGATGAAGCAGAAGGTCAACGACGAGCTGAAGCAGCACTTCCGGCCGGAGTTCCTGAACCGGATCGATGACACGATCGTGTTCCACCAGCTGCGGGAGAACGAGATCCTCCAGATCGTGGACATCATGATCGCGCGGATCGAGACCCAGTTGCGGAACAAGGACATGGGTCTGGAGTTGACCGACAACGCCAAGAAGTACCTGGCGAAGAAGGGCTTCGACCCGGTCCTGGGCGCGCGGCCGCTGCGCCGCACGATCCAGCGTGACATCGAGGACAACCTGTCCGAGCGGATCCTGTTCAACGAACTGACCCCCGGCCAGATCGTCGTCGTCGACTGCGAAGGCGACCCCAGCAACA
>NZ_JBIDCU010000071.1:0-1558 GCF_043204765.1 Micromonospora sp. NPDC047730 | reverse complement strand
CGTACCGATCTGGAGGAGCGGCTCGCGGAGATCTGGGCGCGGGTGTTGAGCCTGGACACCGTCAGCGTCGTCGACAGCTTCTTCGACCTCGGCGGCGACTCGCTGCGGGCAGTGGCGCTGGTCGGCGCCCTGCGGGTGGCCGGCTTCCCCGTCGGGGTCCGCGACGTCTTCGTGCACCGCACCGTGGCGACCCTCGCCGCGCACCTCGCGGCCAAGGAGACCGCCACCGCCGAACCGGAGTTCCAGGCGGTCGCCCCGTTCGCGCTGCTCGACGACGCCGACCGCGCCGCCCTGCCCGCCGGCCTCGCCGACGCGTACCCGATCGCCCAGGCGCAGCTCGGCATGCTGGTGGAGATCCAGAAGGACCCGGACCGGTCGCTCTACCACATCGTCCGCTGCTTCCGCGTGCACAGCCGCCAGCCCTTCTCCGCCGAGGCGCTCACCGGAGCCGTGCGGGACGTCGTCCACCGGCACGAGACCCTGCGCACCTCGTTCGACCTCGGCGGCTACTCCGTGCCGCTGCAACTCGTGCACACCGAGGCGCCCGTCGACGTCCGGATCATGCAGCTCGACGAGGAACAGGCCGACGCGCAGCTGCGCGGCCACGTCGACGCCGAGCGGGCCCGGCCGTTCGACCCGGAGCACCCCGCGCCGCTGCTGCGGGTCAGCGTCCACGTCGCCGCCGACGGGAGCTGGTGGCTCACCGTCGCGGTGAGTCATCTGGTGACCGGCGGCTGGGACCTCAACAGCCTCCTGGCCGAGCTGCTCGGCTGCTACGAGCGGCGCTGCGTCGGCATGGCACCGGAGTCGCCGGAGCCGGTCGCGGTCCGGTACGCCGACTTCGTCGCCGCCGAGCGCGCGGCGCTGGCATCCCCGGCAGACGAGGCGTACTGGCGGAAGATCACGTCCGGGTACGCCAAGTTCACGCCGCCCGCCGGCTGGGGCGAACCGGCCGGGGCGGCCGGCGCCGCACTGCGGCACCGGATCAGCTACCAGGACCTCGACCAGCGGGTCCGCGCGCTCGCCTCGGCGTACGAGGTGTCGCCCAAGGCCGTCCTGCACGCGGCGCACCTGAAGGTGATGAGCCAGCTCACCGACGAGCAGCGGTTCCACTCCGGTCTGGTGTGTGACGCGCGGCCGGAGGTGCGGGGTGCGGAGCGGGTGCACGGGATGTACATCAACATCCTGCCGTTCGGGTTCGCGCGGGGTGCGCGGACGTGGCGGGAACTGGTGCGGTCGGTGTTCGACCGTGAGGTGGAGTTGTGGCCGCACCGGCGGTATCCGTTGCCGGCGGTGCGGCGGCTGACCGGTGTGGACGCCCACCCGATCGACGTGGTCTTCGACTACACCGAGTTCCGCCGCGCGAACGCCGACAGCGAGGAGCAGGTCGGCTTCGAGGCCGTCGCCGGCGAGGGCGGCACCGAGTTCGCCCTCCAGGTCACCGCGGCCAGCGGCTTCCTCGACCTCGTCGGTGACGCGCGGGTGTTCGACGGTGCGGGGTTGGCGCGGTTGGCGGGGATGTTCCGGTCGGTGGTGGAGGCGATGGTCGCGGATCCGG
>NZ_JBIDCU010000070.1:0-1680 GCF_043204765.1 Micromonospora sp. NPDC047730 | reverse complement strand
CGGCGCCGCCATGCTCACCTCCGACACCCACACACCGCGCGGCATCCCGACACCCCGACGACCCGCGCCCACCACACCGACCACCACAGCGGCCCAAACCAGCGCCCCACCCACAGCGACCGAACACGACAGCAGCGCGCCCGCCGCAGCAGCCCCAGCCGCAGCCGCAGCCGTGGGCACGCCGGCCCGCAAGACGAAGCGCGGCGCGAAGGGCTGGTGGCACCCGCCGGCCAAGCCGACGCAGCCGGTCAGCGGCCCTGCCAGAGACACCGGCCCGGCGGACGTGCCGCCCCCGGCGCGGCGGCGGTGGTCACGGCTCGCGAACGCGCGCGTCGTCGTCGCGCTGGTCGCGGTCTTCGGCCTGCTGGGCGTAGCGCTCGTGTTCGGTACCGACGCCCCGAGCGACCGGCCCGAGGTGACCAGCGCAACGCCCGAAACCAACGCCCCGAGCGACCGGACGCAGGCGCCCAGCGCAACGCCCGGAACCAACACCCCGAGCAAACGGACGCAGGCGCCCAGCGCAACGCCCAAAACCAACACCCCGAGCAAACGGCCAATGCTCAAACTGGAGGACGTCCAGGTACACAAACCGTCGAAGCTGAACTCGGTTCGCCCCGCGGTGGTAGGTGCCAAGCATTTCGTCGACCGGCCGCCCGTCTTCACCAGCCTTCCCGACCCGCTCACCGGAGCAGTGCTGATCCCCGGCGCCAGCGACGACAAACGACTGACCTCCCCGGCGGACTACCTGGTCTTCGATGTCGCACACGACGCCACCGTGTACGTCGCCTTCGACAGACGCGGAGCACCGGAGGTGGCCGACTGGTGGCCGGCGTGGCTGAACCAGCAGGGCTTCAAACGCACTGACATGATCATCCCAACCAACGACAAGGACCAGCGTCACTTCGTCGTGTTCGCCAAAAAGGTGCCGGCGGGACGCGTCACGCTCGGACCAAACGCGGCGACAACCGTGTACTCCACCGGCTACATCACGCTCCTAACCGCTCAGGGATGATGATTCCGTCACAAGATGACCGTTCCGGCGCTCCGCCATGGAACGGCTGATCCAGCACAGAAGTTGATCACGGTGGCGCCGATGCGTAGCAGCCCGCCAGGCGTGGCTTGCGGGTAGCGGTGCAAGCCGGGTTTGGTGGAGATCACCCCGCGTAGCTCGGCGTGTTCGGTCGGGGTGAGCTTGTCCGAGCCGTCGATCTTGTCGGTGAGAGGCGATCAGCCGTTTCACGCACGGCGCGGCGTCGCGTTGGGCGACGTCGGGGTTGATGCAGATCACGAACCGGTCGTCGGTGTGGAGCAATGCTGCGGGGCATGTTGTCGTCGGCCGGGTCGCGGACGGTGGTGCTGTCGACGGCGGAGACCGCCGACGGGCGGTCGCGGGCGTGGCGGCTGTATCGGCGGATGGGATTCCGTGACCTGCGCCGCGGGCTGCGCTATCCCGGCGACCCGCGAGCGTACGCCGTCCTCGGCCGCGATCTGCCGTGGCGGGACGGTTCGGCGGGGCGCACGGGGGATCGCGGTGCGTGGCCGGCAGTGAGGAGGTGACGCAATGCTGAGGTACCGGACCGGGACGGTTGCCGACTGCGGTGATTGGGGTTACGCGCGGCTGGCGGTGCTCCGCGGCCGTGTACCGCGCGGTCGATCATCGACAGAAACCCTTCGTATCAA
>NZ_JBIDCU010000069.1:0-1868 GCF_043204765.1 Micromonospora sp. NPDC047730 | reverse complement strand
TGACATCGAGGACAACCTGTCCGAGCGGATCCTGTTCAACGAACTGACCCCCGGCCAGATCGTCGTCGTCGACTGCGAAGGCGACCCCAGCAACACCGCCAAGTCCAAGCTGGTGTTCCGGGGCGGCGACAAGCCGGCGACAGGGCCGGTCCCCGACGCCGGGGCGGTGACGGCATGACCGGCGTGCGCGAGCAGGAGCGCGTCACCGACACGCCCACCGGGACGGACACCCTCCGCTTCCTGGGACCCGTCGACGGCGGGCTGCCCGACGAACCGGCGCCCGGCTGCATCGGGACCGGACAGATCCTCCGGCTGCTCACCCGGCAGCTGTTCGCGTACCCCACCGGCACGGATCCGGCCGTCCGACCGGTGGCGGACGCTGCCGTGGAACTGCCCACGGTCGACAACGGAGGAATCAGCGCGGACGGGCGCACCTGGCGCATCCGGCTCCGGGACGGCATCCGCTGGGACGCCCAGGCCGCCCGGGAGCTGACCGCCGGCGACGTCGTCCGGGGCCTCAAGCGCACCGCCCACCCCCTCGCCCGCGCGATGCGCCCGTACCTCGGCGAGATCATCGAGGGCATGGCGGACTACTACCGGGCGTACGACGAGGCGCTCGGGCACTGGGAGGCGCACGCCCCCGCCTTCGCCCAGTTCCAGCAGTTCACCCGGATCCCGGGGCTGCGCGCCGAGGGGGACACCGTCGTCCTGCGGCTCACCGCGCCGGCCAACGACCTCGTCGACCTGCTCGCCACGGGATTCACCGCGGCGGCCCCCCGGGAGTACGACTACTACGTGCCCGAGAGCCCCGAGCTGTACCGGTGCACGCCGTCGGCCGGGCCGTACCGGATCGCCAAGCGGCTGTCCCCGGGCGGCGACCTCGTCCTGGAGCCCAACCCCCGGTGGGATCCGGGCACCGACCCGGTACGCCGGCGCACCGCGCGGCGCATCGAGGTCGTCGCGGCGGCGGACGGCCAGCCGGTCGACCCGGCGTCGGGCTTCGGGGTGCTGTCCTGGTCGGCGCCGTCGCCGGCGGCCCGGTTCGCCGGCACGGGGTGCAGCTACTACCTCGCCGCGGGCACCAACGGGGCGGCCGAGCCCCACGCCGTACGGCATGCCCTGTCCTGGGCGCTCGACCGCGCGGCCCTCGCCGAGGCGGCCTGCGCGGCCGGCGCCGACGGCGCCGCCACCCAGCACAGCGTCTTGCAACCCGGGCACCCGGCGGCGGAACGCGGCGCCGACGACGCACCCGACGCCGGTGATCCGGAGCGGGCGAGGCGTCTGCTCGACGCCGCCGGGCTGGGGGAGGGGGCCCGGCTGACCCTGGGCGTTCCCGCCGGCTCGCGGCTGGGCGCCGTGGCCGCCGCGCTGGTCGCGGTGTTGGGCCGGTACGGCATCACCCTCGTGCCGGTCCCGCTGGCCCCCTCCGGGGGGCCGGGCGTCGACGTCGTGTTGCACGAGTGGGTGCCGGCCTGGGCCGGCGACGCCGGTCGCGACCTGGTGCACCGGATGTGGCCGTCCGACGGCCGCGCCGGCGACCCGGCCGAGGTGGCCCGGGAGGCGCTGCGGGCCACGGACCCGGGCGAGGCGGCGACGCTGTGGCGTCGCTTCGACCGGCTGGCCACTGCCGACCTGCGGCTCGTGCCCCTGCTCGTGGCCGACTGGCCGCGGGCCCGGGCCGACGGTGTGGCCGCCGGGGCGGCCCGGTGGTAGGGGCCGTCGGGCCGGGCTGACCACGCCGGCAACGTCGCGGGGCGGGGGCGGGGGGGCCCCGCCCCCCGCCCCCCCCGCCCCCGGAAGGCGGGCGAGCCCACCGCCCCGTGCGCCGACGGCGGGGGGGCCGGGCCCGGGCGAGGCGGCATCGACGG
>NZ_JBIDCU010000068.1:0-2487 GCF_043204765.1 Micromonospora sp. NPDC047730 | reverse complement strand
GCGCGGCAACCGGCCCTCGAACCGGGCACACACCCCGTCGAACGCCTCCGCGAACACCGCGAACGAGTCGTACAACCCCCGACCCATCCCCACCCGCTGCGCACCCTGACCCGTGAACAGGAACGCCCGGCGGCCGGTAGCCACCTCACCCGAGACCACGGTGCCGACCCCGGCCCCGCCGGCCAGGACGTCCAACCCGGCCAGCAACTCGTCCCGGTCGGCGCCGAGGACCACTGCACGGTGCTCCAACGACGCCCGAGCGGTGGCCAGGGACCAGCCGAGGTTCCGGACCGGCTGCCGCTCGTCGCGCCGCACGTGCTCGGCCAGTCGGGTTGCCTGCTCGGACAACGCCTCCGCCGACCGCCCCGACACCAACCACGGCACCATCGGCAGATCGGCACCCACCGTAGCCTCGGCCTCGACGGCCTCGGCCTGCTCGATGATGACGTGCGCGTTCGTCCCCGAGATCCCGAACGACGACACCGCCGCCCGACGCGGCCGACCCACCACCGGCCACGGCATCGACTCGGTAGCAAGCGCGACAGCACCCGAGGACCAGTCCACCTTCGACGACGGCGCATCCACGTGCAGCGTCGCCGGCACCACACCATGCCGCATGGCAAGGACCATCTTGATCACACCCGCCACCCCGGCGGCAGCCTGAATGTGACCGATGTTCGACTTGATCGACCCGAGCAGCAGCGGCTCCACGCCGTCGCGGCCCTGGCCGTACGTGGCGAGGAGGGCCTGGGCCTCGATCGGGTCGCCGAGGGTGGTGCCCGTGCCGTGTGCCTCCACCGCGTCCACGTCGGCGGTGGTGAGCCGCGCGTTGGCGAGGGCCTGGCGGATCACCCGCTGCTGCGCCGGCCCGTTCGGCGCGGTGAGTCCGTTGGACGCGCCGTCGGAGTTGACGGCGGTCCCCCGCACCACCGCGAGCACCCGGTGACCCAGGCGCTGCGCGTCGGACAGCCGCTCCACCAGCAGCATCCCGACGCCCTCACCCCAGCCCGTCCCGTCCGCCGACTCGGCGAACGACCGGCACCGGCCGTCGGCCGACAGGCCCCCCTGGCGGGAGAACTCCACGAAGGTGGCGGGGGATGCCATCACCGTCACGCCACCGGCGAGGGCGAAGTCGCACTCCCCCGACCGCAGCGCCTGCGCCGCCAGGTGCAACGCCACCAGCGACGACGAGCACGCCGTGTCGACGGTCACCGCCGGCCCCTCGAACCCGAACGAGTACGCCACCCGCCCCGACAGCACGCTGGTCGCGTTACCGGTCAGCAGGTGGCCGCCCACCTCCTGGTCCCGGCCCATCGCGTTCGACGCGTACCCCTGGAAGCTGGCGCCCGCGAAGACGCCGACGCGTTCGCCCTTCAGGCGCGACGGGTCCACGCCCGCGGACTCGATCGCCTCCCACGAGGTCTCCAGCAGCAGCCGCTGCTGCGGGTCCATGGCGAGCGCCTCGCGGGGCGAGATCCCGAAGAACTCCGCGTCGAACGCGCCCGCGTCGTAGACGAAGCCGCCCTGGCGGGGGAAGGACGTGTCCGAGAGCCGGCCGTCGAGGAAGCTGTCCCAGCCCCGGTCGAGGGGGAAGTCGGAGATGCCGTCACGGCCGTTGACCAGCAGGTCCCACAGTTGGTCGACGCCGTCGACGCCGCCGGGCAGCCGGCAGCTCATGCCGACGATCGCGATCGGGTCGTCGTCGACCGCCGCCGTCCGCTCCGCGGCGACCGAGGTGGCCGGCGTGCCGGTCAGCTCGGTGCCCAGGTGGGCCACCAGCGCCAGCGGCGTCGGATGGTCGAAGACGAGGGTGGTGGGCAGGGCGAGCCCGGTTTCGGCGGTGAGCCGGTTACGCAACTCCACGGCGGTGAGCGAGTCGAAGCCCTGGCTCTGGAAGGCCTTGTCCGCCGGCACGGCGTCGGGCGTCGCGTGCCCGAGCACCACGGCGACCTGGGCGCGTACGAGGTCGAGCAGGTACGCGTCCCGCTCGGCCGGCGACATCCCGGCGAGCCGTCGGCCGAACTGCGAGCGCTCCTGGGCATCGTCCCGGCCGCCCTCGGCGTCCGTCGTGGTCCGCGCCTCGGGGATCTCGGCCAGCAGCGGGCTGGGCCGCAGCGCCGTGTACGACGCGGCGAACCGGTCCCAGGCCACGTCGGCGACGACGACCGACGTGTCGTCGCGGTCCAGCGCGGCCCGCAATGCGGTGACCGCCAGCTCCGGCGCGAGCGCCGGCAACCCGCGACGGCTCAGCTGTTCCTGCGCCTCGCCCTGCGCCGCCATCCCGGCGCCGCCCCAGGGGCCCCAGGCCACGGCCGTGGCGGTCACACCCCGAGCGCGCCTGCGCGCGGCGAGCGCGTCCAGGTACGCGTTGGCGGCGGCGTAGCCGGCCTGGCCCGCCGAGCCCCACACCCCGGCGATCGACGAGAACACCACGAACGCGTCCAGCGCGTCGTCCGGCAGCAGCTCGTCCAGGTTCGCCGCACCGTC
>NZ_JBIDCU010000067.1:0-3316 GCF_043204765.1 Micromonospora sp. NPDC047730 | reverse complement strand
CCGACGACATCACGGCCCTCGACAACCACCCGCCACAAATCCTCAGGCGAATCCACCCCACCCGGAAAACGACACGCCATACCCACGATCGCGAGAGGGGCATCGACGGGTGCGGTTGTCGTGGACGCGGGTGGCACGGGGTCGACGGCGGTCGACGTACCGCCCAGCCGGTCGGTGAGGTGGGCGGCGAGCGCCGTCACCGTGGGATGGTCGAAGACCACGGACGCCGGCAGCGTGGTGCCGACCACGAGACCGAGGCGGTTACGCAGCTCGACGGCGGTGAGTGAGTCGAAGCCGAGTTCCTTGAGCGGACGATCGACGTCAACGCTGTCGCCGGTGGCGAAGCCGAGGACGGTGGCGACGTTCGAGCGGACCAGGCCCAGCAGCATGCGGTGCCGATCGGCGGGGTCGAGTCGGGCCATCTCCTCGCCCGGGGTCGCCGGGGCGCCGCCCGTGGCGGTGTGCTCGGCGCGGCGGTGCGAGCGGCGGGTGCCGGCGGTCTCGGTGGCGAGTCCACGCAGGATGGCGGGCACAGACTCCCGAGTGTCGCCAGTCAGGTTGAGGTTGGCGGCGATGACGGCGGGGTGGTGTCCGCCGATCGCGGCGTCGAGCAGGGCGAGTGCGTCGGTGGTGGGCATGGCTCGGACGGTGGCCCGGTCGAGCCGAGCGCGGTCGCGGTGCTTCAGGTGGGCGGTCATGCCGGTGGTGTGTTCCCACAGCCCCCAGGCGATGGAGGTAGCGGGCAGACCGGCCCGATGCCGGATCGTGGCGAGAGCGTCCAGACCGGCGTTCGCAGCGGCGTAATTACCCTGCCCAGGGTTACCGATCACCCCAGCGACCGAGGAAAACAACACGAACAGGGCCAGCTCACGATCACGGGTCAACTCGTCCAGCCACAACGCGGCCTGCAGCTTCGGCGCCAGAACAGCCTCGAGGCGTTGCGGAGTCAGGGCCTCGATCGTGCCGTCATCGATGACACCAGCGGCATGCACCACCCCGGTCAGCCGGTCGATACCCCCAACCAGGTCTGCCAACGCCGCCCGATCGGTCACATCACACGCCACGACCCGCACCTCGGCGTCCAGACCGGCAAGCCGATCAGTCACACCGGAACGGCTGGCCAGAACAAGCTTCCGCACCCCATGCCGACGCACCAGATGCTCAGCCACCACAACACCAAGCCCACCCGTGCCACCAGTGATCAACACCGTGCCATCCGGATCCAGACGCGCCGGCATCGTCAACACCTGCTTACCCACGGTGCGACCCGCACCCAGATCCCGCAACACCTCCCGAACCCGCTGCACCGGCACCGCAGTCACCGGCACCGGCGTCAGCGTGCCATCACCGAACAGCTCCATCAGCCGACGAAGCATCCCACCAAGCCGCTCCGGCCCCGCCTCAATCATGTCGAACGGGACGTAACGAACCCCCGGAAAATCCTCCGCACCACGAACATCGGTCTTACCCATCTCCAGCAACACACCACCCGGACGCAACAACCCCACCGACGCGTCCACGAACTCACCCGCCAGGCTGTTGAGCACCACATCAAACCCGCCCGGAAACACATCCACGAACGCCGTCGAACGAGACGACGCCAACCGCTCCCGCGGCACATCCACAAGATCCCACTTCGACTCACTCGCCGTCGCCCACACCTCAGCACCCAACCACCGAGCCAACTGCACCGCCGCCATACCCACCCCACCCGCAGCCGCATGAACCAACACCCGCTGACCAGCCCGCAACCCCGCAAGCTCCACCAACCCCAACCACGCCGTCAACCACACCACCGGCACACCCGCGGCCTGCTCCATCGACCAACCATCCGGAACCCTCACCACCAACCGACCATCAACCACCGTCGACGAACCAAAACCACCCGACCACAACCCCAACACCCGATCACCAACCGCCACATGCCCCACACCCACACCAACCTCAACCACCACCCCCGCACCCTCCACACCAACCGACCCACCACCCGGATACACCCCAAGACCCACCAACACATCACGAAAATTCACCCCCGCAGCCACCGGCGCCACCCGCACCTCGCCCGCACCAACCACGTCCGCGGTCACGGTTTCCACGACGATCCCGTCCAACGACCCGCTGCCGTCGGCGTCCAACCGCCACTCACCAGAAACCGGGATGGTCAGCCGGTGCGGATCGGCGCGCCGGAGCTGCGGCACGGAGAGGCTTCCGTCCTCGTGGACGCGCACGTGGTCGTATCCGGTGCCGAGGATCGACTCGATCGCCACGCCGGTCTCGGGAACCTCGGCCACGACGACCCGGCCGGGATGTTCCGACTGCACCACCCGCAGGAGCCCGAGGACCGCTCCGGCAGCGACCGAGGCGTCGGTGACGAGAACGACGAGCCGAGCGGTGCCCAGCTCGGGCGCGGACGTGAACTGCTGCACGGTGGTGAGGACGTCGGTAAGGGCGGTGCGGTGGTCATTGAGATCCGGTGTCAGCACAAGCACGGCCGGTGGCTGGATTCCGGAGTCGACGGCGGCCACGAGTGCGTCGACATCGGGGTAGCGGGCGCCACCGATGCCCAGCCGGTCCTCGCCGACGACCGCACGCTCGGGAACGTCGGCTGACTCTGCGACCACTGGTTGCCAGTGCAGGTTGAGGAGGGTGGTGGTGTGGGTGGTGTGGGTGGGTAGGGGGCGGAGTTGGAGGTGGTCGATGGTGGCCAGGGGGGTGCCGTCGGTGTGGTGCAGGGTGATGGTGGCGGTGTCGGGGGTGGGTTGGGTGAGGGTGACGCGGGCGTGGGTGGCGCCGGTGCTGTGGATGGTGACGCCGGTCCAGGTGAAGGGAACGCGTGGTGTGCCGCCGGTGGCGGTGTAGTCCAGCAAAAGGGGATGTAGGGCGGCGTCGAGCAGGGCGGGGTGAATGGCATGACCGCCGTTGTCGTCGTGGTGGGTGTCGGTGAGGGTGATGTCGGCGTAGAGGGTGCCGTTGTGCTGCCAGGTGTTGCGGAGGTTCTGGAAGGTGGGCCCGTAGTCGTAGCCGGCGTCGGCGGCAGCGGAGTAGAACCGCTCGATCGGTACGGGCACCGCACCCTCCGGCGGCCACGGCCCGTGATAAGGCCGGCCGGGCTGGCCGGCGTCTCCGGTGAGCGTGGCCTCGGCGTGCAGGACCCAGTCGGAGTCCTCACCGGGACGGCTGTGCACCCGAGCCGAGTACCCGCCACCGGTGCTGGTGGGTGTGATGACGATCTGCAGGTCGCGGTCGTGGTCGGTGGGCAGCGGGGTGAGGATGGTCAGGTCGGCGATGTGGTCACAGCCGACCTCGTCCCCGGCGT
>NZ_JBIDCU010000066.1:0-3399 GCF_043204765.1 Micromonospora sp. NPDC047730 | reverse complement strand
CGGCCTTGAACTGCGGGCTGAACCGACGACGCTGCTCGGGCATGGACTCATCCTCTCAACTCGGAGGACATGTCCAGGATCCTTGGTACACCTCAGATCAGCTCGACCACTTTTGTGGGGCGATGGTAGGGCAAGCCGCCATCTTCGTCCCCGCCGGAGGTTGCCAGGACCACCCACCCCGGGTCGCTTCCATCCCAGAGGTAGGAGTACGAGTCGAGCTCGACGGCTGGCCGGTCCACCAGCCCATACTGCCAGGGCAGAAACCGCAGCGCGTCAGCGCCGAGCCCACTCGACCAGTCAGCCGGATCTTTCTCTAACCCCAGGCCGTAGCTCAGCCAAGCAGCCCTGGAACCCGCTCCCGAAGCTTGGCCATTACCCGCGACAGCCCGGCGTTCAAGTCGTCGCCGTCCCACCGCACGAGTTCCCCGCCCAGCGGCTTGCCCGACACCAGCACCGTCCAGCGGCCCCGTTGGCGCTCGCCGTCCATCTTGACGATGGCGACCAAGCCTCGATTTCCGAGCTGGACCAGCAACTCCGTCATGCACTCATCCAACCCCATAGCCGCGTATTCCTGAACTGACGTGTAACGCCTGACTGGTTGGTGCCATGAGTAGTAGTGAAGGGATGCCGGAGGGGGTCGGGTGAGCGTTGATCAGGATGAGCATGCCGCGTTCGAGCGGCTGTTCTCGTCGAGCTATCACCTGGTGCTGCGCTACTGCTACCGCCGGCTTGGGGATATGGAGTGCGCGCGCGAGCTGGCCCAGGAGACGTTCGTGGTGGCGTGGCGCCGACGTCGGGACGCACCAGGCTTGTTGGTGCCTTGGTTGTACGGGATCGCCCGGCGTGTGCTGGCTGATCACTGGCGGGCCGGACGAGCCCGGCCGGTCACCGTGCCAATGACGGACAGAGTCGATGTCGGGGAGGCCGACGGGTCGTTGGAAGCGGTCGGCCTGGTCCAGGACCTGCGGCAGGCGTTCGCCCGGCTATCGGAGTCGGACCGCGAGGTGCTGCGCCTGGTGACGTGGGAGAACTTGGACATGGCGGGGGTAGCCCGGGTTCTGGGGTGCGGTCGGGCGGCGGCGGCCGTCCGAGTATTTCGGGCCCGACAACGACTCGCCCGTCTGCTGAATGCGCCATCCTCGACCGCGCCAATGAGGAGATCCCCCAGACCAGTACGTGGAGGCGTGCGATGAGCAGAGCAAAGGACCTGCTGAGGGGACTTGACCCGGCGCGGGAGGTTGACCAGTGGCCGGCGACGCCGCGGGTGGACTGGGCAACGGTGGCCGGTGGGCCGCCGCCACAACCTGAACGGCGTGGATGGAGGCGCCGCGTGGTTCTGGGCGCGGTGTTGACCACCGCAACCGCGGTCGCCGGGGGCATGGTCATCGTGCAGGTCGCCGGACCGTCGGTGCCGGTGTACGCGGCGACGCCGCCGCCGTTGCACGTGCAGTACGCGGGCGACGCGCCCGCAGCCCGCGACGCGCTGCTTCACCTCGCCGCTGCGGTTCAGGCAGGGCCAGCCGCGGGTGAGCGGGCCGGGCGGTTCAGCTTCGTGCGGGTTGGGCAGTGGTCGCTGGACATCGCTTCCGGCAAGGGCAGCACCGAGGTCGGGGTCGTGCCGCAGGTGATCTCGACGTGGCGGGCTCCGGACGGGTCCGGCAAGGTCGCCACGGTCACGATCGACCGCTTGGATGTTGGGCAGCGGCCGAACGCCGAAGCCGTTCTCGATGCGGCGGCGCGGGGCGCGGCCGAGGTGAACACCTACGCCGCGGGGGAGCTGGCTGCGGTTGTCGCCGACCCGGTTCCTGACGATGTCGACGCCTTGGAACGGGCGTTGTATGCCCATCAGCCCCGCGTCAACGGGCCGAAGTCGGCGGTGCGTGCGGTCGCCGACCTCTACCGCACCACCGCAGTCGACCGGAAGGTGCGGGTTGCGGCGCTGCGGTTTCTTGCCCGCACCGACGGGGTGCTGCTGCGCGGTGCGGTCACCGACCGGCTCGGCCGCCAGGGCATTGCGGTCAGTGTGGACTCCGACAATGGCGGGGCCCGTGACCTGCTGATCTTCGACCAGGAAACCGGTCTGCTGCTGGCGTATGAGTCGATGCTCCTGCGCCGGCCTGAACGGCTTCCGGTGCAGGTGCCCGCAGTGTTTTCCTACGTGCTCTACCTCGACCAGGACCGGCGGCCCGACATGTCCTGACCACAGCGACGACGGCGGGGTGCCCCTCTCGTGGAAGAGCCCCGCCGCGGGGGCATGCAGTTACTGACTGAATGTCCGCACAGCCAGTCGGGCGTGGCGCAGCCTCGGGGGATGACGGCTCGACCCGGAGTTCGGCGTCAGCCCCGCTGTCAAGGAGTGCGGCTCAGACCTTCGATCGACAGGTGCCGAAACCCGACACATGTCATGACTTCCTGTCAGGGTGACAAGAAGTCTATGGTTCGCTCATGGCAAAGCCTCAACGCAGCGCCCCGGCTGTTCTCGTCGCGGTGGATCTTGTAATCCTCACGCTGCGGGAGTCCCGCCTCCACGCGCTACTGATCGAGCGGGGTATCGAGCCGCATCTCGGCCGCCTGGCTCTCCCTGGTGGATTCCTCAAACACGCCGAGGAGGACCTCCTCGACGCGGCCCATCGGAAGCTGGCAGAGGAGGCCAGCCTGGGCGCCGATCATCCACACCTCGAACATCTCAGTGTGTACGGCACCCCGGGCCGAGATCCGAGAGGGCGGGTGCTGTCTGTGGCCTATCTGGCCATCGCGCCTCGGCTGCCGGAACCGACCGCAGGCAAGAACGCGTCCCGCGCCTACTGGATGCCGATCGAGGAGGCTCTCTCCGATCAGGTGCACCTCGCGTTCGACCACCGTCAGATCCTGGCTGACGGGTTGGAGCGGGCCCGCGACAAGCTGGAACGCACCGCGCTCGCCACCGCCTTCTGCGGGTCGACGTTCACGATCTCCGACCTGCAGGAGGTCTACGAGGCGGTGTGGGGCGTACGACTCGATCCCCGGAACTTCTATCGCAAGGTGCAAAGCGTCCCCGGCTTCATCGTCCCCGCCGGGCCGACGCGGAAGGCGGAAAGCGGGCGTCCGGCGCGACTGTTCCGCTCCGGACCGCAAATGACGTTGAGGCCGCCGATGACCAGACCCAACCCGACAGAAAAGGAGCCGACGTAAGCATGGACGAAGACCTCGTAGTGATCCTCACGGCCCTCAATCTCGAGTACGAGGCGGTCCGTGACCGGCTGACCGGCCTAGCCGTGCGTCGGCACGCCGCCGGTACCCGCTTCGAAGTCGGCCGTATCGGGCAGTGAGGTGTACCAAGGATCCTGGACATGTCCTCCGAGTTGAGAGGATGAGTCCATGCCCGAGCAGCGTCGTCGGTTCAGCCCGCAGTTCAAGGCC
>NZ_JBIDCU010000065.1:0-3455 GCF_043204765.1 Micromonospora sp. NPDC047730 | reverse complement strand
ACACCAACGGCCGCCGCAGGTCACCCACCAGGTCCAGGCCCTCGAACTCGGCACCCGCCCCGGCGACACCCACAACCCGGACCTGACCACCAACGAACCCGACAGACATGAGCGAACCTCCGATCAGGGGCGGCGTCACCTGTGCGGGTACCGCCGGTGAGGGAATCAGGAACTACGTGGTCGCGGCCGTCGGCGCCCACGGCGGAAGGAGTACCGGGTCAGTCAGCGGCGGTGGGCAACCCGGGCCCGGCGTCCAGGAAGCGCAGCATCTGGCCGTTCAGCTCCTCGGCGAGGCGGTACGGCAGGAGGTCGGTACGGATGGTGACGCGCAGGAGGGCGTGGTCGGCCCGGGGCAGCACCTCGACCGTGAGGCCGTTGGGCACCTCCCGGGCGTACGGCTCGACGACCTCCTCCGTCCGGCAACCGGGCAGCTCCAGCGGGTGCACCACGTTGTCCTGGAAGACGAAGGTCGGCAGGCTGGCCACCACCTCGCTGGAGATCCCGGCGGTGGGGTCGTCGGCGGTCTCCGCGAAGGAGACGTCCTGGGCCCGCATCAGGTCGTTGATCGTGTCGTTGACGCGAAGGACGAGTTCGTCCTCCGGCCCGTCGAACCGGACCCGGACGCAGTTGAGGTTGATCCTGGTGGTGAAGGCGGAGTCGAGGACGCGGCTGCCCCGCTTGGCGACGACCATCAGCAGGCCGATGTCGTCCTGCTGATGGAGGGCGCGCAGTGCGGTGGCGAAGGCGGCGGTGAAGTAGGCGGAGCGGCTGAACCGGTGTTCGCGGGCGGCCCGGTCCCAGCGTTCCATCACCTGCGGCGTGACGGTGACGGTGTGTCCGGCCTTGGGACCCCAGGCGAGCGCCTGCTCCAGCGACGCGTCGGCGGGAGGGTTGCCCTGGCGGGGCAGGCCGCGGAGTTGTTGGCGCCAGTAGGCGCGCTGCGACTCGAGGTCGGTGGCGGCGCGCAGCCGGGTGAACTCGTCGTACGACTGGCGCAGCGTCGGTGCGGGCTGGTCCCACGCGGGTGTCTGGCCGCCGCAGCGGGCGGTGTAGGCGTGGCTGAGGTCGCGGACGAGGAGGGCGTGTGACCAGCCGTCGAAGGCGATGTGGTGGATGCCGACGCCGAAGAGGATGCGGTTGGTGGTTTTTTCGCGGATGAGGGCGGCGCGCCAGTTGCGGCCCTGGGTGTAGTCGAGTGGTTGTTGGACGGCCTCGGCGAGTTGGTCGAGGGCGTCCTGTTCGGTGGTGGCGTCGGTGAGTAGGTGGAGCTGGGGTGTGCCGGGGTTGGCCGGGATGATGGCGACCGGGGGGTTGACCCGTCGGTAGTGGGCGTGCAGTGCCTCGTGTCGTTGGTGGACGTCGCCGAGGGCTGCCATCAGCGCGCGGAGGTTCAGGTCACCCTCGATCCACCAGGTGACCGGGTTGATGACCTCCAGGGGCGACATCAGGCACTTCGCCACCTGCTGCGCGAGCGGGACCAGGCCGGAACGCTGCCGGCGCTGCCCGGCGGTGGCGCCGGCTCCCGTACGGCGGGGTGCGGTGGTGAGCCAGTGGGCGAGTGTGTGTGGGGTGGGGGTGCGGTGGATCTGGGAGACGGGTACGACGACGTTGGCGGCTTCGTCGAGGGCGGTGGCGACGGCGGCGGATTGGAGGGAGGTGCCGCCGAGGTCGAAGAAGCTGTCGTGGGTGCCGATGCCTGCGATGCCGAGGACGGTGGTGTAGACGCTGGTGACGAGTCGTTCTTCGTCGGTGGTGGGTGGGACGTAGTCGACGTCGAGGTCGGGGCGTTGGGAGCCGGGTTCTGGTAGGGCGCGGCGGTCGATTTTTCCGGTGCCGCCGACGGGGAACCGGTCGAGGGTCATGATGACGGCGGGGACCATGTATGCGGGCAGGGCGGTCGCGGCGTGGGCGCGTAGTTCGCTGACCGTCGGGGTGCGGCCGTCGTGGCCGGTCACGTAGCCGACCAGCCGGGCGACTCCCTGGTCTTCCCGGCGGACGACGACGGCGGTGCCGACGTCGGGGTGTTGTTCGAGGACGGCTTCGATTTCGCCGAGTTCGATGCGGATGCCGTTGACTTTGACCTGGTGGTCCATGCGGGCGAGGATTTCCAGCGCCCCGGTGGCGTTCCACCGGCCCAGGTCGCCGGTGCGGTAGGCGAGGCCGCCGCCGTGCGGGTCGGTGACGAAGCGTTCGGCCGTCAGCTCCGGGCGGTTCAGGTAACCGTCAGCCACTCCGGACCCGGTGATGAGGATTTCGCCGGGGACGCCCATGGGGACGAGGTTCAGCTGTGGGTCGACGACGTGGATCTGTCGGTTGGGCATGGGCCAGCCGATGGGCACGTACGCGCCGTCCCAGCCGGCGCTGGCGTCGTACCAGGTGCAGGCGACGGATGCCTCGGCCGGGCCGTACGCGTTGATCAGGCGGGTGCCGGCGGCCAGCCAGCGTTGGGCCATGCGGGGTGGGATCGGTTCACCGGCGAGGGTCACGCAGGACATGCTCGGGCAGTCGGCCGGGTCGACCGCGGCCAGGTTGGTGGGCGGACAGAACGCGTGGGTGACCTGCTCCTTCGCGATGAGTTCCGTGAGCCGGCGCGCGTCGAGCAGGTCGTCACGGGAAGACACCACGACGCGTGCGCCGGAGGTCAGCGCGGTGAAGACCTCGCCCAGCGCCACGTCGAACACGGGCGCGCAGCAGTGCAGCATCCGGCTGTCCGGACCCACCGCGCACTCCTCGCGCATCCACGCCAGGAAGTTCGTCAGCCTGTCGTGGGAGAGCACCACGCCCTTCGGGGTACCCGTCGACCCCGAGGTGTAGATCACGAACGCCGGCGCCGAGGCGTCGACCACCGGCAACCCGGCCGGGTCGCCTGCCCGCACCGTCTCCCGGTCGTCGTCCAACGCCACCACCCGCACCCCGTCGACCCGGGGAATCCGCGGGGCCACCTCACCGACGGTCAACACCACCCGAGCGCCGTGGTCGGCCAGGAGCATCCGCATCCGCTCCGCCGGCCAGGCCACGTCCATCGGCGTGTACGCCGCCCCCGCCCGCAACACCCCCACCATTGCGATCAGGGACCACAGGCTGCGGTCCAACGCCAACGACACCACGTCACCGGCGCCCACACCCACCGACCGCAGATACCCCGCCAGCGCCCCCGACCGGCGCGCCAGTTCCCCGTACGTCAGCACCTCGTCGCCAGCGGCACCCGCCACCGCCTCCGGCGTCCGCTCCGCCCACCGCAGCACCAACTCGTGAATCGGCGCTCCGGGCACCTGACGCACCGGCCCCCGCCCCCACGCCAACAACCGCTCGCGTTCCACATCGGTCACCAACGGCAACGCCGACAGGCCGACCTCGGGATCCCGTATCCCGGCCGAGGTCAACACCACGGTCTGGTCCAGCAGGCCCCGCACCCAGTCCGTGGAGAATCCTTCGGCCGCGTAGTCGATCCGCAG
>NZ_JBIDCU010000064.1:0-3666 GCF_043204765.1 Micromonospora sp. NPDC047730 | reverse complement strand
CCCACTCAAACGCCGCCGCACCACCAGGCAACGACGACCCACCCCCAGCGCCCGGCCCATCCCCGGCGCTCGGACGCTGCCTGGTCGGCTCAGGTGCCCACTCGGCTCGCAGGATGCGCATATTGCGCCTCTCCTGCCGGTCTTGGAGATCTTTGATGAGCGCCTCGAACTCATCGAGCGTCTTCTTCGTATTGATGATCTTGTAGGCGTGTCCGGTTCCGCCGACCAACGGCGCCTTGACCACGACGAAAACGCCGGTAACGAATTCCGGTCCGACCTGCCGCGACCACTTCCCTACCCGGAAGGTGACATCCGTCCCAGCGGTGACCTTCACCTTCGCCCCACCGAGCGCGCCCTCCGTACCAACACTAATAAGCAGGGAATGGGGCAATAGGTTCTTTACCCCCATTACGTCCTCGAAATCCTCTGCGTCGGAAAGATCCCACTGATTCTGCGGCACCCACAGTGCCCTTCTGCGCAGCGACTCGATGTCGTCTGCGGTGGGGGCGGGCTCCAGCTTCAGGTACAGGGTCTCCCCGGTAGGACTATTTTCGGCCGGTAGTTCCACGAACGCGGCGGATCGACCAGTGCTGTCATACCCGAGTTCGAGACGAACCTCTTCGATGTCCGCAGGAAAGACGAACGAATCTCCGTCGACCGCCACGGCCTGTGGGATATAGACCGGGCGGCCGGCGAATTTTACGTCCAACTTCCTAAAATTCGATTTGGGTCGGCCTAGCGACGCCGTGATGTGGTAGGACCCGACGAACGATGGGGGGAGTCTCCACGCCTGGCCGGGCACCTCCGGCAAGTCCGGCGCGACACCGCCGGACCCACCGGCCCTGATGGGATGCCGCTCAGGTGCCGACCCGGCTAGCGGGACACGCCGATTATCCCGTTCCTGCCGTTTGTTGAGAGTCTTTATGATCCCATCGAGCTCATCGATCTTCTTGCCCGTGTCGATGAGCCGGTAGGCGTGTCCGGTTCCGTCGACCAACGGCGCCCTGACCACGACGAAAACGCCGCTTTCCGATCCGGCCAGCCGCGGCCACTTCCCTACCCGGTAGGTAATCTTCGTCCCCTTGGTGACCTGCACCTCCCCCCCACCGGGGGTCAAGTGCCTCCCCTTGCCAATGGTAGTACGCAGGGGGGCGGGCAATTTGGTATCCGCCAAAATTTCACCTGGGTAAGTCACTGCGCCGGAAAGATCCCACAGATCCTCCAGCTCCCAATATACATTTATGGACCTCGACATGCCGCCGATGCTGTCCGCGGTGAGGGCGGGGTTGACCACTTCCACGTACAGGTCCTGTCCGGCCCCACTCTCTTGATCCGGATGTACCCGGCGCTCGCGTATCGCGGCCGTCAGTTCCACGACCATCAGGGGTTGACCAGTGACGCCAAACCCGGCTCTGAAAACAATCCGGTCCAGCGTCGTGGGGTAGTCGAACTTACCTCCGCCGGCCAGGATGCCTCCCGGGAGATAGATACTGGGATCTCCTGCCCCGCCGAGCCGTGTGCCCAGATTCCTTCTGGCCGAGAATATCGACGTCGTGCTGCGGTAGGAATCGACGAACAATGGGTGATCGGTTTTCCACGCCCGGCCGGGTGCCATTGTCTTCAGAGCTGCCACCTCGCCGAGAGTGAACCTGCGGTCGATCCCTTGGAAGATGGCGCTTTCGGTGCCGTCGGGCCGGGTGTACCGGATTTCGACAAAACCGGCACTCCGCCTTCTCGAAATCTTCCCGATAGTGACATAGACCTCATCACCCGGGCGAACAAGCCCATCGATCCCATCGATCCCATCGATCCCATCGAGACGCATCTCCTGGCCGGCCAGCCAGATGCTCAACCCGGGCACCGGACGAGTGAACCCCGACATCTCCGGGTCATGCCGCACCGGGGTGGCCGGGACGCGGATGGTGAATGGGAAATCGAGGTCCGTTGGGCGCTGGTCTTCCCAGCTGCCCTGGTCCTTGAGATTGCGCAAGTATCGGAGGTGTGCGGCGAGTTCCTGGACCTGACTGTACGGGAAGGAGGAGCGTTGACGGATGACCGCGAGGTCACGCTGGAAGGTGTTTTCCAGGATACGCGAGTAGGTGCTGTCGGGATTCTTCTCCGCCTTGGCGATCGCCGCTTGCAGCAGACCACGCGTCTTCTCGAACTTCCCATCCAGTTCCCGCCGCGTGTGGGGATTTATCTTCTGGGGGAAGCCCTCAGCGATCCGGTCGGCGATGCCGTCTTCGGCACGAGGTTTGACGAGGAAGTAAGCACCCCTCCACCACAGGACCTGTTCCGGGACGACACCGTCATCCGGCGGCGGGCCGATGCGGTCCGGGGCACCGAACGGATGATGGACCAGCATCGGCCGGGACAACTCCTTGGCCGCCACGTGGAAAGGCACAAGCGTGAGTTCGTGAACCCCGCCACCGACGACCTTGCGGAACCAGATCCGGTGCAGCGCCTTCTGCTCCTGCTCCGACACGTCCGCCGGATACGGAAGAATCTCCCTAAATTTCGACTCGGCACCCCGGGCGAGGTCGTCGGCCAACTCACGAATCACCCACGCACGCAGTCCATCCAGGCTGCGGACCTTCAACTTCGCCAACGGATTCCCAAAGGCGTCCAACACCGGCTGAAAGACCCCGGCCACCCCCATGTCAAACCGCCGAGGATCGAAGTCGAACACCTCGAGCGCCCACCGCTCGAAGCGCTCCGCCTGGTCACTGGACACCACGGCCGACAACGTGGTGATCGCCTTAGCCACCTCCTGCTCCAAGCCCGACGCGACATCGCCCCCCGACGACGCCGAGCCATGCGCCGGCGGCACCCCTGCCGGCGAGCCCGGCGCATCGTCCAGCGCGGGGTTCTCCGACCGCAACCCCAACATCAATTCCGCCGGATCCACCCCTGACGGCAAGTCCACGGAGCCCGCCGGCGCACCGTCCACCGGCGGCGGCGACTCCGAGCCAGGCTCCAGTGGCACCCCTGCCTCATCGGTCGGAAATTCAGGCGCCGGTGTCCGCGCTGCCGGCGAGCCCGGGAACCCGCCCGCTCCGTCGGTCTCCGTCCCCCAATCCGGGAAAGCCAATGGTGCCCGCATATCGAGCAAACTCGACAGGTCATCCGCGTAAATATTCAGGCCATCCGCCGGCTCACCATCGGTACGCGGACGCTTCGGCTCAGGTCCCGACTCCGACGGCGGCGACTCCGAGCCAGGCTCCAGTGGCACCCCTGCCTCATCGGTCGGAAATTCAGGCGCCGGTGTCCGCGCTGCCGGCGAGCCCGGGAACCCGCCCGCTCCGTCGGTCTCCGTCCCCCAATCCGGGAAAGCCAATGGTGCCCGCATATCGAGCAAACTCGACAGGTCATCCGCATAAATATTCAGGCCATCCGCCGGCTCACCATCGGTACGCGGACGCTTCGGCTCAGGTCCCGACTCCGACGGCGGCGACTCCGAGCCAGGCGCCGCTCCGTCGGTCTCCGTCCCCCAATCTGGGAGATCCCGTTCCGTTGGTGTCCTCATATCGTTCTCTGCCAGCTGGTATTCGGGGGGCGGGGCAAAAAGCGTCGGGTCAACACCAAACGGGTCAGTTTCCGCTGGATCGGACGGCTGCCCGTCTGCGTCAGAGCCGGCCGGGCCCCATTCCATCGCCGCCGGCCGAC
>NZ_JBIDCU010000063.1:0-3707 GCF_043204765.1 Micromonospora sp. NPDC047730 | reverse complement strand
CGCACACCCGCGGCCGAACACCACGACCAGCACCGACACCAGCGCCATCCTGCTCGCCTCCACCAGCACGCCACGCGGCCCGTCCAAAGCGATGCGGGCAGCGGGCGCCACGTCTCCCGAGCCGCCCGGCTTTCCCCGGCAGCCGTCCGACCCAACGGAAAACAACGGCTCGACTGGTCCTGGCCCGGCGCCTTCGGCTATGGACTGGGCCGCTCACGAATACTCGCTGGCAGAGGCCGGTCTAGAGACACCAAAGGATCTCCCGGATTGGCTGCAGCCGCAGACCGGCGGAGCGGGCGGGTCCCTGGGCTTGCCGGCAGCGCCGACACCGGCGGCCGGCCCGGGATGGTCGCCGTCGGGCGGGCAGAAGCCGGACTGGGAAAAGGAAGTGGAAGCGGCCGTCCGATACTTGACGGTCGCTGGAACCGCTGCCGAGGCGGCGTTTGGCGAGTGGGCGCGCGAGGTGTTCGAATTCGATCCCGCGAAGGTCGATCTCAGGTCGAACTACGCCTTCAACGAGTCGGTGTTGAACACCTACCGGGAAGAGTTGGGGAAGAAAGGCATAACCACCCCGACTGGATTGCGCGGATGGTTGTCCCGCCAAATGGCCGAGGAACTCGCCCTGGGCGGATCGTCGAGGTTCAGGGAGCTTCTTCCGTATCCGTATCCGGATCCGGAGAATATGTCCGAGCAGCGACGAGATGCCCTGCACCGGATCTGGCTCGACAAGATCGCAAACGCCCGATCTGCGGATTTGGAAGTCGCGCCTGTGGCTCTCCATCTCCTGGCCAAGGGGTTGGACCAGCCGATGCGGATCCACCATCCGTTCGGCGACCCGTACGACGACATCGGTCCGTCGTCCGATGACGGTGCCATCCCACACTCGGTCGTGTGGTGGAACGGTGGTTACATCATCCTTAAACCTCGTGACCCAAACGATGCCGACATCGCCGCCCGCATCGCCAGTGGCTACCAGCGGAATTCGATATCCGACCCCGAACAGCAGCGACGGGACAGACTTTTCAACGAGGCGCTCGGTCTACTGAAAACCGAAATCGCCACGGCGGAAGGGAATTTTACCAAGCGCCACCGGTCCCTCCTGAAATACGTATTTGACCGCGAGCTCGCGGCCATTGGCCAACGCCCCACCTCCCCTCGCCGTCAAGCCGAAGAACTTGCAGCACACCGTCGGTACCTCAACGCCCTCGGCAACGGCGGCGACTGGGAAGGTGACTACCGATGGAAACTCAATGACCCGTTCACCCTCCGTATCCCCGCCTACGTTCACGCCGGCAGCGACGCGTACTCGGCATTGCGCACCCGGTTGGGCGGCAAGGACGTGGAACTCACTCGTGTTGACCACATGATCCTCTCGGGCGATATGGTCGATATCGACTTCGGGTCGGTCGACGGGGTGGGTGTCGGTATTGTCAAAATCCCGTACATGGCCAACGGCGCCATGAAGTTTGCCTACCTAGAGATCGACCGCAAATTTACTGACAGCGAGCTGGCCGAACTGAGAGACAAGGCACCCGGCCAGGCGTGGCAACTCGACGAGCCGCCGGTCGGCCTCTTCTATCACATCGCGGCGGGCTTAGTGCCCAAGAACGGCCAATTGAGCCGCAGCTTCGGCAAGGGTTCCGAAGGCGAAAAACTCCAGAGAGCCCATATTCCAGCCGTCAAGGTGGCCGACGGAAGTCCATTTGTCATCCCTCAGAACATGAAGGAGGTTATTCTCCGACTCGGGTATGGCTGGGATGGTCAACCCCTCGCGGTCGTGGTAATGCCGGCAGAGAAGAGCGGGGCCGGACAGGACCTGTATCTGCAACTGCTCAAGCCTGCCCCCACCATCGACGACATCGAGTGGCTGCGCAAAGCGTCGCTGTGGGAACGCGAGAATTGGTGGAACATTTCCCGGGTGAGATATTTCGATGACGAAATGGACTCGCAAAGGCGATTGCCCAATCCTCTGCGTCTTACTATCGGCAGAAACTCGGCAAAGACGTTAGATGGGCGGGAGGTGAATCTCGCCCCTGGGACGCCGATCACCTTGGGAGTAGGGGAGCGGCTCCGGCCGGTCGGAAAAGATGTCGTCAACGGCTTTGTCGATAGCGTCAAAGAGGTTGTCGTCGTGGTCAAGGCGCCGTTGGTCCCAAGACGGGACGCGCCGGCGTCCGAACCCGAATACGCCTTCCGGCTCTTCACCACGGGCAAGACGGATTACGATGCTTTCATAAAGCAGCTCGAAGACCGGCAGATGAGGCTCGAAGACCGGCAGATGAGGCTCGGCGAGCGCAAAAGGGGAGCCGAGTCGGCAACTGGGCGGGCCGCGCAGCGTCCGCGCATCGAGGATGGGCCGGGCGCCCGGGGTGGGTCGTCTTCTGGGTGGGGAGCGGGTGAGCAGCCGCCTGCCGAGGAGGTGGTGGGCGGCGGTTGGCAGGTGTCGTATCGCAGTCCAAGGGATCTGACGCAAGCGCTTGACCTGGGGGCGGCGCCGCCGGGGATCACTGCACCGGTCGACTCCCCGGACCTGCCGGCAGGGTTGGATCTGCCAGCGCCGTTCGACCTGGCGTCGCCGCCGGAGAACCCCGCGCTGGTCGAGTCTCTGGTCGAACAGGATGATCCGGTAGGCGGCCGGGTCGAACAGCTGGACCCGCTGTCGGAGGTGAGCGGGCCGGCGGGAACTCGGCGGGCCCCGAAGCGTCCGCGCATCGGGGGTGGGTCGTCGTTGCCCGCAGGGGCGGGCGGGGCGGTCCCGGGTTCGAGCGAAACCATGATGGCCGGTGGTTTCGGCGGTGTCGCGCCGGACTTGCGGGAGGTGCCCGGCCAGACGTGGGAATTCGCCCCCCCATCGTTCGCCGAGTCCTACCACATCACGGCGTCCCTGGACCCCAAGTCTAATTCTGGGCAGTTGAACGTAGGGTTCGCCGGCCGTCCGGTCTTCATTTCACCGACCGTGGTGGTCGACGGAAGGTCGTTTGTCTTTCCTGTGGACATCGAGAGGGTTCGTGTCGAGCTCGGGTATGACATCTTGGGTCGACCCGCCGCAGTCGTGGAGCTACCGGCCGAAAATAGCCCTACCGGACGGGCGCTGTACCTGAAACTGGAGCCCGCCCCCACCGCAGGCGACATCGAGTCGCTGCGCAGAAGGGCACTGTGGGTGCCGCAGAATCAGTGGGATCTTTCCGACCCAGCAACGTTCGAAGACACAATACATTCGATCAAACGAATAGACCGAGTGATACCCTACCTGCCCCGACCCCTGAGACTCAGGTTTGGTTCGGAGAACATGACGTTCGGTGGGGGGGAGGTGAATGTCACCCCTGGGACGGATGTCACCTACCGGGTAGGGAAGTGGTCGCGGCAGGTCGGACCGGAATTCGTTACCGGCGTTTTCGTCGTGGTCAAGGCGCCGTTGGTCGACGGAACCGGACACGCCTACAAGATCATCAATACGCGCAAGACGGTGGATCAGTTCGAGGCGCTCATCAAAGATCTCCGAGACCGGCAGGAGAGGCGCAATATGCGCATCCTGCGAGCCGAGTCGGTACCTGAGCCGACCAGGCAGCGTCCGAGCGCCGGGGATGGGCCGGGCGCTGGGGGTGGGTCGTCGTTGCCTGGTGGTGCGGCGGCGTTTGAGTGGGGTCGTGTGGGGGGTGGTTCGTTCTCGGGTGGTGGGAAGGGTGTGTTGCCGTCGGGGTGGGCGG
>NZ_JBIDCU010000062.1:0-3790 GCF_043204765.1 Micromonospora sp. NPDC047730 | reverse complement strand
GGGCACGCCCTGCTGGCGGCCCTGGCCGAGCTGCACGTCCACGGCGTCCCGGTCACCTGGGCGCGGTGGTTCGCCGACACCGGCGCCAGCCGGGTCGACCTGCCCACGTACGCGTTCCAGCACCAGCGGTACTGGCCGGAGGTCGACGGCGCGGCCGCCCCGTCGGGCGAGCGCGCCGACGGCGCCGAGGGCGACTTCTGGGCCGCCGTCGAACGCGGCGACCTGCCCGCCGTGGCGTCCCACCTGTCCGTGCAGGACGACCCGGGCGCCGTGGCGGCCCTCGCCCCGGCCGTACCGGTGCTGTCCTCGTGGCGCCGGGCGAGGCTGCGCGACGCCGCCGTGGACGCCTGGTCGTACCGCATCACGTGGCACCAGATCCACCCCGCCCCCACCCCGTCCCTCCCGGGCCGCTGGCTCGTCGTCACCCCCGCCCCTCACCCCGCCGATCTTGCAGTCTCGGCCCCCGAATCGGGTGGAACGTGGCTTTCGTCGGGGCCGGAAGTGCCCGATCGCGGGGAGTGGGGCGGGGTTGTCGACGCGCTCCGGCGGGGTGGGGGAGACGTCGACGTCCTTCGGGTCGCGCCGGGCGTGGAGCGGGGGACGCTGGGCACGGCGCTGCGGGAGCGCGGCGAAGGCGGCTGGAGCGGCGTGCTCTGCCTGCTGCCCGAGCGGGACGAGCCGCTGCCCGACGCGCCCGCCGTACCCGCCGGGACGGCACTGCTGCTCACCCTCGTCCAGGCCCTGGCCGACACCGGCCTGCCCGGCCGGCTGTGGTGCCTCACCCGGGGCGCCGTGTCCGTCGGCGGCGGCGAGACCGTCGCCGACCCGTCGTCCGCCGCGGCCTGGGGCCTCGGCCGCGTCGTCGCCCTCGAACAGCCGGACCGCTGGGCCGGCCTGATCGACCTGCCCGCCGCCGAGCCCGCTCAGCCCGCCGCCGGCACCGCCGCGCTCGGCCGGGCCGCCGCCAGCGCCGGGCCGGACCGGGCCGGCCGCCTCGACCGGGCCGCCGGGGACGCGCTGCTCGCCGTCCTCGCCGACGCCGGCCACGACCAGGTGGCGATCCGCCCGCAGGGCGTGCTCGAACGGCGGCTCGTCCCCGCCGCCCCGCCCGCCGGGGCGGCCTGGCGGCCCTCCGGCACCGTCCTCGTCACCGGTGGGACCGGCGCGCTGGGCCGGCACGTGGCCCGCTGGCTGCTGGCCAACGGCGCCGCCGAGGTGGTGCTCGCCTCCCGCCGCGGCCCGGACGCCCCCGGCGCGGCCGACCTGGTCGCGGAGCTGGGCGCCGCCCGGGTGGTGGCCTGCGACGTCACCGACGCCGACGCCGTCACCGCCCTCGTCACCGGCCTGCCCGCGCTGACCGCCGTCGTGCACACCGCCGGGGTGGTCGACGACGGCATCCTCGACGGCCTCGACCTGGCCCGGATGCAGACCGTCCTCGACGGCAAGGTCCGCGCCGCGCGGGTGCTCCACGACGCCACCGCCGGCCGGGACCTCGACGCGTTCGTGCTCTTCTCCTCCCTCGCTGGCGTCGTCGGCAGCGCCGGGCAGGGCAACTACGCGGCGGCCAACGCGTACCTCGACGCCTTCGCGGCGTGGCGGCGCGACCAGGGGTTGCCCGCCACATCCGTCGGCTGGGGAGCCTGGGCCGAGGACGGCATGGCGGCGGCCACCGCCGCGCTGACCGTCCGGCTCGCCCGGGGCGGCATCAACCCGCTGCCCGCCGCCGAGGCGGTCACCGCGCTCGGCCGGCTGGTCAACGCCGGCGAGCCGGCGGTCACCGTCGCCGACGTCGACTGGGGGCGCCTCGCCGCCGCGTGGGGCGGTCCGACCCCGCTGATCGCCGCCCTGCCCGGGGTGCCCACCGGACCCGTCGGGCCCGTCCGCGCCGTCGTCGTCGGCCGGTCCCTGCCCCAGCTCACCGAGCTGGTCCGCACCCAGGCCGCGGCGGTGCTCGGCTACCCGGCCGGCCAGCCGCTGCCCGACCGCGCGTTCCGCGACCTCGGCTTCGACTCGCTCACCGCCGTCGAGCTGCGCAACCGGCTGACCGCCGAGACGGGCATGACCCTGCCCGCCACCCTCGTCTTCGACCACCCCACCGTCGCCGAGCTGGCCGCCCACCTGCACGGCCTGACCGCCGGCCACGCCCCCGGCGAGGTGGTCGCCGACGGCGCCGGCCTGCACCGGGAGCCCATCGCCATCGTCGCGATGAGCTGCCGCTTCCCCGGCGGCGTGTCGTCGCCCGAGCAGCTGTGGGACCTCGTCGCCGCCGGCACCGACGCGATGACCCTGATGCCCGGCGAACGCGGCTGGAACCTCGCCGAGCTGTACCACCCCGACCCCGAGCACCTCGGCACCAGCTACGTCCGCGAGGGCGGCTTCGTCGCCGGGGCCGGCGAGTTCGACCCCGCGTTCTTCGGCATCAGCCCGCGCGAGGCCGTGGCCATGGACCCGCAGCAGCGGCTGCTGCTGGAAACCACCT
The DNA here is from genome assembly GCF_043204765.1 of Micromonospora sp. NPDC047730. NCBI lineage: Bacteria > Bacillati > Actinomycetota > Actinomycetes > Micromonosporales > Micromonosporaceae > Micromonospora > Micromonospora sp. NPDC047730. Next base: position 1,311 of record NZ_JBIDCU010000062.1, on the reverse strand, counting down.
GGGAGGCGTTCGAACGGGCCCGGATCGACCCGACCGCGCTGCGCGGCAGCCGCACCGGCGTGTACGTCGGCACCAACGGGCAGGACTACGGCTCCCTGCTGATGGCCGCCGGGGACGTCGACGAGAACTACCTCGCCACCGGCGTCTCCGCCAGCGTCCTCGCCGGGCGGCTGGCGTACACGTTCGGGCTGCACGGCCCGGCCGTCACCGTCGACACGGCCTGCTCGTCGTCCCTGGTCGCGCTGCACCTCGCCGCCCAGGCCCTGCAGGCGGGGGAGTGCGACCTCGCCCTCGCCGGCGGCGCCACCGTCATGGCCACCCCCGGCATCTTCGTCGGCTTCTCCCGGCAGCGCGGCCTCGCCGCCGACGGCCGGTGCAAGCCGTTCGCCGGGGCCGCCGACGGCACCGGCTGGGGCGAGGGCGTCGGCCTGCTGGTGCTCCAGCGGCTCTCCGACGCCCGCCGCGACGGCAACCCGGTCCTGGCGATCGTCCGTGGCAGCGCCGTCAACCAGGACGGGGCCTCCAACGGGCTCACCGCCCCCAACGGGCCCGCCCAGCAGCGGGTCATCCGACAGGCCCTCGCCAACGCGCGGCTCACCCCCGTCCAGGTCGACGCCGTCGAGGCGCACGGCACGGGCACCACCCTCGGCGACCCGATCGAGGCGCAGGCGCTGCTCGCCACGTACGGGCAGGACCGGCCCGCCGACCGGCCACTGTGGCTCGGCTCCATCAAGTCGAACATCGGGCACACCCAGGCCGCGGCCGGTGTCGCCGGGATCATCAAGATGGTCCTCGCCATGCGGCACGGCGTGCTGCCGCCCACCCTGCACGTCGACGAGCCCACCCCGCACGTCGACTGGTCGGCCGGCAGCGTCGAACTGCTCACCGAGGCCCGGCCCTGGGAGCCGGTCGACGGCGTACGCCGCGCCGGGGTGTCCTCGTTCGGGATCAGCGGCACCAACGTGCACACGATCCTCGAACAGGCCCCCGACGAGGAGCCCGCGTCGCCGGCCGACGGGCCGGCCGGCGAACTGCCCTGGGTGCTCTCCGGGCGCACCGCCGACGCCCTCGCCGACCGCGCCCGGGAGCTGCGGGACCACCTGGAGGAGGTGCCGGACGCCGCGCTCGGCGACGTCGGCTGGTCGCTGATCGCCACCCGGGCGTCCCACGACCACCGGGCGGTGGTCTTCGCCGCCGACCGGGACGAGTTGACCGCCGTGCTGGACGCGCTCGCCGACGGTCGGCCGGCGTCGCAGGTCGTCACCGGGGTCGCCGGCGCTGCGGGTGAGGTCGCGTTCGTTTTCCCCGGTC
>NZ_JBIDCU010000061.1:0-4241 GCF_043204765.1 Micromonospora sp. NPDC047730 | reverse complement strand
TCAGCCAACGTGAGCACCCCGGCCACGTACGCGGCCGTGATCTCACCGACCGAATGCCCACCCACGAAGTCCGGCACCACCCCGAACGACTCCACAAGGCGGAACAACGCCACCTCGACCGCGAACAGCCCGGCCTGCGTGAACACCGTCTGGTCCAGCAGCTCCGCCTCGGCGGTGCCCGCCTCCGCGAAAAGGACTTCCCGAAGCGGCTGCGGCAGCAGCGGGTCCAGGTGGGCGCACACCTCGTCAAGCGCGGACGCGAACACGGGGAACGCCGCGTACAGCTCCCGGCCCATCCCGGCACGCTGCGCGCCCTGCCCGGAGAAGAGGATCGCGACGGGGCCCCGGTCGGCGGCGCGACCGGTGACGACGGCGTCGGTGGGCTCGCCGGCGGCGAGGGTACGCAGCCCGGCGGTCAGCTCGTCGTGGTCGGCGGCGAGCAGCACGGCCCGGTGCTCCAGTGCCGCGCGAGCCGTCAGGGACGTCCAGCCGGCGTCGACCAGCCGCGGCCGGTCGGGCGCGGCGAACCGGTCGGCCCAGCGGTGGGCCTGCCGGGCGAGGCCGTCGCCGCGGGCGGAGAGCAGCACCGGCACCAGCGGCGGTGCGGCGGGCTCGACCACCTCGCCGTCGACGATCTCGGCCGGCGGCTCCTCGACGATGACGTGCGCGTTGGTGCCGCTGACCCCGAACGAGGACACGGCGGCGCGGCGGGGCCGGCCGGTCTCCGGCCAGGGCCGGGCCTCGGTGAGCAGTTCGACGGCGCCGGCCGACCAGTCGACGTGCGGGGTGGGCTCGTCGACGTGCAGGGTGCGGGGCAGGACGCCGTGCCGCAGCGCCTGCACCATCTTGATCACACCGGCGACGCCGGCGGCGGCCTGGGTGTGACCGATGTTCGACTTGATGGAGCCCAACCACAGCGGCTCCCGACCGTCCCGGTCCTGCCCGTACGTGGCGAGCAGCGCCTGCGCCTCGATCGGGTCGCCCAGGGTGGTGGCGGTGCCGTGGGCCTCGACGGCGTCCACGTCGACGGTGCTGAGGCCGGCGTTGGCGAGCGCGGCCCGGATCACCCGCTGCTGCGACGGGCCGTTCGGCGCGGTCAGCCCGTTGGACGCGCCGTCCTGGTTGACGGCGCTGCCCCGGATCACGGCGAGGACGCGGTGGCCGTTGCGCCGGGCGTCGGAGAGCCGCTCGACCAGCAGCACGCCGACGCCCTCGCCCCAGCCGGTGCCGTCGGCGGCGGCGGCGAAGGAGCGGCAGCGGCCGTCGGCGGCGAGGCCGCCCTGCCGGGTGAACTCGACGAACGCGCCCGGGGTGACCATCACGTTCACGCCGCCGGCCACCGCCAGCTCGCACTCGCCCTGCCGCAGCGACTGCACGGCCAGGTGCAGCGCCACCAGCGACGACGAGCAGGCGGTGTCCACGGTGACGGCCGGCCCCTCCAGGCCGAACGTGTACGCGACCCGCCCGGAGATGACGCTGTGCGCGCCGCCGGTGAGCCGGTAGCCGTCCAGGTCGGGGGTCTCGTCGCCGGTGCCGTAGCCGGACGGGGACGCGCCGACGAAGACGCCGGTGGCGGTGCCGTGCAGCGAGTCGGGGGTGACGCCGGCCTGCTCGAACGCCTCCCAGGTGGCCTCCAGCAGCAGCCGCTGCTGCGGGTCCATGGCCAGCGCCTCGCGCGGCGAGATACCGAAGAAGACCGGGTCGAAGTCGGTGGCCCGGTCGATGAACCCGCCGTGCCGGGTGTGCGAGCGGCCGGACGCCTCGGGGTCGGCAGCGAGAAGCCGGTCGAGGTCCCAGTGCCGGTCGGCGCGGAACTCGGTGATGCCGTCGCGGCCCTGCGCGACCAGGTCCCACAGCCCGTCGGGATCGCTGACCCCGCCCGGGTAGCGGCAGCTCATCCCGACGATGGCGACCGGCTCGTCGGCGAGGGCGGCGCCGGCGGTCGTGGCGGGCGTCCCGGCGGGGGCGGCCTCGGCGTCGTCCAGCCGCAGCAGGGACGCCAGGTGCCCCGCCAGGGTGGCCGGGTTGGGGTAGTCGAAGATCAGGGTGGTGGGCAGGGCCAGCCCGGTCGCGCCGGTGAGCTGGTTGCGCAGCTCGACGGCGGTCAGCGAGTCGAAGCCCAGCTCCTTGAACGCCCGCTTCGGCCGGACGGCGTCGGTGCCGGCATGGCCGAGCACGGCGGCGGCGTGGTCGCGGACCAGGTCGGTGAGCTGGCGGTCCCGCTCGGCGCGGGGCAGGGCGAGCAGCCGCTCGCGCAGCGCGGCGGCGGAGTCGGTGACGCCGTCGGCGGGGCGGGCGGCCAGCGCCTCGCGTGCCTCGGCGATGTCGGCGAGCAGCGGCCGGGGCCGGGCGGAGGCGTACGCGGGGGCGAAGTGCGCCCAGTCGACGTCTGCGACGGTCAGGCAGGTCTCGCCGTGCTCGACGGCGCGGCGCAGGGCGAGCAGCGCGGCGGCCGGCTGCATCGGGTTGAGGCCGCGGCGGCTGAGCAGCCGCTGCGCCTCCTCGGTGGTGGCCATGCCGCCCTCGGCCCAGGCACCCCAGGAGATCGAGGTGGCGGTGAGCCCTCGGGCGCGGCGCTGCTCGGCGAGCGCGTCGAGGTACGCGTTCGCGGCCGCGTACGCGCCCTGCCCGCCGCTGCCCCACACACCGGAGATCGAGGCGAACGTGACGAACGCGTCGAGCTGCCGGTCGCCGAGCAGCTCGTCGAGGTATTCGGCGCCGGCGGCCTTGCCGGCCATGACGTGGTCGAACACGTCGAGGTCGGTGTCGACGAGCGGGGTGAGCTGGGTGATGCCGGCGGCGTGCAGCACGGCGGTCAGCGGGGCGACGTCGTCCAGGCCGGCGACCAGCGCGGCGACCTGGTCGCGGTCGGCCATGTCGCAGGCGACGACGCTGACCCGTACGCCGGTGGCGGTCAGCTCGTCGGCCAGCTCGCGGGCGCCGGCGGCGTCGAGGCCGCGGCGGCTGGTGAGGACCAGGTGTTCGACGCCGTTGTCGGCGAGCCAGCGGGCGGCCTGCGCGCCGATGGCGCCGGTGCCGCCGGTGACGAGCACGGTGCCGCGCGGCCGCCACGGGGTGACCTGCCCGGCGGCGCGGGCGGTGGTGCGGGCGAGCCGCCGGACGAAGGTGCCGAAGGGGCGGACGGCGAACTGGTCCTCGTCGCCGGCGCCGGCGAGGATGCGGGCGACCTCGGCCCAGGTGGCGGCGTCGGGCTCGGCGGGCAGGTCGACCAGACCGCCCCAGCCGCGGGGGTGTTCCAGGCCGATGACCCGGGCCATGCCCCACAGCGCGTGCTGGGCGGCGTTGACGACCGGCTCGGCGGGGCCGGTGCCGACGCCGCCCCGGGTGACGCACCACAGCGGCGTCGGCAGGTCGGCGTCCTGCGCCGCCTGCACGAGGCGGGTGGTGGCGACCAGCCCGGTGGGAATGCCGGGGTGGCCGGGGTACTGCGCGTCGGCGAGGCCGAGCAGGGACACCACGGCGGCCGGTGGCGTCTCGCGGTGCCCGGCCAGCGACTCGGCCAGCTCCGTCCGGGTGACCCGGTCCGGGTCGACGGCCAGCGTTCGCACGGTCACCCCGTCGGGCAGGGCGGCGGCGAGCAGGTCCAGCCAGCCGTCCACGGCCGCGTCGGTGGCGGGCCGCACCACGAGCAGGTCGCCTGCGAGGGTCGCCCCGCCGGCCGGGGCGGCGGGCTTCCACACCACGCGATACGACCAGCCGTCCAGCACCGCCCGCTGCAACCGGGCCTTGCGCCACGACGACAGCACCGGCAGGGCCGGGGCGAGCACCTCCGCGTCGGCCGCGCCGCCGTCGAGCTGCGCGGCCAGGGCCGCCACGTCGGAGCGTTCCACGGCCGACCAGAACTCGACGTCGACGACGTCGGGGCTGACCGGGCCGGCGACCGCCGGCGTGGTCCGCTCCGGCCAGTAGCGCTGCCGCTGGAAGGCGTACGTGGGCAGGTCGGTGAGGATCGGCGCGGGGGCGAGGACCCGGCGGTGGTCCACCGGCAGCCCGTTCGCGTGGGCGGCGGCGAGGCTGGTGAGCAGCCGGAGCGCGGCGTCCTCGCCACGGCGCAGGGTGGCCAGCGCCCGGCCGGTGGTGCCGGTGTCGTCGAGGATCGCGGTCAGCGACATGCTCAGCACCGGGTGCGGGGAGACCTCGACGAAGTCCGTGTGCCCGGCGTCGATGGCGGTACGCACGGCGGTGTCGAACAGCACCGGCAGACGCAGGTTCTCGGCCCA
>NZ_JBIDCU010000060.1:0-4550 GCF_043204765.1 Micromonospora sp. NPDC047730 | reverse complement strand
TTACAACGACCGTCCCCCGCCAACCCACCCTGCCGATCAAACTCCACAAACAAACCCGGCGACGCCATCACCGTCACCCCACCCACCAACGCCAGATCACACTCCCCCGCCCGCAGAGCCTGACCCGCCAGATGAAGCGCGACGAGGGACGAGGAGCAGGCGGTATCCACCGACATCGCCGGACCTTCGAGGCCAAGCACATAAGCGATACGACCCGAGGCCACACTCACCGCACCACCGGTCAACCCATAACCCTCCACCTGAGCACCGGCCTCACCCAACCGCGGACCATATTCCTGGCCTATCACGCCCACGAACACACCCGTCGGGGAACCCCGCAAAGAATCAGGCGCAATGCCGGCGCGTTCCAGGGCTTCCCAGGAGACCTCCAGAAGCAGCCGCTGCTGCGGATCCATCGCCAGGGCTTCACGCGGCGAAATACCGAACAACTCCGCGTCGAAATGTGCAGCGGCGTCGAGAAAGCCACCCACCCGGGCGAAGGAGCCGTCAACCGTCCAACCACGGTCGGCCGGAAAGTCCCCGACGACATCACGGCCCTCGACAACCACCCGCCACAAATCCTCAGGCGAATCCACCCCACCCGGAAAACGACACGCCATACCCACGATCGCGAGCGAGTCCCCCGCCGCTGTGACATGGGCGGGTGGGGCGACGGGCACCGGAGCCGCCACGGGTTCCCCGCCCAGTACCTCGTCAAGGTGTCGAGCAAGTGCGATGGGCGTCGGGTGATCGAAGACCACGGTGGCGGGCAGGGTCTTCCCCACCGCGGCGGCGAGCCGGTTGCGCAGGTCGACGGCGGTCAACGAGTCGAAGCCGACCTCCTTGAACGGCCGGTCCAGGTCGACCGCCTCGGGGCCGCCGTGGCCAAGGACGCCGGCAACGTGGGCACGCACCAGGTCACGCAACCGGCGCTGCCGTTGCGCCAGGCTCAGGCCGGCGAACTCGTTCACCTGTCCCTTCGCGGTGGCCGTGGTGATGGTCCGGCGGCCGGGGCGGCGCCCGGAGCGGCCGGTGATCAGGGGATGCGGGCTGGTGCGGTCGAGACGCGCGGCGACGACGACGGGTTCGGTGCTCGTGAGAGCGGCGTCGAACAGGGCGAGGGCCTCGCCGGTCGGCATCGCGAGGCCGGCGAAGCGGCCGCGGTCGCGCTGGGACAGGCCGCGGGTCATACCGGTCTCGGCCTCCCACAACCCCCACGCCACGGACGTGCCGGGCAGGCCGGATTCGCGCCGGTGCACGGCGAGCCCGTCCAGGCCGGCGTTCGCCGCCGCATAGGCGCCCTGGCCGGCATTGCCCAGCACGCCCGCGATCGACGAGAACATGACGAACAGCGCCAGGTCCCGGCCGGCCGTCAACTCGTGCAACAGCAGGGCACCACCGAGCTTGCCCCGCAGGACGTTCGCGACCCGCTCGGCAGACAATCCTTCCAGCACACCGTCGTCCAGCACCCCGGCGGCATGGATGACGCCGACGAGCCGGTCGATGCCGTCGAGCACGCCCTGCAGCTGTGTCCGATCAGCCACGTCGCAGGCGGCCACCCGTACCGTCGCGCCCAGCGTCTCCAGCCGCTGCGTCAGCTCCCCCGCGCCCGGCGCGTCCGGCCCCGAACGGCTCACCAGCAGCAACTTCCGCACCCCGTGCGCACGAACGAGATGCTCGGAGAGCAGGGCGGCGATGCCGCCGGTGCCGCCCGTGACGAGGACCCAACCGTTGTCGAGGGACGGCGCCTCGGCCGCCGCCGGAGTCACGGTGGTCAGGCGGGGCACCAGGACACCCTCGGCGCGCACGATCGCCTGCTCCTCGGTGAGCGCGGGAACGGTGCCGCCGGCGGGTACGTCGATGATGTTGATCCGGCCGGGGAACTCCGACTGGGCGACCCGGATGAGACCCCACAGGGCGGCGCTCGTGACGCCACGTATGTCGGTGTGCCCGCCGGGCGCGACGTTCGCACCGCTGGTGACGATCCGGAGGCGTACGTCGTTCAGCTCGGGTGCCGCGATGAACTGTTGCACCACCGTGAGCGTCGCGGTGACGGCGTCGGCCGGATCCGCGTCCTCGACCTCGGCTGTGAAGGTGATCGTGGCGGGAACCGAAGCCCCGGCCCGCACCGCCTCGACGAGTGCGGGCACGTCGGCGTAGCCGTCGCCGAGCACGACGGTGCCGGCGTCGTCCTCGGTGGTGGCCGCCGGCACCCATGTGACGGCCGACAGCGACGCGGCCGCCGATCCGGAGAGCGCGCCGGCGGGTAGCGCACGCAGCCGAAGTTCGTCGATGTGGGCGATGGCCCGGCCGTCGTCGTCGGCTAGGCGCACCGTTGCCGTGTCCGGTCCGGTACGGGTCACGGTGACCCGAGCTGACCGCGCCCCGGTCGCGTAGAGCTGGACGCCGGCCCAGCCGAACGGCACGCGCAACGACGTGGTCGTGTGGTCGTCGGCCAGCAGCAGCGGGTGCAGGGCCGCGTCGAGCAGCGCGGGGTGGATACCGTGCCGGTCCGGTTCGTCGGTGGGCAGAGTGATCTCGGCGTAGAGGGTGTCGCCCCGCTGCCACGCCTGGCGCAGTCCCTGGAAGGTCGGCCCGTACTCGTAACCGACCGCCGCGAGGTCGGCGTAGAAACTGTCGAGCGGCAACGGTTGCGGCCCGGCCGGCGGCCAGTCTCCACCATCGGCCGGTACGCCGTCGGCCGCTGTGCTGAGGACCGCTTCGGCGTGCTCCGTCCACAAGTCGGTGGGGCCGGAGCGGCTGTAGAGCCGCGCGGTGTGGTCGCCGGCCGGGGTGGGGTGGCAGACGACGTGGATGTGCCTCCCGGTCTGGTCCTCGAGGGTGAGCGGGGTATGGATCGTCAGTTCGGCGATGCGGTTGTGGCCGAGTTCGTCGCCGGTGCGGATCAGCCATTCCACGAGAGCGGTGCCGGGGATGAGGGTGGTGCGGTTGACGGCGTGGTCGTCGAGCCACGGCAGGGTGTGGCGGTCGACTCGCCCGGTGAAGACGGTGGGCTCGTCCTCGGTTGTGCGAGTGATGCCGGTCAGGACGGGGTGGTCGAGGTTGTGCTCGCCCGCGGTGGTGGGGGGCGTGAGCCAGAACCGCCGGTGCTGGAAGGCGTAGGTGGGGAGGTCTGCACGCGTCTGCCCCGCGCCGAGGATGGTGGCCCAGTCGACGGTGACGCCCGCGGTCCAGACCCGCCCGGCAGCAGACAGCAGATCCTGCCATTGCGGGCGGTCTCGGCGTTGGGAGGGCACGACGACGCCGGGGACGGCGGCTGCCTCGACGAGCTCGGCCATGGCGAGTTCGAGGACCGGGTGGGCGCTGACCTCGACGAAGACGCGGGCGCCCCGGTCGATCTGGGTCTGCATGGCGGTGTCGAAGCGCACGGTCTGTCGCAGGTTGCGCAGCCAGTAGGTCGCGTCCATGCCGGCGGTGTCGAGGATCTCGCCGGTCACGGTCGAGACGAGCGGAATTGACGAGGGCTGCGGGGTGAGGCCGTCGAGATCGCTGATGATCCGATCGCCGACGGCGTCAACGGCAGCGGAGTGGGAGGCATAGTCGACCGGGATCAGCCGGGCGCGCACACCCTGTCCCGTCCAGGATTCGACGAGCGTTTCCAGTGCCGGGACCGGACCGGCGATCACCGTGGAGGAGCCGCTGTTGACAACCGCAACCTCCACACCTTCGGGCAGTTGCGGTTCGATGTCGGAACGGCTGAGACCGACAGACGCCATCCCACCGGTGCCGGCAAGCTCCCTGACCAGCCGGGACCGCACCACCACAACACGGGCGCCGTCGGCAAGGGAGAGTCCGCCTGCCACACAGGCGGCGGCGACCTCGCCCTGAGAGTGACCGACGACGCCCATGACCGGCAGGCCCCACGACAACCAGACCGCGCCGAGCGAGACCATCGTCGCCCATAGCACTGGCTGGACCACGTCCACCCGGGACAGCCATCCGTCATCGTCGCCGAGCAGCACGTCTGTCACGGACCAGTCGACATGCGCCGCCAGGGCCTTGTCGCATTCGGTCAGGCGGTCAGCGAACACCGGCGACACGGCGAGCAGCTCGCGGGCCATCCCGGCCCACTGCCAGCCCTGGCCCGGAAAGACCAGCACGACGCCGCCGGCCCCGGAGATGACCTTGCTGTCTCCCATGGCCGCGCGGAGACCTGCGACGACGGACTCCCGGTCGTCGCCGACGACGACCGCGCGGTGATCCAGGGCCGCCCGCGACAACGCCAAGGTTCGGGCGACATCGGGCAGCGGCACATCCCGGCCCTCGCGCTCCAACCAGTCCGCGAGTCGGCCCGCCTGTTCCCGCAAGGCCGCCTTGGTACCGCCCGACACCAGTACCGGAGTCAGGAGCTTCTCGGATGCGGCGGGCGACTCCGACCCGGCCGACGGGGTCAGCGGGGCCGGTGGTTCCGGCGGGGCCTCGACGATCACATGAGCATTCGTGCCGCTGATACCGAAGGAGGAAACCGCGGCACGCCACGGCCGCCCGTCAGAAACCAGCTCCACCGGCTCGGACAACAACCGCACACC
>NZ_JBIDCU010000059.1:0-4591 GCF_043204765.1 Micromonospora sp. NPDC047730 | reverse complement strand
CCGCCCACCCCGACGGCAACACACCCTTCCCACCACCCGAGAACGAACCACCCCCCACACGACCCCACTCAAACGCCGCCGCACCACCAGGCAACCCACCCTGGGTGCGCCGACGTTTCGGGGCCCGCCCAGTTCCCGTCTCGGCTCGCTCTTTGCGCTCCTGCCGCGCCTGGATCTGGGCTTTAATAGCCTCGAACTCGCCGATGCTCTTGTCCAGACCCACGAGCACGAGCCGGAAGGCGTATTCGGGTTCGGGCACCGGCGAATCCGCTCTTGGGACCAACGGCACCCCGACCACGGCGAAAATGTCGATGGCGACATCCAATCCGACCGGCCGCGGCAATTGCCCTACCTTCAGGGTAATCGGCGTTCCCTTATCGAGATTCACCTTCCCGCCACCCAACACGTCGACTGAATTGCCCAGTCTAAGACGCAGGGGTCTAGGCATTCGGCCATCCGCCAACATTATGTCTTTGATAGATATTGCGTCGTAAAGATCCCACCGATCCTCTCGCTCCCACAGCACGTTTCCGGTCTGCAGCAGCCGACCGATATCGGGCACGGTGGGGGCGGGCTTGACCAGCTCCAGGTACAGGGTTTGCTTGATAGGGTTCTCTTCGAGTATCACGACCGCGATGGGTCGACCAAAGATGTCATACCCGAGTTCGAGACGAACCTCCCTCATGTCCGCAGGAAAGACAAACCTTCTTCCGTCGGCCACCTCGACCTGTGGGATACGGCCCTGACGGGCGGTGGCATGGGCCTGACCTGCCCCGCCCTCCCCGCCGAGGGTTATGCCCAATTCTCTCCGGGGTTGCAACAGACGCGTCTTGATGTAATAGGAAGCGCTGAACTCCCATGGGGGGTAGAGTTCCCAAGACGCACGCACCTTTTGCTTCAGACTGTGCAGCTCGCCCTCAGTGAACTCGCGGTTGATCGGTTGGTAGATGACGCTTCCAGCGCCGTTGTCCGCGGTGTACGGGATTTCGATAAACCCGACGCCCTTTTCGCCGACCTTCCCGAAACTGATATTGACCACATCACCCAGGCCGAAGAGTCCACCGACATGTCCGAGAACTATGTCCTTGCCGCTCAGTTTGATGCGCAGCCCTGGGGCCGGGCGGGTTAGCTCTCTTATGTCCTTGTCATGCCGCGCGGGGGTGGTGGGGAGGCGGATGGTGAATGGGTCTTCGAGGTTCCCTGGGAGCTGATCTTTCCAGCCGCTGCGTTGGTTGTTGAGGTCGCGGAGGTATTCGAGGTGTTCGGCGAGTTCCTGGACCTGGTTGCGGGGGGAGATGGGGGGTTGACGGATGGCCGCGAGGTTGCGGTGGAATGAGTCTCGCCGGATGCGCGAGTAGGTGCTGTCGGGATTCTTCTCCGCCTTGGCGATTGCCGCTCGCAGCAGACCACGTGTCTCCTCAAACACCCCAGCCTGTTGGCGCTGCTCGCCAGGGTCGGGCCGGAAGAAGCCCGCGGCGATACGGTCATCCTGTGGGCCACGAGGTTGGGCGAGGACGTAGGCGCCCTTCAACCGAAGGACCTGTTGCGGGGTGACACCGGGAACCAACGGCGGGCCGATGTCGTGCGGGGCCCCGAACGGATGGTGGACCTGCATCGGCTGGTCCAACTCCTTGGCCAGCACATGGAGAGGCACAAGCGCGACGTCGTAATCCAAGGTTTGGTTGTTTCCGATCGTGCTGAGCCAGATCCGTTCCAGGGCTTTCCGCCGCTGCTCGGACACGTCCCCCGAATACGGAAGAATCTTTCTAAACGTCGACTCTTCACCCCGGGCAAGGTCGTCGGCCAGTTGACGGACCACCCATGCGCGCAGTCCTTCCACGCTGGTGACGCCCCACTGCGCCAACAGCTGCGGGTAGGTGTTCAACACCGACCTGTAGAAGGCGAGGTGCGCCCCCCCGCGGAACAGCGCAGAATCGATGTTGAAGACCTTGTCCGCCCACTGCTCGAATTCTGTCGCCTGGTCACGGGTTACCCCGGCCGACAACTGGGTGATCGCCGCGTCCACGCTCCGCTGCAAGTCCGGCGCGACACCACCGGACCCACCGGCCGTCATCGCCCCGCTCGGCCCCGGGTCCGCCCCGCCCACCCATGACACCCCTGCCAGCGGGCCCGACGCGACCGGTGCGGAGCCCTCCAGCGACAACCCCGAACCAAGCGCCGACGTCGACAGATACGCCCCCGCCCCCGAATTCGACCCCTCCCCCGCGTCAAGAATCCCCGGGTCAAAACCGGACAGGTCGTAATCTCCCGCAGGACCGGACAGCAGTCCACCCGAGGCCACGTCGACCAAGCCGGCGGAGGTGACGCCTCCCTGCAGGTCCGAGGGCCCGACCGGCGCGGAGCCCTCCAGCCGCGACGCCGAGTCAACGGCCGGGCCGGACCATTCCATCGCCGCTGGCAGGTCGGACAGCGCATCGGGGGCTGGCTCCGAGGGCTGGGGGTCTGGTGCGGGCTGCAGACCCCGCCGCCCCAGCGCCAGCTCCTCTCGATGCTTGAGCGTTTCGGCGAGAGCCTCGAATTCCTCTTTGCCTTGCACGGTTGTTTCGATGAGCCGGTAGACGTATTCGGGTTCGGGCGCCGGCGAATCCGGTCTTGGGACCAACGGCGCCCCGACCACGGCGAAAAGGTTTTCGGAGAGAACCCTTGCGCCGGCATCCGGTCCGGACGCCTCCATCCGTCCTACCCGCAGTTTGATTTCCGTGCCCCGAGAGAGATCCACCTCCCTCCCATCGAACGTCTTGGCCAAACCATTGATTCTTATGTCCAGGCCGGGCAACGCTTTGTGCGACCACATTTCGGAACTGGCAGATATTTCATCGAAAAGGAACCAACGACGGTCATCTCGTTCCCACAGCGCATAACTGCGCATTCCCTTGATGTCGTCCGCGGTGGGGGCAGGGTCCATTTCCAGGTACAGAGTCCGTCCGGTCATGTTCTTGTCGGCCGGGATAATCACGACGCCGAAGGGTTGATCATCCATGCCATACCCGAGCCGGAGAATGACCTCCTTCAGGTCGGCCGGAAAGGTAAACGGACTTCCGTCGACCATCTTGCTATTCGGGATAGTGAATTGACCATGTCCGAAGCGACGGGACAGCCTCCTTTTTTTGTCCACACGGAACTCCATGTGGTAAAAGTCCTCGGAGAACCATCGGTCTTCGAGTTCCCACTCCCGGCCGGGCACCTTTTTCCTCAGGGCGCGCAGCTCGTCGTCAGTGAACTCGCGGGGGACCTTTCGGTAGATAGCGCCGTCCACGGTGTACCGGATTTTGACGATACCGACGCCTACTCCGTTGAGCTTCCCGAAACTCATATAGACCACATCGCCCGCGATGGCCACGTCGTCTACAACGGCGAGACGTTCCGGCTTGCCGCCCAGCGTGGCCATCAAACTTGGTAGGTAGTCACCGCCGACGGAAGCGGTGAAGCTGATGGTGAATGGGTCCTCGAGTTGCCATGAGTTCTGGTCTTTCCAGCCGCCGTCTACGTTGCGGCTGCGGAGGTAGAGCCTACGGAGGTATCGGCGGCTTTCTGCGAGTTCCCGGACCTGGCTGCGGGGGGAGATGGGGTGTTGACGGATGAGCGCAAGCTTGCGGTGGAATGTGTCTTGCTGGATGAGCCCGTAGATCTCGGTCGGATTCAGATTCGATTCCGCCTCGTCGATTTCCTCCCGCAGCTGACGGAGTGCCTCCTCAAAGGTGGCCTGTTGGACCTGGTCGGTCACCGATGGCCGCGAGAAGCCCTCAGCGATGCGGGCGGCGATGCGGTCATCGTGTGGGTCACGAGGTTGGACGATGATGTAGGCGCCGTTCAACCAGACGACTGGTTGCCGGGTGACACCGGCAACCGGCGGCGGGCCGATGTCGTACGGGGCACCGAACGCATGGTGGACCCGCATCGGCGCGCCCAACTCCCCGGCGAAGATATGGGGAATCACATGCGAGATGTCGTGACCGTCGGCGTGGGCGTGCCCGACCTTGCCGAGCCAGAGCCGGTGCAGGGCCTTCCGGCGCTGCGGGGACACGCTCTCCGGATACGGCAGAAGCTCTCTGAACTTCGACTCATCACCCCTGGCGAGGTCGACGGCCAGTCGGTGGGTCGCCCACGCGCGCGCTCCACGCAGGTCGGTAACGCCCTCCTGCGCCAGCAGTTCCGGGTAGGCGTTCAACACCGACTTGTAGAAGGCGAGGTGCGGCGACTTTCCCTGGCCGAACAGCGCAGGATCGATGTCGAACACCTCGTCCGCCCACTGCCGGAATGCCGCCTCGTCAGCGGCCGCAACGGCTGACAACTGTTCGATCATTTCCGATTGCCAGCCCGGCGGCAACCACCCCAAGCCGGGCTCCGGTGTCCTCATATCGAAAAAGTCTGCCTCCCCCGGCGGGTTATCCCACAGGGCAGAAATATCCGGGTCAACACCAAACGGGTCAGTTTCCGCTGGATCGGACGGCTGCCCGTCTGCGTCAGAGCCGGCCGGGCCCCATTCCATCGCCGCCGGCCGACCAGGCAACGAACCGGGCGACAGGTCCAAAGACTCAGACTCAAACTCCGACTCCGAGCCGGACGACTC
>NZ_JBIDCU010000058.1:0-4625 GCF_043204765.1 Micromonospora sp. NPDC047730 | reverse complement strand
TTCCGGGCGGTCCTGGAGGGTCTCGCCTTCCGGTCGCCGCTGCTGCCGGTCGTGTCGAACCTGACCGGGGCGCTGGCTGACGGCGACGAGATCCGTACGGTCGACTACTGGGTGCGGCACGTCCGCGAGGCCGTACGCTACGCCGACGGGATCCACGCCCTGCGGGACGCCGGCGTGGACACCTACCTGGAGATCGGCCCAGCCGCCGTGCTGACGCCGATGAACGCCGACGTGCTCCCCGACGGCGCCACCGCCGTCGCCACCCTGCGGGCCGGCGTGCCGGAGGTGACGGCGCTGCTGACCGCCGTCGCGACCCGGTACGCGACCGGCCGGGACGTGGACTGGGCGGCCGTGCTGACGCCGCTCGCCGGCCCCCGGCCGGCCGTGCGCGACCTGCCGGAGCTGCCCACGTACGCGTTCCAGCCGCAGCGGTACTGGCCGACCCTGGCCACGCCGCTCGGCGGGGCCGCGGACCAGGCCGACACCGAGTTCTGGCGGGCGGTCACCGACGGCGACCTGGACCGGCTGGGTATCGACGCCAGTCAGCCGCTGAAGGAGCTGCTCCCGGAGCTGGAGTCGTGGCGGCGTCAGCAGCGGCAGGACGGCACGCTCACCGGGTGGCGGTACCGGGTCACCTGGCGGCAGCGGCGGTTGACCGGCGGCGAGCCGGGCCGCTGGTTGCTGGTCGCGCCGCCGCGGGAGACCACGGAAACGGTCGCCGACGCGCTGCGGGCGGCGGGAGCCGCCGTGCACGTCCTCACGGTGGACCCGGCGACGGCTCACCGGGACGGTCTCGCCGCCGACCTCGACCGGGCCTGCGCGGAGCATCAGCCGACGGCGCTGCTGTCGCTGCTCGCCCTCGACGAGGCGCCGCACCCCGAGCAGGACGCGCTGCCGTCCGGGCTCGCGGCGAACCTGCTGCTCCTCCAGGCGCACACCGGCCGGGAGACCGGGGCGCCACTGTGGCTGGCCACCACCGGGGCGGTCGCCAGCGACGACGAGCCGGCGACGCGGCCGTGGCAGGCCACCACCTGGGGCCTCGGCCTGGCCGCGGCGCTGGAACACCCTCGGCACGTCGGGGGCCTCGTCGACCTGCCCGGAGCCGTGACCGGGGAGCTCTCCGCCGCGCTGGTCGCCGCGCTGACCAACGTGGAGGGGGAGGACCAGCTCGTGGTCCGCGCGTCCGGCGTGCACGTGCGGCGCCTGGTGCGGGCCACCGGCCCGGCCGGGGGTACGGGCTGGTCCCCGCAGGGCACCGTCCTGATGACCGGCGGGGCGGGGGCAGTCACCCGGCACACCACCGCCTGGCTGGACCGGCACGGCGCCGCCGTGGTGCCGCTGGACCAGCCGGCCGGCGGGAAGTTGACCGACCGGATGGAGCAGCTCGCCGCCGACGGGCGGCCGGTGACCGCGCTGGTGCACGTACCGGCCGACACCGGCACCGTGCCGCTTGCCGAGCTGACCCTCGCCGACCTCGCCGCGGACCTGCTCGCCACCGTCGGCGACATCCCCCGGTACGCCGACGAGCTGGAGAACCGGGCCCTGGGGGCGCTGGTGCTCTGCTCGTCCACCTCTGGGGTGTGGGGCTCCGGCGGGCGTTCCGGCCAGGCGGCCGGCGACGCCCTGCTCCAGGTGCTCGCCGCCAACCGGCGCCTCGCCGGCCTGCCGGTGGCGTCGGTGGCGTTCGGTCCCTGGGCGGACGGCCTCGCCGACGCCGACCTGGAGCAGCTCGGCCGGCGCGGCCTGCCCGGCATGGACCCGGAGCTGGCGGTCGCCGCGCTGCGCCGGGCCGTGGCCGACGGCGCGCAGCTCGTCGTGGCCGACGTGCGGTGGGACCGGTTCGTGCCGGCCGTCGCCGCCGTGCGGGCCCGGCCGCTGTTCGGCGAGGTCCCCGAGGCGCAGGAGGCGCTGCGTGGCCTGCACACCGACGAGCCGGCCGACGACGGGGCCGCCGCCGCGCTGCGCGAGCGGCTGCGGCCGCTCGGCGACGCGGAGCGGGACGCCGTCCTGGTCGACCTCGTGGTCACCCAGGCCGCGGCGGTGCTCGGCCACCCGGGCACCGGCGAGCTCGGCCCGGCGCGGGCGTTCCGTGAGGTCGGCTTCGACTCGATGACCGCGGTGGAGCTGCGTAACCGGCTCCGGGCGGCCACCGGGGTGAGCCTGCCGGGCAGCGTGGTCTTCGACTACCCGACCCCGCTGGCGTTGGCCCGCCACCTGCGCACCCTCGTGGTGGAGGAGGGGGCGACCGCGACCGCCGGCCTGCTGTCGGAACTGGAGAAACTGGACGGCCTGTTCGCGGCCAGCGCCCCGGACCAGCTGACCCGGCAGAAGCTGCTGGTGCAGTTGCAGGCCTTCATCGCCCGCTGGGGCGAGGACCGGCTGCCCGCACCGGCCGAGGCCCCCGTGACGCAGACGCTCGAGGGGGCCAGCGACGCCGAGATCTTCGAATTCATCCATCGGGAGCTCGGCGGTCCCGGCGGTAATGTCGGCGGGGTTTTCTGAACAATTCGCCGCCCATTGTGGGGCGCGTCCACGGGGCCGGCCGCGGCGGCTGACATCACCGCCGCCGCCGGCCCCGCCGGGCCGGCGGCGGGGCCTTGGCGGGCCAGCCTGCGACCGCTCCGGCGGCGGTCCTGCTAGGGGCGGCCGTAGGGGACGCTAGGGGTTGTGACCGCCGCCGGCCGACACTTACCTTCCTCCGGGAAGTAGGACCTGGTGGGCACTGCAACGCTGTTGATTTTTGCAATTCGTGGTCGGGCTGAATGGGCTGTGGTGTCGCGGCTTGAAGCGTCTGTGGACGGTATCTGGTCGTCTTTTTCCGGCCCGAAAAGGTGGCGTTAATGGCGACTGAAGACACTCTCCGGGAATACCTGAAATGGGTTACCGCGGACCTCCACCAGACCAGGAGGAAGCTCGGAGAACTCGAGGCGGCGCACCGGGAGCCCATCGCCATCGTCGGTATCGGCTGCCGCTTTCCCGGCGGGGTGCGCTCGCCCGAGGACCTGTGGCGGCTGGTCGCCTCCGGCCGCGACGCCATGTCCGACTTTCCCACCAACCGCGGCTGGGACCTGGAGCGGTTGATCCACCCGGACCCCGACCACCCCGGCACCTCGTACGTGGCGCAGGGCGGGTTCCTCGACTCGGCCACCGAGTTCGACCCCGGCTTCTTCGGCATCTCCCCGCGGGAGGCGCTGGGCATGGACCCGCAGCAGCGGCTGCTGCTGGAGACCTCGTGGGAGGCGTTCGAACACGCCGCCATCGACCCGGCCACGCTGCGCGGCAACCAGGTGGGTGTCTTCGCCAGCACCACCGTCCAGGATTACGCGGCGCTGCTCCAGCCGCCCCCGCCCGGCGTCGAGGGGTACGTCCTCACCGGCACCGCCGCCAGCGTGGTCTCCGGCCGCATCGCGTACGCGCTCGGGCTCGAGGGCCCCGCCGTCTCCGTCGACACCGCCTGCTCGTCCTCCCTCGTCGCGCTGCACCTGGCCTGCCACGCCCTGCGTCAGGGCGAGTGCACCCTCGCGCTGGCCGGCGGCGCCACCATCCTGTCCACCCCCAGCGCGTTCGTCGGCTTCTCCCGTCAGCGCGGGCTCGCCCCCGACGGGCGGATCAAGGCGTTCGCCGCCGGCGCCGACGGCACCGCCTGGGGCGAGGGCGCCGCCATGCTGCTCGTGGAGCGGCTCTCCGACGCCCGCCGCAACGGCCACCCCGTCCTCGCCGTGGTGCGCGGCAGTGCCGTCAACCAGGACGGCGCGTCCAACGGCCTCACCGCCCCCAACGGCCCGTCCCAACAGCGGGTCGTGCTCCAGGCCCTGGCCAGCGCGCGGCTCTCCCCGGAGCAGGTCGACGCGGTGGAGGCGCACGGCACCGGCACGAGCCTCGGCGACCCGATCGAGGCCACGGCCCTGCTCGCCACGTACGGCCAGGGGCGGCCGGCGGACCGCCCGCTGCGGCTCGGCTCGGTGAAGTCGAACATCGGCCACACCCAGGCCGCCGCCGGCGTCGCTGGGGTGATCAAGATGGTCATGGCCCTGCGGCAGGACACGCTGCCGGCCACCCTGAACGTCGACGAGCCCACCCCCCACGTCGACTGGTCGGCCGGCGCGGTGTCGCTGCTGACCGAGGCGCTGCCCTGGCCGCGCGGGGAGCAGCCCCGCCGCGCCGGCGTCTCCTCGTTCGGGATGAGCGGCACCAACGCCCACGTGATCATCGAGGAGGCACCCCAGGAGACCCCGGACGCCACCACCGCCCCGGTGGCGTCGGGCGCGGACGCCGCCGCCGGGGAGACCGCCCCGGTGGCGGCGACCGACCCCGCCGCCGCGCTGGTGCCCGTGGCGCAGCAACCTGCCCTGCTCGCCTCGTCCGTCACGGTCTGGCCGTTGTCGGCCCGGTCCGCGTCGGCCCTGCGGGAGCAGGCGGCCCGGCTCGCCCGGTACGTCCGCGCCCACGGCGACGTCGATCCGGCCGGGTTGGCCTGGTCGTTGGCGACCACGCGGTCGGCGTTCGAGCATCGGGCGGCGGTGGTGGCCGCCGATCCGGCGCAGTTGCTGGCCGGGTTGGACGCGGTTGCCGCCGGCACCCCGGCCGGCACGGTCGTCACGGGGGTCGCGGGTGAGCTGGGGGAG
>NZ_JBIDCU010000057.1:0-4626 GCF_043204765.1 Micromonospora sp. NPDC047730 | reverse complement strand
CCCGCGAAATGCAACGCCACCAGAGACGACGAACACGCCGTATCCACCGACACCGCCGGCCCCTCAAGACCCAACACATAAGCGATACGACCAGACGCAACACTGGCCGCACCACCGGTCAACCCATAACCCTCCACCTGGGCATCGGCCTCACCCAACCGGGGCCCGTACTCCTGACCCATGAGACCGACAAAGACACCCGCCGGCGAGCCTCGCAAGGAATCAGGGGCAATACCAGCCCGCTCCAGGGCCTCCCACGAAACCTCAAGAAGCAACCGCTGCTGAGGGTCCATCGCCAAAGCCTCACGCGGCGAAACCCCGAAGAGCTCAGCATCAAAACCCGCCACGTCATCCAAAAAGCCGCCGACCCGAGCGAAGGATCCCCCCACTTCCCAGCCACGATCAACCGGAAAATCCCCGACGACATCACGGCCCTCGACAACCACCCGCCACAAATCCTCAGGCGAATCCACCCCACCCGGAAAACGACACGCCATGCCCACGATCGCCAACGGTTCGATGGCTTCCAGTTCCTGGACACGGCGGCGGGCCTTGCGCAGGTCGGCGGTGACGAGCTTGAGGTACTCGCGAAGCTTGTCCTCGTTGTTCATCGCGTTCACCTTCCTGACCCGTCCGCGGATGGGTCGTGCGTGATGCCGAGTTCGTGCTGGAGGAACTCGTAGAGCTCGTCGTCGGAGGCCTTCAGCAGGTCGGTGTCGAGGTCGTCGGAGTCGCGGTCGGTGCCCCCGTCGAGCCGCGACAGCAGCGCCCGAAGACGATGCGTCACACGGTGCTCGATCAGGTCTGCGGCGTCGGCGTCGTAGAGGAGTTCGGTGAGCCGGTCGAGGCTCTCCACGACCGCCTGCGCGGAGTCGGCGGGCCTGTCGCCGTTACCGCCGAGGCGGATGTCGAGGTGGTCAGCGAGCTCTGTCGGGGTGGGGTGGTCGAAGACGACGGTGGCGGGCAGGGTCTTCCCCACCGCGGCGGCGAGCCGGTTGCGCAGGTCGACGGCGGTCAACGAGTCGAAGCCCATCTCCTTGAACGGCCGGTCCGGGTCGACCACCTCGGGGCCGTCGTGGCCTAGGACGCCGGCAACGTGGCTGCGCACCAGGTCACGCAACCGGCGCCGACGCTGGGCCGGCGTGAGCGTGGCCAGCTCCTGCTCAGCAGCGCCGGCATCCGTGGGCTCGATGACGCGGCGTCGGGTTGAGTCACGTCTCCGGGTGAGCTGCCGGAACATGGGCGGTGCCGGGTCGGCCACCCGGCTGAGGTCCAGGGTCGCCGCGACGACGACGGGCTCGGCGCCGGTGATGGCAGCGTCGAAGAGGGTGAGGGCCTCTCCGGTCGGCATGGCTTCGACCGCGGACCGCTTGAGGCGGCTGCGGTCGCGGTCCTGCATGCCACGGGTCATGCCGGTCTGGGTCTCCCACAACCCCCACGCGATCGACGTGGCCGGCCGACCCATGCCCGCGCGCAACAGGGCGAGCCCGTCCAGGCCGGCGTTGGCCGCCGCGTAACTGGCCTGACCGGCATTGCCGAGCACCCCGGCGACGGAGGAGAAGACGACGAACATCGCCAGATCCCGGTCCAGGGTGAGCTCGTGCAGCAGCAGGGCGCCGCCCAGCTTGCCGTTCAGGACGTTCGCGACCCGTTCGGTCGACAGTCCTTCCAGCACGCCGTCGTCCAGCACGCCGGCGGCGTGGACGACACCGACAAGCGTGTCGACGTCGTCGAGAACGCCCTGTAGCTGCGCCCGATCGCTCACGTCGCAGGCCACCACCCGCACCGTCGCGCCAAGGGTCTCCAGCCTGTCCACGAGCGCGGACACGCCGTCGGCGTTCGGACCGGAACGGCTCAACAGCAGAAGCCGTGTCACCGCGTGCCGGCACACGAGGTGTTCGGCCACCAGGGCGCCGACACCGCTGGTGCCGCCAGTGACCAGCACCCACCCGTCACCGAGAGCGGGTGCCTCCGCCGCCACCGGGCGCGCGGGTTGGAGACGAGGCACCAGAACACCCTCGGCACGTAGCACCGCCTGCTCTTCCGCCGTGGACAGCAGAGTGTCGAGATCCGGCTCGACGTCCGTGGGTACGTCGCGCAGCAGGATCCGGCCCGGGTGCTCCGACTGCGCCGAGCGCACCAGGCCCCAGACCGCCGCGCCGAGGACGCCGGCCGGGTCGACCTGGCCGTCCGCGGGTGCGACGAGGGCGTCGCGGGTGAGGACGAGCAGCCGCTCGCCGGTCTGCTCGGTCGAGCCGAGGAACCGTTGCAACTCGGCAAGGGTGTCGGCCACGGCGTTCCCGGCCGGCGGGGAGTACACGACCACGGGCGGGGACGACCCTGCGGTGTCTGTCGCCGGGGCACTTTCGGGCGGTACCCAGGAAACGGTTGCCAAGGACGCGGCCGTGGGGGCCACGGGCAGCGCGCGGAGGCGGAGTTCGTCGATGTCGGCGATGGGACGGCCGTCGTCGTCGGTGAGCCGGATCCGGGCGCTGTCCGGGCCGTTCGGGGTCACGGTGACGCGCGCGCGGCGGGCGCCGGTGGCGTGAACGCGGATGCCGGTCCAGGCGAATGGCAGTCGCAGTTCGTCGGCCGTCAGCAGCGGGTGCAGCGCGGCGTCCAGCAGCGCCGGGTGGATGGCCACGCCGGTGGCCGGTTCGTCGGTGGGGAGGACGACGTCGGCGTAGAGCGTGTCGCCGCGCCGCCACAGCTGCCGCATGCCCCGGAACGCCGGCCCGTACTGATAGCCGGCGGCCGCCATGTCGGTGTAGAACGTGTCGACGGGTGCGGGCTCGGCACCCTCGGGTGGCCACGGTCCCACGACGATGCCCGCGGGCTCGTCGGTCGTGTCGAGACGGCCTTCGGCGTGCAGGGTCCAGTTGCCGATGCCGTGGCGGCGAGCGTAGATGCGGGCGGTGTGCGCAGAGCCGTCAATTGGCACACAGACGATGTGGATGTCGTGGGCGGTGTGCTCCTGGAGGGTCAGGGGGGTGTGAATGATGACATCGGCAATGCGGTTGTGGCCGAGGTGGTCGCCAGCGTGGACGAGCCATTCGACGAAAGCGGTGCCGGGGAGCATGGTGGTGTCCCTGACGGCGTGGTCGGCCAGCCAGGGGAGAGTGTGCGGGTCGAGGCGCCCCGCGAGGATGGTGGGTTCGTCGGCGGTGGTGTGGGTGCTGGCGGCAAGCACCGGATGGTCAGGGTCGTGCTGGCCGGCCGGGGTGGTGGGCGTCAGCCAGAAGCGCTGGTGCTGAAAGGCGTAGGTGGGTACGTCAGTGCGGATGGCGCCGGGGCCGTGGACGGTGGCCCAGTCGACCCGGGCACCGGTGGCCCAGACTTGGCCGAGGGCGGTCAGCAGGTGATTCCACTGCGGGCGGTCGCGGCGCTGGGAGGAGATCACCACGCTGTCGGGGGCGCATTCGGACATGGCCAGTTCCAGCACGGGGTGGGCGCTGACCTCGACGAAGACGCGGGCGCCGCGGCCGGTGAGGGTCTGCATGGCGGTGTCGAACCGCACCGTCTGGCGGAGGTTGCGCAGCCAGTAGCCGGCGACCATCTCGGCGGTGTCGACGATATCGCCGGTTACTGTCGAGATGATCGGAATCTGCGAGGAACGCGGGGTCAAGGTGTCGAGTTGCCTCGTCAAGCGGTCGGCGACCGCATCGACGGCGGCGGAGTGGGAGGCGTAGTCGACGGGGACCATCCGGGCTCGCACCCCCCGCTCGACCAGTTGTGCGGCGAGCGCCTCCAGGGCGGCCACGGGTCCGGCGACCACGGTCGACGCAGCGCTGTTGACAACCGCGATCTCTACACCCTCGGGCAGGTGCGGTTCGATCTCGGTGCGGCCGAGCCCCACCGACAGCATTCCACCGGTGCCGGCGAACTCCCGCACCAGCCGGGACCGGACCACTACCACCCGGGCACCGTCGGCAAGTGACAGGCCGCCGGCCACACATGCCGCCGCGACCTCGCCCTGGGAATGACCGACCACCCCGGTCACCGGGACGCCCCAGGACAGCCACACTGCGCCCAGGGACACCATCACCGCCCAGAGCACCGGCTGCACCACATCCACCCGGGACAGCCACATCTCGTCCTCACTCTGGAGGATGTCGGTGACGGACCAGTCGACGTGGCCGGACAGGGCCCGGTCACACTCGGCCAGGCGATCGGCGAACACCGCCGAACTGGTGAGCAGCTCTCGGGCCATACCCGCCCACTGCCAGCCCTGACCGGGGAACACCAGCACCACGCCAGTCGCCCCCGACGACACCGGCATGAGCGCCGTCGTGTGCGCCGCCGTAGCCCGCAAACCCGCCACCACGGACTCGTGGTCGTCGCCGACGACGACGGCGCGGTGATCCAGGGCCGCCCGGGACAGCGCCAAGGTTCGGGCGACGTCGGGCAGGGGCACGTCCCGGCCCTCTTGCTCCAGCCAGTCCGCGAGCCGGCCGGCCTGCTCCCGCAGAGCAGCCGCACTACGGCCCGAGACCGGTACCGGAGTCAGGAGCTTCTCGGATGCGGTGGGCGCCTCCGACCCGGCCGACGGGGTCAGCGGGGCCGGTGGTTCCGGCGGGGCCTCGACGATCACATGAGCATTCGTGCCGCTGATACCGAAGGAGGAAA
>NZ_JBIDCU010000056.1:0-5274 GCF_043204765.1 Micromonospora sp. NPDC047730 | reverse complement strand
TTGGTTTGGCTGGTTTTGGATTCCTTTGGCAACACATGTTGTCGGGATGACTGTTTCAACAGGTTTTTGTTGGAGAGTTTGATCCTGGCTCAGGACGAACGCTGGCGGCGTGCTTAACACATGCAAGTCGAGCGGAAAGGCCCTTCGGGGTACTCGAGCGGCGAACGGGTGAGTAACACGTGAGCAACCTGCCCTAGGCTTTGGGATAACCCCGGGAAACCGGGGCTAATACCGAATAGGACCTCTGACCGCATGGTTGGTGGTGGAAAGTTTTTCGGCCTGGGATGGGCTCGCGGCCTATCAGCTTGTTGGTGGGGTGATGGCCTACCAAGGCGACGACGGGTAGCCGGCCTGAGAGGGCGACCGGCCACACTGGGACTGAGACACGGCCCAGACTCCTACGGGAGGCAGCAGTGGGGAATATTGCACAATGGGCGGAAGCCTGATGCAGCGACGCCGCGTGAGGGATGACGGCCTTCGGGTTGTAAACCTCTTTCAGCAGGGACGAAGCGTAAGTGACGGTACCTGCAGAAGAAGCGCCGGCCAACTACGTGCCAGCAGCCGCGGTAAGACGTAGGGCGCGAGCGTTGTCCGGATTTATTGGGCGTAAAGAGCTCGTAGGCGGCTTGTCGCGTCGACTGTGAAAACCCGCAGCTCAACTGCGGGCCTGCAGTCGATACGGGCAGGCTAGAGTTCGGTAGGGGAGACTGGAATTCCTGGTGTAGCGGTGAAATGCGCAGATATCAGGAGGAACACCGGTGGCGAAGGCGGGTCTCTGGGCCGATACTGACGCTGAGGAGCGAAAGCGTGGGGAGCGAACAGGATTAGATACCCTGGTAGTCCACGCTGTAAACGTTGGGCGCTAGGTGTGGGGGGCCTCTCCGGTTCCCTGTGCCGCAGCTAACGCATTAAGCGCCCCGCCTGGGGAGTACGGCCGCAAGGCTAAAACTCAAAGGAATTGACGGGGGCCCGCACAAGCGGCGGAGCATGCGGATTAATTCGATGCAACGCGAAGAACCTTACCTGGGTTTGACATGGCCGCAAAACCGGCAGAGATGTCGGGTCCTTCGGGGGCGGTCACAGGTGGTGCATGGCTGTCGTCAGCTCGTGTCGTGAGATGTTGGGTTAAGTCCCGCAACGAGCGCAACCCTCGTTCGATGTTGCCAGCGCGTTATGGCGGGGACTCATCGAAGACTGCCGGGGTCAACTCGGAGGAAGGTGGGGATGACGTCAAGTCATCATGCCCCTTATGTCCAGGGCTTCACGCATGCTACAATGGCCGGTACAATGGGCTGCGATACCGTGAGGTGGAGCGAATCCCAAAAAGCCGGTCTCAGTTCGGATCGGGGTCTGCAACTCGACCCCGTGAAGTCGGAGTCGCTAGTAATCGCAGATCAGCAACGCTGCGGTGAATACGTTCCCGGGCCTTGTACACACCGCCCGTCACGTCACGAAAGTCGGCAACACCCGAAGCCGGTGGCCCAACCCCTTGTGGGAGGGAGCCGTCGAAGGTGGGGCTGGCGATTGGGACGAAGTCGTAACAAGGTAGCCGTACCGGAAGGTGCGGCTGGATCACCTCCTTTCTAAGGAGCACCTTCACCTGAAAGGGTGTAAGGAGCCCGCGACCTGCGAATGTCGGGTCGGGGTGCTCAATGGCGGAGACACTGGCGAGTTTTTCTCTGGCAACGGCCGCGATGATCTAGTACACGCCTCCTTGGGGGTGCAGGAACGGTCGGGTTGGTGCGGCTGGGGAGGAATGATTAGCACCCTGTTGGGTCCTGAAAGAACAACCGGTGGTTGTTTCTTTCGGAGCCTTGAGCGGAACCGGTGTGTTCCGTGGGCTGCCAGGCATGGCCTGGTGTGGCATACCGCCGGCGGTGGTCGGGCTGGTGTCGCACGGATCGGGTTGTGGGTTGGTCGTTTGTTGAGAATTGCACAGTGGACGCGAGCATCTTTGTGGTCAAGTTGTCAAGGGCGAACGGTGGATGCCTTGGCACCAGGAGCCGATGAAGGACGTGGGAGGCCGCGATAGGCCTGGGGGAGCTGTCAACCGAGCTGTGATCCCAGGGTGTCCGAATGGGGGAACCCGGCATCAGTCATGTGATGTCACCTGCACCTGAACACATAGGGTGTATGGAGGGAACGCGGGGAAGTGAAACATCTCAGTACCCGTAGGAAGAGAAAACAAATTAGTGATTCCGTGAGTAGTGGCGAGCGAAAGCGGATTGAGGCTAAACCGGCTGCGTGTGATACCTGTCAGGGGTTGCGTGGTCGGGGTTGTGGGACCCTGCTGAGTGTACTGACATGCGCTCAAGGAGTTATAAAGCCAGTTGCTAGCCGAACAGTCTGGAATGGCTGACCGTAGGCGGTGATAGTCCGGTAGGTGAAAGTGGCTGGTCTCCTGTGGGTGTTCCCGAGTAGCGGCGGACCCCTGAAATCTGCCGTGAATCTGCCAGGACCACCTGGTAAGCCTAAATACTTCCTGGTGACCGATAGCGGACGAGTACCGTGAGGGAATGGTGAAAAGTACCCCGGGAGGGGAGTGAAATAGTACCTGAAACCGTTCGCCTACAATCCGTCGGAGCCTTGCGGGGTGACGGCGTGCCTTTTGAAGAATGAGCCTGCGAGTTAGTGGCATGTGGCGAGGTTAACCCGTGTGGGGGAGCCGTAGCGAAAGCGAGTCTGAATAGGGCGATTCAGTCGCGTGTCCTAGACCCGAAGCGGAGTGATCTAGCCATGGGCAGGCTGAAGCGCGGGTAAGACCGCGTGGAGGGCCGAACCCACCAACGTTGAAAAGTTGGGGGATGACCTGTGGTTAGGGGTGAAAGGCCAATCAAACTCCGTGATAGCTGGTTCTCCCCGAAATGCATTTAGGTGCAGCGTCGCGTGTTTCTTGCCGGAGGTAGAGCACTGGATGGTCTAGGGGGCCCACAAGCTTACCGAAATCAGCCAAACTCCGAATGCCGGTAAGTGAGAGCGCGGCAGTGAGACTGCGGGGGATAAGCTTCGTAGTCGAGAGGGAAACAGCCCAGATCACCAGCTAAGGCCCCTAAGCGTGTGCTAAGTGGAAAAGGATGTGGGGTCGCATAGACAACCAGGAGGTTGGCTTAGAAGCAGCCACCCTTTAAAGAGTGCGTAATAGCTCACTGGTCAAGTGGTTCCGCG
This sequence comes from Micromonospora sp. NPDC047730, assembly GCF_043204765.1. NCBI lineage: Bacteria > Bacillati > Actinomycetota > Actinomycetes > Micromonosporales > Micromonosporaceae > Micromonospora > Micromonospora sp. NPDC047730. The sequence goes on along the minus strand of NZ_JBIDCU010000056.1, from coordinate 2,109 downwards.
CCGACAATGTAGCGGGGCTCAAGCACACCGCCGAAGCTGTGGCATTCACATTTTTACCTCGCGGTGCCTTGATGTGCCGTGCAGGTGTGTGGATGGGTAGGGGAGCGTCGTGCCGCGAGTGAAGCATCCGAGTGATCGAGGTGTGGACGCGGCACGAGTGAGAATGCAGGCATGAGTAGCGAAAGAAGGGTGAGAAACCCTTCCGCCGGATGACCAAGGGTTCCAGGGCCAGGCTAATCCGCCCTGGGTGAGTCGGGACCTAAGGCGAGGCCGAGAGGCGTAGTCGATGGACAACGGGTTGATATTCCCGTACCCGCGAAAGAGCGTCCCTGATGAACCTCGTTGTGCTAACCACCCAAACCATCCAAGACCTTCGGGTTGAGGGTGGGGAGCGTGGGAACCTGGCGGGTAGTAGTCAAGCGATGGGGTGACGCAGGAAGGTAGCTGAGCCCGGCCGGTGGTTGTGCCGGGGTAAGCGTGTAGGCCGTACCATAGGCAAATCCGTGGTGCATGTAGGCTGAGACGTGATGCCGAGCCGATTCAGGTGAAGTCAGTGATCCTATGCTGCCGAGAAAAGCCTCTAGCGAGTTCTGAGCGGCCCGTACCCCAAACCGACACAGGTGGTCAGGTAGAGAATACCGAGGCGATCGGGCGAACTGTGGTTAAGGAACTCGGCAAATTGCCCCCGTAACTTAGGGAGAAGGGGGGCCGGAGACGTGAAGCCCCGCGCGGGTGGAGCGTTGTATGGCCGCAGAGAGCAGGGGGAAGCGACTGTTTACTAAAAACACAGGTCCATGCGAAGAAGTAATTCGATGTATATGGACTGACGCCTGCCCGGTGCTGGAACGTTAAGGGGACCTGTTAGCTCTTCGGGGCGAAGCGGAGAACTTAAGCGCCAGTAAACGGCGGTGGTAACTATAACCATCCTAAGGTAGCGAAATTCCTTGTCGGGTAAGTTCCGACCTGCACGAATGGCGTAACGACTTCCCCACTGTCTCAACCACAGGCCCGGCGAAATTGCATTACGAGTAAAGATGCTCGTTACGCGCGGCAGGACGGAAAGACCCCGGGACCTTTACTATAGCTTGACATTGGTATCCGAATTAGCTTGTGTAGGATAGGTGGGAGCCGGTGAAGCTCATACGCCAGTATGGGTGGAGGCAATCTTGAAATACCACTCTGGTTGATTTGGGTATCTAACTTCGGACCGTTATCCGGTTCAGGGACAGTGTCTGGTGGGTAGTTTAACTGGGGCGGTTGCCTCCTAAAGGGTAACGGAGGCGCCCAAAGGTTCCCTCAGCCTGGTTGGCAATCAGGTGTTGAGTGCAAGTACACAAGGGAGCTTGACTGTGAGACTGACAGGTCGAGCAGGGACGAAAGTCGGGACTAGTGATCCGGCACTTGCGAGTGGAAGCGGTGTCGCTCAACGGATAAAAGGTACCCCGGGGATAACAGGCTGATCTTCCCCAAGAGTCCATATCGACGGGATGGTTTGGCACCTCGATGTCGGCTCGTCGCATCCTGGGGCTGTAGCAGGTCCCAAGGGTTGGGCTGTTCGCCCATTAAAGCGGTACGCGAGCTGGGTTTAGAACGTCGTGAGACAGTTCGGTCCCTATCCGCCGTGCGCGTAGGATACTTGAGAAGGGCTGTCCCTAGTACGAGAGGACCGGGACGGACGAACCTCTGGTGTGCCAGTTGTCCCGCCAGGGGCACGGCTGGTTAGCTACGTTCGGAAGGGATAACCGCTGAAAGCATCTAAGCGGGAAGCTCGCTTCAAGATGAGGTATCCCACCCACTTTGTGGGGTAAGGCCCCCAGCTAGACGACTGGGTTGATAGGCCGGAAATGTAAGCCCGGTAACGGGTTCAGTTGACCGGTACTAATAGGCCGAGGACTTGACTACTAAGCTGCTACGCGTCCACTGTGCAACTCTCGATGAACGAACAACAGACCGCGTGTGTGTGGTGTTGTTTGATATGTCGATAGAGTTACGGCGGTCATGGCGGAGGGGAAACGCCCGGTTACATTCCGAACCCGGAAGCTAAGCCCTCCAGCGCCGATGGTACTGCACTCGGGAGGGTGTGGGAGAGTAGGACACCGCCGGACAATC
>NZ_JBIDCU010000055.1:0-5315 GCF_043204765.1 Micromonospora sp. NPDC047730 | reverse complement strand
CCGGTCCGAGGATCCGGTCGTCGAACACCGCCCGGTTGCCCAGCCGTTTGTACTCGGTTTGGAACACATCGAGCGTGGCCGCCACGCACCACCACGGGTCGCCGCTGCTGCCAGGCACCCCGTCCCCGGTGCGCGGGCGCTTTTCGAGTGGCCCCGCCGGCCATTCCGGCACAGCTGGGCGTTTGCCGCTGTCGGTCTTCTCCCGCTGCTTCTTGAACTCGTCGAACCACTCGTTCGACATGTTCGTGTCGATGAGCCGGTGGGCGTATCCGGACCGGTCGGCCAACGGCGCCTTGACCGCGGCGAAGACACTCGTGACGACGTTCGACTCCTCCAGCCGGAAGAATCGGCCGACCCGTAGGGCGACCTCCGTCCCAGGGGAGAGATCCACCTCCCGCCCGTCCAACGTCTTGCCCGAGTTGTCCCCACCCAGCGCGAGCGGCAGCGGGTCGGGCGTCCGCTTGTCCTCCTGCATCACGAGATCGATGGACACTTCGTCGACAAGCGGCGGCGGCTCGATTGATTCCCACAGCGCCAGCGTGCGCAGCCACTCGATGTCGTAAGCGGTGGGCGGCGGCGAGGACAACTCCAGGTACAGGGGCGCTCCCGTGCCGTTCCTTCCGGCCGGTGCTTCCAGGACCGCCAGGGGTTGACCATCCATCCCGTACCCGAGCCGGAAACGCCCCTCCTTCAACTCCGCAGCGATGACCGGCGGAAGCCCGTCAGCCACCTCGACCGGTGGAATCGTGACTCTCTGGCCGCCGAAGGTGATGTTATTAAATACTCCGCTTTCGCTCACCGGCACCGTGATGTGGTAGAGATTGCCGAACTTCCACCGATCGGCGGTCTCCCACACCGGGCCGGCTGCCATCCTCCGCAGTTCGGCCAGCTCGCTGTCGGTGAACCTGCGGGCGAACTCCTGGTAGACGAACCTCTCGGTGCCGTCGGGCGCGGTGTACGGGATTCTGGCGATAGCGATACTGAGACCTTCGCCATCAACCTTTCCGACAACGACAGCGACCCTGTCGCCCGCGACGGCGACCCGACCGACATATTCGAGGAACACGTCGTTGTCGCCGACCCGGAACTGAAGATATGGGCGACCCCCGATGTCCTCGACGGGGACGGGGACGGTGAATGGGTCTTGCAGGTTCCAACGGTTCTCGTCTTCCCACTTGCTGTCCTCGCGGAGGGCGTCGACGTATCGGCGGTGCTCTTCGAGCACCTCGATGTGCCGGCGGGGGGAGCTGGGGCGTTGACGGACGGCCGCGAGGTTCCGATCGAATGTGTCCCGCAGAAGCGACCAGTGGCGGTTCGTCGTGTTCTGTTCCGCCGCGTCGACTTCGGCTTTCAGCACATCGAGCGCCTCGTCGAACACGGCATCCAGTCGGCGCAGTTCGGTGAGGGCCGTCGGTGACGGGAAACCCTCGACGATGCGGGCATCGTGTGGGTCACGAGGCTGGCCGAGGTGGTAGGCGCCGTTCAAGAAGACGACTGGTTGCGGTTTGGCGCCGTCATCGGACGGCGGACCGATGACGTGCGGGGCACCGAACGGGTGGTGGACCTCCATCGGCAGACCCAACCCCCAGGCCACGATGTGGGGAACCACATGCACAACGTCGGGATAGCCGGGCTGGCGGTGTACGAGTTTGTTGAGCAGGTGCCGGTGCAGGGTCTCCCGTCGCTGCTCGGACATGTTCTCCGGATAAGGGAGAAATGCTCTGAACATCGACTGCTCGCCCCGGCGGAGGTCGGCGTCCAGGTGGCGGGCCACCAGCACGCCCAGTTCAGCCACGGTGGTGACGCCCGCCTGCGCCAACAGCTCTCCATGGGTTTTCAACACCGTCCCGTAGAAGACGTCGAGCGGCCCCGCGTCGCCCTCCGCGCGATCGATGTGGAAAACCGAATGCGCCCACTGCTCGAATGCCGCCAACTCGCTGCGGGTTTCCCCGGCCGACAACTGCCCGATCGCCGACTCAACTTTCGACCGCCGGGCCTCCGCCGCCCTTTCCATCAGCCTGGTCAGATCCGCCGCCGTGAGTCTGGTGGCGAACTCCTGGTACATGAAGGTTTCGGTTCCGTCGGGCGCGGTGTACGGGACTCTGGCCTCAGCGACGACATCTTCGCCGTCCATCCAGAAATCGACAGGGATCGTGTCGCCCAGGATGGAGATGGAGTGGAGCGAGCTGATACGCAGAACCTTGCCGCCCACCTCCATCATCAACTGTGCATTCTGGTTACCTTGGACCCGGACGGTGACGTAATGGGTGAACCAACCCGTTTGAGGCCTTCGGCTCTCGTCTTTCCAGCCGCTGGTCCGGCGGATGTGATAGAGGTACCGGCGGTGTTCCGTCAGGATGTCGGCCTGGCGTTGGGGCGATTCGGGGCGTTGACGGATGACCGCGAGCTTACGCTGGAACGCTTCCCGCAGGGCGGGCCAGTGTCTGTTGGCCGGACGAGGGTCCTGTTCCGCCTCGTTGATTTGCGCCTGCAGCAGACCGAGTGCCTGGTCGAACAGTCCATCCAGTCGCTGCTTCTCGTCGTCCGATATTGACGTCCGCTCGGGGCCCTCGGCGAGGCGGCCAGCGCGTTCGGCATCGGCTGGGTCAGGTAGCTGGCCGAGGTAGAAGGCGCCATCGTAGAAGACGACCGGATACGGGTCGGCACCAGCATCGGACTCCGGGCCGATGCCGTCCGGGGCGCCGAACGGTTGGTAGATGCGCAGCTGGGGCAACTGCCGGGCCAGGATACGGACAACCACAGGCGCGACGTCGTAATCGCCGTTCTGGTGGTTCGCGACCTTGTCGATCCAGTTCCGGTGCAGGTCCTCTCGCCGCTGCTCGGACATGACCTCCGGATACGGAAACAACTCCCTGAACTCCGACGCGTCACCCAGGCGGAGCTCGGCGGCCAGGCTGCTGGCCGCCCACCCGCGCAGTCCGTTCGGGATGCGGTCGAGCTTCAAGTCCGCCAACTGCTGGCTGAAGGTGCGCAACACCGAGTAGAAGTCTGACTTCGGTCCGACCCCCGCGAGATCGATTCCGAGCACCTCGCTCGTCCACCGCACGAAATTCTGCTCGTCGCGTTTGCCCACGGCCGACAACTGTCTGATCGCCGAGGCCACTGTCCGCGACGAGTCCGGCGCTACACCGCCGGACCCACCGACCGCCGGCGCCCCACCCGACCCCGGGCCTGTCAGCACCCCCGCCTGCCCCGAGACCGCCAGGGCCTCGGTGATCTGGCGTTTCAGGTCGTCGAAGCCCTTGTTGTCCACACCCGTGTCGACAAGCCGGTAGACGTGTCCGGACCCGGACTTGTCGACCAACGGCGCCTTGACCACGGCGGGAATGGTGCCGGCGACATCCGCTCCGACCGACCCCGGCTCCTGCCACTTCCCCACCCACAGGGTGACCAACGTCCCCGGGGAGAGATCCACCTCCGCCCCGTCCAACGTCTTGGCCGGATCAGCACCGCCGACCGCAATAGACAGCGGACCGGGCGTCCACGTCCCCTCCTGCAACACGACATCGAAAGACATCTCCTCGGAAAGATCCCACCGGGCCGCCGGTTCCCACAACGCCTCCTTGCGCCGCCGCTTGATGTCGTCCACGACGAGGGCGGGCTTGCGCGCTTCCAGGTAGAGGGGCCGTCCTCTGACGTTCTTCTCGGCCTGCGCTACCAGAACCGCAGTGGGTCGGCCATCGTCCCTGGCATACCCGAGCAGGAGACGACCGTCCAGCTCGGCAGGGAGGACAGGCGGAAGTCCGCCGACCACCGGGACCTGCGGGACCGTGAGCAATCTGTCGCTGGCCTCGGGGTCGCCGAAAACGCCGGCCACCCTCCCGCCTACACGGACAGGCAACGCGACCTGGTAGTAGTCGCTCGACAGCGGTGGGTGGTGAAGGTCCCACACGCGGCCGGCTGCCTTCCTCCTCAACTCGACCAGGTCACGTTCGTCGAGCTTGTGTTCGCTTCTTCGGTAGATGATCCTGTCGGTGCCGTCAGTCGCGTCGGTATACCGGAATTCCGCAACACCGATGCGGTCTTCGCCGAGTGTCCCGAAATGAAAAGCAACCCTATCGCCGCGCATGGCCAGTCGGTCGACATTGAGGAGAACCGTCAAGCTGCCGCCCAGCCCCACGCGCAACTGCGAGCTCCGCCGGGACTGCCCTTGAACGGCGAAGAGGTCGAGCGTAAACTGTCCACGGAGGTCCGGCTTCTTTTTCTCCCAGAGGCTATCCACACCGAGACTGTCGAGGTATCGGCGGTGTTCGACGAGTTCCCGGGCCTTTTTGCGGTAGGGGAAGTCGGGTTGTTTACGGATGACCGCGAGCCTGCGCTGGAAGACTTCCCGCAGGATGGGCCAGTGCTCGGCGTTGGTCGGATGGGGGTTCTCCTCCGCCGCCTTGATTCTCTCTTGCAGCAGATCGCGTGCTTCGTCGAACAGTTGATCTAGTCGCTGCTGCTCGTTGTCCGATATTGACGTCCGCTCGGGACCCTCAGCGAGGCGGCCAGCGAGTGCGGCATCGGCTGGGTCAGGTAGCTGGCCGAGGTAGGCGGCCCCATTGTAGAAGACGAACGGATGCCGGATGGCACCAGCACCGGGCTCCCGGCCGATATCGTCCGGGGGACCGAACGGATGGTGGATCCGCATCGACAGGGGCAACGAAGCGATGATGTAAGGAACCACATGCGCAATGTCGTAATCGCCGTTCAGGTCGTTCGCGATCTTGTTAAGCCATTGCCGGTGCAGGTCCTCCCGTCGCTGCTCGGACATGACCTCCGGATACGGAAGCAACTTCCGGAACTCCGACGCCTCACCCAGGCGAAGGTCAGCGGCCAACTGGCGGGCCACCCACGCGCGCAGTCCAGCACTGCTGCGCTCGACCCCCGCGTCCTCCAACTCCCTCCCGAAGCGACGCACCACCGCGTTGTAGAAGCCGCTCGACCTCGGCGTGCGCTCCGCGAGATCGACCCCGAGCACCTCGCTCGTCCACCGCACGAAATTCTGCTCGTCGCGTTTGCCCACGGCCGACAACCGTCTGAACGCCGATTCCACTGTCCGCGACGAGTCCGGCGCTACACCGCCGGACCCACCGACCGCCGGCGCCCCACCCGACCCCGGGCCTGTCCGCACCCCCGCCTGCCGGGCACCGCCGGACCCACCGACCGCCGGCGCCCCACCCGACCCCGGGCCTGTCCGCACCCCCGCCTGCCGGGCACCGCCGGACCCACCGACCGCCGGCGCCCCACCCGACCCCGGGCCTGTCAGCACCCCCGCCTGCCCCGAGACCGCCAGGGCCTCGGTGATCTGG
>NZ_JBIDCU010000054.1:0-5795 GCF_043204765.1 Micromonospora sp. NPDC047730 | reverse complement strand
CCACCACCGTCGTTGTTCACCGCCGAACCCCGCACCACCGCATGCACCACATCCCCCGCCGCCACCGCATCCACCAACCGCCGCAACACCACGACACCCACGCCACTGCCGCCGACGATTCCGCTCGCGTTGCGGTCGAAGGCCCGGCAGTGCCCGTCCGGGGACAGCCCGGTGCCCTCGCGGTAGACGTGGCCGACGTTCTCCGGGATCTTCACCCCGACGCCGCCGGCCAACGCCATGTCGCACTCCCCCGCCAGCAGCGACTGGCACGCCTGGTGGATCGCCACCAACCCCGTCGAGCACGCCGTCTGGATCGTCATCGCGGGGCCGTGCAGGTCCAGCTTGTACGCGACCCGGGTGGCCAGGAAGTCGTCGTTGGAGCTGATCATCATGGGCAGGTAGTCGAGGTAGAACGCCTGCGCCAGCGCGGGATTGCGCATCATGTTGTAGAGCGAGTACGTGTTCATGGACTGGCCGGCGTAGACGCCGATGCGGCCCGGGAAACGCGCCGGGTCGTACGCCGCGTCCTCCAACGCCTCCCACGCACACTCCAGGAACAACCGGTGCTGCGGATCCGTCATCTCCGCCTCGTGCGCGTTGAAGCCGAAGAACTCCGCGTCGAACAACTCCACGCCGTCCAACCGCGCCTTCGCCGGCACATAGGACGGATGCGAGTACACCGACTCCGGCACCCCCGCCGCCGCCAACTCCTCCGGCGAGAAGAACGTCACCGACTCCACCCCGGCGCAGAGGTTCCGCCAGAACTCCGCCACGTTCGACGCCCCGGGGAAACGGCCCGCCAGGCCGACCACCGCCAGGGCGTTCTCCAGTTCCTCGGGCAGGTCCGCGGTGGTGGTGCCCGGGTTGGTCTCAGCGGTTCGGGCCGGCGTCATGGGCTTCCCCTCTCGGTGGCTGGTGGATGGCCGGGCCGGTTCGTGGCCGGAGCCGGTGAGCGGACCGCCGTCGGCGGCCGTACTCCGCGTCGATGGCCGGTACAGCACCGGCCGGCGCGGCGGCGGCCGGACCGGCCGCCGCGTCGAGGTACGTGGCCAGCCCGACGATGGTCGGGACCTCGAAGATGGTCAGCAGCGCCACGTCCACGCCGAACCGGTCGGCGAGGGTGCGCTGGAGTTCGACCGCGAGCAGCGAGTGGCCGCCCGCGTCGAAGAAGTTCTCGTGCGGGCCGCAGTCGCGGCCCAGCAGGTCGCGCCACACCTCGGCGACCCGGCGGGCGGTGGCCCCCAGCGGCACGCCCGGCCCGGCGGCGCCGGCGGTCAGGTCCGTGCCGGGCGTCTGCGCCAGGGCCCGCCGGTCCACCTTGCCGTTGCTGTTCAGCGGCAGTGCCGGCAGCGCGACGAACCGGGCGGGGACCATGTACGCGGGCAGCGTGGCCGCGCACCACGACCGCAGTTCCGCGGCGTCCGGGGCGTCGTCTCCCCGACCCACCAGATAGGCCACCAGGTGCCGGCGCACCGGGTCGGCGCCCTCCAGCAGGACCGCCACGTCGGCGACCGACCGGTGCCGGCGCAGCGTCGCCTCGATCTCGCCCAGCTCGATGCGGTAGCCGCGCAGCTTGACCTGGTTGTCGGTGCGGCCGAGGTACTGGACGACGCCGTCGGGGAGCAGCCGCACCACGTCCCCGGTCCGGTACAACCGGGTGCCGGGCGGGCCGAACGGGTCGGGCACGAAGCGGGCGGCGGTGGTGGCCGGCGCGCCGAGGTATCCGTGCGCCACCCCGGCGCCGCCCACGTACAGCTCCCCCGGCACGCCGGGCGGCACCGGCTCGCCGGCGGCATCCAGCACGTACAGCCGGGTGTTCGGGGTGGGGCGGCCGATCGGGACGGGTCGCTCGCCGCGCCGGACGCGGTGGCCGGCGGCCCACACCGTCGTCTCGGTGGGGCCGTACATGTTCCAGACCTCGGGGCACCGGTCGAGCAGTTGCTCGGCGAGTTCCGGGGTGAGGGCCTCCGCGGTGGAGACCGCCAGCCGCAGGTCGCCGCCCGCCCAGCCGGCGCCGACCAGCAGCCGCCAGGTGGAGGGCGTGCCGTCGAGCACGGTCACCCGGTGCTCCCGGACGAGCCGGCGCAGGCTGTCGCCCTGGCGGACGTCGTCCTCGGTGGCGAGGACGACGTGCGCGCCGACGGTGAGGGGGGCGAGCACCTCGTAGAGCGCGATGTCGAAGCAGATGGTGCTGACCGCGAGGACCACGTCGGTCGGCAGCAGGCCCGGGCAGGTCCGGACGCCGACCAGGAAGTCGACGACGGCCCGGTGCGGCACCAGCACGCCCTTCGGCCGCCCGGTCGAGCCGGAGGTGTGCAGCAGGTAGGCCGGCGCGTCGGGGTCGACCCGGGGCAGCGGGGCGGTGGGCGCCGGATCGTCGGCCGGGGCGTACGGCGGGCACGTCCGCCGGCCGGGGAAGCGGTCGGCCCACTCGTCGGCGGTGACCACCAGCTCGGCGGCGGCGTCGTCCAGCAGGTCGGCGTGCCGCCCGGCCGGGTGCGCCGGGTCGAGGGGCAGGTACGCCGCCCCGCAGCGCAGCACCGCCAGCAGGGCCACCACCAGGTCGGCGCCGCGGGGCAGGCAGACCCCGACCAGCCGGCCCGGGCCGGCGCCGGCCGCGCGCAGCCGGTGGGCCAGCCGTTCCGCCCGCTCGTCCAGCTCGCGGTAGCTGTGCGCCCGCCCGCCGCAGGTCAGCGCGACCGCGTCCGGGGTGCGGGCGGCCTGCGCCGTCACGAGATCGTGCACGCAGGCGGTGGGCACCGGCACGGCGGTGTCGTTCCAGGCGACGGTGACCCGGTGGTGCTGCGCGGCGTCCAGCAGCGGCAGCCGGGCCACCGGCCGGTCGGGGTCGGCCACGGCGTGCCGCAGCGCGACGACGAACTGGTCGGCCAGCCCCCGCACCGTGTCGGCGTCGAACAGGTCGGTGGCGTACTCGACGATGCAGAAGACCGCGTCGTCGCCGGTGCGGTGGGCGTAGAACGACAGGTCGAACTGGGAGTTGCCGCTGTGCTGCGGGATCGGCGTGACGACCAGCTCGCCGGTCCGGAACGGCCGCATCGGCTCGTCCTGCCAGCTGAACAGGGTCTGGAAGACGGGGTGCCGGCTGAGGTCACGCACCGGGTGCAGCGCGTCGACCAGCATCTCGAACGGCACGTCCTGGTGGGCGAAGTCGGCCGACAGGTCGCCGCGCACCCGGTCGAGCAACTGCCGGAGGGTCGGCTCCCCGTCGAGCCGCGTACGCAGGGCCAGGGTGTTGGCGAAGAAGCCGAACAGGTGCTCCAGCTCGGGTCGGGTGCGGTTCGCCACCGGCGTGCCGATGACCAGGTCCTGCTGGCCGGACCAGCGGGACAGCACCACCGCGAAGACGGCCAGGCCGAGCATGAACGGGCTGACCTGCTCGGCGCGGCTGAACCGTTGCAGGGCGGCGGCCAGGTCGGCGGGCAGGTCCAGCCGCAGGGTGGCGCCGCGGTGGCTCTGCACGGCGGGCCGGGGCCGGTCGGTGGGCAGGTCCAGCACCAGCGGCGCGCCGGCCAGCCGGTCCCGCCAGTACCCGAGCTGCCGCTCCAGGACCGGCCCGGTCAGGTACGCGCGCTGCCAGGCCGCGAAGTCGGGGTACTGCAACGGCAGGTGGGGCAGCCGCGGCTGCCGGCCCGCCAGCAGGGCCGCGTAGCCCTCCGCCAGTTCCTGCGCCAGCACGCCGCCGGACCAGCCGTCGGCGATGATGTGGTGCATCGTCACCAGCAGCACGTGCTCGTCGGCGGCGAGGCGGACCAGCAGCGTACGGATCAGCGGGCGGCGCAGGTCGAACGGCTCCCGGGCGCGGGCGGCGACGGTCTCGTCGAGTCGCGCCGGACGCCGGTCGTCGGGCACCGCCGTCAGGTCCAGCGTCTCGATCGGGGTGTCGTCGACCGGCTCGACCACCTGGACCGGCTCGTCGCCGTCGTCGTGGATGGTCGTGCGCAGCGCCTCGTGCCGGGTGCGGATCAGGCGCAGCGCGTGGTCCAGCGCCGCGACGTCGAGCGGGCCGGACAGGCGCAGCGTGATCGCCATGTTGTGCACGCCGGCGTCCCGGCCCACCAGCCGGTCCAGGAACCACAGCCGGCGCTGCTGGAACGACAGTGGGGCGGGCCGCCCGGGGGGCCGGAGCGGGATCGAGGTGGCGGTGGTGCCGCGGGTCGCCGTCATCGCCCCGCCTCCGACGGGTCCGCCTCGCTCATCAGCCGTTCGGCGTCGGCGTCGGAGAGCCCTTCGAGCTCGGCGAGGAGCCGGTCCTGGAGCAGGTCGGCCTGCTGGGCGACGGTGCGCCGGGCGAAGGCCTCCGCGACGGTGATCGGGACCTGGAAGGTGTCCTGGAGGCGGGCGACCAGCCGGCCGGTGAGCAGCGAGTCCCCGCCCAGCAGCAGGAAGTCGTCGAAGACGCCGATCTCCCGGTAGCCCAGCAGTTCCCGCCACGCCTGCGCCACGGTCTCCTCGATCTCGGTGCGCGGTGGTTCGTACTCGGTGGGCAGGTCGGGCCGGTCGTGCTTCGGCCCGGCCGTCGCCGGCGCCTCCTGGGCGGCGGGCGTCGACCCGTTGAGCAGGCTGTAGCGGCGACGCTCGAACGGGTAGGTCGGCAGGGGCACCCGGCGCCGCTGCTCGCCGGCGGAGAAGGCGGCCCAGTCGATCGCCGCCCCGGCCAGCCAGAGCCGGGCCAGCGCGCTCAGCAGCGTCTCGTTCTCGTCCTGCTCGCCGGCGGCGGGCAGGGAGGCCACGATGGAGGTGGTGGTCTCGGCGCCGGCCGCCCGGCTCATCGCCAGGGCCATCGTGCCGAGCGCGTGCCCCGGCCCGACCTCCAGGAACGCGGCGTCCGGCAAGGCGGCGGCGGCGCGCAGGTTGTCGCCGAAGCGGACGGTGGCCCGCAGGTGGCGCACCCAGTAGCCGGGGTCGGTGGCCTCGGCGGCGGTGAGCCAGGTGCCGGTGACGTTGGACCCGACCCGCGCCTGCGGGGGACGCAACGTGACCGTGGCCATGTGCGCCGCGAACTCGCCCAGCAGCGGGTCGAGCATCCGGGTGTGCGCCGCCTGGCGTACCCGGACCAGTTTGGCGCGGACCCCGTCGGCGTCCAGCGCCGCCCGGGCCGCCTCGACGGCGGCGGCCGGCCCGGAGAGCACGGTCTGCTCGGGTCCGTTGACGGCCGCGACGTCGAGGTCGTCGCCGGCGTACCGGGCGGCGTCGTGCTCGGGGAGGTTGACGGCGAGCATGGCGCCGTCGGGCAGTCGGTCGATGAGCTGGCCGCGCAGGGCCACGGTGTCGATGGCGTCGGCGAGGTCGAAGACGCCGGCCAGGCAGGCGGCCACGTACTCGCCGCTGCTGTGCCCGAGCATGGCCTCCGGGCGCACGCCCCAGGACTCCCACAGCTTGGCCAGCGCGTACTCGACGGCGAACAGCGCGGTCAGCCGGCCCGCCGTGGTGTCGAGGATCTCCGCCGCGCGGGGGTCGCCGTCGGGGGCGAGCACCGCCTCGCGCAGGTCGTAGCCGAGCCGGGGGACGGCCAGGTCGGCGCAGCGGTCGAGGTGCTCGGCGAAGGCCGGCTCGGTGGCGTGCAACTGGCGGCCCATGCCGACGTACTGGCTGCCGCCGCCGGGGAAGAGGAACACCAGGGCGGGTGGGAGGTCGCCGGCCCGGCCGGTCAGCAGCCGCTCGGGGTCCGCTCCGGTGAGGGCCGCCGCGGCCTGGGTGGCGTCGCGGCAGACCACCGCCCGCCGCCGCTCGAAATGCCGACGACCCACCTGCAACGTGTACGCCACATCAGCCAA
>NZ_JBIDCU010000053.1:0-5999 GCF_043204765.1 Micromonospora sp. NPDC047730 | reverse complement strand
CTCCCCCAGCTCACCCGCGACCCCCGTGACGACCGTGCCGGCCGGGGTGCCGGCGGCAACCGCGTCCAACCCGGCCAGCAACTGCGCCGGATCGGTGGCCACCACGGCCGCCCGGTGCTCGAACGCGGACCGGGTGGTGGCCAGCGACCAGGCCAGCCGGGCCGGGTCGACGTCGCCGTGGGCGCGGACGTACCGGGCGAGCCGGGCGGCCTGCTCGCGGAGGGCGGGCGTGGACCGGGCCGACAGCGGCCAGACGGTGGCGGGGGTGGCGAGCAGGCCGGGCTGCTCCGGCACGGGAGCCGGGGCGGGCGCGGGGTCGGCCTGTTCGAGGATGACGTGGGCGTTGGTGCCGCTGATGCCGAACGACGACACGGCCGCCCGGCGGGGCCGGTCCACCTCCGGCCAGGGCCGGGCCTCGGTGAGCAGTTCGACGGCGCCGGCCGACCAGTCGATGTGTGGGGACGGCTCGTCGACGTGCAGCGTGGCGGGCAGGACGCCGTGCCGCATGGCCATCACCATCTTGATGACGCCCGCGACGCCGGCGGCCGACTGGCTGTGCCCCATGTTGGACTTGATCGAGCCGAGCCACAGCGGGTCGCCGTCGCCGCGCTCCTGCCCGTACGTGGCGAGCAGCGCCTGCGCCTCGATCGGGTCGCCGAGGGTGGTGCCGGTGCCGTGCGCCTCGACGGCGTCCACGTCGGAGGTGGTGAGGCGCGCGTTGCTGAGCGCCTGCCGGATCACCCGCTGCTGGGCGGGTCCGTTCGGGGCGGTGAGACCGTTCGATGCGCCGTCCTGGTTGATCGCGCTGCCGCGGATGACGGCGAGGATGCGGTGGCCGTTGCGTTGGGCGTCGGAGAGCCGCTCGACGAGCAGCAGGCCGACGCCCTCGGCCCAGCCGGTGCCGTCGGCGGCGGCGGCGAACGACTTACACCGCCCGTCGGAGGCGAGGCCGCGCTGGCGGGAGAAGCCGACGAACGGGCTGGGAGTGGCCATGACGCAGACGCCGCCGGCCAGGGCCAGGTCGAACTCGCCGGCCCGCAGCGCCTGGCAGGCCAGGTGCAGTGCGACCAGGGAGGACGAGCAGGCCGTGTCGACGGTGACGGCCGGCCCCTCCAGCCCGAGGGCGTACGCGATCCGCCCGGAGACGACGCTGGTGACGGTGCCGGTCAGCAGGTAGCCCTCGTCGGCGCCGTCCGCGCCGCCGTCCTGCCCGACGCCGTAGCCGTTGGCGGCGGTGCCGACGAACGCGCCGACCTTCTGGCCCCGCACCGACGACGGGGCGATGCCGGCCGACTCGAACGCCTCCCAGGACGTCTCCAGCAGCAGCCGCTGCTGCGGGTCCATGGCCAGGGCCTCGCGGGGCGAGATGCCGAAGAATTCGGCGTCGAACTCCGCCGCGTCGTAGAGGAAGCCGCCCTGCTGGGTGGTGGACTTGCCGACCCGGTCGGCCTGCGGGTCGTACAGGTTGTCCAGGTCCCAGCCCCGGTCGGTGGGGAAGCCGCCGATGGCGTCCCCGCTGGAGGCGACCAGGTCCCACATCTGGTCGGGGCTGGACACCCCGCCCGGGTAGCGGCAGGACATGGCGACGATGGCGATCGGCTCCCGGGCCGCCGCGGTCAGCTGCTGGTTGAGCTGCTTGAGCCGGCTGGTCTCCTTGAGCGAAGCCCGAAGCGCCTCGACGACCTTATCTGCAGACGTGGACATCATGTACTCCGTACGTGGGACAAGGGTCAGGACTCGGAGCCGTCGAGCGCCAGCCGGATGAGGGCGTCGGCGTCCATCTCGTCGATGGAGTCGCCGTCCTCGTCGGTCGGGGCCTGCTCGGCGTCGTCGCCGTCGGTGAGCTTGAGTAGCAGGTCCAGCAGTCCGGCCTCGCGGATGCGGGCCAGCGGGATGGTGGCCAGGGCCTGGCGCACCGCCGCCTCGGCCGGGTCGGCCGCCTCCTGCCGCCCGGTCTCGGGGACCAGCGCGGTGAGCAGGTGGCCGGCCACGGCGGCCGGGTCGGGGTAGTCGAAGACCAGCGTGGTGGGCAGGGACAGGCCGGTGGCCCGGGTGAGCCGGTTGCGCAACTCGACCGCGGTCAGCGAGTCGAACCCGAGTTCCTTGAACGCGCGCCGCGGCTTGACCCGCTCCGGGCCGGGGTGGCCGAGGACGGCCGCGGCGTTGGCGCGGACCAGGTCGGTGAGGAGCTTGTCCTGCTCGTCTCCGGGCAGGGCGAGCAGTTGCTCGCGCAGCGGCTGCCCGCCGTCGCCCGGCTCGTCCTCGGCGGGCCGGTCGGCCGGCCGCACCTCGGGCAGGTCGGCCAGCAGCGGTCGCGGCCGGGTCGAGGCGTAGGCGGGGCCGAACGTCGCCCAGTCCACGTCGGCGACGGTGAGGCAGGCGCGTCCGCGCCCGACGGCGACCCGCAGGGCGTGGACCGCGTCGGCCGGGGACATGGCCCGCAGCCCGCGCCGGGCCAGCTCCCGCTGGGCCTCGTCGGTTGCCATCCCGCCGTCGGCCCACGGCCCCCACGCCACGGAGGTGGCGGCGAGGCCCCGGGTGCGCCGCCGCTCGGCGAGCGCGTCGAGGTAGGCGTTGCCGGCCGCGTAGCCGGCCTGCCCGCCGCTGCCCCACACCCCGGCGATCGAGGCGAACAGCACGAACGCGTCCAGCGGCCGGTCGCCGAGCAACTCGTCCAGGTGCGCCGCCCCGGCGATCTTTCCGCCCATGACGGCGGCGAGCCGGGCCAGGTCGGTGTCGACGAGCGGGACGACGTCGTTCAGGCCGGCGGCGTGCACCACCGCGGTCAGCGGCGCCGGGTCGTCGTCCAGCCGGGCCAGCAGCCCGGCCACGGCGTCCCGGTCGGCCACGTCGCACGCCGCCACCGTCACCCGTACGCCGAGGGCGGTCAGCTCGTCGCGCAGCTCCGCCGAGCCGGGGGCGGCGTCGCCGCGCCGGCTGGTCAGCACCAGGTGCTCGGCGCCGTTGCCGGCCGCCCAGCGGGCCACGTGCGCGCCCAGCGCGCCCGTGCCGCCGGTGACCAGCACGGTGCCGGAGGGCCGCCACCGCTCGGCCGCCGCCGCGTCGGCGGGGGTGGCCCGGGTCAGCCGCCGGGCGTACACGCCGGTGGGCCGCACCGCGAGCTGGTCCTCGTCGCCGGCGGCGACGAGCGCCGCCACGAGCCGGGCCGGGTCGACGTCCCGCTCGGGCAGGTCCAGCAGGCCCACCCGGGACTGCGACAGTTCGAGGCCGGCCACCCGGCCCAGGCCCCACAGGCCGCCCTGGCCGGCGCTGCGGACGGGTTCGCCGTCCCCCGCGTCGACCGCGCCCCGGGTCACGCACCACAGCGGCGCGGTCACCCCGGCGTCGTGCAGCGCCTGGAGCAGCATCAGGGTGGCCGCCGTACCGACCGGCACGGACGGGTGGTCCGGGTGCGGCTCGTCGCGCAGGCCGAGCAGCGAGACCACGCCGACCGGCGCGTCGGCCGACGCGCCGCCCAGCAGCTCGGCGAGGCCGGCGCGGGTGACGGTGGCCGGGTCGACGGTCACCCGACGCACGTCTCCACCGGACGCGGTCAGCGCGGCGGCGATCCGGTCGGCCGACGGCTCGCCGGTGGGCTCGACCAGCAGCCAGGTCCCGACCGCCGCCGGGGAGTCGGCCAGGTCGATCCGCCGCCACCCCACCTGGTACGACCACCCGTTCACCGCCGCGTCGCGGGTGCGGGCGCGGCGCCAGGTGGACAGGACGGGCAGGGCCGGAGTCAGCGCGTCCACCGCGGCGTCGTCGCCGAGCTGGCCGGCGAGGGCGGCGAGGTCGCCGCTCTCGACGGCGGCCCAGAACTCGGCGTCGCCGCCCGTGTCCGGGGTGGCCTGCTGACGCGACGCGGCTTCCGGCCAGAACCGCTGGTGCTGGAACGCGTACGTCGGCAGGTCGACGCGGCGGGCACCCGAGTCGGCGAACCAGGTCCGCCAGGTCACGGGCTCGCCGTGGACGTGCAGTTCGCCGAGGGCGGCCAGCAGCGCGTGGGTCTCGGGCCGGTCCCGACGCTGGACGGCGACGGACAGCACGCCCGCCTCGTCGAGCAGCACGTCGGCGACCATGGCGGTGAGTACGCTCTGCGGGCCGATCTCCAGGAACGTGTCCACCCCGGCCTTGCGCAGCGTGGTGACGCCGTCGGCGTACCGGACGGCCTCGCGGACGTGCCGCACCCAGTAGTCGACCGTGCGGATCTCGTCGCCGTCAGCCAGCGCCCCGGTCAGGTTCGACACGACCGGCAGCAGCGGCGACCGGAAGGCGAGACCCTCCAGGACCGCCCGGAACTCGGCCAGCATCGGCTCCATCAGCGGGCTGTGGAACGCGTGACTCACGGTCAGCCGCCGGGTCCGGGCGCCGCGCGCCTTCCAGACCTGCTCGACCTCGTCGAGGGCGTCGACGGCACCCGACACGACCACGGCGTGCGGCCCGTTGACCGCCGCGACGCCCAGCCGGTCGGTCAGCCCGTCCAGAGACGCCAGCACCTCGGCCTCCGACGCGGCCACGGCCAGCATCCCGCCCCCGGCCGGCAACGCCTGCATCAACCGACCCCGGGCGGCCACCAACGCACACGCATCGGCCAGGGACAACACCCCGGCCACGTACGCGGCCGTGATCTCACCGACCGAATGCCCACCCACGAAGTCCGGCACCACCCCGAACGACTCCACCAGGCGGAACAACGCCACCTCGACCGCGAACAACCCCGCCTGCGTGAACACCGTCTGGTCCAGCAGGCCCGCCTCCGGCGAGCCCTCCGGAGCGAACAGGACGTCACGAAGCGGCTGCGGCAGCAACGGATCAAGGTGCCCACACACCTCGTCAAGCGCGGACGCGAACACGGGGAACGTCCCGTACAGCTCCCGGCCCATCCCGGCACGCTGCGCCCCCTGCCCGGAGAAGATCAGGGCCAGGTGCCCACGCTGCTCGGACGCGCCGGTCAGCACCGAACCCGACGGCTCACCGGCAGCAAGAGCGGTCAGCGCCGCCAGCAGATCCTCGCGGTCGACGGCGGCCACCACCGCCCGCTGCTCCAACGCCGGACGCGTCGTCACCGACGACCACGCCACGTCCAACGGACGCACCGCCCCGTCAGCGGCCAGCCAACGCGCCCACCGGCCCGCCTGCCCCGCAAGCGCCGCCTCCGTCCGCGCCGACAACACCACCGGCACCACCGCCGGCACCCGACGCTCCACGACCTCGCCCTCGACCACCTCGACCGACGGCTGCTCGACAATCACATGAGCGTTCGTCCCCGAGATACCGAAGGAGGACACGGCCGCCCGACGCGGCCGACCCACCACCGGCCACGGGGTGGCCTCCGTCGCCAACGCCACCGCCCCCGCCGTCCAGTCGATGTGCGGCGAGGGTTCGTCCACGTGCAGGGTCGGCGGGACGGTGCCGTGCCGCATGGCGAGGACCATCTTGATCACACCGGCCACGCCGGCGGCGGCCTGCGTGTGGCCCATGTTCGACTTGATCGAGCCGAGCAGCAACGGCCGGTCCGCCGGCCGATCCTGCCCATAGGTGGCGAGCAACGCCTGCGCCTCGATCGGGTCACCCAGGGTGGTGCCGGTGCCGTGCGCTTCCACCGCGTCCACGTCGGACGTGGACAAGCCGGCGTTCGCCAGGGCCTGGCGGATCACCCGTTGCTGCGACGGACCGTTCGGCGCCGTCAACCCGTTCGACGCCCCGTCCTGGTTGACGGCGCTTCCCCGCACCACCGCGAGGACCCGGTGACCGTTACGGCGGGCGTCCGACAGCCGCTCCACCAGCAGCATGCCCACGCCCTCACCCCAACCGGTGCCGTCGGCGGCAGCCGCGAACGACTTGCACCGCCCATCGGCCGACAGACCCCGCTGCCGAGAGAAGCCGATGAACGCGCTCGGGGTGGCCATCACGGTCACGCCGCCCGCGAGGGCGAGGTCGCACTCACCGGAGCGCAGCGCCTGCGCCGCGAGGTGCAGCGCGACCAGCGACGACGAGCA
>NZ_JBIDCU010000052.1:0-6391 GCF_043204765.1 Micromonospora sp. NPDC047730 | reverse complement strand
CACCCCCGCCGAAGCCCTCACCGAACACCAGACCCTGATAGCAGCCTGACCAGCAAATCCACGAAGACCTGTCCAAGATCCTTGACACAGCCCACTTCACCAACGCGGTCGGGGTGAGGTATTTGGCGTTCGTCGCCGTCACGTTGAGAAAGGCGAAGACGAAGACCAGGTCGTAGAAGAGCTCCAGCGGGGTCACCTTGCTCCCCGGCGCGGCGGGCTCCAGCCGCCGCCCTCCTGAACGCTTCCCGTCGCTGCTCATCCTTGCAAGTCTTGCAGCCGGGTCGGGGTCGAGCTGCGGTTATGCCAGGTCGGCACCGCCGCGGTACGACAGCAGAATGGCCACCTCCCGTTTCCGGGAAGTGGCCGTCGACCTGTGTGGACCTCGCCAGGTGCTTCTCGAACCCCCGCAAGCCGCTCTGTTCGCTGATTCGGCGTGTTCTCAAGGGAGGCGCCCGGTGCCGCATCCTTCGCGCCAGCCTATCGAGGATGTGCGAGGCCCGGTGGCGAAGAATTCGCCTGTGACTCAAACTCGTTTGAATGCCTGAGATCGAGCTGACCTGCTTGGTCGATACGCCAAGGGCGAGCGCGTGAAGGACTTGGTGAAGCGTTTCGGCGTCCATCGTGCGACCGTGCGGGCGCTCGCTCAACGCGCTGGGGTCGGGCACGCTGGATGATGAGGTGGAGCCCGCGCTCAACGCGTTCGCGATCATCTTCGCCGGTCGGTTCGAGAGAACCACTCACTGATGAAACCGCCGGGCCTCACGCACGGTTTACCGGACAGACCCGATTCGCGCAGCGGGTACGCCGTGTTGCGCGGCGAGAAGGCTCCCGACGACGCGCAGCCCGCGAGCTTGGCGCGAAGGGACTGCTCTGAGTCAGCGCGCGCGCCGGTAGTGCATGGCGACCGCGCCGCCGCGGAGCGGCTTCGCCGAGACCAGCTCGAGCCGTCGCGTGCCGGGCAGCCCGCTCTGGTACAGGGTCGGGCCGTGGCCGGCGATCCTGGGGTGGACGAGGAACTTGTACTCGTCGATCAGTTCCAGCCGGTCCAGCTCGGTCGCGAGCTTGCCGCTCCCGAGGAGCACGCCGGCCGGGGTCGCGTCCTTGAGCTTCTGCACGCCCGCGCGCAGGTTACCGGCGATGTGGTGGCTGTTGGTCCACGGGAAGTCCTTTCGCGTGGACGACACCACGTATTTTGGCTTGGCCTCCAGCTTGATCGCCCACTCGCGCATCGCCGGCGGCGCCTCCTCGTCGCCGCGGGCGACCGCCGGCCAGTAGCTCTCCATCATCTCGTAGGTGACACGGCCCCACAGCATCGCCCCGGCCTCGTCCATGAGGCGGGTGAAGAAGGCGTGTGTCTCGTCGTCGGCGATTCCCTCCTGATGGTCGACGCACCCGTCCAGGGTGACGTTGATGCTGAAGGTCAAGAGCCCCATGGGGCGAGCTTAAGTCCGCGACGCGGCGACCACCATAGTTCGCAGGCCGAGTTATGCGGGTCAGTGGTGTGCTCGTACAGGGCCGTTGCATAGTTGATGTTGAGGGTGCATGCATCCTCGCCTGTCCTTGCCGTTCTCGACCAGCCCACGGCGAGTGAGCGTGTGCTGCCTGGGCAGCTCGACACCACCCGGCGCGACGAACTCATCGACCGCGGGCTGTCGACTGTGTCGACCGCTCCGTCCGTGCGCGCCCGCGCACGTCTCTGACGTCGGGCAAATGATCCACCACTTTCCGTCTTCGGCCCTCACCGTCTGGCCCTGTTGCTGTCATCGTTGCTGTCGACAGCAGCAGGGCTACCGGCGCTCCCGGAACTGACGCCAAACAACTACCGTCGACCGGTGCTCGATCCCGCAACTGTCTTCGACGGATCCGGCCCGCTGGAGGACCCGCTCACCTGCTCACACGGCGTCGCAGGTTGCCAGGGCTGCTCACTGGTCGACAACGTTTGACAGTGTCTCGTGCCTCCTGTGCCCCAGACAGCCACGCACCGGAGGCGGCTTTGCTGCAATACTGCTGCGATGCTGATGTGGATCGGGCGGGCCGCGTCTCTGCTTGTGGCGCTCGCGTTGGCAGTTGTCGGTGTGCTGTTCGTCTACGGCGCTTGGAACGCTTGGGATGGCCTGCCGCCGGATGGGCCGCCTCCCGGCGATTCTTCTCGGATCTATGAGATCGTCATCGCCTTGTTCGGTCTGAGTCTCTTGGCCGGCGGCACCTGGCTCGCTCTCCGAGTCGCCCGCGGAGTGCGTCAGCGCACAGCGTGACCTGAACCCCCGCTTCTGCTGCCATCCTCACTGTCTGCCGTCGACCCGCTCTCTTGGGGAGCGGGCCGCCGCCCGGCCCGCCACGTCAAGCGGACCTTGACGCACGTACGGAGGCTGCCGGAACAGACGGAGCCGGCTCTCGTGTCACGGACCCGCCCCGGCGGACACCGCCACAGTGGCGCAGTTGACCCAACCTCACCCGGCACGGATCCGGCTCCCGGGGGTCGGAGCTGGCCACCGGCAGCCACCCCTCCCCCTCCCAGGTGAACGGTTGACCTGACCCTGAGCGGCTGTGGAGCCGGCTCCTGGACGACCGGCATGCCTTCGCGCGGCCACCGCCCCCATGCTTGGGCCCTCGTCGGCGGGCTACCAGTAACCGCGTTGCCTTGCCCCACTCGTCGAGGCCCACTGATCAACTGACCCAGCCAGCGCTGGCCGCAGCAGTCGCCAACTGCCAGACGGAACCACACGCCGGGTCTGCCGCACCGACGGACGATCATGGACCGCTGACTTATTGCTGATAGACGGCGCTGAGCCGGCACCGCAGGCGATCACTCGGCCTCGGCATCCTCGATGCGGATCCCCAGCGCGCCGGCCAGGGTGTACGACAGGGCAACAAGATCTTGATGGGCGACGACCGCGCCCCCCATGCTCGTCACCCCACCGATCCCGACGAGGACGCAGTTGGCGAACCGGGTCCCCTCCATCGTCGCCTGCGAGAACTGCGCGCCAGTCAGATCACAGTTCGTGAACCGGGCACCGCTCAGGTCCGCGTTCTGGAAGTCCGCCCGGGTCAGGTTGCACCCCTCGAACACCACGCTGGAGAAGTCCGTAAAGCGGAACGACGACAGGTCAAGCCGGCACTCCGAGATCGTCACATCCCGTAACGCCCCGTTGATCCAATGCACGCCCGTCATCCGTAGGGTCGACAGCCGTGCGCGGATCATCGATGTTTTCTCCGCCCGCAGGTTTGCCAGGTTCGTGCTCTCGAACAGGCAGTCCTTGAACGCTGCCCCGTCGAGCTGCGTACCGCTCAGGTCCGAGCCTTTGAACCGGCACTGCTCGAACTCCACGCCATCCGCCGACCGCCCCGACAAGTCAAGGTCGAAGAAACCTAGCCGTCGAAACGTGGCCTCATCCTCAAGATCGTGGTCCTCGGTGGCTAGTTCCAACGACGACGGCGGCGTAGGTTTCACAGGCGCCCGCCATCGGCCACCACGACCCGCCCGGACAGCCATCCGCGGAGACTAGCGGAAGCGACCATGCTGACGGCCAAGGCGACCCGGGGCATCCCGCGACCGTGACCCCCAGGCAACCAACGAGCGTTCCCGACCAGCAGTGCCACAGCCGCTCACCTGCACAAACAGTTTCCCACCGCCCGGGGACGTCCGGGCGTTGTTCGTGCCGGTAGTCACGCAGTTGGCCACTCCGTTGCCGGCCTCCAGGGCGGCCATGACCACGCCGAGCACGGTCACGCGGCTGGGTTGCTCTTGCCGGTAGACGGCGACGGCCCAGTCCCGCCACTCGGGTCGCAAACGGCCCTGGCCTCGGGCGCGCGTAAGGCCATTCAGGATCCGGTCGTCTGGAATGAGCGGAGCGCAGCTTCGGCGAGCTGGGTGAGGTATTTGTTGCCGCCGGGTTTGTTGCCCTGCTCCTTGACGGCCACCAAGGTGGTTCCGATCCGAACGAGAATACTGTCGCATTCCAACGTGCCAGAATCGGACGTCGAGCTGCAGCTGACGTGAATACTGTCATCGCCCAACTGCGGCCCTGGTGCCACTGCGAACCGGTACCTGTCGCCGATGCCAAGGCCGGACGACACGACGAGGGTAGGACAACGGCCGATGAAGGTTCGCAGGTTGGTCATTGCTCGTTGTGCGCCGTCATCGGCGTAGGTCCTGAGGACTTCGTCCCCCACCCAGAGGTCATCGGGACCCGCGTCATAGCTGAGGGTGGCGGCGGCCATCGCTGACGGAGTCCCGGTTAGCCGTGCGGCCGACAGCAGCGGGATCATGCTGTCCGAGCAGGGCAGGTCGACACCTGGGGGCTGATCTCCAGCATCCGGCGGCATGACTGTCGCGATCTCCACAGTGAATCCGGGCGGCACTGAGTCCGTGGTCAGCAAGCGTGCGGACAGCGTCGCGGAGTAGCCGGATCCGCCGGTCGCCGGAACTGCTGGGGAAGCCGGCTTCGTGGCTGAGGCCGAGCCCGTCGCCCGCGCCGTGGAGGGGATCGTCTCGCCCGCTGATCGATCGGCTGTGTGAGCCGTTGGAGAACCGCACGCGGTCACCATGCAGGCAGCCACGACCGCGACTGACCTACGTAGCACCATCCTGAGCACTGGGCAGACTCCACCTTCTGCGCGAGACGCGTCAGGCTACCAGCGCGTGACTTCAGCCGCCGCGCACCCTGAACCGCGTAGGCCTCGCAGCTCGCCGCCAATCGATCATCACTAGTTGGACCGACACCAGGCCGGACGATCTCGACCCGACTCGGCGCTTCCTCGCCGGCAGCCGGGCAGGAGGAGCCATCCCGACGGCAGGGATCATCTACACCCAGGTCTCGTCCAGGGCAACGCGGGAAGCGCCCAAGCGCCTCGGCGACTCCCTCGGCCGCTGACGCCGCTGCTGTACGACAGCAGAAAGGCCACCTCCCGTTTCCGGGAAGTGGCCTTTGACCTGCCTGGGCGATACTGGGATCGAACCAGTGACCTCTTCGGTGTGAAGCAGGACGCCGCACCAACTCTGACCTGCAGAAACGAGAACCCGCAGGTGGGCGCGGGTGCAGTTGAGCGCCGTTGCGTGCTGTTGAATGCAGTTCAACGCCGTTCAGCGCACCTGCCCGCTCCCCGCGTGCTCCCCGATCCCGACGGGCGACAGCGGCGTCGCCCGGCGCCTCGGCGCTTCGCTTCGGCAAGTCTCCAACTACGGCGAGTTCGAAGGCTTGGCCTTCTGCGGGTAAATCGTCTCGTGACGGGCCAGCATGGCAACGAACTCGCTGATCTTCCGCTCGCGGGTCTGCGCCCGTTTGACGGCATTGACGCGGTGGATGAGAGCGAACCGGTTGGTCTTGGTGAGCACGTCGAACATGGCCTGGGCGGCGGGGTCGGCAGCGATGGCGGCAAGGAGGTCGGCCGGCACCTCGGCCTCCGACGGCGGGGCGTAGGCGGCCGCCCACCGCCCATCCGCTTTCGCGGCTTCTACCGCGGCGCGGCCTGGGGGCAGCATTCGCCCCTGCGCTTCCAGCCGGGCCACGTGGGCGACGTTGCGTTGTGACCAGGAACTGCGCGGCCTGCGAGGGGTGAACCGGATCCAGGAGGTTTCCTGGTCCCGTTTACGTGCCTGCCCGTCGATCCAGCCGAAACACAGGGCCTCGTCGACCGCCTGCTGCCAGGTCAGCGTCGTGACTGTGCCGCCCTTCTTGGTCAGGGCGAGCCAGACGCCGGGCGACGTGGCGTGGTGGGCCGACAACCACGCGCGCAGCGCGTCGGCGTCCGCGACGATCAACTCATCCAGTTCGGCACTCGCCATGACGGCAGGCTATCGCTGCGCTGCGACGTCGGGCCGGCATGCCGGACTCCTCGTGCATGTGCCGGTTGCGGCGAGCGTCGTCCACGACCACGGGCCTCTGACAATCGCCAGCGCCATCCCACGGTGGCCGCCAGACGCCGTACGAGCCGGCGACGCCCGGCGATC
Source organism: Micromonospora sp. NPDC047730 (assembly GCF_043204765.1). NCBI lineage: Bacteria > Bacillati > Actinomycetota > Actinomycetes > Micromonosporales > Micromonosporaceae > Micromonospora > Micromonospora sp. NPDC047730. The sequence continues at coordinate 441 of NZ_JBIDCU010000052.1, read as the reverse complement.
CAGCCGCTCGGTCTGCGGCAGATCAGTATGCAGGATCTTGCGAGCCGGGTACGTTGGCGTCTTGGGCGTCGGGGCGGGTTCAGGACCTCAGGTAGGTGACGACGGCGAGGACGCGCCGGTTGGTGTCACGATCGGTGACTAGGTTCAGCTTGGTGAAAATCGACGCGACGTACTTCTCCACGGAGCTCTCGGACAGGTGCAAAGCAGCGGCGATCGACTCGTTCGACCGGCCTTCGGCCATTCCGGCGAGCACGGCGCGTTCACGTTCTGTCAGGGCCGCGAGGCGATCGGCCCGGCGGTTTCGGCCGAGTAGCTGCCGGACCACCTCGGGGTCAAGGACCGTGCTGCCGGCGCCGACTCGCTCGACTGCGTCGAGGAAGTCGTCGATGTCGGCCACGCGGTCCTTGAGCAGGTAGCCGAGCCCGCCGTGGGAGTCGGCGA
>NZ_JBIDCU010000051.1:0-6994 GCF_043204765.1 Micromonospora sp. NPDC047730 | reverse complement strand
GTCGGCTGCGTGGAGGACGGCGACCGACTGCTGGAGCTACTGGCCCGTACCCCCGTCGACGTGGCCATTCTGGACATTCGGATGCCGCCAGGCGCCGACGGCGGACTGCAAACCGCCCAGCGCGTACGGGCGGAATGCCCGGATGTCGGGCTGCTGGTGACCGGCCCGGTGGCGTCGGTTGGCCGTTCGACGATCAGCCAAGATCCGCGATGCGGACAGGGCTTACCGAAGGCCCGAGGCTAATCGAGCTTGCCGCGGCAGCGTTGCGACCGGCCCGGGATCAAGTTTCAGAACCGCAGCAAGCTGTCGGAGGTCGGTCACACCGTCTCCACCGGCGCCGAACCTGTTGACCCAGACACCAAGGAGACCGGCTGCGTCGGCGGCTGCTGCGTCTCCAAGCTTGTTGTCGCCTACGTACGCGGTTACAGCGGGTGGGTATCCCAATGCCGCGCAGCCCGCGTGGAAGATACGGGGATGCGGTTTCGACACCCCCGCTGCGTCGACGCCGACAACACAATGGAACCGCGAGAGCAGGCCCACCCGGCGAAGCTTGACCCGCGAGAAGGCGGTGTCGCTGTTGGTCACGATTCCCAGGGGCACGTTGCCTAACGAGGCGAGCCCATCGAGGACATCGGGAAAAAGCCGCAGCGACGCCTCATAACGCTCACGATAGCCCAAGAACCAGCGGTATGGATCGTGCACCGAGGGTGCTTTCATCCAGGCGATCATGTCCACTGCGAGCGCGCGAGCCTGTCCCACATAGTCGGTCCGGCCAGCGAGGAAGCGGTCGAAGTGGAACGCTTGTAGCTCCCCAAACCTGGCCGCCGCCGCATCGAGCTCACCCTCCACGCCAAGAGCGCGGAGGTAGCTGACGATGCCGTTGTACTCCGCACTGGCGTAGTCGATGAGCGTGTCGTCGACATCGAACAGCACTGCTTGAACCGGGCGCCGCACCTGCCCTCCTCGTAGCACGATGGCGTTGCTCCACAGAGCGGACTTCAGGCCCGCGAAAAGGTCTTCGTCGGCGTTACGCGTACGGTGACTCGCGTTTCGTCCGGCTGGGGGACCCAGTGTGTGCTGCGGTAAGCGAGCGACAGTTCATCGATGAGCTCCATCGCACCCTCAGACGAGATCGACGCAGTGCCGCGTACTTCGATGTAGCTGCCCGGGATATCTGGATCCCACGCCAGAACGCTGACCCGGGGGTTGATCAGCATGTAGCGGACTTTCAGCCGGTTCGCCGCGGTGGAGAACAGAACCTGGCCATCGTCGAATTTGGCCCACATCGGACTGGACTGCGGTTGCCCGAGTGGACTCACTGCAGACAGCGACGCGATGACAGGTGCCCGGAAAAGCCGCGCCATCTTCTCCAGGTGTGCTGGACATATCACAAAGCTGCTAGTTTCGAGGCTGCTACCCATGAAGACTCCCATGTCCCTGGGCGCACAAAGTACCGACGTGCCTGGTGATCGTCAAGCAACGTCGGGCATCGGTAGTGGCCCGATTATCTGTTTCTGTCCGGTTTGGTGAGGGCTTGCCAGCCTAGCCACCTAAAGGTGAGCAGAAGTCTGGCTTGTTTGCCATTCAGCCCTCAACGCCGGCAATTCCATGACGTAACCGGAGAATTCGACATGGCGCCGGATCCGGGGCGTCGATGTATACCCGTTTGGGCACCTGCCTTATTGTGTCTGGGCGTACTGACCACACCCGCGCCTTCCGTGACCGTCGTTGCGACCCCGAGCGTTGCCGTCGGCGGCAACGCGATGGGCCTGTGCAATGGCGAAACCGCGAACGCGTACGCGGACCGACAAGGGGCCGTTTATGGTGCATGTCCCGAGCGACTCCTTCGACGCACAGCGCGCGTGGCTGATTCTGCGCGAGGCATGTTCGACGAATCACGTGAATCTTTCCGACGGAGAACTGATCCGACTCGGTGAGAATGCGGTGTTCTGGCTTGCCTCGCGAACTGTCGTGGCGCGAGTCGGGCGGGGGGACGTTCGCGCCGCTGAGGCCGAGCGAGAGATCAAGGTTGCCAGGTGGCTGGCAGGATCCGCGATTCCTGCGGTTCGGCCGCTCGAGATGGCTCAGCCACTGCGCGTCGGCGATCATTTCGTGACGCTGTGGGAATCGGTGGGAGACGAGGTCAGCTACGGCACCCCGGCAGAGTTGGCGTCCCTGCTCCGCCAGTTGCACGCCCTGGAGCCGCCTGCCGACATCGCGTTGCCGCGTGCGGACCCGTTTCGCCGAGCGCGGTCCTGTTTCGCGAACGCCACGGCCCTGACCGACGAGGACAAGCTGTTCATCAGTGGTCTGCTGGGCCGACTGGCGACCAGGTACGAACGGCTGGCGTTCTCACTCCGGCCGGGCGTCGTCCATGGCGACGCAAATGTGTGCAACGTCTTCCGGGACCGCCGTGGCAGGCCGGTGCTAGGCGACCTGGACACCGTGGCGGTGGGACCGCGCGAGTTGGACCTCGTGCCCGCTGCGGTGTACTACGACCGGCTCGGATGGCACTCGGCCGGCGAGTATCGGGAATTCGCGGAAAGCTACGGCTTCGATGTGCTCGACTGGCCTGGTTACGGCCTACTGGCGGATGCACTCGAGGTCGAGCTGGTCACTTGGCTTGCGCAAAATGCGGATCAGGACGACAAAGCGGGACAGGAGCTTGCCAAAAGAATCAGAACATTGCGCACGGGGACCTCGCGAGCGGTGTGGTCACCGTTCCTTTGGCACCAGCGTGATTGACGGTCCGCAAGACCGCGCTGCTGCCCGCGTTACGCGAAGGCACCGACGAGGTCCAAGCTTGGTCGTGACATTCCGGTGCGGGCGCGGGCTTCGGTGCAGCGGATCTTCGAGACCGGCGTCCCAGGAGACGGCGAGTGAGCGGTGCGTCCCATGCGGGACGACAAGAATTGGCAGTCGAGCCAGACCGCGCGACTCAGCCCGTCAGGACAGCCGGTACGCTTCACGGGGCGGCTCGAGGGAGCCGGCGCGATGACTGAAGTGGACGGCGGAGTTCATGCCAAGGCCTGACCCTGATGCGCTGTTGCCGGTCGCGCACGACGTTATCGACAAGGCCGTCGACTATGTGCTGAGAAATCCCGCCACCGCCGTCCGGCAGAAGGACGCCCACGAGATCGTCACGGATGCCGATGTCGCCATCGAGTGCCTCGTCCGCGCCGCATTGCTCCAAGTCGACACAACGATCGGCTTCCTCGGTGAGGAGACCGGCGCGGTGGGTAACCCCAATACTTACTGGGTACTCGACCCCATCGACGGCACCACCAACTTCAGCCATGGCTTACCGCTGAGTTCGATCTCGCTTGGCCTGGTGCACGACGGCTACCCGATTCTCGGCGTCATCGCAGTCCCGTTCCTCGGGCGCCGGTACTGGGCCACACGCGCTGGCGGCGCCTATCGCGATGGTGCTCGCATACAAGTTTCCAAAACGGCCGACCTGTCCAAAGCATTGGTCGCTCTCACCGATTACGGCGGGCCCCAACCGGGAATCGATGATCTGCTGTGCCGGGAACTGGATCGCGAGTTGACCACCCGCGCCCAGGGGCTGCGCCGGTTAGGCTCCACAGCCATCGAGCTGGCCTTCGTCGCAGAAGGTTCCCTCGACGCCAGCATCAGCATCTGGAACGGAACATGGGACACCGCCGCCGGCGCCGTCATCGCGCACGAGGCAGGCGCGGTCGTTATGGATGCCGACGGGAGTCCACATTCAACACAATCACGGTGTGCTGTCGCGGTCGCCCCGGCGCTGCGTGACCCCATCCTGTCGATTCTCGAGATCGCGCGCGGCACCCGTTACTGGCCTGCCGATGCCGGGAACACTCCGGTTTGGAACTCCACTCCAAGGTCATAACAGCTCATATTGGGCCATTTTCCATCCTGCGTGGCCGTTCGCTTCGACGCGGTGCAGGACGAAGATGGCCTCCACGATTGCGGTGGTGCGGCGCGGGCCCGCCGGTGAGGCCCACACGAGTCGACCGGCGTCGGCGACGACCTGCATGCTCAGGCCATGCCTCTTGTGTTTGCCGGAGTAGCACGGCTCCTGGTCTGCCACGTGGTCCATCGGAAATCAGCGTGCCGTCCAGGATCGCGTACGCCAGTTGCCGGATGGGGCCGCCTCACCGGCGGTGAGGCGGCCCTCGCCCTCATCGATCTCCGGGCCTGCCGGGCCCGTACTGAGCTGCAAGATCAGCCTGAAAAGCGCCCGGTCGGCTGGTCGTGGTTCAGCCTGGCTAGCACCCGCTGTTGCAGGTCAGCCGGAAAGTTGACGGAAAAGGCGGTGCTGCGGGGCGCGTTCTGTCCGATGGGCAGCAGGCAGTCCAACACTTCGACCGGACCGCGTGCCGCACTACGTTCTGCCTCCGAGTAGAAAACGACGCCGGCCGGGATCCGCTGGTCCATGACGGTCTCCCGGCCGGTGACCGGATGGCACCGGGTTGACCAGGCCCAAAGCAGGTCGCGCATATCGGTGGGGTCGATGTCGTGGTTGACGACCATCAGCCTGTTGATCCACCAGCCAGCGTGAGCGGCGTCTGGAGCTTTACAGACATCAAGGATGCGCCGCGCGAGGTCGGCCGAGGTCAACCCCGTAAGCTGCGCCCAGTCCGGAGAGACGCAGACGGCCAGCAGGGTGCAGGCGCTTTCTGGGACGACCCAGGCCGAAATGACTGGCAGGTCGGCGCGACGCAACTCCTCCAGCAGGACAGCTGCGATCCCAGGGCCGCAGATCGTATGGTCCTCGTCAACCGGTTTGCCCGCGCAGACGACCGGGATGATCGGCTCTGTTCGATGAGTGATCGCGGTAACGTGGTACACGGGGCGGTGTTTGCGGACAGTGGGTATATAGCCGTGGTACTCGCCGGTGGGCCCCTCGAGCCACGTCTCGTCATTGGCCAGGTAGCCCTCGATGACCAGCTCGGCGGATGCCGGGACCTCAAGGTCCACGGTCTTGCAGCGCACGGTTTCAATCGGCTCGCCGAACAGTCCACCGAGGAAGCCCGCTTCGTCTATTCCGTCAGGCAGCGGCATGCCGCCGACGAACAATGCGCTTGGCTCGGGGCCTTGAACAAGCGCGAACGGCATCGGTTCACCGCGTTGTTGCCACATCTGGCGGATCACGTTGTTGTGCTGGCTGGCACTGACGATACCGGTCATCCGTTTGCCGTCGATCAGCATCGCTCGGGCGATCGACCAGTTCGTCCATTTTCGGTCCGGGCTGGCGACTACGAAGATACCGATCGTGTTGATATAGCGGCCGCCGTCTCCGACATGTAGCAGCGGACTCGGCAGACTCATCAGATCCGCCGCGTCGCCGACCAACACTTTTTCATGGCACGGCGCGTCCTCCACGACAACCGGGGCGATGGGCTCGCGGTGCATCGCCGCGGCGAGTTCTTCGACGATCCGTCCGCCAGGGGTGGTCGGAGCCAGCCCCAGTGCGAGAGCTACCCGGGCCATCCGGGCTTCGGCAGAGGAACTGTAAGCGAGGGGCGCCCCGGCCACGCGATACCCACTGTGTCCACGAATGTTGGTGAACAGTGGAACCGGTGCGCACACCTCACTGCTGTGGCGTGTGATTGCGCCGATTTCGAACGCGGTGTCTACCTCCCAATCGATCCGCCGAAGGTCTCCGAACTCGTCCAGCCGGCTCAGGTACTCACGAAAGCTCCTGGGACGGCCTCGCTGGGAAGATCTGGCTTGCATGGCGAGTTCTCCGATCGCGTGATGAGATCCTGGCCGCACACTCGGCGGCCCGTTACTTGGTGGCCGGCATAACCCTGGTTGCCCGGGCTCACCTCGGTCGCGGTGATGCTCTCCGAAACCGGGCCCGGCCTTACCGCCACAGAGTCCAGACCGCCTGCGGCGTACTTCCACCGGACATCGACGGTGAGTCGGTCCACCGCCGCACGGTCCGACAGCCCTTTCCACCGCCGCAGGACAATCACCACCGGCATGATCATCGGCGGTATCGACATCGGGCCGTCCTCAGCGAACAGGTCCGCAGACATCGGATCCGGGAACCACTCCGGGCACTCATGACGTAGCACGGTGTACACCGAGTCTGGTACCAGGCGATCCTCAAAGAAACCCGCTGTTGAGGGGAGCAACCCCCGCCTGCGTCGGGTCAGAGCCACCGCCATCGCAGGCCCGCTCCTCGCTCCGATGGCCAACTCGAGTCAGCCTGACACACGCAACACCACAACGGAAGATCACATCCTTACGGATGGGGGGCCGCCACATTCAATACCGATCCGTTCGGTATGGTTTTGGAGCAGCGGGCGCCAGCGTGAGTGGAACCGCATTGCCCCGGATAGACGCGGATCGGCACGATGCGGTCGTGGGGTGGGACTGCATCTGCGGGTACCGGCGGCGCCCGGGGTCGGCTCGTCGCCAGTTCTACGCACTGGCAGCCGAGCCTATCCCACGTCCACAGTCCCCAGACGGGTTGGTCAACCTACTCACCCAGCCTTCGCCGCAGTGAGTTCGCCTCGGGGTGTCCGCCCAGCCCAAACAGGTCGCTGTGGACGCCCACGACCGCTCCGTCGGCCTGGTTTGGACGACATCAGCGTGAACGGCTGCATCACCCAGGCCCCCGGCGGCGGTGACTGCGCGGCGGGCGTTGTGTTCTTGGCCCTCGGCTCGGGTGCGGTCATCGTAGGCACTGCTGATGGGGGCGGCCGGTCATCGCGCACCGTCGGGACTGGCCGGCACCTACCCCGGTGCCGGTCAGTCCCGACGTGGCCTCCGCCGCCCACCAGGGGTGGCTCAAGGAACAGTTGGTCCGCGCCAGGCTCACCTCACCAGTTATCGGTGGGGGCGCTCGTTCCCAAGGCGATGATTTACAACCATCACCGGCTACCCGGCGACGTGGTGGACACGCGCTGACTAGAGCTCGTCCGCCGATGTCCTTCTGCGACGCACGAAGACGATCAGGGCCGCGCCGACGGAGATCATCAGGATTCCGATGAGGCTGATC
>NZ_JBIDCU010000050.1:0-7343 GCF_043204765.1 Micromonospora sp. NPDC047730 | reverse complement strand
CCCGCGCCACCCGACGCCGACGCGAACGCCTGCTCGAACTCCGTCGACCGCGACGACGCGATCCGCTCCCCCGCCACACCCAAACCACGCAGCACACCCCACTTACCAGGGCTGGCGGTCGCGTACACCGTCGCACCGAAATGCTGGGCGAGCTGGATCGCCGCCATACCGACCCCACCCGCACCCGAGTGGACCAGCACCGACTCCCCCGGTCGCAAACCGGCCAGATCACGCAACGCGTAGTACGCCGTCAGGAAGACGAGCGGGACGGACGCCGCCTGGGCGAACGACCAGCCGGCGGGGATCTTCGCGATCCGCTCCCGTTCGGCCACGGCCTGGGGGCCGAAGCCGGGCTCGAACATGCCCATCACCCGATCGCCGGGGACCAGGCCGTCGACGCCGGGGCCGACCTCCAGCACGACGCCGGCGCCCTCGCTGCCCATCCTGGCGGCCGGGTCCGGGTACATGCCCAGGGCGATCAACACGTCCCGGAAGTTCACACCCGTGGCGCGGACGGCGATCCGTACCTGGCCCGGGCCGAGCTTCACCGCCGGGGCGGGCACCAGGTCGATGCCGTCCAGCGTTCCGGGCCTGACGGGCGCGAGGTGCCAGAGGCCCGTCGCCGGGGGTACCAGCTCCGCGCCGGTGAGGCGCGCAAGCCGGGGTACGAACACGGCGCCCTCACGGATCGCCAGCTGACCGCCGGTGGGGGCCGGGTCGTCGGCCACGGCGGCGAGCACGGCCAGCGCGTCGGCGTCCGGCTCCCGGTCGAGGTCGGCCAGGACGATCCGGTCCGGGTGCTCCGACTGCGCCGACCGCAGCAGACCCCACACCGCCGCACCCGCCAGATCCGCCACCCGGTCCTCGTCGCGGGCCACCACCGCGCCCCGCGTCACCACCACCAGCCGCACGTCCGCCAGCGACTCGGCAGCCAACCACGACTGCACCACCGCCAACACCTCGGTCGTCACCGATCGCACTGCAGCCGGAACCGCCACGCCGGAGACGGTGGGCACCGGAAGGAGCACGCGGTCCGGGGTGCCCTTGCCGGCCTCGACGGCCGCGACCAGCGCCGCCACGTCCCCGAACACCGGCACACCCGGCAGCTCGGCGTCGCCCAGCACCGCCCAACCCGAGACGTCCCCGGCCGGGGTCACGTCCTCGGCCCGCCACGACACCTCGAACAGCGACCGGTCGGTCCCGGCCGGGGCCGACGCCGCGCCCATCTCCCGCAACACGAGCGAGTCCACCGACACCACCGGCGCACCCGACCCGTCCACCGCCACCAGACGCACCCCGGAACCCGCACGGGTCAACCGCACCCGCAACACGGACGCACCCGACGCGTGCACCTGCACACCCTCGAACGCGAACGGCACCCGCGGACCGGAACCGGTCCCGGCGTCGAGCAGCCCGATCGGGTGCAGGGCGGCATCCAGCAGCGCCGGGTGCACCCCGAATCCCGTCGCGTCGCCCGCCGCCTGGTCGGGCAGGGCCACCTCGGCGTACACCTCGCCGTCGCCGGCCCACACCCGCCGCAAGCCCTGGAACACCGGCCCGTACGCGAGCCCGTGCTCCGCGAAGGTCGGATACCAGCCGGCCAGTTCCACCTCGGACGTCCCGGCCGGCGGCCAGGCACCGACGGTCGGCTCCTCGGCGGCGGCCGGCTCCAGCACACCCTCGGCGTGCCGGACCCACTCCGCCTCGACGTCCTCCTCCGGCTGCGAGTGCACCGTCACCTGGCGCGCCCCGGACCCCTCCGCCGCGCCGACGCGCACCTGCACCCGCACGCCACCCGACGATGGCAGGGCCAACGGCGCCGCAATCGTCAACTCCCGCACCCGCGACGAACCCACCTCGTCGCCGGCCCGCACCACCAACTCCACCAGAGCCGTGCCCGGCACCACCACCGCACCCGACACCACGTGATCGCCCAACCACGGATGCGACGACAACGCCAACCGGCCCGTCAACACCACCTCGTCGTCACCCGCCAGACGCACCGCCGCACCCAGCAGCGGATGACCGGCAACCCCGAGACCCGCACCGGAGACGTCACCGACCCGCCACGACCCCACCTCGGGCCAGAACCGCTCCCGCTGGAACGCGTACGTCGGCAGGTCCACCCACGCCGCGGAGGTGTCGGCGAACCACGCCTGCCAGGTGACGGGGACGCCGTGGACGTGCAGGTCGCCGAGGGCGACGAGCAGGGCGTATGCCTCGGGCCGGTCCTTGCGCTGGGCGGCGACGGCGAGCACGTCGTCGTCGCCGGGCAGGATGTCGCCGGTCAGCGCGGTGAGGACGCTCTGCGGGCCGATCTCCAGGAACGTGTCGGCGCCGGCCGCGCGCAGGGCGGCGATCCCGTCGGCGTACCGGACGGCCTCGCGGACGTGCCGGACCCAGTAGTCGACGGTGCGGATCTCCTCCGGGTCCGCGAGGGCTCCGGTCAGGTTGGACACGATCGGCAGCGTCGGGGCGGAGAACGTCAGCTTGCCGAGGATGCGGCGGAACGTCGCCAGCATCGGCTCCATCAGCGGGCTGTGGAACGCGTGGCTGACCGTCAGCCGCCGCGTCCGGACGCCCCGGTCCCGCCAGGCCCGCTCCACCTCGTCCAGGGCCTCCACCGCACCCGAGACGACGACGGCGGACGGGGCGTTGACCGCCGCGATGCCCAGCCGGTCGGTCAGCCCGTCCAGCGAGGCCAGCACCTCGGCCTCGGGCGCGTTCACCGCCAGCATCCCGCCGCCGGCCGGCAACGCCTGCATCAGCTTGCCGCGGGCCGCGACCAGGGCGCACGCGTCCTTCAGCGTCAGTACCCCGGCCACGTACGCGGCCGTGATCTCCCCGACCGAGTGGCCGCCCACGAAGTCCGGCACGACCCCGAACGACTCCACGAGGCGGAACAGCGCCACCTCGACGGCGAACAGCCCGGCCTGGGTGAACACGGTCTGGTCCAGCAGGCCCGCCTCCGGCGAGCCGTCGGGCGCGAACAGGACCTCACGAAGCGGCTGCGGCAACACCCGGTCCAGGTGCCCGCACACCTCGTCCAGCGCCGACGCGAAGACGGGGAAGGTTTCGTACAGCTCGCGGCCCATCCCGGCGCGCTGGGCCCCCTGGCCGGAGAACAGCACCGCGAGCGAGCCCCGGTCTCCGGCCTGGCCGGCGACCACCGCGCCGGACGGCTCACCGGCCGCCAGCGCACGCAGCCCGGCCAGCAGGTCGTCCCGGCCCGCGGCGGCGACCACGGCCCGGTGGTCCAGGGCCGCCCGGGCGACCACCGACGAGAAGGCCAGGTCGAGCGGGCGCAGGTCCGGTTCGGCGGCGAGGGCGGCCGCCCACCGCTCGGCCTGGGCCGGCAGGGCGGCGGCCTGCGCGGCCGAGAGCAGCACCGGAACCACCGGGAGCGCGCGCGGGGCGGGCTCGGCAGCGGGCTCGGCCGTGGGCTCGGGCGCCTGCTCCAGGATGAGGTGGGCGTTGGTGCCGCTCATGCCGAACGAGGAGACCGCGGCCCGCCGGGGCCGGTCGTCCGCGTCGGCCCACGGCCGCGCCTCGGTGAGCAGCGAGACGGCGCCGGCCGACCAGTCGATGTGCGGGGACGCGGTCTCGACGTGCAGGGTCGCGGGGAGCAGCCCGTGCCGCATCGCCTGCACCATCTTGATGACCCCGGCGACGCCGGCGGCGGCCTGGGTGTGCCCGATGTTCGACTTCAGCGAACCGAGCCACAGTGGGCGGTCGGCGGGTCGGTCCTGCCCGTACGTCGCGAGCAGCGCCTGCGCCTCGATCGGATCGCCGAGCCGGGTGCCGGTGCCGTGCGCCTCGACGGCGTCGACATCGGCGGGGGCGAGGCGGGCGTTCTCCAGGGCTTGGCGGATGACGCGCTGCTGGGCGGGGCCGTTGGGGGCGGTGAGGCCGCTGCTGGCGCCGTCCTGGTTGACGGCGCTGCCCCGGATGACGGCAAGGATGCGCCGCCCGTTGCGCTGGGCGTCGGAGAGCCGCTCGACGAGCAGCATGCCGACGCCCTCGGACCAGCCGGTGCCGTCGGCGTCGGCGGAGAACGCCTTGCAGCGCCCGTCGGAGGCGAGGCCGCGCTGGCGGGAGAACTCGATGAAGCCGCCGGGGGTGGCCATGACGCTGACGCCGCCGGCCACGGCGAGGCCGCACTCGCCGTCACGCAGGGCCTGGCTGGCCAGGTGCAGGGCGACCAGGGACGAGGAGCAGGCGGTGTCGATGGTGACGGCCGGCCCTTCGAGGCCGAACGAGTAGGCGAGTCGGCCGGAGATGACGCTGGCGGCGGTGCCGGTGAGCACGTACCCCTCGGCACCCTCGGGGAGGCGGCGGAGCACGGTGGCGTAGTCCTGACCGGCGGTGCCGACGAAGACGCCGGTGCGGCTGCCGCGCAGCGAGTTCGCGTCGATGCCGGCGCGCTCGAACACCTCCCACGTGGTCTCCAGCAGCAGCCGCTGCTGCGGGTCCATGGCGAGGGCCTCGCGCGGGGAGATCCCGAACAGCGTCGGGTCGAAGTGGCCGGCGTCGCGCAGGAAGCCGCCCCGGTCGCTGTACGAGGTGCCGGGGTGGTCGGGGTCCGGGTGGTACAGCGCCGCCAGGTCCCAGCCGCGGTCGTCGGGGAACGTCCCGGTCGCGTCCGCACCGGCGGCCACCAGGTCCCACAGTTCCTCGGGTGAGCCCACCCCGCCGGGGAACCGGCACGCCATGCCCACGATGGCGATCGGCTCCGGCTCGGAGCTCTCCAGTTCCCGCAGGCGCCGGTGCGCCTGGCGGAGCTCGGTGGTCACCCACTTCAGGTGTTCGAGGAGCTTTTCGTCGTCCGCCATGACCCACCCGCCCGGAGCTTGCTACCGATCAATTCCGCCGAACATTGAGCAAGCCATCGATTCGACTCGGCGTAATTGACCGGAGAGGACCGATGGCGAGAGAACCACCTAGCGCTTCAATGTGTTTCCTCACCGCTGATCACGCGCACGCCACCGCACCGTCAGACCCCGCAATGCCGGCACCTGACCGCCACCGTGTGTGGACGGTACTGAGCGCTGATCTGCGGCCCAACCCCTACGGACCCCTCATTCAGCCGGGCGCGCGGGCCGCCGGGCAGACCGAATAAGCGCAGGCCGGAGCGGGTCGCGGCGACACGCGGCGCCGCCCGTTGGAGGGGTGGTCAGGCGGGGCGCCGGGCGGGGGCCGGCAGGATCGACCGGAGTTGTCCCGGCGGGTTGGCGCGGCGTCGCCACTCGCGCGGGTAGCCGACGGAGACCTCCTCGAACCGGATCCCGTCGTACCAGGTGGTGCGGGGGATGTGCAGGTGGCCGTAGACGGCGACGCGGGTGTCGTAGCGCAGGTGCCAGTCCGCGGTGAGGTCGGTGCCGCACCACTGGGCGAACTCGGGGTAGCGCAGGATGCGGGTCGGCTCGCGGACCAGCGGGTAGTGGTTGACCAGGACGGTGGGCAGCCCGCCGCGTTCCGCGTCGAGCCGCCGCTCGGTCTGGATCACCCGCGCCCGGCACCAGGCGTCCCGGCTCGGGTACGGGTCCGGGTGCAGCAGGATCTCGTCGGTGCAGACGACGCCCGTCTCGTGCGCCCGGGCGAGGGCCTGCTCCCGGGTGTACGTGCCGGGGGGCCGCCACGTGTAGTCGTACCCGACGAAGAGCGGGACGATCAGGACGGGGTCGCCGTCGGCGTCCCACACCGGGTACGGATCCTCGGGGGTGACCACGCCGAGGCGGCGGCACAGCTCCACGAGGTGCCGGTAGCGGGCCTCGCCGCGCAGCTGGTTCGGGTCGTCGCGGGGCGTCCACAGCTCGTGGTTGCCGGGCGCCCAGACCACCTTGGCGAAGCGGTCCCGGAGCAGGCCGAGCGCCCACTCGATGTCGGCGACGAACTCGCCGACGTCGCCGGCGACGATCAGCCAGTCGTCGTCGCTGTTCGGGCGCATGGCCTCGACGAGCGCGCGGTTCTCCGCGTACACGACGTGCAGGTCGCTGATCGCGAGCAGCTGGCGGCCGTGGGAGCCGGTCACACGGAACCTCCCGTCCCTCCGGGCACCCGCGTGCACCCCCACCGCCCGTCCGCGCGCACCGGCGCGGACGGCATCCGCCTGTCGGGCTCCGACCCTACGGAGCCCGACAGGCGGCGCACACCCCTAGATGCGACCGGCCCACCCCTAGGGCGGGCGACGGTCAGGACTTGCCGAACTCCCGCTGGATGATGTCGAAGATGTCGTCCTCGCTCGCGTCCGCCAGGTCGTCGGCCGGGTCGCTCGCGGGCGCCGGCCGGCTGGCGGCCCGCCACCGGGAGAGCAGGTCCTCCAGCCGGCGGGTGATCTCCGCGTCGTCGCGCTGCTCGGCCGGGGCCGTGCGCAGCAGTTGGTCCAGCCGGTCGATCTCGGCGACGACCGGGGTGGCCGGGGCGGCGGGGGCCAGCTCGGCGCGCAGGTGGTCGGCGAGGGCCGCCGGCGTCGGGTGGTCGAAGACGAGGGTGGTGGGCAGGGCGAGGCCGGTCTCGGCGGTGAGCCGGTTGCGCAGCTCGACGGCGGTGAGCGAGTCGAAGCCGAGTTCCAGGAAGCCCCGCCCGGCCCGGATCGCGGCCGGGGTGCGGTGGCCGAGGACCGTGGCCGCGCTGTGGCGTACGAGGTCGAGCAGGATGCGCTCCCGCTCGGCGCCGCCTGCTGCTGCCAACCGGTCGCGCAGCGCCTGCGGCGCGCCCGCGTCCGACGGCGCGGTCTCCTGGCGGTCGGTCGTCCGGGCCTCGGGGATGCCGCCCAGCAGTGGGCTGGGGCGCAGTGCGGTGAACGAGGCGGCGAACCGGTCCCAGGCCACGTCGGCGACGACGACCGATGTGTCGTCGCGGTCCAGCGCGGCCTGCAACGCGGCGACCGCCAGCTCCGGTGCCAGCGCTGGCAACCCGCGACGGCCGAGCTGCTCCTGCTGCTCGCCGTGGGCCATGCCCGCGCCGGCCCAGGGGCCCCAGGCCACCGCCGTGCCGGCCGCGCCCCGGGCGCGCCGGCGCGCCACCAGGCCGTCGAGGTACGCGTTGGCGGCGGCGTAGCCGGCCTGCCCCGCCGAGCCCCACACCCCGGCGATCGACGAGAACACCACGAACGCGTCCAGCGCGTCGTCCGGCAGCAGCTCGTCCAGGTTCGCCGCACCGTCGACCTTCGCCCGCAGGACGTGGGCCAGCTCGTCGGCGGTCATCTCGGCGAGCGGGGTGGACTGCGCCGCCCCGGCGGCGTGGATCACGGCGCGGACGGGCTCGCCCAGCTCGGCCAGCAGCCCGGCGAGGGCGTCCCGGTCGGCCACGTCGCACGCCGCGATCGTCACCCGCGCCCCCGA
>NZ_JBIDCU010000049.1:0-8640 GCF_043204765.1 Micromonospora sp. NPDC047730 | reverse complement strand
GCTGGTTGGGCGTGCTCTGGCCGGCGGAGTGTTCAGCGGTGGTGTCATGATCGGTCATCAGTCAACCAGGCGGCGCTCACTCGGCGGTCCCCACCCGGGGCTCGCCAGCAGGCGAGCACCAGCACACCGACCGTCACCATGGCCAGGGCAATGAAATTCACCAGGCCGGCGTCGACATTGCCGGTGCCGCCGACGGCCCATCCCGGTCCGGTCAACCGCAGATGCAGCAACGCGTCGCCGTGGTCCGGCTCAGTCGCCGTGCCGACGCCCAACAGGTAGTCCTGGGCCCAGTTCCAGCCGCCATGAATGCCGATGGCCGCCCACAGCGTGCCGATGGAAACCCGCGCGGCGGTGAGCAGACATGCAAACAGCACGAACTCGGCCATCCCGGCGACGAAGTACCCGATCGAGGTGACACCCCCGAACAGGTGCAGCAGCGCGAAGACGCCAGCAGCAACCAGCGCCGCGACGGGCACAGGCATCCGCTCGGCCAGGTTGGCGAACACATACCCCCGGAACGCGACCTCCTCGACCGCCGCCCGCAACAGCACGAGCACAGCTCCGACGACGACGGTGAGCGCGGCGGAAAGTGCGCCCCGAGCGGTCACCGACCACCCGGTGACCTGCGCCCAGCCGGCGACCACCTCGATGCCGAACCAGGCAGCGATGGCCGCGACCCCGACGACGAACCCGGCGGCAAGGCCGATCAGCTCACGTCGTCCGAGCCGCGATATGCCAATGTCGCCCCACCGACGCCGGTCGAGATACCGGCGGAACAGATACGTGACGAGCATCGTGGTGGCGAACGCGGCAACCGTCGCCAAGACCACAATCGACGTCGCCGCACCGGAACCGACGATCCCATAAGTGACCACCGCCGCAGCGGCGAGCACCGTCACCACGTAGACAGCGAGCCGGAGAGGGAGAAGCAGCCGACGCTCCGAATCGAACAACAATTGCATGCGCTCGACGCTAGGGAGCGGGGTCGACGACCAACACCCGGCTGCCCACCAGACCCCGTTGTGGCCAACCTCAAGAGACGGTCCACCCGCATGTACCGCCGCAGCGTCGCGACAGCACGCGGCGTGCCGGACAGCCGGCCTGAGTCGGCGGCAATCCACCCATTGCGAGGAAAGGCTCACTGATCTCGACAGATCAGTACGCCTGATCTTGGTCGAGGTTGGCCTCGTGGGTCAGATTGCGAATGCGGTGACAGCGCTGGTTTTGTAGTAGACCGGGCGGGGTCGGCGTCAGGTCTACTGTGCGGTGAATCGATGCGCCACGTCTGTGCTGCCGGAGTTGGAGCCCGGCCTATTATGTCGGCGAGCTGGCCGAAGGTGGACTATTGCGATGGTCCGAGGACGGTTGTGGAGCGGCGTCGGGACAGTCCGATGGCAGCTACGTTTTGGTCATGTCTTCGCCGTGCCTGCTGAGCCGGGGTCGGTGGCGGGTGCAGGCCGGGGCGGGCAGAGCGCGGCCACGGCGATGGCTGCTATTATCGCCGCCCCGGCGGGGTAGGCCATGCCGCCAAATTCGTCGGTGGGCACCAGGCCACGCCAGAACGGCGAGTCAGGCACGGCCGCGCCTGACAGTATGCCCAGGTATTGCAGACTACCGAGCAGCCAGGCGGGGATCAGCAAGATGAGACCGACGATGGCGGTGGTGGCAGCGAGAGGGGCTGCCCACGGACGGCGCTCGAGACGGCGGCTGGCCCAGCCGGCTAGCAGCCATCCAGCCAGCATGCCGAGCAGGCCGACGGCGAGCGTCGAACCGGTGAGCCAGCGTGGTTCCGCCCGGTAGATCGAGACCCTGAGCCCGCCTTCGGCGTACGCTGCGTCGAAGTAGTCCTCGAACGACAGCACGAGTGCGTCGTTGCGTGCGATCAACGCCTGCGAGTTGTTGCGCCGGGCGCCGGTTTCGATGTCGGTCGGGCTGGTCGAGTAGGTGTCGGTGACGGTCCAGCCGGCCGCCTCCAGGCGTTGCTGCAGGCCGGCTAGATAGGCGTCGACGTCCTCGGTCGCAGGCGTTCGATCGGTGCTGTAGCTGACCGACGCCGCATCGGTCTCACCACCGTTGTTGCGGAAGGGGCCGTCCGACCTTTCGTACCATCGTGCCGATAAGCCTGGGGTGAGCATCTCGGCGAGCTGAGTCCACGCCGCGCCGCTTGGTAGCGCCGGCGCCGCCTCCCAACCAATACGGTTCGCCAGCGACGCGCTCAGAAAGCCGGAGAAGATTGAGGCGAAGATAGCCAGCACGACCACGCCCCTGCTGAGTGGGCGACCGAGTCGGGCCCGCATGCCTTGCCGAAGCAGGTTGAGCGTCTCAATAGGGCCAGGCCGGACGTGTCCGGCCTCGGCAGCCATGAGCAGCGTGTCTGCCAGTTCTCCGCGACGTAAGCCCTTCGGGTAGACGCGCAGCAGCAGACGATATGGGGTGGCGAGGCGGCGGCTCATGCGAACGCCGGGCCAGGCCGCGAGGCGTTCAGCAGCCGCGATGCGATGCTAGCGTTGCGGGCCAGTCGCGCTGTCTCCTCAGCGAGTGCCGCCGCGCCGCCGTCAGTGAGGCGGTAGTAGCGCCGAGGGCGCCCTTCAACGATCTCCTCTCTGTCGATCGCGACCAGTCCTTGGGCGGCTAACCGGTCCAGCGCCGCGTAGAGGGTGCCGGCCTGCAACCTGACCTGGCCTTCGGAGAGTAACTCGGCCGCCTGGATCACGCCGTACCCGTGCCGTGGTTGATCGACCAGCGCGGTCAGGATCCAGAACGTCGGTTCTCGCATGGCTTTCGACATAGCCGTCAATATAAAGATTATCTGACTATGCTGCAACGGCACTGGTGCCGCGCCGGCTGGGGCGCTTACATCGCCCGCTTGCAGTCCCGGGCCACGCCCCGCGAACCGGCAGACCCGAACAAGCCACACGAGCCTCTCCGGTGGCCGGAGGGAGCACCAACGGCCACTGCATCTCCGGGCAACCCCCCTATCGCAACGTCCCGAATAGCGCACTCATCTCGGCAGTTCCGGACGCCTACCGGCGTGCCGTCCACGCTCGCGTTACGTGACGATCGAATCGCGGCAGATCCGGATAGTCGCCCGGCGACAATCACCCGAACTTCGTCCATTGCCCTTCGGAGACCACCTCGACTGAGCCGTCGACGACCTTGATGGCCGTCTGTTCGTCGATGGCGTAGGCCGGGACGCCGACGTCGGCGGCCCATCGCTCCGCGTCAGCCATGGTGTTTGTCGGGAAGAGGTTCAGGTGCGGGAAGATCGAGAAGTCGACGACTCCCAGGGTGCGGTCGTCTGGTGCGGACGGCCACCCGACGAAGTAGTCCCCGATCCGGGGCGTCATCACCATGCTTCCGGCGCTTACTCCCACCCAGACCTTGTCGGGCAGCGAAGGCAGCAGATCGGCTAGCCCGGACTCGCGCATCCAGTGGCACAGGTATGTCGCGTCGCCTCCGTCGACCAGGAGCACGTCGGCCTTCCGGACCCAGGGGACCCATCGCTCCGCGCCGATGGTGGGCAGTGCGGTGAGCTCGAGGACACCGAGCGACGCCCAGCCCAGGCCGGACATGTACTGCCAGTCAGGCTTGGGCTCGGCGGCGACGAAGTCCCGTACCGATGTCGGACCGCACATCGGGTGACCCCACTGTGCTGTCGGGACGCAGAGGGCGTGGCACTCATCGATCGGCTTGCCGAGCAGCTGCACGAGCACCGAGTGGATGCTCGGGTTCGTGACGCCGCCGGACGTCAGCAAGAGCTTCACGATGCCTCCGAATTCGCGCGCGAAGGAAAATGTGCCTGATGACCGAGGGCCGCGCCGGCACTCATCGTAGTTTCAGGCGTCCACTTTCGGAGGTCCCTCAGTTGGCGGGGCGACTACCCTCCACCCGGTCCTACTTCGCCCAACACGCGCACCCGACCGAGGCGCGCGGGACGCGCATGTCACGGCGACCGCTCATCGGCAATAGCGGATGCCCAGCATCTGACGTCGGCATCGCCGGCAACGCAGATCGTGGCCGCATCCGGCGCCGCCGGTGTTCTATGGGATCAACTCAGCCACGGAAAGCGCCTCGTCCAGCCGACCAGCGGCCAGGTCGTCGTGACGGATCACGAAACTCCCGTCACTCCGGTAATAGAACTCGTTATTTACGGGGAAGCGGGCGAGCGACACCCACTCAATCGTCAGCCGGTGCGCCTCCTTCTCCACATGGGAATACCATTTCGCGGCCGGGATGACGATCTCGCCGGTCTTCTCGCGCCACGCGAGGGTCTGCTCCGCAATACTCTTGATCACCTCCTCGTCGGCATACCCGCCGATATAGGCGCTGGCGTACCCGTTGTCAGGCGGCCAGAGATCGTTGGCCAGAGCACAGAGTTCGTCAAGGTGCGGCAGGTCACGCTCGAGGTCACGGGCCATCTGCTGCTGGAAGGGCGACAGGTCGTCCTCGTCGTCCTCGTCCTCGTCCGCCCCGAACCAATCGGGGAACTCCGCGCGCAGCGTGGCGCCGACGTCGTACTGCTTGTCGACGAACGCGTGGTCGGTGGATCCTGCCGCCACCTCGGTATCGGTGCCGGCCGGCACATACACGACTCGCCCGTACCTCCGCTCCCCGGTGGCAGCGGCCTGCTCGTGGTCCATGAAGAACAGCAGCGAGCCGTCTGCCGGCAGGCCGAAGCCGTCGACTCTTGGCAGCGCCGCACAGTCGACCGAAAAGATGAACGGCAACGGACTGACCCCGTCGGACGGCCAGTCCATGCCCACCGGCAGCCGGGGCAACCCACCGAACTGCCCGACCGGAACACCGCTGGATCCTCCGCTCAACCGGATCGACAAACGGAGGTGCTGGATGAACCGGCTGACCTCGTCGTCCGGGATGCCCAACGCGAGCGCTGCACGACGAAACTGCCCCTGATGATCCATAGCGCAACATGGTGCCACGAAGACAACGACCAGAGGGCGAGCCCGGCGACCGGGTGCCCCACAGCCCGCACGCGCTGTCGTCGGCATCGCTGCCGCCGTGATCGGGTGCGCACATCTCGGCACGTCTGGATGCATGCACCCGGGCGTTCACCTTCGTCGCCGGTTTCGGGCCAGCCCTGACCTTCGTTCGCCGGTCATGAGCGACCGCGCGCGGACCGCCGCGTGATGCAGTCCGGGGCAAGGCCACCTTGCCTCCCGCCGCGGCTCAGGCCCACGGCGGCGGCTCATAGCAGGACGCACGAGAAGTCCCGGTGAGTTCTGCGGTTCAGCGGAATGCCGATCTTGACGCGGCGAGCGATCTCCCCGCGGCTGATGCCCAGCCCCTTCGGCAATGAGCCGTTCGGGGCGAAGGGGCACGGGGTCGTCGAAGGTGACCGAAACCTGGGCGGGCCAGGGGCTTTCGGGAGGGGACAGGGTGAGCAGTTTCCCGCATGAGTCCCACTTCAGGGCGAACCGGTTGCGCCGGGTGATCAGCGGGTCGAGGAGGACGCGGGCGACGAGGGCAGAGGAGTTGCCGGAGTGGCCCTCCAGAGGGATCGGATCCAGGCACCGGACCGGGATGCGATCATGAACGGTGATTGTGCTGGTGCGGTCGCCGGAAACGCAGACGACCAGGAGCCAGATGTCGAGGAGTTTGCCGTTGGCATTGACGCGGAACTTCCCGTCGCCGGTGCCGGCGAGGCCGGAAGGGCAGTGGACGCAACGGAACGCGAGCAGGGGAAGGCGCGCGGGCCGAACGGCCCAGGGCAGCACGATATGAGGACGCGTAGACATGATCTCTCTGAAGACCTGACGGAAGGCATGGGAAAAAGAGCCGACGGCAACGTCGGCGACCGATGCACGGGGAAGGTGTCAGGTCTAAAGAGCAGGCGGCGTCACGCGGGGTGAAGTCCTCTCGTGAGTGGGTCGGAGAAGAAGATCCAGTTACAAGGTAGGGCGGGACGGGACGGCGAGGCCACCCATTTTTGTCCTGCCGCCGAGCACCGAGGGGCGGGGCCGGCGAGCTGCGCGTGGACCACGCGCCGATCGTTGCCGCGGCCCCCTTCTGGCGCATTCCGGCCGCCCCCGGTGGGACTTGTTCCTCCCGCTGGCCTTCGCCCTGCCCTCCGGCAGCGTCGCGGGGACGACCGCCGCCTCCCTGCCGCGGCGGATTGGTGAACAGAGAGGATAGGAGCAACCTCCTCGAAAGCCCGAGCCCGGACATCCGTCGTCGTCACGGCAGCGCTCGCGTCGCGGCAGTCGAGTGCAGTCGATCTTGGCTCGCGCTGCAGATCTAACCGCTCGGTTGCGGCGAACTTGTGTGATGTCCTCGATAGACCGCGCCGTGGTCACGTCTGGAGGCCGCATAGGCGGGCAGTGACGATTGCCAACGTGCCATGAGCAGCGAAGAGACGGGTGGCAAGATCACGAGACCGGTTCGTATTCTCGGAGGCTCGATCGTCAGAGCTCGGAGGTGCCGCCGCGTATGCCGCCCGTTCCGGTCATCACTCTCGCCGCTGGCCGTGTACCCGGTCCGGAAGCCGTCTGCGATGCCGCCGGATGCCCGCAGGCGGCGATGGTGACCTGGCAGGTGGCACGGTCCGGGGTCATCTTCGGCGACCGGTGGATCGCTGGTGAGGACATCGACCTGTGCCGGGAGCATGACAAGCGGGCACTGCGGTTGACCGGCGCCGAGGACTTCGTCGACGTCTGATCGGTGGCGGGTGGCCACAGTTGGAAGCGGGCGTGCTCGGCAAGGGCGGCGACGTCGTCGACGGGCCGGCTGTACCGTTGCAGGGCGGCCATCTGGTGGCTGGCGAGGTGGGCCAGGGCGGCTCGGATGGTGGCCGCAGGGTGGCCGGTGAAGCCGGGAGCGATCCTGCGGAAGATGGTGGAGGCGCACTACGCCACGCTCGATGCCGCCGACGAGCCGATCACCGTGCGACCCGCCAACGTCGTCCGCGCGCTGGCCCAGGTTGCCCGCCGGGAGCGTCCCGCCGCCGCGTAGGGAAATGTCGGACGACCAGGCGGCTCCGCACCGGCCTGACGGCCCTGGTGTGGGCCCCGGCTCGTGCCGCTGATATGGAGACGCCGTGGTCGTCGTCAGTCACACGGTGCCGGCCGCGCCACCCCTTCGGGCAACCGGGTGCGGTCATTGGTCCGGGCGCACGTCAAGTTCGCGTCGGTCAGGTCCGCACTTCTCAGGTCCGCGCCGCGCAGGTACGCGCCGCGCAGGTACGCGCCGTGCAGGTACGCGTCGGTCAGATTCACGGTGGCCAGGTCCGCGCGGGTCAGGTTCGCGTCGGCCAGGTTCGCGCCGGTCAGCTTCGCACTGCTCAGGTCCGCGCCATGCATGTCCGCGCCGTGCAGGTTCGCGCCGCGGAGGTTCGCGTAGAGGATCGCGCCGGGCAGGTGCGCGTGGGTCAGGTCCGCGCCGGCCAGGTTCGTGTCGACCAGGATCGCGGCAGTCAGGTCCGCGCCGGTAAGGTCCGCAGCGGTCAGGTCTGCGCCGCGCAGGTCCGCTTCGGGCAGGTCCGCGCCGGCCAGGCTCGCGCCGGCCAGGTTCGCGCCGGCCAGGCTCGCGCTGTGCAGATCGGTTTTGGCGAGGTCGAGTACGCGGCGGAGTGGTCCTTTCGGACCACCCTTGTTGTCGTGGGTGCTGTCGCGGCGCCCCAGTACAGTCAGCGCGGCCTGGATGTCGATCGTCAAGGGAGACGGCGGCGTGAGCCGTTTGGGTGCGGGAGAGTGGACCCGGACGAACGCGGTGAGGATGTCGACGACGGCGGGCTGATCGTCGGCCGAGTCGCGCATGATGCGCTCCAAGGCGTAGATTGCCCCGAGCCGCACGTCTACCTTCTCCGGACCGGGCTGGCCGAGCTGCTCGACCGCCTTGGTGAACCGGTCGGTGATCTGCCCCTGCGCGGTAAGCTGCTGCTGTTCACGGTTGGCCTCGCTGGTCTGACGGTTGGCCTCGTTGGTGATGTACAGGCCGATAGCCACGAACAGCACCGACAGGATGCTGCCGATGGCCACGAGTCGCTGCCAGGGGTCGGGCTTGACGTCGATCGGCCCCACCGGGACCAACTCCAGCCGAACCGTCGACCGAGGGTGCTCGGTCGCGGACTGACCCCTGGCTCTCGGTCGCCGCTTAGTGCGCACGCGTTGACGATTTCCAGCATTCGACCGATCACGGGACGACGGCACATGTCCATTGAAACCGATACGACCGACGAACAAGACCCCGCAGTCACACCCAGGCATCACGGATTCGAAGGACCAAGACGAGCATCCGGCGGCCAGCCCCACCGACGCGTTGGTTGGGCTCAGAAGCGGGGTAGCCATGCGTTGATCGCCGCGGCGACCTTGTCGTACCGAGTGGCTACCCTGCGGTGACGTTTGAGCCTGTTGATTCCGCACTCCACCGCGCACCGCTTCGCGCTCTCAACCCGAGACGTCGACCGCAGTGATCCGCCCGCCCCGGGCAGTCGGTGAACCGTCCGCATCATCAGGCGACGCCGCGTCCACGCACCAGCAGTGCTGTGCAGGGGCGACTCACTCGTCTCCGCATCGAATGTCGGCGGCCGTGCCAGCGTTGTCGTAGACGATGTCGCACGTCAGGTGCGGGACGTACTTGGCCTTGTAGCTGATCTCCGAGCGTTCCCAGGCGTCCCACAGATCC
>NZ_JBIDCU010000048.1:0-9231 GCF_043204765.1 Micromonospora sp. NPDC047730 | reverse complement strand
TCCTGAGCCAGGATCAAACTCTCCAACAAAAACCTGTTGAAACAGTCATCCCGACAACATGTGTTGCCAAAGGAATCCAAAACCAGCCAAACCAATAGGCCTGACCAGTCCCGGGGTATAAATCAATTTGGCACTGGCTTATCAAGCACCCTGTTGAGTTCTCAAAGAACAACCACACACCACTCAGGCGTCCCACATCGTGGGATCCCGCTTGGGGCAACTCCTCTAACTTACTCGACTCACTTCCCGTTGTCAACCTCGTGTCCGAGATGATCAACATTCGGTGCGCCATATCCACGATGACGCACGCCGTAACGGCGGTCGTTTCTGTCGTGGGGAACCGCAGACCGGCCGATCGCCGCTCTGCGGCTATCCGCCCGGCTCCTGCCGGCTTCAGCACTCTACCCGGTCAGTTTCGCGATCGCAACCCCGCGTCGGAGTGTCTTCGCACCGCCCGATCCAGTCTCGCTCGGCGTCTCCGCCACGAGCCTGGTGCCCGTTGTCAGCCGGTTTGTCCGGCCTCCCGCGTGCAGAGAGAAAGTTACGCGGACTGCCCCGGGAAGGCAAATCAGCGTCGGTCACTGCCCGGATTCGCCGGCGGAGGGGTCCCGCATTCGTGATGGCGGCACAGGGTCCGCACGGGGCTCCGCCGTGCCAGAGTGTTCGTCATGGACGACCTCACCCGCCCCCGGCCGGCGGTGCTCGCCGAGGACGCGCTGCTCGGGCTGCTGCTGCCGTTCTGGCAGTTGGTCATCGGCGCCTTCGTGCTCTTCGTCCTCGTGGTGTCGGTGGCACGGCTGGCCCGACGGGGGCGGTCCCGGATGACGACGGCCCTCCTCGTCACGGCCGCGGCGATCGCCGGCTTCGCCGTGGTGGGCGTGCTGCTGCAGGGCTGAGGTCCTACAGGCGCCGATTCGCCAGGCTCGGCAACTCGGCACGGATGGTCCGCAGCCGGTCGAGATCGAGGTCGGCGACGGCGACACCCGGGCCGTCGGGCACCTGGGTGAGCACCGTCCCCCACGGATCGACCACCATGCTGCGCCCGAAGCAGGTCCGGCCCGGGTCGTGGTCGCCGGTCTGCCCCGCCGCGGCGACGAAACACTGGTTCTCGATCGCCCGCGCGCGCAGCAGCACCTCCCAGTGGTCCCGCCCGGTGTGCAGCATGAAGGCCGCCGGCACCACCAGCAACTGGGCGCCGCCGTCCGTGGCGAGCTGCCGGTACAGCTCCGGGAAGCGGAGGTCGTAGCAGATCGACAGTCCGACACGGAGCCCCTCGACGTCGACCACCACCGGCTGGTCGCCGGGGGCGACGGTGGCGGACTCCAGGTAGGAGACCCGGCCGGGGATCTCCACGTCGTACAGATGGATCTTGCGGTAGGTGGCCGCGAGCGCTCCGGAGCGGTCGAGGACCAGGGTGGTGTTCCAGGTGCGGGCCGCGTCCGGCCCGCGCTCGTGGATCGACCCGGCGATCACCCAGATGCCCAGCCGGCGCGCGACGCCGGCGAAGAACTGCCCCACCTCGCCGTCCACCGGCTCCGGCTCGGGCAGCCCGGCGGCGGGTCCGAGGTAGTCGACGTACTCCGGCAGGAGGGCGACGTCCGCGCCGGCCGCGGCCGCGCGCTCCAGCAGGGCCTCGGCGGCCGCGAGGTTGGCCTTACGGTCGTCCCGGGCGTTGAGCTGGCAGACGGCGACGCGCATGGGGATCAGCGTACGACCGGACCGGGTCACGGCGCGACAGCCGCAACCGTCGAACACTCCGCCCCGGTCTCGCCTCACCCGCTGCCGGCGCTCACCGCCCCCTGGAAACACCGACCGCGCCCGACCTCGACGGACGGGCGCGGTGGCGGTGGCAGTAATTCAGGCCGACTTCTCCTCGCGGTCCCGCCGGGCGCGGCGGCCGGTGAACTCGCGGGGCACGATCGTCGGGTTCACGTTCTCCAGGACCACCTCGCGGGTGATCAGCACCCGCGCGGCGTCGGGGTTGCTCGGCACCTCGTACATCACGGAGAGCAGGACCTCTTCCATGATCGCGCGTAGGCCGCGGGCGCCGGTGCCGCGCAGCATCGCCTGGTCGGCGATCGCCTCCAGTGCCGGCTCCTCGAACTCCAGCTCGACGCCGTCGAGCTCGAAGAGGCGCTGGTACTGGCGGACGAGGGCGTTGCGTGGCTCGGTCAGGATGCGCACCAGCGCGGTGCGGTCCAGGCTGCGCACGTTGGTGATCACCGGGAGCCGGCCGATGAACTCGGGGATCAGCCCGAACTTCAGCATGTCCTCCGGCATCACCTGGCTGAAGATGTCGTCGGTCGACCGCTCGCTGACCGACCGGAGCCGGGCGCCGAAGCCCGTGCCGCCGTGGCCGGTGCGGGCCTCGATGATCTGGTCGAGCCCGGCGAAGGCACCGCCGCAGATGAACAGCACGTTGGTGGTGTCGATCTGGATGAACTCCTGGTGCGGGTGCTTGCGCCCGCCCTGCGGCGGCACGTTGGCCACCGTGCCTTCCAGCATCTTGAGCAGCGCCTGCTGGACACCCTCGCCGGAGACGTCCCGCGTGATCGACGGATTCTCCGACTTGCGGGCGATCTTGTCGACCTCGTCGATGTAGATGATGCCGGTCTCGGCGCGCTTGATGTCGTAGTCCGCCGCCTGGATCAGCTTGAGGAGGATGTTCTCCACGTCCTCGCCCACATAGCCGGCCTCGGTGAGCGCGGTGGCGTCGGCGATGGCGAACGGCACGTTCAGCATCCGCGCCAGCGTCTGCGCCAGGTGGGTCTTGCCGCACCCCGTCGGGCCGAGCAGCAGAATGTTGGACTTGGCCAGCTCGACGGCGTCGCTGCCGGAACCCGGCGCGCCGGCCGCATCGGCCTGGATCCGCTTGTAGTGGTTGTAGACCGCGACGGCGAGCGCCTTCTTGGCCTGGTCCTGCCCGACCACGTAGTTGTCGAGGAACTGGCAGATCTCCATCGGCTTGGGAAGCTCTTCCCACTTCACCTCGCCGGACTCGGCCAACTCCTCCTCGATGATCTCGTTGCAGAGATCGATGCACTCGTCGCAGATGTAGACCCCTGGGCCCGCGATGAGCTTCTTGACCTGCTTCTGCGACTTGCCGCAGAAGGAGCATTTCAGTAGGTCGCCGCCGTCACCGATCCGTGCCACCTACGTTCTCCCTGCACTCATCGGCCGGAGACCCGGCCCTGACCTGCGGACGGTACGCCGCCCGCCTCGTTCACCCAGCCGGAGGACCGGCGGAGCGGTACAGACCCGACGTTACCCGCTGGCGGAGTTTTCTCCGACCCCCAAAACGGGTGTGTCAGATGGTCGGCCGGGAGCGGACTCCCGGCCGACCTCGACGTGAAACTGCTCAGCTGGCGGCGTTGGCCGCCAGCAGGCCCTTCTTGCGGCTGGTGAGGATGGTGTCCACCAGCCCGTACTCCCGGGACTCCTCGGCCGTCATGATCTTGTCGCGGTCGATGTCCTTGCGAACCTTCTCCATCGGCTGGTTGCAGTGCCGGGAGAGCATCTCCTCGAGCTGGGTCCGCATCCGCAGGATCTCCCGGGCCTGGATCTCGATGTCCGAGCCCTGCCCGTAGCCGCCCTCGGTGGCCGGCTGGTGAATGATGATCCGCGAGTTCGGCAGCGCCATGCGCTTGCCCGGGGTGCCGGCGGCCAGCAGCACGGCCGCGGCGCTCGCGGCCTGGCCGAGGCAGACCGTCTGGATGTCCGGCCGGACATACTGCATGGTGTCGTAGATCGCCGTCATGGCGGTGAACGAACCACCCGGCGAGTTGATGTACATGATGATGTCGCGGTCCGGGTCGGTGCCCTCGAGCGTCAGCAGCTGCGCCATCACGTCGTTGGCCGACGCGTCGTCGACCTGGACGCCGAGGAAGATGATCCGGTCCTCGAAGAGCTTGTTGTACGGGTTCGACTCCTTGACCCCGTACGACGTGCGCTCGACGAACGACGGCAGGACGTAGCGGTTGTGCACGGCCGCGAACTGCGGCGGCAGGCTCAGGTCGGTCATCGTCAGCTCCTCAGCTCAGGGTCCCGGCGCCTTCCGGAACCTGCGTGGCTCCGGTGATCACCTTGTCGATGAAGCCGTAGTCCGTGGCCTCCTGGGCGGTGAACCAGCGGTCGCGGTCGGAATCCGCCTCGATCTGCGCCTGGCTCTGCCCGGTGTGGAAGGCGACCCGCTCCTGGAACATCCGCTTGGTGTAGAGCATCTGCTCCGCCTGGATGGCGATGTCCGACGCCGTGCCGCCCATGCCGCCGGACGGCTGGTGCATCATGATCCGCGCGTGCGGCAGGGCGTAACGCTTGCCCTTGGTGCCGGCGCAGAGCAGCAGCTGGCCCATCGAGGCCGCCATGCCCATCGCCACGGTCGACACGTCGTTGTCGATGAACTGCATGGTGTCGTAGATCGCCATGCCCGAGTAGACCGAGCCACCGGGCGAGTTGATCCACAGGTTGATGTCGCGGTCCGGGTCCTCCGCGGCGAGCAGCAGGAGCTGCGCGCAGATGCGGTTGGCGACCTGGTCGGTCACCTCGCTGCCCAGGAAGATGATCCGCTCCTTGAGCAACCGGTTGTAGACCGAGTCATCGAGGTTGCCAATGTTGTCGCCACCGCGGGCCTCGATCGCCCGGAGCGGCATCGCTTGCATGTGCATGTCGGTCATGGCAGCCCTTCGCTCTCCGTACCGTCCTACCCGACACTAACCGCTCAGCCGGGTGGCAGAGTCCCGGTCCGGGCAGTGTTCGCTAACAGCGCAGCCCTGGAGACGTACCCCGAAAAAGGGATCGGGCCGCCGCCCACCGCAGGCGGCGGACGGCGGCCTCACCCGACGATCAGTGCTCGTGGTTGTGCTCGGCCTCGCTCTCGGCGCGGAGGGCGTCGAGCGTCACCTCGTTGCCGGCCGAGTCCTTGATCTTGATGCGCTCCATGACCGAGGCCAGGGCCTTGCCGCGCCGCACGTCCCCGAAGACGGCGCCGGCCGCGCCGGAGCGGACCAGCTGGTCGTAGTACTGCTGCGGGGCCATCCCGGCGCGCTGGGCCCGGTGCACGATCTCGTGGCCGAACTCGTCGTCGCTGACCTGGACCTCCTCGGCGTCGGCGAGGGTGTCCAGCAGCAGCTGGATCTTGACGCCCTCGGTCGCCGCCTCGGTCAGCTCGGCGTCGATCTGCTCCTCGGTCTTCTCCTCGGCCGCCAGGTATTCCTCCAGGGAGGCCCCGATGCGCTCGAGCTGGTCGACCATCGCCTGCTTGCGGCTCTCGACCTCCTCGCGGACGACCCCCTCCGGCGCCGGCACCTCGGCGGCGGCGACGAGCTGCTCCAGGGCCTTGTCGCGGGCGGCGTAGATCTGCTCTACCCGCTTGCCCCGGGTGACCCGCTCGCGCAGGTCCCCGCGCAGCTCCTCGATGCTGTCGAACTCGCTCGCCATCTGGGCGAACTCGTCGTCGAGCTCCGGCAGCTCCTTCTCCTTGACCGTGCGGACGGTCACCGCCACCTCGGCGTCGCGGCCGGCGAAGTCGCCGCCGACGAGCTGGGTGGTGAAGGAGGTGCTCTCGCCGGCGGACAGGCCGACGACGGCCTCGTCCAGGCCCGGGAGGAGCTGCTTGCTGCCGACCTCGTGGGAGATGTTGCTCGCCTGGCCGCCTGGCACGTCCTCGCCGTCGACGGTCGCGTTCAGGTCGATCTGGACGTAGTCGCCCTCCTGGGCGGCCCGCTCGACGGTCTTCAGGGTGGCGAAGCGCTCGCGCAGGTTCTTCACCTGCTCGTCGATCTCGCTGTCGTCGATCTGCAGCTCGTCGACGGTCACCTCGATGGTGGCCGGGTCCGGCAGGGTGATCTCCGGGCGGACGTCGACCTCGGCGGTGAAGTTCAGCGAGTCACCGTCGTTGAACTCGGTGATCTCGACCTCGGGGCGGCCGAGCGTCTTCAGGTCGTGCTCGCGGACGGCGGCGAGGATGTTCTGCGGGATGGCCTCCTGGACCGCCTCGTTGAGGACGGTGCCCCGGCCGACCCGCTGGTCGATCACGGCCGCCGGAACCTTGCCCTTGCGGAAGCCGGGAACCTGGACCTGCTGCCCGATCTCCCGGTACGCCTTCTTGAGGCTCGGCTCGAGCTCGACGAACGGCACCTCGATGGCGAGCCGCACGCGCGTCGGGCTCAGAGTCTCGACGGTGCTCTTCACAGGCGTACTCCTTGACGGATCTCGGTTTTAGTCTGGGCGTGATAAGCCCATCGAGTGTAGGCGAGCCGGCCGGGCGCACCGGCAGCGGCCGGGGACCGCGCGGAGGGCGACCCCGGCGACCGGCCGCGGACGACAGTCGGG
Organism: Micromonospora sp. NPDC047730; assembly: GCF_043204765.1. Classification (NCBI taxonomy): domain Bacteria; kingdom Bacillati; phylum Actinomycetota; class Actinomycetes; order Micromonosporales; family Micromonosporaceae; genus Micromonospora; species Micromonospora sp. NPDC047730. The sequence goes on along the minus strand of NZ_JBIDCU010000048.1, from coordinate 2,901 downwards.
GTGGCGGGATTTGAACCCACGGCCCCTCGCTCCCAAAGCGAGTGCGCTACCAAGCTGCGCCACACCCCGTGGCGACGAGCAGTCTATGCGGTCGCGGCCCGCGCGACGTGCCGGGGCGTCACCCAACGCGCCGAACGGGGACCAACCGGACACCGCGTGCGCCGGCCACCCCTGCACCGGGCGACGGCACGCGCCGCGCCGGGATACGGCTGAGCGGACGGGGTGGGCCATTGGGTACGCTGTCGGCGCGTCCCGCAACGTCGGGGCGCACGCGGGCGTAGCTCAATGGCAGAGCTTCAGTCTTCCAAACTGACGGTGCGGGTTCGATTCCCGTCGCCCGCTCCACCGGCCTCCGGCCCAGGTCAGAGGCTGCATCCCCCGATTCTGGGCCGGTCGGCCACTCCCCCGCTCCGATCTTGCGGGCCATCCGTGGGCCATTAGCTACTCTGGCCGCCCTTGCGCCGGGGCCTGCCGGGCGGATCGCAGCAGTGCACCCTTGTCGCCGGTGAGACCAGGGCGTCAGCGTCGGCGGCGGTGAACTCGGCCAGATGCGCCCGCAGGGCCTCCACGGCGGCGGCCGGCAGGGCGACGAACTCGTAACCCTGCCGCGTCCTTGGGGCGAGCTTGCGTTCAGCGATCCACCGCTGCCCGTAGGTCGAGGCGGCCCGCAAGCGGCCGCGCCGGCCCGGCCCCGGCCTGCTGGCGACCTTCGGCCGGCATCGGCCGGGCCGGCCGGCTCCACTTGGGATGACCAAGCCCTTGAAGACCTCGGGGCTCCGCCCCGAACCCCGGCCCTCCTCAGAGATCAGGTCCCGCCGCAAACGGCGCTGCCGTCGCCCCGAGCGTGACTGTTCAGGTCTTGGACGCGTTCCAGGAGGACCACGGGGATCTCTCGGGTGATTCGCTGTTGGTAGGCCGCGTATTCCGACATGGCCGAAACCATCAGGTGCCACAGGTGTGGACGCTCGTCCGCAGTGGCGGGGCGGGCGCGTGCGGTGAAGGTCTCCGGACCGACCTGCACTGTGACGTACGGGTCGGCGAGCAGGTTGAGGTACCACGCGGGGTGGTGGTCTGAGCCGCGGTTGGAGGCGGCCAGCACGTAGCGGTCGCCGTCGCGCGTGTAGACGAGTGCGGTACGGCGTAGCTCGCCGGTTTTCCGGCCTCGGGTCGTCAGGAGCAGGTCGTTCACGCCGGGCCGTGGTCGGCCTCCGGTTTCCTCGAACCGGCGGATGTGTTCGGCGATCCAGGGGTTCGGGCTGTCGTGGACCTTGGGCATCACACCTCCCGGACACTCGCGGCGGCGCGGTGGTGGCGGGGTGCTTCGATTTCGTCGAGAAGTGCGATCGCGAAGTCTGCGTAGCTGATCCGGCTGGCCGGATCGCCGTGATCGGCGAGCCGGTAGTGGCCGGTGCGCGTGCCGTTGTGGTCGAAGTCGCCTGCGGGGGCCATGTACGCCCAGTCGAGATCGCAGGTCTGAAGCTCTTCAAGGCCTGCTGCGTGGCCGAGGTAGAAGGAGCGGTACTCGTTCGGGTAGCCGGCTTCGTCCATCAGGGGAGCACCGGATGCCCCGGGCATGATCGATGCGAGGCCGACCACCACCAGGCGGCGCACGCCTGCCTTCACCAGGCCGGTGGCCAGGGCGCGGGACGACGTGGTGAAGAAGTGGTGCGGTGGCACGGCCAGGTCCACGGCCGCGCTGATGGCGGCGTCATGCCCGGCGACCGCCTCTGCGATGCTCACCGCGTCCGTGACGTCGCCGGCCACCACCTGCACGTCGGCCAGGTCGCTGTGGCCTGCGGGGTCGCGTACCACGGCGGTGACCTGGTGGCCGCGTCGATGCGCCTCGGCGACGGCCTGCCGCCCGGCCCGGCCGCCCGCGCCGAAGACCACGATGTTCATAAGTGACCGCCTCTCACCAGGGCCAGAGCCCGTGCGCCCGGCCGGTTCGCCGACGCTATCGAGGGCAGCGGTTACCACCGGGATACCAGCTATCGTGAGGCCCATGAGGCAACCCCTGCCCGCCGACATGTTCGACGAGCTGTGCCCGTCCTCGCTCAATCCGATCCGATTCGGCGACAAGTGGGCGGCGCTCATCATCCGATGCCTCGAGCACGGGCCTCTCCGGTTCTCGGAGCTGCGCGTGCCGCTGCGCCGCGTCACCCCCAAGGTCCTCACCCAGTCGCTGCGCTCCCTCGAACGTGACGGTCTGGTCAAGCGCACCGTCTACGCCGAGACCACCCCGCATGTCGAGTACGAGCTGACGCCGGTGGGCCGCAGCATGCTCGAACCGATGGCGGTCGCCTGCGCGTGGGCCGAGCAGCATTGGAACGAACTGCTCGACGCCCGCGAGTCATACGACAATGAGGCAACGTGGCGATAGTCCGGCGTGCCGGGCCATCTATGGGCCAGTAACCGTAGCGCGCACCGGTCATGCACGGGCACGAGAAGCACCAGGGTCCGTTGTCGGGCGCAGGCGTTTCGGGCAACCCGGCCGGTTGAGCGCGCCCTTCCAAACTGACGGTGCGGGTTCGATTCCCGTCGCCCGCTCCACGAACTCCGGCCAGGTCAGCGGCGTTGCCGCCGAGCCTGGGCCGTTCTCGTCCCAGCCCTTTTCCGAATCGCCAGCACGTCCCGGCGGGGAAAGCGATAGAAAGCAGCCATGTCCAGCGAGCCGGAGCCGGGCCTGGCGCCCGAGCACCTGCGGCCCGGCTATGCCGGTGATCCCATCATGGTGACGGTCGACGGGCAGGACTTCCGTGTTCGCGTACGCGTCGGGGAGCCCGGCACGTACGACTTCGACTGGCTTAGAGGTCCTAACAAAGTCGTGCGACGTGTCGGTACGTGATGATGCAGGTGGCGAGGCCGAGGAAGGCTTCGTGGATGTCGTCGCGGCGTTCCCAC
>NZ_JBIDCU010000047.1:0-9515 GCF_043204765.1 Micromonospora sp. NPDC047730 | reverse complement strand
GTCGAGGTGGCGGCTGCCGATCCGGCTGTGGTGACCGTGACGGGGAGTCTGCGTCGTGGTGAGGGTGGTCTGGGTCGGTTCCACCGGGCGTTGGCGGAGGTCTACGCCGGTGGTACGCCGGTCGACTGGCGGCCCGCGTTCGCCGGCCGGCCCGGCCGTCTGGTCGACCTGCCCACCTACCCGTTCCAACGACAGCACTACTGGCCGCAGCCGGCCGCCGCGCCCGCCCCGGCCGCCGGACTCGCCGGCCCCACCGTCGAGGACGAGGTCGACGCCCGGTTCTGGGCCGCCGTCGAGGCGGAGGACCTGACCGCCCTCACCGCCGAACTCGCCGACGCCACCGACGCCGACGCCGTGCCCGAGGCGGCCTTCGCCGACGTGCTGCCCGTACTCGCCGCCTGGCGGCGCCGGCACCGCGACCAAGCCGCCGTCGACTCCTGGCGGTACCGAGACGCCTGGCTGCCCGTCGCCGACGACGGCGAGCCCGCCGTCACCGGCACGTGGTGGCTCGTCACCGGCCCCGACGACACCGCCGCCGACCAGGCCGCGTTCTGCCAGGACGCCCTCGAACGGCGCGGCGCCACCGTCGTACCCGTCGAGCTGGACGCCGAGCGGACCGACCGCGTGGCCCTCGCGGCCCGGGCCCGCGACCTCGCCGCGGCCGGACCCGTCGCCGGGATCGTCTCCCTGCTCGCGCTCGACGAGACGCCGGCCCCCGCGCACCCGTCGGTGCCCGTCGGCTTCGCCGGCACGGTCACGCTGACGCAGGCCCTCGGCGACGCCGGCGTCCGCGCGCCGCTGTGGTGCCTCACCCGGGGTGCCGTCTCCACCGACCCCGGCGACCCGCTGCCGCACCCCGTGCAGCAGCTCGCCTGGGGCTTCGGCCGGGTCGCCGCCCTCGAACACCCCGACCGCTGGGGCGGCCTGCTCGACCTGCCCGACGAACTGGACGACGCCGCCGGCCGGCGGCTCGTCCGCGTCCTCGCCGGCACCGACGGGGAGGACCAGGTGGCGCTTCGGGCCGTCGGCGCGTTCGCCCGCCGGCTGCTGCGCGCCCCGCTGGGCGACGCCCCGGCCACCCGCACCTGGCGGCCCACCGGCACCGCCCTCGTCACCGGCGGGACCGGCGCCCTCGGCGGGCACATGGCCCGCTGGCTCGCCGCCAACGGCGCCCCCCACCTGGTGCTGCTCAGCCGCCGCGGCCGGCAGGCCGAGGGGATCGCCGAGCTGGAGGCCGAGCTGGTCGGGCTCGGCGCCCAGGTCACCGTGGCCGCCTGCGACGCCGCCGACCGGTCGGCCCTCGCCGCCGTCATCGACGGCCTGCCGGCCGAGCACCCGCTGACCACCGTCGTGCACACCGCCGCCGTGCTCGACGACTCGGTGATCAGCTCGCTCACCCTCGACCAGGTCGACTACGCGCTGAGCGCCAAGGTCACCGCCGCGTTCAACCTGCACGAGCTGACCCGCGACCGGGACCTCGACGCGTTCATCCTGTTCTCCGCCATGGCCGGCACCGTCGGCAGCTCCGGCGTGGGCAACTACGCCCCCGGCAACGCCGTCCTCAACGCGCTCGCCGAGCACCGGCGCGGCCTCGGCCTGCCCGCCACCTCGATCGCGTGGGGCGCGTGGGGCGGCGGCGGCATGGCCGAGGGCGAGTTCGGCAGGATGCTGCACCGCCACGGCGCCCCCGAGATGCACCCGAGGCTCGCCGTCGCCGCGCTGCACCAGGCCGTCGAGCACGACGAGACGTTCCTGACCATCTCCAACATCGCCTGGGACCGGTTCTACGTCGCGTTCACCGCGACCCGGCCCGGGCCGCTGATCGCCGAGATCCCCGAGGCGCAGGCGCTCGCGGCCACCAAGGGCCTCGCCGAGGCCGGGGAGGCCGACGACGACAACCCCGGCGCGTCCCTCGCCCGGATGGGCGCCGCCGAGCGCCAGCAGGCGCTGCTCGACCTGGTCCGCGAGCAGGCGGCCACCGTCCTCAAGTACGCCGGCGGCGAGGCCGTCGACCCGCACCACGCGTTCCGGGACCTCGGCTTCGACTCGGTGACCGCCGTCGAGCTGCGCAACCGGCTCGCCACCGTCACCGGGCTGCGGCTGCCGGTGACCCTCGTCTTCGACTACCCGACCCCGACGGTGCTCGCCCGGCACCTGCACGAGGAGTTGGGCGGCGGGGCCGAGGCGGCCGTCGTCGCCGCACCCGTGGCCCTCGCGGACGACGAGCCCGTCGCCATCGTCGCCATGTCGTGCCGGTTCCCCGGGGGCGCCAACGACCCCGAACGGTTCTGGCAGATGCTGCACGCCGGCCGGGACGCCGTCTCCGACCTGCCCGGCGACCGGGGCTGGGACATCGACCGGCTGTACGACCCCGACCCCTATTCCAACGGCACCTCCTACGTCCGCAGCGGCGCCTTCCTGTACGACGGGGCGGACTTCGACCCGGGTTTCTTCGGGATCAGCCCGCGTGAGGCGCTGGCGATGGACCCGCAGCAGCGGTTGCTGCTGGAGACGTCGTGGGAGGCGATCGAGCGGGCAGGGGTTGTTCCAGGGGTGTTGCGGGGTTCGCGAACAGGGGTGTTCGTGGGCACGAATGGTCAGGACTATGGGGCCCTGTTGTTGTCGGCCGGGGACGAGGCGGAGGGGTTCGGCGCGACGGGGAACGCCGCGAGTGTCTTGTCGGGTCGGGTGGCGTACGCGTTGGGGTTGGAGGGGCCTGCGGTGTCGGTGGACACGGCGTGTTCGTCGTCCCTCGTCGCGTTGCACCTGGCGGTGCAGGCGCTGCGTCGGGGTGAGTGTGACCTTGCCCTGGCCGGCGGTGTGACGGTGATGGCGACGCCGGGCCTGTTCGTGGAGTTCTCGCGGCAGCGCGGGTTGGCGGCCGACGGACGGTGCAAGGCGTTCGCGGCGGCGGCCGACGGCACCGGCTGGGGCGAGGGCGCCGGCGTCCTGCTGGTGGAGCGGTTGTCGGACGCCCGGCGGTTGGGGCATCCGGTGCTGGCGGTGGTGCGGGGCAGCGCGGTGAACCAGGACGGGGCGTCGAACGGGCTCACCGCGCCGAACGGCCCGTCCCAGCAGCGGGTGATCCGGGAGGCCCTGGCCTCGGCGGGCCTCGCCGCCTCCGACGTGGACGTGGTCGAGGCGCACGGCACCGGCACGACGCTCGGGGACCCGATCGAGGCGCAGGCGCTGCTGGCGACGTACGGGCAGGACCGGGACGTGCCGCTGCTGCTGGGATCGGTCAAGTCGAACATCGGGCACACCCAGGCCGCCGCCGGCGTCGCGGGCGTCATCAAGATGGTCCTCGCCCTGCAGGAGGGCGTCGTCCCGGCCACGCTGCACGTCGACGCCCCGTCGCCGCACATCGACTGGACGGCGGGCGCGGTGGAGCTGGCGACGGAGGCGCGGCCCTGGCCGGAGACGGGGCGGGTGCGGCGGGCGGCGGTGTCGTCGTTCGGGATCTCGGGCACGAACTCGCACGTCATCATCGAGCAGGCGGACGAGACCGAGCCGCCCCTGGACGCCGCCCCGGGGCTGGTCGACTCCGACGTGGTGGTGTGGCCGGTGTCGGCGCGGTCGAAGGCGGCCCTGGCGGGTCAGGCGGCGCGGCTGGCGCGGCACGTCCGCGAGCGCGGCGGGCTCGACCCGGCGGCGGCGGGCTGGTCCCTGGCGACGATCCGGTCGACGTTCGACCACCGGGCCGCCGTCGTCGCGGCGAGCGTCGAGGAACTGCTTACCGGGCTCGACGCGCTGGCATCCGGCTCCCCGGCGGGCAGCCTGGTGACGGGCACGGCGTCGGGTCACGGCGCGGGTCCGGTGTTCGTGTTCCCCGGTCAGGGGGCGCAGTCGGCGCGGATGGCGGCGGGTCTGGTGGGGCGGACGCCGGTGTTCGACGCCAGGCTCGCGGAGTGCCAGCGGGCGCTGGCTGCCTACCTCGACGTGGATCTCGTCTCGGTGTTGACGGGTGAGGACGAGTCGTGGCTGGACCGGGTCGAGGTCGTGCAGCCGGTGCTGTGGGCGGTGGGTGTCGCTCTGGCGGCGGTGTGGCGGCACGTGGGTGTGGTGCCGCAGGCGGTGGTCGGTCACTCGCAGGGTGAGATCGGTGCGGCGTGTGTCGCCGGGATTCTGTCGTTGGAGGACGCCGCCAGGACGGTGGCGTTGCGGTCGCGGGCCCTGGCGGTGCTGCGGGGGACGGGGACGATGGCGTCGGTGGACCTGTCCGCCGAGGCGGTTGCCGCCCGACTCGACGTCTTCCCCGGTGTGGGGATCGCCGCGGTGAACGGTCCGTCGACGGTGGTGGTGTCGGGGCCGCCGCGGCCGGTGGCCGATCTGGTGGAGGCGTGTCAGGCCGAGGGTGTGCGGGCGCGGTTGATTCCGGTGGACTACGCGTCGCATTCGCCATCTGTGCAGGAGGTCGCCGAGCGGTTGCGTGCCGACCTGTCCGACATCGCCCCGCAGGCCGGTCACACCCGTCTGGTGTCGACGTTGACCGGCGACTGGGTGCAGCCGGAGAGCATGACGGCGGACTACTGGTACGAGAACCTGCGGCGGACGGTCCAGTTCGACGCGGCCGTGCGGGTCGCGGTCGCGGCGGGGCACAGCACGTTCGTGGAGATCTCCCCGCACCCGGTGTTGACGATGCCGGTGACGGCGATCCTGGACGACACCGGCACGGCCGGGTACACGCTGGGCAGCCTGCGTCGGGGCGACGACGACCCGACCCGCCTGCTGACCAACCTGGCCACCGCGCACGCGATCGGCCTGCCCGTCGACCTGACGAAGGTCCTGGCGAAGACGCCGACCGTCGACCTGCCCACGTACGCCTTCGACCGCACCCGGTTCTGGCCGAACAGGGCGGAGGAGCAGGGCGACGCACCCAGCGGAGTCGACTCCGCGTTCTGGGCGGCCGTCGAACGGGAGGACCTGGCCGCGCTCGCGGAACTCACCGCGCAGAGCGCCACCGAGTCCCTCGAACGGCTGGGCGCCGCCCTGCCGGTGCTCGCCTCCTGGCGACGCCAGCAGCGGGACCGGTACACCCTCGACGACCTGCGCTACCGCAGCGTCTGGCAGCCGTACAACGGCACGCCCGTCAGCTTCCTCCCCGGCGCCTGGTGGGTCGTCGCCGACGAGCACCGCGCGGACGAGGGCGAGGCCGCCGTGGCCGAGCTGGGCCGCCGGGGCGCCGACGCCCGGCTGGTGCTGCTGCCGGAAAAGCTGACCGAGCGGGCGGCCGTCGCCGAGCACCTGGCCGCCGCCACCCGTACCGGCGACGGTGAACGCGCGCCGGTGGACGGCGTGCTGTCGCTGCTCGCCCTCGCCGACGGCCCGGTCGACGACACCCAGCCGGTGCCGCCCTTCCTGGCCCGATCCCTGGCCCTGGTGCAGGCCCTCGGCGACCTCGACGTGGCCGCCCCGCTCTGGTGCGTCACCCGGGGCGCCGCCGGCACCGCGCGGGACGCGACGCCGGCCCGGCCGGAGCAGTCGCTGCTCTGGGGCCTCGGCCGGGTCGCCGCCCTCGAACACCCCGAACGCTGGGGCGGGCTGGTCGATGTGCCGGCCACCCTGGACGACCACGGCTGGGACCTGCTCTGCGCCGCGCTGGCCGGCCTCGACGGCGAGGACCAGCTCGCCATCGACGGCGCCACGGTCCTGGTCAACCGGCTGGTGCGGGCGCCCGGCGGCGACACCGTCCCCGACGAGCCCGACCACCCCGGCACGACGCTGGTCACCGGCGGCACCGGTGCCCTCGGCGCGGAGGTGGCCCGCTGGCTGGCCGCCCGGGGCGCCGAGCACCTGCTGCTGGTCAGCCGTCGGGGCGCCGACGCCCCCGGCGTGGCCGACCTCGTCCGGGAGTTGACCGCCGCCGGCACGCGGGTGACCGTCGCGGCCTGCGACGTGGCCGACCGGGCGGCGCTGGCGAAGCTGCTCGACGAGGTGCCCGCCGACGCGCCCCTGACCGGGGTGGTGCACGCCGCCGGGGTCCTCGACGACGGCGTCCTCGACGGCCTCACCGCGGACCGGCTCGCCACCGCACTGCGGCCCAAGGTGCTCGGCGCGCTGCACCTGCACGAGCTGACCGCCGACCGGCCGCTGCGCGCGTTCGTGCTGTTCTCCGCGATGGCCGGCCAGCTCGGCGCCGCCGGGCAGGGCAGCTACGCCGCCGCGAACGCGTACCTCGACGCGCTCGCCGAGCAGCGGCACCGGCAGGGCCTCCCGGCCACCTCGGTCGCCTGGGGCCCCTGGGCGGCCGGCGGGATGGCCGCCACCGACCAGGCCGTGGAGGAACGCCGCCGCCGCAGCGGCGTCGCCCGCCTCGACACCGCGACGGCGTTCGCCGCGCTCGCCCGGTGCGTGGCGCGACGGGAGCCGGCGACGCTGGTGGCCGGCATCGACTGGGCGCGGTACGTGCCGGGGTTCGTCGCCGTGCGGCCCAGCCCGCTGCTGACGGGCGTCGCCGAGGCGCAGCGGGCCGCCGCCGAGCGGGCCGACGACGCCGGGGCGTCGGCGGAGTCCCTCGCCGCCCTGCTCGCCGGGCAGACCGACGCCGAGCGACGCAAGACCCTCCTCGAACTGGTACGCGGCCAGGCCGCCGCCGTGCTCGGGCACGCCTCGGCGGACGCCGTCGAACCGGACCGGGCGTTCCGGGAGCTCGGCTTCGACTCGCTCACCGCGGTCGAGCTGCGCAACCGGCTGACGGCGGCGACCGGCGTACGGCTGCCCGCCACGGTCGTCTTCGACTACCCGACCGCCGCCGGCCTCGCCGAGTACGTCCGGGCGGCGATCGTGGACGGCGGCGTGGTCGGCGTCGCACCGGTCTTCGGGGAACTGGACAGGTTGGAAGCGGCGCTGGCCGGCTCGGTGCCGGACCGCAGCGCCCGGATTCGGATCACGGAGCGGCTGCGGGCGCTGCTGGCCTCCCTCAACGAGGCCGACGCCCCGGCGGGCGGCGGGGACACCGTCGCCGAGAAGCTCCAGGACGCCACGCCGGACGAGGTCTTCGACTTCATCGACCGTGAGCTGGGGGTGTCCTGACGTGATCGCTGCTGCGTGCACGGCTCAACACAAGGAGAGCGCGGTCCATGGCTGACGAGGCGAAGCTTCTCGACTACCTCAAGCGGGTCACCGCCGACCTGCACCAGGTGCGGCAGCGCCTGCGCGAGGTGGAGGCCGGCGAGCAGGAACCGGTCGCCATCGTCTCCATGAGCTGCCGCTTCCCGGGCGGGGTGCGGTCGCCGGAGGACCTGTGGAACGTGGTCGCGTCCGGGCAGGACGTGATCTCCGACTTCCCGGAGGACCGCGGCTGGGACCTCGCGTCGCTGTACGACGCCGACCAGGAGCAGGGCGGGCTCGGCACCTCGTACACGGCGCAGGGCGGCTTCGTCCACGACCTGGCCGACTTCGACCCGGGCTTCTTCGCGATCTCCCCCCGCGAGGCCCTGGCCATGGACCCGCAGCAGCGGTGGCTGCTGGAGACCTCCTGGGAGGTCCTGGAGCGGGCCGGCATCGATCCGCACTCGCTGAAGGGCAGCCGCACCGGCGTCTTCGCCGGCAGCACCGGCCAGGACTACGGCAGCGTGCTGATGGGTGCCGCGCAGGGCCTCGAGGGGCACCTGATGACCGGCAACGCCGGCAGCGTCGTCTCCGGCCGGATCGCCTACACGTTCGGCCTGGAGGGCCCGGCGGTCACCATCGACACCGCCTGCTCGTCCTCCCTGGTCGCCCTGCACCTCGCCGCCCAGGCGCTGCGCCAGCAGGAGTGCACCCTGGCCATCGTCGCCGGGGTCACCGCCATGTGCACCCCGGCCGCGTTCGTCGAGTTCTCCCGCCAGCGCGGTCTCGCCGCCGACGGCCGGTGCAAGGCGTTCGCCGCCGCTGCCGACGGTACCGGTTGGTCCGAGGGCGTCGGCGTGCTGCTGCTGGAGCGGCTGTCCGACGCCCAGCGCAACGGCCACCCGATCCTCGCCGTCGTGCGGGGCAGCGCGGTCAACCAGGACGGCGCGTCCAACGGCCTCAGCGCCCCGAACGGGCCCTCGCAGCAGCGCGTCATCCAGCAGGCCCTCGCCAACGCCGGCCTCGCCGCCGGCGGCGTGGACGTGGTCGAGGCGCACGGCACCGGCACCCGGCTCGGCGACCCGATCGAGGCGCAGGCGCTGCTCGCCACGTACGGGCAGGACCGGGGGGCGGGCTCCGCCCCGCTGCTGCTCGGCTCGGTCAAGTCGAACATCGGGCACGCCCAGGCGGCTGCCGGCGTCGCCGGTGTGATCAAGATGGTGATGGCGATGCGGCACGGCGTCGTGCCGCCCACCCTGCACGTCGACGAGCCGACCCCACAGGTCGACTGGGCCGCCGGCGCCGTCGAGCTGGTCACCGAGGCGACGCCGTGGCCGGCGGTGGACCGCCCCCGCCGGGCGGCGGTGTCGTCGTTCGGCGTGTCCGGCACCAACGCCCACACCATCCTGGAGCAGGCCCCCGCCCCCGTCGAGGCCGACGCCGCCCCGGCGGTGGAGCGCCCCGTCGTGCCGGTGACGGTGTCGGCCCGCGACGCCGCCGCGCTCGCCGCCCAGGCGGGCAACTGGGCCACCCGGATCGCCGCCGACGAGGCCCTGCGCCCCCTCGACTTCGCGTACTCGTCGGTGGCCTCCCGGTCCGCCCTGGACCACCGGGCCGTCATCGCCGCCGCGGGCCGGGACGACCTGCTGGCCGGGTTGCGCGCCCTGGCGGCCGGGGAGCCGTCCGGCGCGGTGGTCGCCGGCCAGGCCGGGGACCGGGGCTCGCTCGCGGTGCTGTTCTCCGGTCAGGGCGCGCAGCGCGCCGGCATGGGTCGGGAGCTGTACGCGGCGTTCCCGGTCTTCGCGTCCACACTGGACGAGGTGTGCGGGCACCTGGACCCGCTGCTGCCGCAGCCGCTGAAGACCGTGCTCTTCGCGGAGGCGGGCTCCGCCGAGGCGGAACTGCTGGACCAGACGGTGTTCACCCAGGCCGGGCTGTTCGCCGTCGAGGTGGCCCTGTTCCGGCTCGTCGAGTCGTTCGGGGTGGTGCCGGACTTCGTCGGTGGCCACTCGATCGGGGAGATCACCGCCGCGCACGTCGCCGGGGTGCTGTCCCTGAGCGACGCGTGCGCGCTGGTCGCGGCGCGGGGCCGGCTGATGCAGGCTCTGCCGGCCGGTGGCGGGATGCTGGCCGTCAACGCGTCGGAGGCCGACGTGCTGTCCACCCTGGACGGGCTGACCGACCGGGTCGGGATCGCCGCCGTCAACGGGCCGGTCTCCGTCGTCGTCTCCGGCGCGGTCGACGCCCTCGACGAGGTGGAGCAGACCTGGAAGGACCGGGGTGTGCGCACCCGTCGGCTGACCGTCAGCCACGCGTTCCACAGCCCGCTGATGGAGCCGATGCTCGCCGAGTTCCGCACGGTCCTCGACGGGCTGACCTTCGCCGAGCCGGCGCTGCCGGTCGTGTCGAACGTGACGGGCGCGCTCGCCGACGGCGACGAGCTCCGGACGGTCGACTACTGGGTG
>NZ_JBIDCU010000046.1:0-10644 GCF_043204765.1 Micromonospora sp. NPDC047730 | reverse complement strand
CTGGATCGCCGCCATACCGACCCCACCCGCACCCGAGTGGACCAGCACCGACTCCCCCGCCCGCAACCCCGCCAGATCACGCAACGCGTAGTACGCCGTCAGGAACACCACCGGCACCGACGCCGCATCCACAAACGACCAACCCGCCGGCATCCGCGCAACCCGATCCCGCTGCGCCACCACCCGCGGACCAAACCCGGGCTCGAACAACCCGAACACCCGATCACCCGGCACCAGATCCGCAACCCCAGGGCCAACCTCCAACACCACACCCGCGCCCTCGCTGCCCATCACCGCAGACGAGTCCGGATACATGCCCAGGGCGATCAACACGTCCCGGAAGTTCACACCCGCCGCGCGCACGGCGACCCTGACCTCACCGGGGGCCAGTGCGACCGGCGCGGTCGGCGCGATCTCCACGCCGTCCAGCGTTCCGGGGCGCACCGCCGCGACGTGCCACGCGCTGTCGGCCGGCGGGGTCAGCTCGGTGCCGGCCCGCCGCACGAGCCGGGGTACGAGCACCTGGTCGCCCCGCAGCGCGAGCTGGCCGCCGAGGGCCGACGGGTCGGCCGCGACCGCCGACAGCACGCCGAGCGCCGCCGGGTCGACGGGCCCGTCGAGGTCGGCGAGGACGATCCGGTCCGGGTGCTCCGACTGCGCCGACCGCAGCAGACCCCACACCGCCGCACCCGCGAGGTCGTCGACCCGGTCCTCGTCGCGGGCCACCACAGCGCCCCGCGTCACCACCACCAGCCGCACGTCCGCCAGCGACTCGGCAGCCAACCACGACTGCACCACCGCCAACACCTCGGTCGTCACCGATCGCACTGCAGCCGGAACCGCCACGCCGGAGACGGTGGGCACCGGAAGGAGCACGCGGTCCGGGGCGGCCTTGCCGGCCTCGACGGCCGCGACCAGCGCCGCCACGTCCCCGAACACCGGCACACCCGGCAGCTCGGCGTCGCCCAGCACCGCCCAACCCGAGACGTCCCCGGCCGGGGTCACGTCCTCGGCCCGCCACGACACCTCGAACAGCGACCGGTCGGTCGCGTTTGGCGTGGCAACGGCACCCATCTCCCGCAACACGAGGGAGTCCACCGACACCACCGGCGCACCCGACTCGTCCACCGCCACCAGGCGGACCGCCGAGCCAGAACGGCTCAACCGCACCCGCAGCACCCGCGCGCCGGTGGCGTGCACCTGCACGCCCTCGAACGCGAACGGCACCCGCGGACCAGTCCCGGCATCGAGCAGCCCGATCGGGTGCAGCGCGGCATCCAGCAGCGCCGGGTGCACCCCGAACGCCGACACGTCCGGCGCGTCGTCGGGCAGGGCCACCTCGGCGTACACCTCGCCGTCGCCGGCCCACACCCGCCGCAACCCCTGGAACACCGGCCCGTACGCGAGCCCGTGCTCCACCAACGCCGGATACCAGCCAGCGAGGTCCGTCTCCGGCACGCCGACCGGCGGCCACACCTCCAAACCCGGCTCCTCGGCCGACACCGGCTCCAACACACCCCCGGCGTGCCGGACCCACTCCGCCTCGACGTCCTCCTCCGCCTGCGAGTACACGGCGACGTCCCGACCGCCGGAGTCGTCGATCCCACCGACGCGCACCTGCACCCGCACGCCACCCGACGACGGCAGGGCCAGCGGCGCGGCGATGGTCAGCTCCCGCACCCGGGACGCGCCCACCTCGTCGCCGGCCCGCACCACCAACTCCACGAGGGCAGTGCCCGGCACCACCACCGCACCCGACACCACGTGATCGCCCAACCACGAGTGCGACGACAGCCCCAACCGACCGGTCAGCACCACCTCGTCGTCGCCCGCCAGGCGCACCGCCGCACCCAGCAGCGGGTGCCCCGGGGCGGCGAGCCCGGCGCCGGACACGTCGCCGCTGCGCCAGGCCGCCGCGTCGGGCCAGAACCGCTGCCGCTGGAACGGATACGTCGGCAGGTCCACCGGCCGTACGGCGGAGCCGCCGCCGGTCAGCGCGGCCCAGTCGACGGGCGCGCCGCCGGCGTACGCCTCGGCGAGGGCGGCGAGGAACGCGGACGCCTCGGTGCGCCCCTTCCGCAGGGTCGGCACGATCACCGCGCCGTCGTCGTCCGCGAGGCAGTCCTGTGTCATGCCGGCGAGGACGCCGTCGGGCCCGACTTCGAGGTACGTGGCGACGTTGCGCTGCCGCAGGTACGCGATCCCGTCGGCGAAGCGGACGGCCTCGCGGACGTGCCGCACCCAGTACCCGGGGTCGCAGAGGTCCGCCGCGTCGGCGGCGAGGCCGGTCAGGTTGGACACGACCGGCAGCAGCGGCGCCCGGAACGTCAGCCCGTCCAGGACCGCCCGGAACTCGGCGAGCATCGGCTCCATCAGCGGACTGTGGAACGCGTGACTCACGGTCAACCGCCGCGTCCGCACGCCACGCGCCTTCCAGACCTGCTCCACCTCGTCCAGCGCGTCGACCGCCCCGGACACCACCACGGACATCGGGCCGTTCACGGCGGCGATCCCCACCCGGCCGGCCAACCCGTCCAGCGCGGCCAACACATCGGCCTCGGCCGCGTTCACCGCCAGCATCCCGCCCCCGGCCGGCAACGCCTGCATCAACCGACCCCGAGCAGCGACCAGCACACACGCATCAGCCAGGGACAACACCCCGGCCACGTACGCAGCCGTGATCTCACCGACCGAATGCCCACCCACGAAGTCCGGCACCACCCCGAACGACTCCACCAGGCGGAACAACGCCACCTCGACCGCGAACAACCCCGCCTGCGTGAACACCGTCTCGTCCAGCAGCCCCGACTCCGGCGAGCCCTCCGGAGCGAACAACACGTCACGAAGCGGCTGCGGCAGCAACGGATCAAGCTGCCCACACACCTCGTCCAACGCCGACGCGAACACCGGGAACACCCCGTACAGCTCCCGGCCCATCCCGGCACGCTGCGCGCCCTGCCCGGAGAAGAGGACCGCGAGCCGGCCAGGGCGGGCCGTGCCCCGGACGACGATGGACGACGGCTCGTCGCCGGCGACGGCGTCGAGGCCGGCGAGCAGGCTCTGCCGGTCGCGGGGCAGCAGCACCGCGCGGTGCTCGAACGCGGACCGCCCGGTGGCCAGCGCGTGGCCGAGGTCCGGCAGCGGCACCGCGTGGTTCTCGGCCAGCCAGGCGCTCAGCCGGGTGGCCTGCTCGCGCAGGGCGTCCGCGGTGCGGGCGGAGAGCACGCAGGGGGTGGTCAGGTCGCCGGAGGTGACGGCCGGCGGCACGGTCACGGTCGGCGCGGGCGCGGCGTCGGGCGCCTGCTCCAGGATGGTGTGGACGTTGGTGCCGCTGATGCCGAACGACGACACGGCCGCCCGGCGCGGCCGGTCCGTCTCGGGCCAGGGCCGGTCCTGCGCGAGCAGGGCGACGGAGCCGGCCGACCAGTCGATGTGCGGGGACGGCTCGTCGACGTGCAGGGTGCGGGGCAGGACGCCGTGCCGCATCGCGAGGACCATCTTGATGACCCCGGCGACCCCGGCGGCGGCCTGCGCGTGCCCGATGTTCGACTTGATCGAGCCCAGCCACAGCGGCTGGTCGGCGGGCCGCTCCTGCCCGTACGTGGCGAGCAGCGCCTGCGCCTCGATGGGGTCGCCGAGGGCGGTGCCGGTGCCGTGTGCCTCGACGGCGTCGACGTCGGCGGGGGCGAGGCGGGCGTTGGCGAGGGCCTGGCGGATGACCCGCTGCTGGGCGGGGCCGTTCGGGGCGGTGAGGCCGCTGCTGGCGCCGTCCTGGTTGACGGCGCTGCCCCTGATCACGGCGAGGATGCGTCGCCCGTTGCGCTGGGCGTCGGGGAGCCGCTCGAGGAGCAGCATGCCGACGCCCTCGGCGAAGCCGGTGCCGTCGGCGCCGGCACCGAACGCCTTGCACCGCCCGTCGGGCGACAGGCCGCGCTGCCGGGAGAACTCGGCGAGCATCCCGGGGGTGGACATGACGCTGACGCCGCCGGCGAGGGCGAGGCGGCACTCGTCCTGTCGCAGCGCCTGCGCGGCGAGGTGCAGGGCGACCAGCGACGACGAGCACGCCGTGTCGACGGTGACGGCCGGTCCTTCGAGCCCGAACAGGTAGGAGATCCGGCCGGACGCGACGCTGCCGGCGCTGCCGTTGCCGACGTACCCGTCCAGCTCGTCGGACGTGCCGAGGGCCTTGGATGCGTAGTCGTGGTAGATCAGGCCGACGTACACGCCGGTGCTGCTGCCGCGGGCGGCCAGCGGGTCGATGCCGGCCCGCTCGAACGCCTCCCACGAGGTCTCCAGCAGCAGCCGCTGCTGCGGGTCCATGGCCAGGGCCTCACGGGGCGAGATGCCGAAGAAGGCGGCGTCGAAGTCGGCGGCGTCGTACAGGAAGCCGCCGCGCTGCGGGGTGGCGGTGCCGTCCTGGGCGTCGGAGCGCAGGTCGGCGAGGTCCCAGCCGCGGTCGGTGGGGAAGGGCGCGATGACGTCCGCGCCGGCGGTCACCAGCTCCCAGAGCTGCTCGGGGGTCTGCACGTCGCCGGGGAAGCGGCAGGCCATGCCGACGATCGCGATGGGTTCGTCGGTGCCGGCCGCGGCGGCGGCCTGGGCGGTCGCCGGGGTGGCCCGGCCGACGATCTCCCGGTCGAGGAAGTCGGCGAGCACGACCGGGGTGGGGTAGTCGAAGGCGACCGTGGCGGGCAGTCGCAGCCCGGTCGCGGTGGCGAGCCGGTTGCGCAGCTCTACGGAGGTCAGGGAGTCGAAGCCGAGTTCCTTGAACGGCCGCTGCGGGTCGAGGTGGTCGGCCGAGCGGTGGCCGAGGACCGCCGCCACGTTGCCGGCGACGAGTTCGAGGAGCTGGCCGCGCCGCTCCACGGGGCTGAGCGCCGCGAGCCGCTCGCCGACGGAGAGGTCGGCGGTGGCCCGGGTGGCCGCCCGCCGCCGTGCGCGGGGCGGCCGGACGAGGTCGCGCAGCAGCGCGGGGACGCGCCCGGCGTCCGGTGCCTCGGTGGCCGCCGGCACCTTCATGAGTACGACGTGCGCGCCGCCGTGCCGCTGCGCGGCGTCGAGGAGGGCGAGCCCCTCGGTGTCGGTGAGCGGGGCGCTGCCGGCGCGGATGGCCCGCCGGTGCTCGGTCGCCTCGAGGTGGGCCGTCATGCCGCTGGTGGTGGCCCACAGTCCCCAGGCGAGGCTGGCCGCCGGCAGACCCCGCTGGCGGCGGTGCTGGGCGAGGGCGTCGAGGAACGCGTTCGCCGCCGCGTAGTTGGCCTGCCCGGGCGAGCCCAGGGTGGCGGCGATCGACGAGAACACCACGAACGCGGCGAGGTCCAGGTGGGCGGTGGCGCGGTGCAACGCCCACGCCCCGTCGACCTTCGGCGCCATGACGGCGGTGAGGGCGTCGGCGTCCAGCGAGGTGATCGTCGCGTCGGCGATGACCCCGGCGGTGTGCACGACGGCGGTCAGCGAGTGCGCCCCGGCGACGAGGTCCGTCACCTGCTGCGGGTCGCTGACGTCCACTGCGACGGCGTCGACCGTCGCGCCGGCCTCGGTCAACTCCGCGACCAACGCCGCGTACTCCGTGCCCTCGGCCGGCAGGCGACGCGAGGCCAGCAACAGCCGACGCGCCTGACCGGTGGCGACGAGGTGCCGGGCCACCACCCCGGCGAGGGTGCCCGACGCTCCAGTGACGAGGACGGTCCCGTCCGGGTCCACCGGCGCGGGAACCTGGAGGACGACCTTGCCGACGTGGCGGGCCTGACTGATGTGCCGCAACGCCGCCCGCGCCTGCCGCACATCCCACACCCGCACCGGCAACGGCGACAGCACACCCCGCTCGAACAGGGCCAGCAACTCGGCGAGCATCTGCCCGATCCGCTCCCCACCGGCCTCGTTCAGATCGAACGCCCGATACACCACACCCGGATGCCGCTCCGCCACCTGCTCCGGATCACGGACATCCGTCTTGCCCATCTCCACGAACCGGCCACCACGCGGCAGCAGGCGCAACGACGCGTCCACGAACTCACCCGCGAGCGCATCCAACACCACATCCACACCCGCGCCACCCGACGCCGACGCGAACGCCTGCTCGAACTCCGTCGACCGCGACGACGCGATCCGCTCCCCCGCCACACCCAACCCACGCAGCACACCCCACTTCCCGGGGCTCGCCGTCGCATACACCGTCGCACCGAAATGATGCGCCAACTGGATCGCCGCCATACCGACCCCACCCGCACCCGAGTGGACCAGCACCGACTCCCCCGCCCGCAACCCCGCCAGATCACGCAACGCGTAGTACGCCGTCAGGAACACCACCGGCACCGACGCCGCATCCACAAACGACCAACCCGCCGGCATCCGCGCAACCCGATCCCGCTGCGCCACCACCCGCGGACCAAACCCGGGCTCGAACAACCCGAACACCCGATCACCCGGCACCAGATCCGCAACCCCAGGGCCAACCTCCAACACCACACCCGCGCCCTCGCTGCCCATCACCGCAGACGAGTCCGGATACATGCCCAGGGCGATCAACACGTCCCGGAAGTTCACACCCGCCGCGCGCACGGCGATGCGCACCTGGCCGGCCGCGAGCGGCGTCGCGCTGCCGGGCACCAGGTCGACACCGTCGATGGTGCCGGGGCTGACCGCCGCGACGTGCCACAGGTCCGTGGACGGGGTGAGCGCGTCGCCGGTCGGCCGGGTGACCCGAGGTACGAGCACCGCGCCGTCGCGGAGCGCCAGCTGACCCCCGGTGGGGGCGGGGTCGTCGGCCACGGCGGCGAGCACGGCCAGCGCGTCGGTGTCTGCCTCCCGGTCGAGGTCGGCCAGGACGATCCGGTCCGGGTGCTCCGACTGCGCCGACCGCAGCAGACCCCACACCGCCGCACCCGCGAGGTCGTCGACCCGGTCGCCGGGCCGGGCCGCCACGGCGCCCCGGGTCGCCAGGACCAGCCGCGTCTCGGCGAGGGGCTCGGCCGCCAGCCACGCCTGCACGGACTCCAGCACCGTGGACGTCAGAGAGCGGACCAGCCCGGGCAGGTCGTCGCCCTCGGCGCCCGCGGCGGCGACCGGCAGCAGGAGGAGGCTCGGCGCGTCCTGGCCCGCGTCGACGGCCGCGACCAGGGCCGCCACGTCCCCGTACGCCGGCACGCCCGGCGGCTCAGTGTCGCCCAGCACCGCCCAGCCGGAGGCGTCCCCGGCTGGGGTCACGTCCTCGGCCTGCCACGTCACCTCGAACAGCGACCGGTCGGTCCCGGCCGGCGCGGACACGGCGGCCATCTCCCGCAGTACGAGGGAGTCCACCGTCACCACCGGCGCACCCGACTCGTCCACCGCGACCAGGCGGACGGCCGTCCCGGCACGGGTCAGCCGCACCCGCAGCACCGACGCGCCCGACGCGTGCACCTGCACGCCCTCGAACGCGAACGGCACCCGGGGGCCGGCCGCCTCGTCGGCCAGCAGCAGCCCGATCGGGTGCAGGGCCGCGTCCAGCAGCGCCGGGTGGACCTCGAACCGGCCGGCGCTCTCCGCCACGTCGTCGGGCAGGGCGACTTCGGCATACGCCTCGCCGTCGGCCGTCCAGACCCGCCGCAACCCCTGGAACACCGGCCCGTACGCGAGGCCGTGCCCGGTGAGGGCGTCGTACCAGCCGGTCAGGTCCGCCTCGGCCGCGCCGGTCGGCGGCCATTCCCCGGTCGTCGGCTCGTCGTCGGCGGCGGGCTCCAGCACGCCCTCGGCGTGCCGGGTCCACTCGGCCTGCGGGTCGTCCTCGGGCTGGGAGTGGATCGTCACCGGGCGGGCGCCCGCGTCGTCGGCCCCGCCGACGCGCACCTGCACCCGCACCCCACCCGACGCCGGCAGGGCCAACGGCGCCGCAATCGTCAACTCCCGCACCCGCGACGAACCCACCTCGTCGCCGGCCCGCACCACCAACTCCACCAGAGCCGTGCCCGGCACCACCACCGCACCCGACACCACGTGATCGCCCAACCACGGATGCGACGACAACGCCAACCGGCCCGTCAACACCACCTCGTCGTCACCCGCCAGACGCACCGCCGCACCCAGCAGCGGATGACCGGCAACCCCGAGACCCGCACCGGAGACGTCACCGACCCGCCACGACCCCACCTCGGGCCAGAACCGCTCCCGCTGGAACGCGTACGTCGGCAGGTCCACCCACGCCGCGCCGGAGCTGGCGAAGACGGCGGCCCAGTCGACCCGTACGCCCGCGCTGTGCAGCCCGGCCAGCGCGGCGAGCAGCTGGCGGCGGCCGTCCTCGTCGCGGCGCAGCGAGCCGACGACCACGCCTCCGCCGGACCGCCCCGCGTCGGCCCGATCGAGGGCGTCCTGGACGACGACCTTGAGCACGGGGTGCGGGCTGACCTCGACGAAGGCCCGGAAGCCGGCGGCGATCAGCGCGTCGACGACGGGCGCGAGCCGGACGGGCTCGCGCAGGTTCCGGTACCAGTAGTCGGCGTCCAGCTCGGTCGTGTCGAGCAGTTCGCCGGTGACGGTGGAGTGGAAGGCGACGTCGGTCGGACGGGCCTCGATCGTGCCGAGGGCGGCCGCCAGGTCGTCGCGGACGGCCTCGACGTGGGCGCAGTGCGACGCGTAGTCGACGGCGATCTCCCGGGCGCGGATGTCGCGCTCGGCGCAGACGGTGAGCAGTTCGGCGACCGACGCGGCGTCGCCGGACACCACGGTCACGGAGGCGCCGTTGAGGGCGGCGACGGAAAGCGTGTCCCCCCACGGGGAGATCAGCTGCTCGGTGTCGGCGGCGGGCAGCGGCACGGACACCATGCCGCCCTGCCCGGAGATGGCCAGCAGGCCCCGGCTGCGGGCGACGACGAGCCGCATCGCGTCGGGCAGGGTGAGCGCGCCGGCCGCGCAGGCCGCGGCGATCTCGCCCTGGGAGTGGCCGATGACGGCGTCCGGTACGACGCCGCAGGACCGCCACAGCTCGGCGAGGGAGACCATGACGGAGAACAGCAGCGGCTGGACGACGTCCACCCGGTCCATCGGCGGGGCGTCCGGCGCGGCCCGCAGGACGTCCGCCAGGGACCAGTCGACCAGCCGGCTCAGCTCGGTCTCGCACTCGCGCATCCGGTCCCGGAAGGCGGGCGACGACTCCAGCAGGTCGAGGGCCATCCCGGCCCACTGGGAGCCCTGGCCGGGGAAGACGAAGACGACCTTCGGGGTGTCCTCGCCGACGCTGGCGGGCTGGTCGGCCAGGGTCAGCGCGGCGAGCCCGGCGAGCGCGTCGTCCCGGTCGGCGGCGACGGCGACCTGCCGGTACGGGTGGTGGGCGCGGCCGGTGGCGAGCGAGTACGCGACGTCGACGAGGTCGAGGTCCGGTTGGTCGGCGAGCCGCTCCCGGAGCCGGGCCGCCTGGTCGCGCAGCGCCCGGGGGCTGCGGGCCGAGACGAGCAGCGGCACGGCGTCCGCGGCGACCAGGCCGGGCAGCCGGTCGGCCGGCTCGGGGCTGGTCGGCGGGGCGTCGGCGGCGGGTGCCTGCTCGATGATGGCGTGGGCGTTGGTGCCGGAGATGCCGAACGAGGAGACAGCGGCGCGGCGCGGCCGGTCGACCGCCGGCCAGGGCGTCGGCTCGGTGGCCAGGGTCACGGCCCCGGCGGGCCAGTCGATGTGCGGCGAGGGCTCGTCCACGTGCAGGGTCGGCGGGACGACGCCGTGCCGCATGGCCAGGACCATCTTGATCACACCGGCCACGCCGGCGGCGGCCTGCGTGTGCCCGATGTTGGACTTGATCGACCCCAGCAGCAGCGGCCGGTCACCCGGCCGGTCCTGCCCGTACGTCGCCAACAACGCCTGCGCCTCAATCGGGTCACCCAGCGTCGTGCCCGTGCCGTGCGCCTCCACGGCGTCCACGTCCACGCTCGACAGGCGGGCGTTCGCCAGGGCCTGCCGGATCACCCGCTGCTGCGACGGCCCGTTCGGCGCGGTCAGCCCGTTCGACGCCCCGTCCTGGTTCACGGCGGTGCCCCGGATGACGGCGAGGACGCGGTGCCCGTGCCGCCGCGCGTCGGAGAGCCGCTCCACCAGCAGCATGCCGATGCCCTCGCCCCAGCCGGTGCCGTCCGCGCCCGCGGCGAACGCCTTGCAGCGGCCGTCGGGGGCCAGGCCGCCCTGGCGCGAGAACTCGGAGAACATGCCGGGCTGGGCCATCAGCGCGACACCGCCGGCCAGGGCCATCTCGCACTCGCCGGAGCGCAGCGCCTGCGCGGCGAGGTGCAGGGCGACCAGCGACGACGAGCACGCCGTGTCGACGGTGACCGCCGGGCCCTCCAGCCCGAAGGTGTAGGCCACCCGGCCGGAGGCGACACTGCCGGCGGTGCCGGTGAGCAGGTGGCCCTCCAGGCCCTCCAGGCCGTCGCTGCCGCTGGCGGCGTAGCCGGAGGAGGCGGCGCCGATGAAGACGCCGGTGACGGTGCCGTTCCGGCTGGCCGGGTCGATGCCGGCGTGCTCGAACGCCTCCCACGAGGTCTCCAGCAGCAGCCGCTGCTGCGGGTCCATCGCCAGGGCCTCGCGCGGTGAGATCCCGAAGAACCCGGGATCGAACTCCGCCGCGTCGTACAGGAAGCCACCCTGCCGGGTCGTCGACGTGCCCGCCCGGTCGGCGTCCGGGTC
>NZ_JBIDCU010000045.1:0-10698 GCF_043204765.1 Micromonospora sp. NPDC047730 | reverse complement strand
GCAAGGAAATCGCTCGTTATCTCTGGTCGCGGCCCTCGACCTGCGGGCTGCCCACGATGTCCACCGAGTCGACCTGCACCGAACTGAAGGTGACCATCACCCATCCCGGCCAGGGGATGCCACCGATCGAGGCGGTCGCGACCTACGGAACGCAGGAGAAGAAGCTCACGGCCTCCGACGGCGGATCGCAGACGATCGTCTTCGCCTCCGGACGAGAGCGCGCCGTCAATGTGCAGTTTCCCGGCTACGACTACAAGCTGATCGGCGAGTACGAGGACCCGGGCACCTGCGAAAAGCTGGCGACGACAGGTGCGATGACCGCCCGGATCAGCCTCATCGGAATCCTGATGATCTCCGTCGGCGCGGCCCTGATCGTCTTCGTGCGTCGCAGAAGGACATCGGCGGACGAGCTCTAGTCAGTGCATGTCCACCACGTCGCCGGGTGGCCGGTGATGGTTGTGGATCATCGCCTTGAAACGAGCGGCCTGCGCCGATCAACTCGCGAGGTGGGCCTCCGCCCGGACCAACTGATCCTTGCGTCGCCCTTGATGGGCGGCGGGCACACGTCGGGACTGGCCGGCACCGGGTAGGTGCCGGCCAGTCCCGACGGTGCGCGATGACCAACCGCCCCCATCCGCGGTCACCCGCCTACGGTGGTAGCCCAACCGATATGCCGGCTGGTACATGGGCCGCTCGCGCAGGTACTCCCGTCGCATCCTCGGCTATGCGATGGGCGCCCACCACGACGCCGGTCTGGTCGTCGCAGCGCTGAACATGACCGCCATCGCCCGAGGCGGCAACGCCGACGGAGTGATCTTCCACAGCGACCGCGGCAGCGAGGGCGGATTCAACTGGTGGTCAGTGGTTGGCCGGGGTGAGCCGGCCCTCGAAGGCGATCTGGAAGGCGTCCGCCACGGCCCGACGCATCCGCGCTCTCGACGCCGAACTCGCCGCCCTTGCCGGCGCATCACCGCTACCGGTCTCATCAGGCAACACCACCCGACACCGACTCGACCGCGGCGGCGACCGACGCCTCAACCGAGCCCTCTACACCGTCGCCCTGGTCCGCATGGGCCACGACCCCCGCACCCGCGCCTACGTCACCCGCCGCACCGTCGAAGGACGCACCAAACGCGCGGTCATGCGCAACCTCAAGCGCTACATCTGCCCGCAACTCTTCAAACCCTGGCCGGCACACGCCCAGCCACCAGCACCACTTGGCAGTTATAGAAGCGTCTCGGTGTGCCGGTGAGCGCTCAGGCCCCCAGCCGGTAGCCACGCTTCATCACGGTCTGGATCAGGTCGACGCCGTCCAGCGGGGTGTGGTCGAAGGCTCGCCGCAGCCGCGACACCGCCATCTCGACGGCGTGGTCGTCGACGTCGGCCCAGCTCGGCGCGGCTGCCCGGATCTCGGCCGGGGACAGCACCCGGCCGGGACGGCGGGCCAGCGCCCGTAGCACCGAGATCGGGCCGGGCTGGACCGGAATCACCTGGTGGCCGATCACCATCGCCTGGCTGCGGATCTCCACCCGGTGGCCCTGCACGTCGAGCTGGAGCGACCGTCCCGGGAGTTGGTTCGCCAGGACCTTGACCAGGTCCGGCAGGGCCGGACTGTTCGCCACGTACGCGCTGAGGCCGAACGCCCGCAGTGGCTCCGCCGCCAGGTGACCCAGACAGGCGGGCACGATGTCGGCGGTCAGCGCGTTGAGCACCTCGCCGAGTACGCCGTCGGCCTCGGCCTGGCGAAGCAGGTTCTCGGTGGCGGTCGCCCCGGTCAGCGCGACGGCGTCGACCTGCCGCCGGATGATGACTCCGCACAGCCGGCGCAGGATGTCGATCCGCAGCGGCGGGAGAAACCGGTTGGTGACGACCTCGACCACGGTCGCCCCGTTGCGGCGTAGGGCCTCGCAGTACTCCCGGTGTGGCTCCGACTCGATCTGCGCCACCACCCGGCGGCCGATCATCGG
Organism: Micromonospora sp. NPDC047730; assembly: GCF_043204765.1. Classification (NCBI taxonomy): domain Bacteria; kingdom Bacillati; phylum Actinomycetota; class Actinomycetes; order Micromonosporales; family Micromonosporaceae; genus Micromonospora; species Micromonospora sp. NPDC047730. The sequence goes on along the minus strand of NZ_JBIDCU010000045.1, from coordinate 8,731 downwards.
CTGGGCGAGGAGATAGCGGAACAGGTCTTCGGTGGTCGTGGAGGCGGTTGCCCATATCTGGCTCAGGCCGAGATCCCGCAGCGTGTCGGCGGCGTGTCCGTCGCGGGCCAGCAGGCGGGCGTGCGTCAGCCGGTCGATGAGCGCGTCGAGGTGGCCGGTCTGCTGGACCACGCGCAGCCAGGCCCGCAGGCCCAGGCCCGACGACACGATGACCTCGTGCACCGGTCCTGTGACGCAGGAGCGGGTGGCGACGGCAACGGCCTCCGCCACCGGTTGGGCCACCGAGCGGACCGCCTGGACGTTGATCGTCCGTGCCGAGGTGGCCTCCAGCAGGGTGGCGAGGTCGTGTCGACGACGCTCCGACAGGACGGCGACCGTGTACCCCGCCAGGTCCTCCACACTGTCCTCCTGTCACGCCGCTCAACCTCAAACAGGTGCACGGTTCCGGACGGCGGTTGGATCACTTCGAAGCGACTCTTTCGTCGGGAAGAAGTGTCGCGTTAACAGGGCAGACATAGCAGTGGTGGCCAATCTCAACACCGTGACGGTTCGTTCACCGACCCGGTGCTACCGGAATTTGGGACGGCGCGCCGATCCGGACGGTGTTTCACCAGCTCAGAGTGGATCGGCGAAGAGTTACCGGCGAGTCGGGGCCGGATCCGACAAGTTGATCTTGTGAGGTGTTCGTCGGTCCCGTCACGTAGCACCCAGTTGACTTCCGGGAAACGCGGTGGTGATGAAGACTCGGCGCAATCACCGATCGGTTGATCGGGTGCGATCGATAAGGCCGACCCGGATGGGGACGGATGAGGCGGGCCGACCGCCAATCCGGAACCTGGGTCGGCGACCGTCGCCCGTCGACCGCGGTTGAGCTGCCACTCAACCGCGGTCGACTCCGAACGCGGGGCGGGCGGCGGGTCGTCGCCCGCTCCGGTCCAGTCCCGATCCGCAGACCAGATTCAGGAGGGTCCATGATACGACGATGGGTACCGCTCGCCGTGGCGACGGCGGTCCTTGCCACCGCCGCAGGGTGCGGTGGCGATGCCGGCCCGACGTCCGGCGCGCCGGACGCGAACCTTGCCGGCAAGACGGTCGAGGTGGCGGCCACGTGGTCCGGTGCCGAGCAGGCGAACTTCCAGGCGGTGCTGGACGCCTTCGCCGCGAAGACCGGCGCGACGGTGAAGTACACCTCCGGCGGCAACGATCTGCCGGTGCTGCTCAACAGCCGGATCGCCGGGGGTTCGCCGCCGGATGTGGCGCTGATCTCGCAGCCCGGGGTCGTGGCCGAGTTCGTGAAGCGGGGCGCGATCAAGCCGCTGACCGGTGACGCGGCCGCCGCGATCAAGGCCAACTACAGCTCTGCCTGGCAGGAACTGGGCACCGTGAACGGGCAGCTCTACGGCGTCTACTTCAAGGTGGCCAACAAGTCGGTGATCTGGTACCGGGTCGACAGCTTCACCGACGCCGGGGTGCAGCCGCCGAAGACCTGGGACGAGCTCAAGACGGTCTCCGCCGCGCTCGCCGACTCCGGGGTGACGCCCATGGTGGCCGCCGGTGGCGACGGGTGGGTGCTGACCGACTGGTTCGAGAACACCTACCTCCGGGTCGCCGGCCCGGAAATGTACGACAAGCTGGCCAAGCACGAGATCCCCTGGACCGATCCCAGCGTGGTCAAGACGCTGACCCTGCTGGCCGACTACTGGCGTACGCCGCGCTTCCTGGCCGGCAACCCGACGCAGACCACCTTCACGCAGGCGATCGCCGACGTGTTCGGCAAGTCGCCGAAGGGAGCGATGCTGTTCGAGGGTGACTTCGTCGCCTCAGAGATCAACAAGCTGGGTGAATTGAAGGTCGGCGAGTCGGCGAAGTTCTTCAACTGGCCGTCGGTCGACGGCTCGAAGCCGGCGGTGGTGACGGCGGGCGACCAGGCGGTCGCCTTCAAGGACACGCCGGAGGCGAACGCACTGATGGCCTTCCTCGCCTCGCCCGAGGCAGCGAAGATCATGGCGGCCAAGGGCGGGTTCATCTCGGCGAACTCGGGACTGGACGTCGCGACGTACGCGGACGACACCACCCGGGAACTCGCCGAAGCGGTGGTGAAGGCCGAATCGCTGCGCTTCGACCTGTCGGACCTCACGCCGCAGACGTTCGGCGGTGGGACCAGCGCCCACCTGTGGGTGCTGCTGCAGGACTTCCTGGCCAAGCCGATCGCCCCTGAGGCGTTGGCCCAGCAGCTCGAGGCCGCCGCGAAGAAGGACTTCGGAGGCAACTGATGACGATCACGCCCGACCCGGCCCAGGGCATCCGTCCGTCCCCTGCCCGAACAACGATCGGCCGGGCGAGCGTGGCCGATGGCCCCGGCGGCTCACGGCACGCCGCCGGCGGCCCGGGCCACCGGGACGCCCCCGGCGGCCCACGGACCACCGCCGGGACCGCGGCCCGCCGACGGTCGCGGGAGACCCGCCTGATGGTCGCGCTCTTCCTCGGCCCCGCCCTGGTGCTGCTGCTGGTGCTGGTCTGCTATCCCATCGTCTACACGCTGTGGCTCAGCTTTCGCAGCGGTGACGGATCGAGGTTCGTCGGCCTCGACAACTACGTCACCATGTTCACCTCGCCGAACACCCGGCGAGCCATCCTGAACAACCTCGTCTGGGTGATCGTGGCGCCGGCCGTGGCCACCACCCTCGGGCTGATCTTCGCGGTGTTGACCGAGCGGCTGCGCCGGTCGGCCGTGCTCAAGGCGGTCCTGTTCATGCCGATGGCCATCTCGTTCCTGGCCGCCGGCGTCACCTTCCGGCTGGTCTACGACGAGAACCCGGACCGCGGCGTGCTCAACGCGGTCGCGGTGTCGGTGCACGACGCCTTCGAGTCCCCGTCGCGCTACCACGGCGTGGATGCCCGAGAGCAGGGCGAGCTGGCGCCGATCAACGGCGGCTTCGAGTCCAGAGGGCCGGCGAACCCGGGTGAACCCGTCCACCTCGCCCTCGTGGGCCTGCCGCCGGACCGGATCCCGACCGACGCCAAGCCGGCCACGGCACCCACCGGCGGCCCCGGACTGCAGGGGGTGGTGTGGCTCGACTTCACCCGCGGCGGCGGCGGCCAGGCGGGGATTGTCGACGCCGGCGAGGTGGGGCTGCCCCAGATGACCGTCGAGGCGGTGGCCGACGGGGGCAGGGTGGTCGCCACCACCCGGACCGACGCCGCCGGGCGGTTCGCCTTCCCCGAACTCACCTCCGGCCCATACGTCATCCGGCTGCCCGCCGACAACTTCACCGAGCCGTTCAACGGCGTCACCTGGCTCGGGCCTTCACTCATCACTCCCGCCGTCATCGGGGCGTACATCTGGATCTGGGCCGGCTTCGCCATGGTGCTGGTGTCGGCCGGGCTGGCCGCCCTGCCTCGGGAAGCACTCGAAGCGGCCCGGATGGACGGCGCGAGCGAGTGGCAGACATTCCGGCACGTGACCGTGCCGCTGGTCCGGCCGGTGCTCGTCGTGGTCCTGGTCACCCTGACAATCAACGTCCTGAAGATCTTCGACCTCGTCTACGTGCTCGCACCCGAGTCGTCCCAGGACGACGCGACCGTGGTCGCCCTGGAGATGTACCGGGTGTCCTTCGGCGGCGGCCTCGACTACGGGCTCGGCAGCGCCCTCGCGGTCCTGCTGTTCGCCCTGGTGCTCCCCGCGATGCTGTTCAACATCCGGCGCCTGAGGAGGGATAGCTGATGAGCCACGCCACCATCGACGCCGTACCGGAACTGATACCCGCCGGTACCGCGCGGGGCGGCCGGCCGCGACCGGGACCGTGGACCCGGTTCATGATGCGGTTCGGCAAGGCGCTGCTGCGACTGCTGGTGGTCCTGATCGGCGTCTTCTGGCTGCTGCCGACCTTCGGTCTGGCCGTGGCGAGCCTGCGTAGCAGCGCCGACAACAGCGCCACCGGCTGGTGGACGGTCTTCACCGCGCCGGCCCAACTGACCCTCGACAACTACGCCCAGGTGCTGCAGAACGAGCGGATCGTCGAATCGCTGTGGAACACGGTGCTGATCACCGTGCCGTCGACCCTGCTCGTGGTGCTGCTCGGCGCACTCGGCGCGTACGCCCTGGCCTGGATGGACTTCCCCGGCCGGGACTGGCTGTTCGCGCTGGTCGTCGCGTTGATCGTCGTGCCGATCCAGGTGGCGATCGTGCCGGACGCACGGATCTTCCGGACCCTCGGCATCTACGGCGAGATCCCAGCGGTGGTTGCCTTCCACGTGGCCTTCGGGTTGCCGTTCGCGATCTTCCTGCTGCGGAACTTCTTCCTGAACATCCCGCGCGACCTGCTGGAGGCGGCCCGCATCGACGGCGCCCGGGAAATGCTCATCTTCGCCCGCGTGGTGCTGCCGATCGGCTGGCCGGCCATCGCCTCGCTGGCGATCTTCCAGTTCCTGTGGGTCTGGAACGACCTGCTGGTCGCGCTCGTCTTCGCCACCTCCGACAATGCCCCGATCACCTACGCCCTGCGGGAGCAGATGCGGTCGTTCTCGTCCAACCTCGACACGATCGGTCCCGGCGCGTTCCTGTCCATGCTCGTGCCGCTGGCGGTCTTCTTCGCCTTCCAGCGCTACTTCGTGCAGGGCGTCCTCGCCGGGTCAGGTAAGTAGCGAAAGGTGAATCACGGGGTGCGCGCCGGGCACGACGCAGGGGCGCGCACCCCAGCACCCGGAACCCGGAACCGGGGTGGGGCCGGACTCCGCTGACCCCACCCCGGGCACCGCCGTTCGGCGAATTCGTCGGCTGCCCGAGGCACGTCGGTCGCCCGAGGCGATCGACCAGCCCGCATCTCGTGCGTGCGACCTCGGTGGTGGTGCGCCTGGTGCCGGATCTGCCTCGCGGGCATGGCCGCCACCTACCGGAAAGGAGCCGGTGATGAGCCCGTCGGAACTGCTCAGTACCAGGGCGGAGGCACTCTTCGCCTCCACGCTCCAACCGTCGAAGGATCCGACGCCCGAACAGATCCGGCAGGCGGTGTTGTACAGCGTCAGCCGGCACCGGGCGGCCGGTTGCGCGGCACTCGTCGCGCAGGAGTACGGCGACCATCCGGTCGAGGCGGTCAGTCGCATGCGCTGGGCCGTGGCCGCCGTCCGAGCGGCGTACCAACTGGTCGGGCCGTCGGCCTGACCGCCGGCGTCCGGCATCCGCGAGTACGGAGCGAGGTTCAGGCTGGTCGGTGGGGTAGTGGCGGCCGGCCAGCCAGATGGTGAGGCCCTTCATGGTGGTTGATCAGTCCATGGTCGGCCGGTCGGCCTGCTGCCTTCCGGCTGAGGACGCTTCTCCGGCGGCAGGCTCTGCGCTGTCGGCGACCTCTCGATGCCGTCAAGGACGGCGTCCGCGGACCAGCACCGGTCGCCGTCAGCTGTCCATACCCGTGCTGGATGTCCCGCTGTGCTACGCCGGGCTGGAGTTGCAGACGTCCACCGGCCTGGTCCGACTGCACGCTGAGTCGAGCGCGGTCATGCTCAGTGGCCAGCAGGTCGCCGTGCTGGCCGTCCTGATCACGGCGCGGGGGACGCCCCTCAGCCGGGAGGCGATCTGGGCCGCCATGCCGCGCGGGTATCGGCCGCCGACAGCTGCCCAGATCGGCGTGGTGATCGCCAACATCCGTAGGAAGATCGGTGCCGCACGTATTCTCACCGGGGCGGACGGCTGGTGGGTGCGGGATCCGATCGCGCCGGAGTCGGTCGACGGCACCGACGTGCTGTCGTTCGGCAGCCTGCGACTCGATGTCGAGCATCGGTACGTGTTCGACGGGCCGGCTCGGTTCGTCCGGCTCGGCCCGCAGGAGTTCGCCGTGCTGCGGGTGCTCGTCGAGGCGCGGGGAGTGCCGCGCAGCAGGAGTGGGATCTGGTCGTCGTTGCCGCCGCACGACCGGCCGGCCACGATCGCCGCGGTGGGCGTGCTCATCCACCACCTCCGGGAACGCCTCGGGCCGGACCGGATCATCACAGGCGGGGGCGGCTGGCGGCTGGCCGGCCCGGCGGAGGCCCCGCCGCGCGCGGCGGAGTGGGCAGGCGTGCGATTGGAACGCACGACCAGCGAAACCTGGCTGGCCGGGCAGAACGCGCCCGTCAAGCTGAGCCCCCAGCAGGCCGAGGCGTTGCAGGTGCTGATCGATGCGCAGGGCGAGCCTCGTAGCGGCGCACAGGTCCGGGACGGGATGAGCGTCAGGGCGCGCCCGAAGAACGCCCTGGCGGTGGGCAGCGTCATCTCACGCCTGCGGCGCAAGATCGGCCGGGACCGGCTGGCCACTGGCAGGGCCGGCTGGTGGTTGACCGATCCGGCCCTCGCCCAGGTAGGGGGTGAGCGGAGGATACCGATGCGAGTCCATTGCGGATAGTGTCCTCGGCCGTACTGTCCGCTCGCCTGAAGGGTTCTGCTATGGCCTTTGGTCATCGATGGCTGGTGCGAACTGCCGCCGCCGCGCTGCTCCTGCTTGCCGGGATGGCTACCCCCGCCGGTCCCGCCTCGGCGGCGGACCCGGGCGCGAAGTTCACGCTCGATCTGCCCGGTACGACGATTCCGCTGGGGGTCGAGAAGAAACGGGTCCACCTGCGGCTCACCAATCTGACCGACCAGACCCCGAGAGAGATCATTTTCTACGTCCGCCCCTCCGAGTTGGACTGGTCGTACAAGGCCGCGCTCATATGGCCGGAGGGCGGTGGCTCCGGTGAGTGTGACGGCGACCACTCGGGCTGGTACTGCCGTATCGAATCGAGCCTGTTTCCGGAGCTGATGCCGGCACCCGGCGGGACGGTGGATCTGCCCATCGATATTCAGGTCTACGAAAAAAAGAAGCCCTACGAAGGCAGGTTCCACGTCGAGGCTGGCATGGCCTGGGGCGACGACAAGATGCAACTCAGTGCCAGCAAATGGTTCACGCTCAAGTTGGTCGACGATCCCGAAGCCGACCTGTCGGTGGTGGCGCCGGACGTGAAGCAGTCGGTGCGGGTCGGCGCGGACGGCCGGCTCGAATCCACCGGGACGTTGAACCCGGGCGAGACGGGCGCGGTGCGGTACCGGGTCGTCAACCAGGGCCGGAAGGCAGTCAGCGGCGTCAAGGCCACGCTGCACCTGCCCAAGGGCGTGACGTTCACCCGACCGCCGAAGGAGTGTGCGGTCGGCGACGACGGGCGGTCAGCGGTCTGCACCTACGACACGCTCGCGCTCGTACCGGTCGGCCAGGACACCGACCCGAATGACAGCATCTACTCCGCCGTCGAGTTGCACAATCTGGCGACGGTGTCGGCCTCCGCCAAGGCACCCGTCACCTTGGCGGGCGGGACTTTGCAGGTCGAGGGCTTGACCGAGCGGACGGACACCCTCTCCGGCCCGGAGCATGCCGAACTTCCGGCGAACGCCGTCGCCGTACGGGCAGCCGATGTGGACGACAGCGACAACGAGGACGGGTTCGCCGTCGTGGTCGCCGCGAGCGGCAGTGGCGGGGACGGCGACGACGACGGCGGCAGCGGTGGCGGCGGAGGTGATCTGCCGATCACCGGGCCGCAGTCCGGGCTGATCGCCGGAGCCGGTCTCGCCATGGTGGCGGGTGGCGGCATCATGGTGCTCCTCGCTCGGCGCCGCCGCGCGGTCGCGATGGTCCGCGGGGACGAGACGCCCGCAGTCTGACCTGTCCTCCACCGGCCCGCGAGGGCCGTTCACCTAGGCCGCGTTCCAGAAGCGGGGTAGCCATTCGTTGATCGCCGTGATGTGCACGGTGGCTTCGTAGCGGACGGCGAGCTTGTCGTACCGAGTGGCTACCCCGCGGTGACGGTTGAGCCCGCTCCCACGTGCCGCCACGCTGCCAACGCCGAAGCACCCCGTACACCGTCTGCCAGGGCACATAGCAGTCCGGCACGTCCCGCCACGGCGCGCCGACCCTCGTGCGCCACCGAATCCCGTCGATGAACTGCCTACCGGAGACCTCTTCACTTACCGATCAACGACACGCCACAGCCTGCCCCGCCAGCGCACCCACCTTTTGAAAGGCGCCCTGACACCCGCGCCCTGCGGTGGGCGGGGCGCGGGCGGACGGCGCGGACGGTGGTGGGACGGTCGCTGCTGCGATCATGCGGGGCATGCGGGACGAGAACCTCGCGGGACGGTGGGACACCGGCCCGTACGACTACGGGGTGATGGAGTCGAGTTGGCTCTGCCTCCACCCGGACGGGACCGGCTGGAGCGCGTGGGCCAACGTCGGCGGCGGGTCGGTTAGTCACCTCACCTGGTCCTGTCCGGCGGAGGGCGAAATCGAGCTCCGCTACACCTGGACCGCGTCCGGCGACTGGTCACCGGGCGCACCGCCCACCCTGGTCGAGGTCGACGAGGAGGGTCCGGACGACACGGTGGTGCGCACGCGCTATTCGGTCCGCGTCGAGACGCCACCCCTGGTCGAGGCACCGATGATCACCCTGCACCTGGATGACGCCGTCGAATTCGCGCACCGCTTCGCGCTCTCGACCCGAGACGTCGACCGCAGCGATCCGCCCGCCCCGGGCAATCGGTGAACCGTCCGCACCGTCAGGCGGCGCCGCGTCCGCGCACCAGCAGTGCTGTGCAGGGGCGACTCACTCGTCTCCGCATCGGATGTCGGCGGCCTTGCCAGCGTTGTCGTAGACGATGTCGCACGTCAGGTGCGGGACGTACTTGGCCTTGTAGCTGATCTCCGAGCGTTCCCAGGCGTCCCACAGATCC
>NZ_JBIDCU010000044.1:0-11713 GCF_043204765.1 Micromonospora sp. NPDC047730 | reverse complement strand
CGCAGGGTGAGATCGCTGCCGCGTGTGTCGCGGGGGCGTTGAGTCTGGATGACGCGGCGGCGGTGGTGGCGTTGCGTAGCCGGGTCATCGCCGGTGTCGCCGGTGATGGTGGCATGGTGTCGGTGGCGACGACTGCCGAGGAGGTCACGGCGACGATCGCCCGGTGGGACGGGCGGGTGGCGTTGGCTGCTGTCAACGGGCCGACGTCGGTGGTGGTGTCGGGTGATGTCGCGGCGTTGGACGAGTTGGTCGCCCTTTACGAGTCGCGTGAGGTGCGGGTCCGTCGTGTTCCGGTGGACTACGCGTCGCATTCGGTGCACGTCGAGTCGTTGCGGGAGCAGTTGCTGGAGTTGTTGGCGGGGTTGCGGCCGCGTACCAGTGAGGTGCGGTTCCGGTCGACGGTGGTGGGTGACTGGTTGGACACCGCGGTTCTGGATGCTGACTACTGGTATCGCAATCTGCGGCAGACGGTGCGGTTCGACGAGGCGGTGCGCAGCTTGGTCGCCGCTGGTTACTCCACGATCGTGGAGGTCAGTGCGCATCCGGTGTTGACGATGGCGGTGCAGGAGTCCGTCGAGGTGGCGGCTGCCGATCCGGCTGTGGTGACCGTGACGGGGAGTCTGCGTCGTGGTGAGGGTGGTCTGGGTCGGTTCCACCGGGCGTTGGCAGAGGTCTACGCCGGTGGTACGTCGGTGGATTGGCGGCCCGCGTTCGCCGGCCGGCCCGGACGTCTGGTCGACCTGCCCACCTACCCGTTCCAACGACAGCACTACTGGGTGCCGGACGAGGAGCCCGCCGCCCAGGCCGCCGGCGCCGGCCTGCTCGACCACCGGTTCTGGGACGCCGTCGAGCGCGCCGACCTGGACGCCCTGCGCGGCACCCTCGCCGTCGACGACGCCGAGGCCATCGAGTCGCTGCGCACCCTGCTGCCCGTCCTCGCCGGCTGGCGACGCCAGCGGCAGGAACACTCCCTCCTCGACGGCTGGCGGTACCGGGCCGACTGGCAGGTGGCCCCCGAGCCCGCCGTCGCCCGCCTCGACGGCACCTGGCTGCTGGCGCTGCCCGCCGGGCTCGACGACGACCCGGCCGTGCGGGCCGTCCGGGCCGCGCTGACCGACGCCGGCGCCGAGCTGCTGCCGCTGACCGTCGAACCCGACGCCGATCGGGCCGGGCTCGCCGCGTCCCTGGCCGGCGCCGACGTCGCCGGGGTGGTCTCTCTGCTCGCCTGGGAACCGCAGGCCGGCGAGGGTGCCGTCCTGCCCGGTCTGGCCACCACCGTCGCCCTGGTACAGGCGCTCGGCGACGCCGAACTCGACGCGCCGCTGTGGCTGATCACCCGGGGGGCGGTCACCGTCGCCTCGTACGACCGGCTCACCGACCCCGGGCAGGGGACGATCTGGGGCCTCGGCCGGGTGATCGGCGTCGAGGCGCCCCACCGCTGGGGCGGACTGGTCGACCTGCCGTCCGGCCTCGACGGCCGTACCGCCGGCCGACTCGCCGCGATCCTCGCCGGACCGGGCGGCGAGGACCAGCTCGCGGTACGCGCCTCCGGCGTCTTCGTCCGCCGCCTGGTCCGCGCCGGACTCGGCGACCGCCCCCCGGTGCGACGCTTCACCACCGCCGGAACCGCGCTGGTCACCGGCGGCACCGGCGGCCTCGGTGCCCGCGCCGCCCGCTGGCTCGCCACGGCCGGCGCCGAGCACATCGTGCTGGTCAGCCGGCGTGGCCCCGACGCCCCCGGTGCCGCCGAGCTGGCGGCCGAGCTGCGCGGCCTCGGCACCCGGGTCACCGTCGCCGCCTGCGACATCGCCGACCGGGCCGCCCTCGCCGCCCTGCTCGACCAGGTCCAGGCCGACGGTCCACCGGTACGCGCCGTCGTGCACACGGCCGGCGTCGCCCAGACCACCCCGCTCATGGCGGTCACCCCCACCGAGCTGGTCGAGGTGACGGCGGGCAAGGCTGCCGGCGCCGCGCACCTGCACGACCTCCTCGCCGGCCAGGAACTCGACGCGTTCGTCGTCTACTCGTCCATCGCCGCCACCTGGGGCAGCGCGGGCCAGGCCGGGTACGCCGCCGGCAACGCGTACCTCGACGCGCTCGTGCAGCAGCGGCGCGCCGACGGGCGGGCCGGCACCGCCATCGCCTGGGGTTCCTGGGGTGAGGGCGGCATGCACACCACCGACTCCGACCGGAACCTGCGCAGCCGGGGCGTGCCACCGATGGACCCGGCCGTCGCGATGGGCGCCCTCCAACAGGCCCTCGAGCACGACGACGTCACCCTCACCGTCGTCGACGTCGACTGGTCCCGGTTCGCCCCCGCGTTCGCCTCCGCCCGGCGCCGGCCGCTGCTGGAGGGCGTACCGGAGGCGAAGGTCGCCCTCGACGGCGGGGCGCCGCTCGACGGCGACGGCGACGACGGCGTCGCGGCGGCGCTGCGCCGCCGGCTCGCCGGGCTGACCCCGGCCCGGCGGGAGGAGACCCTCGCCGACCTGGTCCGGGAACTCGCCGCCGACGTGCTCGGCCACGACGACGCCGCCGCGATCCCGGCCACCACCGCGTTCCGGGACCTCGGCTTCGACTCGCTGACCGCGGTCGAACTACGCAACCGGCTCGTCGCCGCGATCGGGCAGCCGCTGCCCGTCACCCTGGTCTTCGACCACCCCACCCCGGTGGTGGTGGCCCGCTTCCTGCTCGCCGGACTGCTCGGCGACACCGGAGCACCCGCCGAGACCGTCGCCCCGCCCACCGTGGACGGCGACGAGCCGGTGGCCATCGTGGCGATGGCCTGCCGCTTCCCGGGCGGCGTGACCGACCCGGAGCACCTGTGGCGGCTCGTCGCCGACGGCGTCGACACCGTCGGCGAGTTCCCCACCGACCGCGGCTGGGACCTCGATCGCCTCGTCGACCCCGACCCGGAGAAGCCCGGCACCACGTACACGGACAAGGGTGCCTTCGTGTACGACGCGGCGGACTTCGACCCGGGGTTCTTCGGGATCAGCCCGCGTGAGGCGCTGGCGATGGACCCGCAGCAGCGGTTGGTGCTGGAGACGTCGTGGGAGGCGATCGAGCGGGCAGGGGTTGTTCCGGGGTCGTTGCGGGGTTCGCGAACAGGGGTGTTCGTGGGCACGAACGGCCAGGACTATAGGTCCCTGTTGGTGGTGGCCGGCGACCAGGTGGAGGGGTTCGGCGGAACCGGGAACGCCGCGAGCGTGGTGTCGGGTCGGGTGGCGTACGCGTTGGGGTTGGAGGGGCCTGCGGTGTCGGTGGACACGGCGTGTTCGTCGTCCCTCGTCGCGATGCATCTGGCGGTGCAGGCGCTGCGGGCGGGGGAGTGCGATCTCGCCCTGACGGGTGGGGCCACGGTGATGGCGACGCCCGGCCTGTTCGTGGAGTTCTCCCGGCAGCGCGGGATGGCCGCCGACGGGCGCGTCAAGGCGTTCGCGGCGGCGGCCGACGGCACCGGCTGGGGCGAGGGCGCGGGCATGCTGCTCCTCGAACGGCTCTCCGACGCGCGGCGCAACGGCCACGCGGTGCTGGCGGTGGTACGTGGCAGCGCGGTTAACCAGGACGGGGCGTCGAACGGCCTCACGGCACCGAACGGCCCGTCGCAGCAGCGGGTGATCCGGCAGGCCCTGGCGTCGGCGGGGCTGTCCACGCGTGATGTGGACGTGATGGAGGCGCACGGCACCGGCACGACGCTCGGGGACCCGATCGAGGCGCAGGCGCTGCTGGCGACGTACGGGCAGGACCGGGACGTGCCGCTGCTGCTGGGATCGGTCAAGTCGAACATCGGGCACACCCAGGCCGCCGCCGGCGTCGCGGGCGTCATCAAGATGGTCCTCGCCATGCGGGAAGGCGTCGTCCCGGCCACGCTGCACGTGGACGCCCCGTCCCCGCACATCGACTGGACGGCCGGCGCGGTGGAGCTGGCGACCGAGCCCCGGCCGTGGCCGGTGGTGGACCGGCCGCGCCGGGCGGCGGTGTCGTCGTTCGGCGTCTCCGGCACGAACGCGCACATGATCATCGAGCAGCCCGACGATCTTCCCCCGGCCGACGACGCGGAGTCCGCGGCCGACGACGGCGTGCACCGCGGCCCCGGCCTGGTGGATTCGGGTGTGGCGGTGTGGCCGGTGTCGGCGCGGTCGAAGGCGGCCCTGGCGGGCCAGGCGGCGCGGTTGGCGCAACATGTGCGCGAGCACGAGGGGTTGGAACCGGTGGCGGTCGGCTGGTCGCTGGCCACGACGCGGTCGACCTTCGAGCACCGGGCCGCGGTGGTCGGCGGGAACGCCGGCGAACTGCTGTCCGGGCTGGATGCGCTGGCCGCGGGGTCCCCGGCGGGGAACGTGGTGACGGGTACCGCCGCCGGGCACGGGCCCGGGGTGGTGTTCGTGTTCCCCGGTCAGGGTGGGCAGGCGGTGCGGATGGCCGCGGGTCTGGTCGGGCGGTGCCCGGCGTTCGACGCCCGGCTGGCGGAGTGTCAGCGGGCGTTCGCGCCGTACCTGGACGTGGACGTCGTGTCGGTGTTGACCGGTGACGACGAGTCGTGGCTGGACCGGGTGGAGGTGTTGCAGCCGGTTCTGTTCGCGGTGGGTGTCTCCCTGGCGGAGGTGTGGCGGCAGGCGGGGGTGGTCCCGCAGTTGGTGATCGGGCACTCGCAGGGTGAGATCGCGGCGGCGTGTGTGGCGGGCGTGTTGTCCCTCGATGACGCGGCGAGGGCGGTGATCCTGCGGGCCCGTGCCCTGGCCGGTCTCGCGGGCACCGGGGCGATGGCGGCCGTGGACCTGTCCGCCGACGAGGTCGCTGTCCGTCTGGCGGACCACCCCGAGGTGGTCGTGGCCGTGGTGAACGGGCCGGCGACGGTGGTGATCTCCGGGCCGCCGCAGCAGGTGGCGGACCTGGTCGAGGCGTTCCGGGCGGAGGGGGTGCGGGCGCGGCCGATCCGGTTCAACTACGCCTCGCACTCCCCGGCGGTGGAGCAGGTCCGCGACCGGATGCTGGCCGATCTGGCCGGTCTGGCCCCGCAGCGCGGGCACGTCCCGATGGTGTCGACCCTGACGGGCGACTGGGCCGACCCGACGGCGATGGACGGCGGTTACTGGTACGAGAACCTGCGGAACCCGGTGCGGTTCGACGCGGCCGTGCGGGTCGCGATCGAGGCCGGGCACACGACGTTCGTGGAGGTGTCCGCGCATCCGGTGTTGACGATGCCGGTGACAGCGATCCTGGACGACACGGGCACGACCGGGCACACGGTGGGCAGCCTGCGGCGGGGCGACGACGACGCGACGCGGCTGCTGACGAACCTGGCCACCGCGCACGCGATCGGCCTGCCCGTCGACCTGACGAAGGTCCTCACGCCCGCGCCGACCGTCGACCTGCCCACGTACGCCTTCGACCGGGAACGGTACTGGCTGGAGGCCTCCGCCCACCGGGTGCGGGACGTCAGCTCGGCCGGTCTCCAGGACGCCGGGCACCCGCTGCTCAGCGCGGCCGTACCGGTCGCCGACGACCAGACGGTGGTGTTCACCGGGCGGCTGTCCCTGCGTACCCACCCGTGGCTGGCCGACCACGCCGTCGGCGGAACGGCGATCGTTCCCGGCACCGGCCTGATCGACATGGTGGTCCGCGCGGGCGACGAGGTCGACGCCGGCCAGGTGGGCGACCTCGCCCTGATCAGCCCCCTCGTGCTGCCGCCCACCGGCGCCATCCAGGTGCAGGTGCGCCTCGGCGCGCCCGGCGCCACCGGCGAGCGGGGCGTCACCGTGCACTCGCGCCCGGAGGAGGGCGGAGACGCCGAGTGGACCCGGCACGCGGAGGGCCTGCTGCTGCCGCAGATCCCCGCCCCCGTGGCCGTAGCGGGGGAGTGGCCGCCGGCCGACGCCGTCGAGGTCGACGCCGACCTGGACGCCTGGTACGCGCAGACGGCCGAGCGCGGCCTCGGCCTCGGCCCCGCGTTCCGTGGCCTGCGCCGGGTGTGGCGCCGCGACGACGAGGTGTACGCGGAGGTGGCGCTGCCCGACGTGGTGGCCGCCGAGGCGCCCCGGTTCGGCCTGCATCCGGCCCTGTTCGACGCGGCCCTCCAGGCCACCGGCCCCTCCGCGCTGCTCGGCGACCCGGCGGACGCCGTCGGCACCGGCTGGTTGCCGTTCGCCTTCCGCTCGGTCACCCTGCACGCCCACGGCGCCACCCGGCTGCGGGTGCGGCTCCGCTCGCTCGGCCCGGACACGGTCGCCGTCACCCTGTCCGACCCGGCCGGTCAGCCGGTCCTCACGGTGGAGTCGCTGACCTTCCGACCGGTCGCCGCCGGCCGGGCCGACGAGGCCGCCGCGCTGCGGCGCACCTCGCTGTTCCACCTGGACTGGACGCCGCTCCCGGCGACCGACGCGGCCGCCGGCAGCACGACCCGCTGGGCGCTGCTCGGCGACGACTCCCTCGGCCTGGCCGACGCGCTGGCTGCCACCGGGCACCCGGTGGCGGGCCACCGCGACCTGGCGGAGCTGGTCGCCGCGCTGGACGGCGGCGACGACGTACCGGATGTCGTGGTCGACCTGCGGACCGGTCCGGACGCGGACCCGGTCCGGGCCGTCGCGGACGCGCACGACGCGACCCGGGACGCCCTGGCGCTGGTGCAGCGGTGGCTCGCCGAGCCGCGGCTGGAGCAGACCCGCCTGGTCCTGCACACCCGGGGCGCGGTCGCCGCCGCGCCCGGCGAGGCCCCCCGCGACCTCGCCAACGCCGCCCTGTGGGGACTGGTCCGATCGGCGCAGTCCGAACATCCCGGCCGGTTCACGCTGCTCGACACCGACGACGCCGCCTCCTCCCGCGCCGCGATCGCGGCCGCGGTCGGCTCCGGCGAGCCGCAGCTCGCGGTCCGCGACGGCGCCGTCCTGGTGCTCCGGCTCGCCCGGGCCCGGGACGCCGGGGCGTTGTCGCTGCCCGGCGACGAGGCGCCGTGGCGGCTCGACGTCACCGAGACGGGCACCCTGGAGAACCTGGCCCTGCTGCCGGTCCCCACCGGGGTGGACGAGGTGCCGGAGGGACACGTCGTCGTCGAGATGCGCGCCTCCGGGCTCAACTTCCGGGACGTGGTGCTGGCCCTCGGCATGGTCCCCGACCAGGAGGTGCTGGGCAGCGAGGGCGCCGGCGTGGTGCTCCAGGTGGGCCCGGGCGTCACCGGCCTCGCCCCCGGCGACCGCGTCATGGGCATCATCTCCGGCTCGTTCTCCTCCGTCGCGGTCACGGACCACCGCATGCTCACCCGCATCCCCGACGGCTGGTCGTACGCCGACGCGGCCGCCATGCCGGTGGTCTTCCTGACCGCCTGGTACGGGCTGGTCGAGCTGGGCCGGCTGAAGTCCGGGGAGTCGGTGCTGGTGCACTCGGCCGCCGGCGGCGTCGGCATGGCCGCCGTGCAGATCGCCCGCCACCTCGGCGCGGAGGTCTACGGCACGGCCAGCCCCGGCAAGTGGCCGGCGCTGCGCGCCACCGGCTTCGACGACGCGCACATCGCGTCCTCGCGCACCCTCGACTTCGTCGACGAGTTCCGCGAGCGCACCGGCGGGCGCGGCGTGGACGTGGTGCTCAACGCCCTCAGCGGCGAGTTCGTGGACGCGTCGCTGCGGCTGCTGTCCCCGGGCGGCCGGTTCGTCGAGATGGGCAAGACGGACAAGCGGGACCCGCGGCGGATCGCGGCCGACCACCCCGGCGTGAGCTACCAGGACTTCGACCTCATGGTGGCCGGCCCGGCCACGATCAGGCGGATGCTGGACGAGCTGATGGCGCTGTTCGCGAGCGGCGCGCTGCGACCGCTGCCCCGGCGCACCTGGGACGTCCGGCGCGCTCCCGACGCGTTCCGCTTCCTCAGCCAGGCCCGACACGTCGGCAAGCTGACCCTGAGCATCCCGCAGGTGCCGCGCCTCGACGGCACGGTACTGGTCTCCGGCGCCACCGGGACCCTGGGCGCACTGCTCTGCCGGCACCTGGTCACCACGCACGGCGCCCGGCACCTGCTGCTGGTCAGCCGGCGCGGCCCGGACGCCGCGGGCGCGGACGACCTGCTGGCCGACCTCAAGGCGCTCGGCGCGGACGTGTCGATCGTCGCCGCCGACCTGGCCGACCCGGACGCCGTCGCGGACGTGCTGTCCATGGTGGACGCCCGGTACCCGCTGCGCGCCGTCGTGCACACCGCCGGTGTCATCGACGATGCCACCGTCGAGTCGCTCACCCCGGACCGACTCGCCGCGGTGCTGCGGCCGAAGGTCGACGCGGCCTGGAACCTGCACCGGGCCACGCTCGACCGTGAGCTGACCGCGTTCGTGCTCTACTCCGCCGCCGCCGGCCTGTTCGGTGGGCCGGGCCAGGGCAACTACGCCGCCGGCAACGCGTTCCTCGACGCCCTCGCCGAACACCGGCGGGCCCTCGGCCTGCCGGCGGTCTCCCTGATCTGGGGCCTGTGGGCGCAGGCCAGCGGCATCACCGGGCATCTCGACGCCGTCGACCTGCGGCGGCTGGAGCGCAGCGGACTGGTGGCTCTCGGCAACGACGAGGCCCTCGCCCTGTTCGACGCGGCCTGGCGGTCGGAGCGGGCGGTGCTGATGCCGGCGAAGATCAACACGGGTATGGCGGCGTCCGGCGCGCCCGTCCACCCGCTGCTGGCGGCCCTGGTCCGTCCCGCCAGCCGGCGGGCCGTCGCCGCCGAGGCCGCCGGCGGGCAGGCGTTCGTCGACACCCTGCGCGCCCTTCCCGTGGACAGGCGGGAACGCGCCCTGCGCGACCTGGTGCTGTCGCACGTCGCCGTGGTCCTCGGCCGCGGCGACTCGGCCACCGTGGAACCGACCAAGGCGTTCCGCGAACTCGGCTTCGACTCGCTCACCGCGGTCGAGCTGCGCAACCGCCTCGGGGCAGCCACCGGGCTGCGGCTGCCGGCGACGCTGGTCTTCGACAACCCGACGCCGACGGCGCTCGCCGCGTACCTGGCGACGCAGTTCGACCTCGCGGACACCGCACCCGACCGGTCGGCGGGCGCCGGACGGGAACTGGACCGGTTGGAGGCGGCGCTCGCCGGGCTCGACCCGACCGACGCCGAGTTCCGCCGGATCACCGACCGGCTGCACGGTCTGCTGGACCGGCTGGCAGAGCGGCAGTCCGACGCGGACGGCGACGACGACCTGGAGTCGGCCACCGCCGAGAACATCTTCGACCTGATCGACCGCGAGCTGGAGACGTCGTGACCGCCAGCCGCAAGAACATCGGCAAGCCGAGTGAGGGTGGGTCCACGGTGAGCAACGAGGACGAGAAGTACGTCGAGTACCTGAAGCGTACGACCTCGGAGCTGCGGCGTACCCGGCGGCGGCTGCGGGAGCTGGAGGCGCGAAACTCCGAGCCCGTCGCCATCGTGGCGATGAGCTGCCGCTACCCGGGCGGGGTCGACTCGCCCGAGTCGCTGTGGCAGCTCGTGCACGACGGCCGCGACGGGATCGGCCCGTTCCCCGCCGACCGGGGCTGGGACCTCGACCGGCTCTTCCACCCCGATCCCGACCACCCGGGCACCAGCTACGTCCGCGAGGGCGGCTTCGTCTACGGCGCCGGGGACTTCGACGCCGACCTGTTCGGCATCAGCCCCCGCGAGGCCCTGGCCATGGACCCGCAGCAGCGGCTGCTGCTGGAGACCTCCTGGGAGGCGTTCGAGCGGGCCGGGCTGCCGCTGCCGGCGGTGCGCGGCAGCCGTACCGGGGTGTTCGTCGGGGCGGCCTCGCACGGCTACGAGGCGGTGATCGCGCAGGCCGCCGCCGAGAACGGCGAGGGGCACCTGCTCACCGGCAACGCCACCAGCGTCATCTCCGGCCGGATCGCGTACACCCTCGGCCTGGAGGGCCCGGCGGTCACCGTCGACACCGCCTGCTCGGCCTCCCTCGTCGCGATCCACCTGGCCGCCCAGGCGCTGCGCAACGGCGACTGCGAGCTGGCCCTCGCCGGCGGCGTGACGGTCATGCCCACGCCGGCGGTCTTCGTCGGCTTCAGCCGGCAGCGCGGCCTCGCCCCCGACGGCCGGTGCAAGGCGTTCGCGGCCGGCGCGGACGGCACCTCCTGGTCCGAGGGTGCCGGCATGCTGCTGCTCGCCCGCCTCTCCGACGCCCAACGCCACGGGTACCCGGTCCTCGCCGTGATCCGCGGCAGCGCCGTCAACCAGGACGGCGCGTCCAACGGCCTGAGCGCCCCGCACGGCCCCTCCCAGGTGCGGGTGATCCGGCAGGCCCTCACCAACGCCCGGCTCACCCCCGCCGAGGTGGACGCCGTGGAGGCGCACGCCACCGGCACCCGGCTCGGCGACCCGATCGAGGCCCAGGCCCTGCTCGCCACGTACGGGCAGGACCGGGGCGAGGCCGGCCCGCTGCTGCTGGGCTCCATCAAGTCCAACATCGGCCACACCCAGGCCGCGGCCGGCGTCGCCGGCGTGATCAAGATGGTGCTGGCCATCCAACACGGCGTCGTCCCGCCGACCCTGCACGTGGCCGAGCCGTCCCCGCACGTCGACTGGACCGCCGGCGCGGTCGCGCTCGCGACCGAGGCGACCCCGTGGCCGGCCGTGGACCGGCCGCGCCGGGCGGCGGTGTCGTCGTTCGGGGTGTCCGGCACCAACGCGCACGCCATCATCGAGCAGGCCCCGGTGCCGGAGGCCGCCGACGACGAGCCGGCTCCCGCCGTCGACCGTCCGGTCGTACCGGTCCTGCTCTCCGCCCGCTCCGACGACGCCGTCGCCGCGCAGGCCGGCCGCTGGGCCGCCTGGCTGGCCGACGCCGACGCCCGCCCGCTCGACGTCGCGTACTCGTCGGTGGCCTCCCGGTCCGTGCTGGACCACCGCGCGGTGATCGCCGCCACCGGCCGCGACGACCTGGTGGCCGGGCTGCGGGCCCTGGCCGCCGGCTCGCCGGCCGGCAACGTCCTCGCCGGTACGGGCTCCGCGCGCGGCCAGCTCGCTGTGTTCTTCTCCGGGCAGGGCGCGCAGCGCGCCAGCATGGGCAAAGAGTTGTACGGGACCTTCCCCGTCTTCGCGTCCGCGCTGGACGAGGTGTGCGGGCACCTGAACCGGGCGTTGCCGCAGCCGTTGCAGACGGTCCTGTTCGCTCCCGAGGGCACGCCCGAGGCGGAGCTGCTGGACCAGACCGTGTTCACGCAGGCGGGCCTGTTCGCCGTCGAGGTGGCGCTGTTCCGGCTGGTCGAGTCGTTCGGGGTGGTGCCGGACTTCGTCGGCGGGCACTCGATCGGGGAGATCACCGCCGCGCACGTCGCCGGGGTGCTCACCCTGGAGCACGCCTGCGCCCTCGTCGCCGCGCGGGGCCGGCTGATGCAGGCGCTGCCGGCCGGCGGCGGGATGCTGGCCGTCGCCGCGCCGGAGGCCGAGGTGCTGGCCTCCATCGACGGGCTCACCGACCGGCTGGGCGTCGCGGCGGTCAACGGTCCGACCTCTGTGGTGGTCTCGGGTGCCGCGGAGGCCCTCGACGAGGTGGAGCGGGCCTGGCGGGAGCGGGGTGTGCGTACCCGCCGGCTGACGGTCAGCCACGCGTTCCACAGCCCGTTGATGGAGCCGATGCTGGCGAAGTTCCGGGCCGTCCTGGGTCGGCTGACCTTCGCCGAGCCGGCGCTGCCGGTCGTGTCGAACGTGACGGGCGCGCTCGCCGACGGCGACGAGCTCCGGACGGTCGACTACTGGGTG
>NZ_JBIDCU010000043.1:0-12183 GCF_043204765.1 Micromonospora sp. NPDC047730 | reverse complement strand
ACGGCGGCTGCTCACCACGCCTCACGGCCCGACATCGTAGATCACCCTCTACAAGGGACGAAAGACCCGAAGATCATTTTGTTAGGAACTCTAAGAGGTCGCGCAGATAGGCGCGGAGGCTGGTGTTGGTCATGCACGACAACGACACAACAACGGGTCCGCCGCCCGGCAGTTGATAGCGTGATCGTCGTGGCAGAGCTGGAAGAGCTGGTCCTGACCCCGGGTGAGCGGGCGCGGGGGGTTCGAGTCGACAGTGTGATGTTCAGGATGGACTGGACTGGTGAGGATTACCCAGGCCAACTGGCGGCGTTCGTGGCTGGTCGGGTACGGGCCTTCGGGGCAGAGCCGACAGACGTCGACACCAACGTCCTCTACGATGCGGCCGAGGCCGACCCGACTCTGCGCCGCGGTGATTTCCCGGTCCGCCAGCTCGATCATCTGTCCGGTGTGCTGGTAGATCTCGGCTGCACGCTTGTGGTGCGGGACAACGGCACCGACACCTACGAGGTACTGGTCGCGCTGACCGGTGAGCGTGAGCTGACCGGGCTGATGCACCAGGGCCTCCCGGTGCGGGCCTGGGACTCGGAACCCGAAGAGACCCTGGTCAGCCTGGACTGCCCGAACTGCTCGGAGATGCTGGTCTGGCAGCTGTCGGCGACCCAGACCCTGGCCGACGAGCGCTGCGACTGTGGAGCCGCGTTGTTCGACGCTACGGGCCGCCCACTGCCCAACGTCACTCTCCACTGAGAGGTTGCGCGTAATGGTGGGCTTGATCGGCGCGTCTGAACGGATGCAGGCACAGAACGACTGAGCATGAAGTTGCTGACGCTTAAAGGGCCATTATTCCTCAGCCGCGCCAGTGCCCGATGTCGCAGGTCGCCGACGCAAAGGTGGATGCCGAAGCGGGCGCCTTCGGGTGCCTACCGAGCAAGACCCGCGATCCCGCGTGCCAGGTAGCCCGCCACAACCGACTGACTGAAGCGCGGGACACTCGCCACGAAAACCAACTCGGCCGGTACCTCGATCTGGAACACCACCTGGTCCCCAGCCTCGGATCTCCTGGGCGCAGTTCGTGCCGTTCCTCGACTACGAGCACGAGGTCTGTAAGGTCCTCCACACCACCAACATCATCGAGAGCCTCAACGCCAGGTTCTGGCAGGCCGCCCGACGCCGCGGGCACTTCCCGACCGAGCAGGCCGCGATGAAGATCCTCTACCTCGTCGTTCAGCAGAAACACCGAGGTGGCGGGAGTATCACCGGCCGGGTCTACGGTCGGGCCAAGGCCCTCAACGCCCTGGTCCTCGCCTACGGCGACCGGATCACCATCTAACAACCTCGATCACACCAAGGCCCAAACACGGAAATCGACACACTCCCCCGTAGGAGGCGCCGGCAGGACGGCCGGCTGGCACAAACTACCCAATCCTCGGGCTATTCGGGCTGGCGCTTCGCGGTGGCGCCCATGGCGGCGCGCAGCGACCGGAGCGCGTGGTAGGTGCGTGACTTGACCGTCCCCTCCGGAATGCCGAGCACTGCGGCTGCCTCGGCGGCTGACCGCTCACGGAAGTAGACTTCGATGATCACGTTTCGGTGGTCTGGGGTCAGCCGAGCCATCGCCCGCTTGATGGTCTGAACGGCGAGCATCCGTTCGATGGCGTCATCGCCGGATGGCAGGACCGTCATGTCGACCAGCCCGACTTCCGCCGGCCGGGCCCGCCTTGCTCGACCGGCGTCGATGGCCACTCGTCGCGCGACGGTGAGCAACCAGGGGCGGAGTGTTGCGATGTCCGCGTCCAAGGCCTCGATTTTGCGCCAGGCCCGCACCATCGTCTCCTGCAGCAGGTCCTCGGCCGCTTGGCGCTCGCCGAAAGTGAGCCGCAGGAGGAATGAATAGACCGGCTTGGCATGGGTGTCATACAGGGCTTGCATCCGCTCCTCGGCGGATAGGTCCCTGACCGCGACGGTTCCGGTCGCAAGCGCCATGGCTGCCCTCCTCCATACCTGGTTGTCCCAAGGCAAGGCTCGTTCGTCGGGCGCTGAGAGACATCGGGTAGCTCACGGATGTTTGGGGTCGTACCCGTACCGCACCGGGTTGCTGCGTAGTCATCGAGCCAGCTGCGTCGACCCGGCCGCGACACCAGCCGCGGACGAGCGGCAACGTTCTGGGCCGTCGTCACGGGGCCGGGGCGGAGCGGTGTTAGCCCGGTCATGGGTGATCGAAAGCCGTATCCCAGTGACGTCAGCGACGAGCAGTGGGCCGTTCCTGGACGCGTGGAAGGCCAGACGCGTGTCGGTCTCGGTGTCGGGTCGTCAGGGTGACTACGACCTGCGGAAGATCGTGAACGCGATCTTCTGCCAGAACCGGACCGGCTGTCAGTGGTGTGGGCCCACCGGGTGACGCACCGACGGCCAGATTACCTCGCAGAGAGTGACGAGAGCCCGATGGCACCCGGTCACGTCCGCGCCAAGCCGGCAGCATCCCCGCAGATCCGGCTGCATGCCGGCGACTTGCAGCACAACAGGTCACGGATCACCTGGTGGGTGCCGTCGTCCCGCCACAACGCGAAGTAGTAGTACGTCGCACGCCACGGCCCAAACACGGAAATCGACACGCTCCCAAACCTGGAAGATCCTGGCCAAGCTGCGTTGCTGTCCCCGCCGCGCGACCGCGATCGTGCAGGCCATCCTCGTCCTGCACCGCGTCGAGACCAGCCGATACCCAGGATTAAAAAGGCTCGTTGTGTTCGTCGGGAAGACCCGGGACGGCATCGCTGGCCTATAGAAATCCCGGCGGGCGCCGGTAGCCTGCCGATGCTGAATCAGCCAGCGTGCGACCGGCAGAACCACCCTTGGGCTGAACCGTCCACGCCGACGGTACGTAATCTGGGCGAGGAAAGCCAGCACCGTCAACGGTCAGGAAGAGTGAATGAGCCAGCCTGGAAGTTCGAATGACCCGTTCAAGCTGGCGCTCGGAGTCTTCGCGTTGGACGCTCTGTCCGACGACGAGCATCGGATGATGGAGGCTCATATCGCGCGATGCCAGCGGTGCCGCGCGGAGTACGACGGGTTCCGGGACGTGGTTGCTGGCTTGGCCTTGCTCTCCGAGGACGACATACGCCACCTCAGGTCCGAATAGCACGGCGCGGCGCATGATGAGCGCAGGACATGGACAGTCGAATGGTGACGGCGGCGAGGTCTAGCCTAGGCCGAGGGCGAAGCTGCGAATGGCCGCAGCGTGCTGGCCTCGGCTTTGTCGAGCCAGCCCGGCAGGTCATGGCCTCGAAGGTTGACGATGATTACGGCGAAGGAGCTGACGATGTCAGCGGCTTCGCGTAGCGGTGGGCAGCGGTCGAGGATCGTGTGTCGCTTGGCCTGGTGCTCGTCGGTGAGGGTGTCCGGGGCGGGTGATCCAGTTCGTCGCTTGCCGCACGGTCACGCAGGGGGGTGGGGTCGGGGCTGGAGTGCCGGACTCGCGTAGGGGCTGCAGGTGGCGGCGGACAATGCGTGCGTTGCCGCGGTAGCCCTGCTGACGGATCTCTGTGTAGATGAGGGCGGCGTCGGTGCAGCCGGCGTTCCACCGCTGGTAGATGTGGGTCAGGTAAGGGTGCAGGGCTCGTCCGGTGCGGCCGCGGCTGAGCAGGTCGTCAGCGGTTTCGGCTTGCGCGTAGCGGCGTAGCTGCGTACGGTCTTGCGGTCCAGGCCCAGGGCCTCGGCGATCGCGTTGATGTTCACGCCGGTAAGGCGTAGTTCGTGGATGGCGACGTGTCGGTCACGGGTCGTGCGGTCAGCGGGCCTTCGAGTTGTGTAGGGATCGGCGTCGCCCGCACTTGCGGCGGCTCATCGTCGACTTCCGCCTCCCCGGGCACCTGTTCCCTGGTGCCCCAGTCGATGCCCCGCCGCGATCGTTGACGCCCGCAACCCCGAAGCGCCGCGCCAGTACACCGCCCTAACAAGGGCGAGGCGCCGTCGAAACTGGACGGCTTTCGACCAGTTCGCCACCGTCCTCACCGGACGTGGGTGCGCGTTCCGGCTGATGCTCCAGCAGGACGGAAGGGCCGGTCGGGCCGATCGTGGAATTTCGATCAACGAGTCTTGTGAACAACTTCGAGGGCGGTGTACGGTGAAATCCAACATGAAGGACCAAGTGATTTGGTGTCCATGACGAATGGCGACCAAGACGCGCTGCTGCGCAGCTTTTACCGACCGCCAGGCTGCTCGTTACCATTTACTGCTCCGGACTGTTGGCGGCCAGTCGCCAACTCGGTGGGGCTTGGTATTTGGCCTCTATTCCAATACGACTGTCGGAATTAAAACTCACCCTGGCCTTGAACGCTCCCTCTCGTCGCGATTGACTGCACTGTCGTTCCGTCCGCCGAAATGCGCCCCTTCCGTGGGGAGGTCGCGGCTCGTGCGCCAACTACTCATCCCGACCCCGTCCCCTGGCGAGATGGAATAGAAGAAGCCCGAAGGGGTCTTCAAGGAAAGTGGCGATAATTGTCGGTGACGGCCGCAGTGTTGGCGTTGTTGTCGCGCCTCGATTCGCCAGCGGAGGGGTGCTCGATCGTAATCGAAGGCCGCTGCGCAGCCGATGCCGCCTAAGCGGGCGGTTGCGCTTTCGTCGGTCAAGAAGCGCGGTCGCGACCTGGGCGCCGGCACCCGGCCGGGCGCGTGGACACCTGGTTCAACGCGTTGGGCCACAAGGCGCTGTCCGACTTCCGTAGGCGGCACGGCGTGGCGGCCAAAGGGGAATCGGCGCGCCACGTGCGGAAAATCAGTACGAGCGGTATCCGAAAGGAGGAGGGGTGCGGACCAGCAAGTGCCGCGCTCCAGACGGAAATGAAAGTAGAGAATGAAATGACGCTAACTCCCCTGCCGCTGATGCAGCTGAGTTCCGGATTCTCGAGCTTCAAGACCTTCGCCGCTGCAGTGGAGTTGAGTCTGTTCACCCGGCTTGCCGATGGTCGGACGATGAGCGTGGCGGAGGCGTCTGCCGAGTTCGGACTGCCGTCTCGTCCGGCGGATCTACTGCTCACCGCTTGCGCCTCGCTGGGATTGCTGGAGAGGCGTGGTGACGGGTACGGAAATACCGCACTCGCCGAGAAGTTCTTGGTCGAAGGACGCCCCTACTATTTCGGCGGATTGGTGCGGTTCTACGACAAGCGCGAGTACCCGGCATGGGATCGTGTTGTCGAGGCGCTTCGGACGGACAAGCCGACCGCCTGGGACCCGGATGTCCAAGACTCTCCGTTCGTGGCCGAGGACTCGCAGATGCTGCAGTTGTTCTGGGACGCGATGCACTGCATCTCGACATTCACCGCCCGCGCTCTCGGCGAGGTCTACGATTTTGGCCAGCACGCCCGTCTGCTGGATGTGGGGGGCGGCTCCGGAGCGTTCCCGATCGAACTGTGCCGCCATTACGCGAATCTGTCGGCGACGGTATACGACCTGCCCCACGTATGTCCCATCGCCGATTCTAAGATCGCCGATGCTGGATTGAGCGAGCGAATCACCACGGTGGCCGGGGACTTCCTGCGTGACGTCGAACTGCCAGCAGGCCACGATGTGATCCTGTACAGCATGATCATGCACGACTGGGGTGAGGACACCGACCGGGAACTGCTCCGACGCGCCTACGAGGCGCTGGCACCCGGCGGTGTGGTCATCATCAGCGAACTGATGCTCAATGCCGACCGCACCGGCCCCGCCGAGGCCGCCCTGATGGGTATGAACATGCTCATCGAGACTACGGCCGGTAAGAACTACTCCGAAACCGAGTACATGACCTGGCTACAGGATGCCAAGTTCTCCGACATCCGCACCCTGCCGTTCGTCGCGGCCGGCGCAAACGGGGTCGTCATCGGAGTCAAACACTGACCGGACCGTGGCGACAGTCGTGGAGGGCCCCAGGGTCTCGCCCACGGGTCCTCCCCGAACCGCCTGTCAGGATGGTCCCGGCCACCCTCGGACCGGGACGGTCTGGCGAGGGAATGATCAACCTTGAATCTGACTCTCGTGTTCTACCGGCAACGATCCAGGGCTCCAGCCCTACCCCTCGCGTCAAGCTTCCACGCGGACTCCACCGCACCTAAATCCTACGAGTGACCCAGACCGACCCGCTGCACCAATTTCCACCGTCCGGGGCGCCGTCGCGACGGCGTGCAGCTTCCAGCCCATGAGGGTGGCGGCGGCGCGCTCGCCGACGGCGCGGATCTTGGCGTGGTGCCGGTTGACGGTCTAGTGCCGGCGGGACAGTTGCGGCCGGTGACGGCGGCACTCGAAGGGCGTGCGGATGCTGCCGCCGGCGCCTTGGTATGCCTTGTCGGCGAAGGCCGTCGTGTTGATGCTGCTCAGCGCGTCGATCAGGCCGTGGGTGCGGGCGGCGATCAGGTCGTGCACGGCGCCGGGCAGCGCGGGCGAGGCCCAGATGAGGCATCCCTTGCAGTCCGCGATGACCTGCACGTTGACTCCGTGGCGCTTGTGCTTTCCGGAGTAGTACGGCCTCTGGGTCGCCGTCTTGGACGCGACGGGGATCAGGGTGCCGTCGAGGATCGCGCACGCGAGCCGGGCGATGCGCCGCATGGCCGCGGTCAGGTCCTCGGCGTGCGTGGCGAGCAGGTCGATGGCTTCCCGGACGTACCGTCAGGCGGTCGTGACGCTGACCGCGATGCCGCAGGCCGGACGGGTGATGGGCTACCCGATAGGGAGATGGGCCAGGGCGAGTAGGGCTTGCCGACGGGCGTCGAGGCGCCGCCACCGGCCCCGGCGCCGGATGCGTTCGGCGCGGATGAGGTCGGCCAGGTGGTTCAGGGTGCGGCCGGACAGCGCGACCGCGGACGGGTGAGACAGCACAGCGAGGCTCCCGGTTGGGGCATCGGGCTCTGGTCGACTGCTGTCTTACCGGGAGTTTCCCCCTATGTCCACAGACCCTTCCCGCACCCACCGTGACCGGGCCCATCACGATGAAGAGACCTCAGTCCCTGATCACGATGGAAAGCCTCCGAGCCGGATCGGGTGTTCGGGCTCGTTCCCACCATCGGTGAGAGTGCGTGGGCGTTCAGGTGAAATCCTGCGTCCAGGGCTGCTCCTCGGGGGCACGTTGCGCCACTGGTCGCCCTATCGTGACGGCATGCGTTCACCTGCCTCGGCAATGGTCGGTCGGGATGTCGAGTTGGCGGTCTTGCGAGAGCTGATTGCGGGGGTGGCTGAGGGCCGAGGCGGGATGGTGTGGGTGGACGGCGAACCTGGGATCGGGAAGTCGACACTGATCTCGGCGGCGATGGATGAGGCAGCGCGGTTGGGGTGTGTGGTGTACGCGGGGTCTGCGCCGGAGTTGCTGCCGCCGTTTCCGTTGCAGGTGTTGCTGGATGCGCTGCTGGTGGGGCGGGATTCGGTGGATCCGTTGCGGGCGCCGTTGGTGAGGTTGTTGCGGGGGGAGGGAAGGACGGAGCTGGTGACGCCGCGAGATGTGGCGGCGTTGTTGGCCGAGCAGGTCCTGGCGTTGGTGGATCGGTTGTGTGCGGCGGCACCGGTGGTGTTGGTGCTGGATGACGTGCAGTGGGCGGACGAGGCGAGCCTGTCGGTGTGGTCGCGGTTGGGTCGGACCGCCGCCCAGGCGCCGTTGCTGCTGGTGGCGGCGTGCCGGCCGCTGCCACGCCGGCCGGAAGTGGCCGCAACGCGGCGGGACCTCGTGGAGCAGGGGGCGACGGTGCTGCCGCTGGGAGCGTTGTCGGCACCTCAGGTGATCGAGGTGGTGGGCGAATTGGTGGGCGCGGTGCCGAGCGGGGCGTTGGGTGCGCTGACGGGGCAGGCGGGGGGAAATCCGCTTTATGCCCGCGAGGCGGTCGAGGCGTTGATCCGGGAGTCCCGAATCACCGTGGTGGCGGGAGTGGCCGAGTTGACGGGTGCGGGGGAGTGGCCGGGGTCGTTGCCGGAGGCGATCGGGCGGCGGTTGGGGTTCTTGCCGGAGCGGCCCCGGTCGGTGCTGGGGCTGGCGGCGGTGTTGGGTTCCGCGTTCACGGCCGATGACCTGGCGGTGGTCTCCGGGCAGCCGGCGACCGAGTTGATGGCCGTGGTGGATGAGGCGGTGGCGGGCGGGGTATTGGCGCCGTCAGGGAATCGGCTGGTGTTCCGGCACGGACTGATCCGGCAGGCGCTGTACGAGGCGATGCCGGCGAGTCTGCGGGCGGCGTTGCATCGGCAGGCGGCTCAGGCGCTGGCCGGCGCGGGGGCGCCGGTGGAGCGGGTGGCCGAGCAGTTGCTCGCCGGTCCGGTGACGGCCGACGAGTGGATGATCGATTGGGTGGCCCGGGAAGCCGCAGCCTTGACCTACCGGGCGCCGCAGGTGGCAGTCGACCTGTTGACCCGGGTCCGCGGGGCGGTTGACGACGATCCGCGCCGGGAACGGCTGGATGCCGACCTGTCGGTCGCACTGTCGCAGCTTGGCGACAATAAGCGGGTCGAGCAACTCGCCCGTCCGGTGCTGGCCTTCAGCCGCGATCCCGTGGTGGCCGCTCGGGTGGCCTGGACCCTCGGGTACGCGCTGATGCGCATGGGGCGGTACGAGCAGGCCGTTGAGGTCGCCGAGCACACGCTGAAGCGGCCGGAACTGCCAGCGGTCTGGACCGCCCGGCTGTACGCCCTGCGCGCCCTTGCGCTCATCGGCGTCGGGCGTTTCGACGAGGCTCGGGCGGCCGCCGCACGAGCCGAGGCTGAGGGGCACCAGGCCGGTGACCGGCTGGCGGTCGGATACGCCCTGCACGCCCTGGCCCTCATCGAGCACAACCAGCGGCGGGACGTGGCGGCGCAGGTGGCGCTCATCGATCGCGCGTTGGCGGTGTTGGGGGACGAACTGCCGGTCGCCGACCTGCGGCTGCTGTTGATGATCAACCGCGCGGGTGGCTTGGACAACCTGGGACGGCCCGCCGAGGCCGACGACGCCTTCGGCCAGGCCATGGTGTTCGCCGAACGTGCCGGCACTCCGCCCCGGCTGGCGCATCTGCGGGCGAAGATCGCAGACTACAGCTTCTACCGGGGGCGGTGGGACGAGGCGCTGGCGGAGCTGCAGGCTGCTACCGACCTGCCGATGGACATGACGTATCGGCTGGCCGGCCGCGGGGTGCGGGCGTTGATCGCGGTTCACCGCGACGACCTGCCGGCGGCCGAGCGGGAGTTCCTCGGCGTCGAGGAGCTGACAAGCCCCGGGAACGGCTTGCGTCTGTACGCCGACCTCCTGCTGGTTGCCTGGGCGTTGGCGGCCGAGCGCGAGGGCCGGCCCGCCGAGGCGCTGGTTCGCCTGCTGGCCGTGTTCGATCCCGAGGGGGACCGCGAGTTTCCGCAACTGACCCCGGACACGCCGATCTGGTTGGCCGAGGTGGTCCGCCTCGCGCTGATCTGCGGCGACCGTACCATCGCCACCGCCGCGGCCCGGGCAACCGGCGCCGCCCAGGGGCAGGCGCCTCCCGCCACCACCGCTGCGGCCGGCTACTGCGCCGGCCTGCTGGCGGCCGACCCCGCAGGGATTCTTGCCGCCGCCGACACCTTCCACCGCATCGGCTACCCCCTGTTCGGCGCGCAGGCACTGGAAGACGCCGCCGTGCTGTACGCCGAACGCGGCGACGCGCTTGCGGCGCGGGCCGCGTACGTGCGGGCGGTCGAGGTCTACACGTCGCTCGAGGCGGCCTGGGACACCATGCGCACCGACGCCCGCCTACGGCCGTACGGCATCCGCCGCGGCCGCCGCGGACCGCGCCGCCGGCCCACCATCGGCCGGGAAGCCCTCACCGCCACGGAAAGGAAGATCGCCGACCTCGTCACCGCGGGACAGTCCAACCCTGACATCGCCGCCCAACTGTTCCTGTCCCGCCGTACCGTGGAAACCCACGTCTCCCATATCCTGGCGAAGCTCGGGGCCCATTCGCGGGTCGACATCGCCCGTGAGCTGGCGAGTTCGCAGTAGGACATGTACCACTGGTGTCCTGTGGGTGGCTGAAGCGCCCAGCGACGGGCAGTTGGCTGGGGTGTACTGCTTGTGGGTGAATGGGTGGCGGCGACCCGGGTCCTGTCTCATACGGCCGATCGTGGGTCACGATGCGGGACGAGGGCTCACCAGCAGGCGCGGGATCGTCCACGAGTCGCCCGCGGTCTCGCGGAGTACCTTCCCGTCGTGGTCGAGTTGAACGTCGTCCGGCAGTCGGGTCAGCATTGCCACCAACACATCCTCCACGAACTATTCGGCGACCACCTCTCCTTGACAGCGATGCGGCCCTTGGCCAAACGCGAGGTGCGTAGGCCCGCAGCAGTGGGGACGGAGGGGGCGATGCCGTCCGACTGGGCTCAGCTTTCCGCGGTCATCTGTTTCTGAGTTCTTCCCCAAAAGCGTCCACATGGTTCGTCCAGATCCGATATGACCTGACAGCCCCGCGAAGCAGCCCGGTCCGGTAAGGGGCGTTCAGTAACCTTGTGACGGAATCATCATCCCTGAGCGGTTAGGAGCGTGATGTAGCCGGTGGAGTACACGGTTGTCGCTGCGTTTGGTCCGAGCGTGACGCGTCCCGCCGGCACCTTTTTGGCGAACACGACGAAGTGGCGCTGGTCCTTGTCGTTGGTTGGGATGGTCATGTCAGTGCGTTTGAAGCCCTGCTGGTTCAGCCATGCCGGCCACCAGTTGGCCACCTCCGGTGCTCCGCGTCTGTCGAAGGCGACGTACACGGTGGCGTCGTGTGCGACATCGAAGACCAGGTAGTCCGCCGGGGAGGTCAGTCGTTTGTCGTCGCTGGCGCCGGGGATCAGCACTGCTCCGGTGAGCGGGTCGGGAAGGCTGGTGAAGACGGGCGGCCGGTCGACGAAATGCTTGGCACCTACCACTGCGGGGCGAACCGAGTTCAGCTTCGATGGTTTGTGTACCTGGACGTCCTCCAGTTTGAGCATTGGCCGTTTGCTCGGGGTGTTGGTTTTGGGCGTTGCGCTGGGCGCCTGCGTCCGTTTGCTCGGGGTGTTGGTTTCGGGCGTTGCGCTGGGCGCCTGCGTCCGGTCGCTCGGGGCGTTGGTTTCGGGCGTTGCGCTGGGCGCCTGCGTCCGGTCGCTCGGGGCGTTGGTTTCGGATGTTGCGCTGGACACCTGTGGCCGGTGGCTCGGGGCGTCGGTACCGGACACGAGTGCTATGCCCAGCAGGCCGAAGACCGCGACCAGCGCGACGACGACGCGCGCGTTCGCGAGCCGTGACCATCGCGGTCGCGCCGGGGGCGGCACGTCTGCCGGGCCGGTGTCTCCGGTAGGGCCGCTGACCGGCTGTGTCGGCTTGGCCGGCGGTTGCGCCCGGTGCTTCGCGCCGCGCATCGCCTTGCGGGCCGGCGCGTCCGCGGACGCGGCTGCGGGCGCGGGCGTGACCGAACCGGCTACGTGCCGACTGACAACGCGGTGCTCGCCGTTGTCGTGTTTGGTCGCCGTGGGAGGAGCGCTGGTTCGGGCCGCTGTGGTGGTCGGTGTGGTGGGCGCGGGTCGTCGGGGTGTCGGGATGCCGCGCGGTGTGTGGGTGTCGGAGGTGAGCATGGCGGCGCCGAGGGCGACCGCGTGTTTCGGGTGGGTGTTGATCATGATTGGTCGGCGTAGTGTGTCTCGCAGCAGTTGGGTGACCAGGGGGATCTGGGACGATCCGCCGACCAGCAGCACGGCGGTGAGGTCCTGCAGGGTGATACCGGCGGCGGTCAGGCTCCGCCGGAACGTCTCCATGGTGGTCTCCACGGACGGCGTGATCATCTGCTCGAACGCTTTCCGGGTCACGGTTACGTGCCGGACCGAGCCGGGTAGCGCCACCGTGATGTCCGCCTGCTCGCGGGTGGACAGTGCCTCTTTCGCGAGCATGCAGTCGCGTTGCACGGTGGCCAGGATCGCAGCGGTGCCGGGATCGGTCGGGTCCAGCGCGGTGATGGCACCGTCCAGCTCGCGGTCGACGTGGTCCACGATCGCCTGGTCGAAGTCGGCGCCGCCGAGCCATTCGATGCCCTCGGGGGTGCCGATGATCTCCAGTCCGTCGCGGCCGTTGCGGACCACCGCGCTGTCGAATGTGCCCCCGCCGAGGTCGTAGACCGCGAGCAGGCCGTCGGGGGGCAGTGGCTGGGTGGAGCAGTAGTACGTGGCCGCGGCCACCGGCTCCGTGGTGGTGATGACGGTCGGGCCGTCCGACCC
>NZ_JBIDCU010000042.1:0-12542 GCF_043204765.1 Micromonospora sp. NPDC047730 | reverse complement strand
TTGATACGAAGGGTTTCTGTCGATGATCGACCGCGCGGTACACGGCCGCGGAGCACCGCCAGCCGCGCGTAACCCCAATCACCGCAGTCGGCAACTGTCCGCAGCGCCCACCGCATACGCTCTGCGGCTTCCTCCGGATGCTCACCGAACTCGTACGCGACCTCGGCTACGCAGCCGGCGACCCGGCGGCGCACGAGCTCGCCAGCGATTGCCCGGCGCACCTGCTGGCGATCGGGATGCCGCGACGGCTGTAGCGCCGACGCGAACAGAGCTTCGGCGAGCAGCACGGTACGGCACCTCAGCATTGCGTCACCTCCTCACTGCCGGCCACGCACCGCGATCCCCCGTGCGCCCCCACCGAACCGTCCCGCCACGGCAGATCGCGACCGAGGACGGCGTACGGTAGCGGGTCACCGGGATAGCGCAGCCCGCGGCGCAGGTCACGGAATCCCATCCGCCGATACAGCCGCCACGCCCGCGACCACCCCTCGGCGGTCTCCGCCGTCGACAGCACCACCGTCCGCGACCCGGCCGATGACAGCATGCCCCGCAGCATTGCCTCACCCAGCCCTCTGCCCTGGCAGGCCGGTCGGACCTGAAGCTCCGACACGGCGAAGGCGTCGTCGAGCCACCGCCTGCGATCGGCGACGACCGGCATCGCATCGGCCACCCAGTCCCGCCACCACTGCCCAGGCCGACACCGATAGCCGTAGCCGAACCCGACGATGTCGGCCAGCGGCCCCAGAACGGCCACCGCCCGGAACCCGGGCATCGTCAGGTGTTCGATCAGCTGCCGACGGCTGCCTTCCCGCATCGCCGGGCCATAGCCCATCGCCTCGGCAAGGACATCGATCGCCTCGTCCGCCCGGATGGCGAACTGCTCAGGCGTCCACATGACCAGGACGTCCCTCATCGCATCTGGCACCGGTACCTCCGACAGGTCGGGCAGTGGCGGCTGACCGTCGACCGGGTGAAGGCCACCGGGCGGCTGCCGCACGCCTCACAGACCAGCGACAGGACCTGCCGGCCACGCCTGCTGCCGGTGAACCAGGACGCGCCACGGACCACGCCGACGTCACCAAAGTGAATGGCGTCATCGAGGCATTGATCGCGTACGGGGCAGACGATGCAGCGTTGCACGGCTTTCTGCCACATCAGGCGGGACTCGAACCACGACGGGTCCAGCCCCCTGCATTCGGCTTGCTCCCACCACGACCGGTGGGGCTTCGTGATTTGTAGTGCCGTCATACTCCCCAATACGGGCAGGACCAGCCCGGGGGTCAGTTCAGATCGATCCTTGAAGCGCCCCGGGTTCGACGGAGGCGGTGATCATCGCGCGGGGGCTACATCGACGCGCAGAAGCGCACTCACACGGGCCCGTTGAATCCGTTCGACCCGCGGTCGCTGTGGTGGATGAACTGGCCGTCGCGGACATCGCGGGACCAGATCCCGTATTCGAGGGCGGCGAGGATGAGGTCGGTGTCGCAGCGGTCGGAGGTCTTCCACCCGACGATCCGGCGGGAGAAGGCGTCGCGGACCGCGGCCAACCAGAACACGCCTTCACCGCACGGGATGCGGTGGCATCGGCGACCCAGAGCCGGTTCGGCCCGGTCGCGGTGTTTGACGCAAGATCGCCGCTCGTAATACCGAGTGACGACGAAAGACCTGGGCAGGGACGGCTTGACAAGGCATTTGTCCGAGGCGTACCCCTGATCGGCCTGCACATCTCACGAACCCGCCGCCCGTCGACGACCTGTTCGACCTGGCCTTCGAGGCGGCCGACGACGGCTGATTGGCGATCCCTGATGGTAGCGGCCAGGAGATGGCGCGTCGAGGGCACGTCGCGCCCGTTGTGAACCAGGAGTCAGGTGCATCCGTAGCTACGTCGTGAACCTCGTTGACGTACTGCCAGAGGGGCTGCGGCGACGGGTGGAACGGGCGGGTTGTGCCGGAGGCAACCGGCACAACCTTCCTCCCTCGCGTCCCTTCCGTCCCACGCCGCGACCTCGAATTCGCCGAGAACAAATGCCCCGATTCGCGCCTGCCTGCGCCTGGTCGTTGTCATCGTCCCGCACCCAACGCCAGCTGACCACCGGCATCCGGCACCGCCGGCCAAGACACCGGTCGAAGTCCGCCGAACCCGCCATGCTAATTCGTATTGGCATCGGAGCGGTGCTGACCGTGGACTGGTTCAGTCCCCGAAGGCTGCGGCGCCGCGAATCGATCGGTGCCGTCATTACCACCGCACGGGTGCCCATCCACTCATCCGGTCGGCGCTGGTGGCCTGCTGGTCACCGGTGCAGCGCTGGGGCCGGACACCTCTCATCCGGACTGGTCTGAGTCA
The DNA here is from genome assembly GCF_043204765.1 of Micromonospora sp. NPDC047730. Taxonomy (NCBI): domain Bacteria; kingdom Bacillati; phylum Actinomycetota; class Actinomycetes; order Micromonosporales; family Micromonosporaceae; genus Micromonospora; species Micromonospora sp. NPDC047730. The sequence goes on along the minus strand of NZ_JBIDCU010000042.1, from coordinate 10,198 downwards.
AGTTGCTCGCCGTGCTGGGGTTTGCATCTTGTCGGCGTCTGGAACAGCCAACATCGACTAGATCTGAGCGAGCTGGTTTTGGGCCTCGCGTGCGATCTCCACTCGGTTGCGGACGTTGAGCTTCCTCAAGATGTGGGCGACGTGCGTCTCCACGGTGCGCCGCGACAGCACCAGCCGCTGGGCGATCTCCGGATTGGACAACCCCTGCACCAGCCGGCGGGCCACCTCGCGCTCGGCCGGCGTCAGCGCCTCCCAACCCGTGGTGACCTTGCGGTGAGTCGATCGAGATCCCCGGCGTACGCCAAACTGGCGCAGCCTGGACTCCAGCCGACGTAGGTCCGGCCAGGCGCCCAACTCCTGGTAGATCGTCACGGCCCGAGCGAACGCGGACCTGGCTTCCGACAGGTCGCCTCGGTGCCCCAACCGGACGGCGGCCTCCTGCAGCGCGAACGCCACCCGTGGCAGCGCATGGATGCTGTCGAAATACTCCGCCGCCGCCAGCAGTGGCTGCGGATCATTCGACACAAGTGCCTGGCAGACGTTTGCTGCCGCCACAACCTGTGGCGCCTCGCTGCTTTTGGCATCCAGGTCGGCGGCCCGGGCAGCCGCTGCGGCGAGATCGGTGCGGTCGGCGGCCAGGGCCAGCCGCACGAACTCCATCAGTGTCTCCCAACGACTGTATTGGGTGCGCTGGGAGTACTGCTCCTCCAGCCACGGGGCCATCAGCGCCACCGCCGCAGGGAGATCACCGTCGGCCTCAACCAGCAGTGCCTGCGCCTCGATCAACGACTGGGCGTTCAGGCGCAGCACTCCGCTCGTGTACTGGACGTGCGCCACCGAGGCCAGATAGGCCTCGGCCTCCTCTCGCTGCCCCCGCCGCGCATGGATCAATGCCGCCGCCCCACGCACCCGCAGCAGATTCTGAATGTGCCCGACGTCGCCCATCGCGTCCACATACAGGAGCGACTGGTCCCAATCACCCGTGTGCAGAAACTGCTCGGCCGCGACAAGCTGCGTTTGAAGGAGACGTGTGGTCGCACCAGCGCTCTCGGCGAGCGCCGACGTGGCCGACAGCGCCGTGGCGAACTCCCCGTACCGGTAGAGGTTGGTGAGCAGCGCCACCCGGTTGACCATGAGGAGAAGCCGAACATCCATCGACTCCATGTCGCCCCCGACAACCACGGAAAGACCGCGCTCGGCGAGCTCCAACGCCTCGCTGTAGCCAGGCGCGTCAACCATCAGGGCCACCAACGCCCACCCGACCGAGACTGGGTCGTCGCAGGCCTCCCCCTCGCTGATCGCCAACTGGGCATGGACCCTCCCGTCCTCCCGTTTGTCGCTGAAGAGAAGATCGGAGGCGAGCAGGGCACGCAGTCGGCTGCGCCACGGCGGCACCAGGTCAGGTCGATCTAGCACCTCCGAGATGAGGGACCAGTCCCGCTCAGATTGACCGGACATACCGAATCCCCGCGCCAGGTTCCACGCCACTTCCCCGACAAGGGCTGGGTCCGACACGGTTCGAAGGGCCTCCGTGCCCAGAGCCACGAGGTCGTCCAGACGATGCTGCAACCGGAGCACGGTGGTAAGCCGGGCGAGGTAGACATCACGCCGCGGGTCACCAGGGTGGACAGCCGTCAGCGCTCGCTGGAGGAGATCCGCGGCGATCAGGGGTGCCGCGTACAACGCGGCCGCGGGCAGGTCGGCCAGCCAATCCAGCATCCATCCTTCGGGCCTTTCCGACGTGGCCAGGAGGTGTCTCGCGACCCGATCCCATGGGGCGCCCGCTTCCGCGAGGACCTTGGCCGCATGGCCGTGCATACCGTCGCGAACCGCCGCTGGCGTTTCCTTCTTCAGCACCTCGGCTATGAGCGGATGACGAAACGACAGCCCGGCGTTGGAGTCGGCGAGCACGCCGGCCTCCACGGCTTCGCTCACCGCGTCGACCAGGGTGGGGACGGGGCGGTTCGACACCAACGCGAGGTCGTTCATCGAGAAATGGGTTCCGAGTAGGGCACAGCTGCGCAAGGTTGCTCGCGTCGGCCGGGGAAGAAAGTCCAATCTCCGGCTGATGGCGGCCGCCACCGACGCCGGCGGCTCGCCCTTCGGAGAGTCGAGCTCAGCGACATCGCGGGACACATGCACCTGCCCGTCCCGAACGAGGGCATTGAGCATCTCCCGCACGTACAAGGGGTTCCCCCCAGCCTTGGCCAGCGCCTCGGTCAATTCCGGCCCCGGCGACGCGGACAGCAGCGCGGTGACCATCGTGGTCACGTCAGGTGGTGCCAGCTCGTCGAGTCGGATCAACGGCGCGGCCAGCCGATCGATCACGACATCACGTAGGCGGTCTACCTCCTCACGCCGGGGAACGGGGCGGCACGCGCTGATGAGCACGAGGGGCGCCTGACTAGCGATGCTCGTCAATCTGCGCCACACCCCGAGGCTGGCGACATCAGCCCACTGGAGATCGTCGATGGCCAGCACCACCGGTGCGTGAGTGGCCTCACGGTCGATCAACGCGAGCACTCGCTCGCTCGCTGCCAGCACCGCGTCTGTCCCGGAGCCGCGCCCTGCCAACAGCTCCGCGATCTCCGACCGATACTCGTCCACCGTGTGCCCACCGAGGTCAAGACACTCTGCTATCACCTGCAGCGCAAACAACTGGGTCAGGCTGTCGGCCGTCCCGTGGAAGACGCGCATGCCTAGGAAACGTGCATGCGCAAGCCCGGCGTTGAGCACCGCGGATTTGCCGATCCCGGGCTCGCCTTCGATCCAAACCCCTCCGCCGCGACCCTCGGCAGCGTCACGGACAACACCGCGCAGAACATCGAGCTCCGCCCCGCGCCCGATGACCTCATCGCCACTCATTACGGCATCGTACGCAGAGCGGCTATGGGCGGCCGTTCGCAACCATTGCAGTTGCAGGCGGTATCCGGCCGGACACGAAAATGCCACCGTTCGTACCCGAACCTGAGTCACCCCCGCTTCATGGAGCTTTTTGATCATCTGATGGCCGTGGGGAGGAAGTCGTCCGAGCCAACCAAAGAAGTACCCCGATGAGCTACGCCAGCGCGTTGTGCGCTTGTACCTCGATTCGGACCCGAAGCCGGTCATCCGGCGCCTGGCCGAGCAGCTGGGCGTGCATCACGAGGCGTTGCGGAGCTGGATCCGTCAGGCCGAGCCCGACGCCGGTGAGCGTCACGACCGGCCCACCAGCGAGATGGCCGAGGAGAACCGGCGGCTGCGCAAGGAGGTCGCCGAGCTGCGGCGGGCGAACGAGATCCCGAGAGGGCATCTGATCCTGCATAGGGAAGATGTGCAGCACGTGAAACCCGGTGCGGCTGCGGCGGGGCACCACCTCCACATCGACACCCACGCGGGCGCCGTGGGCCGCCCGCCACGCGGTCAGCACCGGCTCGATCAACGCCCACCGCTCATCCGACAAGTCCGACCGATATCCACGCCGCTGCACGTCCACGCCGCGATCAAAGAGGCCCTCTAAAGGATCCACCCGACCGGCCGGGGCGGCGGGTGGTGGTCACCGGTACGTCGGCGCCTGCTCGCGCATGACGTAGAGGCCCCTCTCCACGTCCACGAGGAGGATGCCGTGTGGACCGTAGATGACAGCCGTGACGTCATAGCGGTACTGATGGAACGTCCGCTTCGCCTCCACGTTGCGCTCGTTGACCTCGCTCATCTCGGCCGCGTGGGCTTCGCCGTCCTCGCGATCGACACCGAGGCCGTCGCCGTTCCAGCCGAGCTTCTTGATGCCGGCGGGAGCGCCACCCTGCGGGCCGAACGAGAACTCCCAGCCCGAGGACGAGTCGCCCTTGTTGATCGGGCCCGCCTCGTTCTGCTGGTATCGCCGGGCCTTCTGCTCGAAGGCCAGCGGTCGGCCATCCTTGTCGACATAGATCTCTGCCCGCCGGATGTTCAGCCCGAGAGTGATGCCGGCGCCCGGAACCTGGTAGCGGTGTTCGAGCAGCGGCTCGATGCGAGATCGCAGCATCATCTCGGACGCGTGGTGCGCCATCAAGCGGTCGAAATCGCTGCCATCGTGCACGCCAGGCACTCTCCAGGCGCCGTCGGTGCTCAGGTCCAGGCCCTGACGCAGCCGTGGCGGTTGGGTGGTCAGCGCCGCCCAGCGTTCGAATTCCCGGGCCGCCCGGTTCAGCCGCCACGGATGGACGTTGCGGTCATTGATCAGGTCGTTGTTCAGGTCGTTGTGCAACCGAGGCGGGGTGGGGCCGGACTCCACCCATCGAGGTACCGGCCGGCCGGCGCCGGTCAGGGCCGGGGCCGGAGCCGGACCCAGCCCCTGCCAACTCCCCGGCTGTTCGGCCGTCGGCCGGGTCAGGTACCGCGGCACGATGAGCCGGACGTCCCCAGCGACCTGAATCTGCTCCTGCCAGCCGATCCCGGGGAGGTTGTGCCAGAGGTCGCGGACCGACCGTTCCAGGTTCGGCTGCCAGAGGCCGGCGAGCCAGGCGCCACCGAACAGCACGTTGCGCGCTGAATCAAGCATGAACGTGACCGCTTGGGGCAGCTCCGTGGTCAGCGTCATCTCGATGGTGAAGTCCAACGGGTACTCGAGCTCGTGCGACTTCTTGGGTCCGGTCCGGAAGATGTCCTTGGACTCGGACTGCATGCCGCGTTCACTGGACTCCGAGTTCTCATGCCCGTAGTCACCATGCCCGCCGAGGACCCTGCCCTGATCGTTCCACGCGCCACGGCCGGAGAAGGCGACCTCCCCACCCCACGACCATCCGGAGGTGTCCGTGTTGGACTGGGCGTCGTGCGTCTCACCACGCAGGGTGAGGCTGACCTGCTCCCGCGGGCGGTCGCTCGACGGCGCGGCGGACGGGGTGGCGCTGACCCGCACCCACAGGTATTGCGTGGTGTGGTAGGGCGTGGGCACCGGGAACCAGCCGTACACGCCCTGGCCGGACAGCGGAAGGTACTGCGGCTCCAGGTTGCGGGAGGAGAACCGCTTCACCAGCGCGCGCCGCAGGTGGTCGGGGATGCCCTCGCCGGAGGCGAACAGGCCACGCTGTCGCAGCCGTTGCAGGATCGTGTCCAGCACGGCGTTGGCCCGCAACCGCTCGGGGTGCCCCACGGCGGGCAACAGCTCAGGGTCGATGATCTCGCGCGATGACGCCGAGTCCGGCGCCGGTGTCCGGGGACGGTCCAGCCCCAGGTCCTCGGCCGCACGATCGGTCGCCAGGAGATCCACCGCGTCGTCGACGTCCAGATAGACGGGGGCGGTGGCCGTGGTCTCGCCGTCCTTGGTGCGCAGGGCGGTGACCTCGAAGACCACCCGGCCGTGATAGGCGTGGACGACGTCGTTGTAGGTGGCCCGGGTGATGTCGATGGCGCCGTAGTCCTTGCCGTCCGAGCCGCCGAACGAAACCCCACCCTCGACGTACAGGCCGCCGCCGGCACGGCCGCGCTCGTGGGCCTTGTCCGAGTCGCCGCTGTCCGAGTCGCCCTTCTTCGCGGTCGTTGCGTGGTTGAGATACTGGCCCCCGACACCGGCCTTGCCGCCGAAGCTGAGCTCGTTGCTCGTCCCGGCGGCGTGACTGATCGCCGATTGCCGGTACTGCTCGAGTTCGACACCGTTCGCGCTGTCGATGCCGTCGCTGCTGTACTGGTATGCCAGACCCGCCGCGAAGAACCGCTCCCGGATCCGGATGACCTGCTGGTACCCGTCGTGGCCGGGCAGTTGCAGCTCCCACCCGTGCTCCTCGACCGCCTCCGGGAACCCACCGGCCAGTTCCGTGCCGGCGCCGAGATCGAAGATCGCGTCGGGCCAGTTCATCGGCTCGTTGAACCACTCGTTGGAGAGGCCGTTCAACTGCTGGTACAGCCGCGCCGCGGTGGCTGGCAGCTCGGGTACGTGCCGGAAGGCCGCATACAACCCGGCGCTGCCCTGGACGTCCAACGGCAGATGCGGCGGTTGGTCAGCCGGTGCCCACGCGGCCTCGGGTCGCGGGTTCGGGCGGGTAACGCCCGCGCCGTCGAGCTGCGCCGACGTAATGGCCCGCTCCTCGCCGGTGCGCGGATCACGCGGCACATGCTCGACCGGTACCGCGATGTGGGTCGCCACCTCGCCGCCGCTTTCAGCACCGATCAACCAGGTCTCGCGGGGTCCCCAGCCGCTGTCTGTCTGCTCGCGGATCATGACCTCGAACACCGTGCGGTAGCGATGGTCGACGACGTCTCCGACGGTCTCGGTCCGGCGGTACTCCTGTACCACCTGGCTGAGCTCGTGCTCGCTTGCTCGTGCGTGCTCCGCCGTGACGCCGAGCCGCGGGAAGAACACCCTCCCCTGGTGTTCCGTCCCGTTCTCCGGCGCCTGCTCGTTCTGGTCGGACTGCTGGGTGCTGCCCGACACCCGGCCACCCCACCGGCCGCTGAGGCTGCCCTCGGTCGACCGGGAACCCGACGTGGTGGCTCCGGTCAACGCGCGGGCATTGACCGTCATCGGGTATTCCGGACTGTCCAGCAGTTCCCTCCGGTGTTCGGTCACCATGACCTGGTACCGCTCGCGGCCGACCCGCACGGTGAACTTCTTTCCGGCCTGCGTCCGCGTCGGATCGGCCTCCATCGCGGCCCGACCCACCTTCGCCAGGATGGTGCGGCGCGCCACGGCGCCGATATCAACGCGACCCGACTTCTGTCGCAGCACCGACTGCACCAGGTCGGCGACCTGTTCTGCCCCGGGCATGTTCGCCGCGATCCCCAGACCCTGGCCGCGCCGCATGGCCAGCGCCAGCGGCTCCCGGGGGGCCGGGCCATTTGGGGGCACGTAGGAATGCCGCGCCTGCGGCGCCCAGGGCAGCGGCGGCGACAACCAGTTGCCGATGTCGCCTGCCGGTGCCGGAGCCGGTGGGGGGGCCGCGACGGCCGGCGTGATCAGCGCCCGCGGTCGTCCGGTGCCCGGCCCACCGAATTCAGGGGTGAAGACCGCCCCGAAGACGCTGCGCTCGAACTGCTGCGCCTCGCTCAACGGCACGCCCAGCTCCCCGGCCACCTGCCGGGTCACCGGTACCACCGAGGAATCGCCATACGTGGTCAACGTGACGTCGAACACCACCCGGTAACGAGCCTGGTCTTCCTTACGGTTCAGCACCGTGTGGTTCAGGACCTTGCCGCCCACCTCCAGCGCGGACTCGCGTTCGGACTCGCCGCCGAAGCCGAACGAGAAGGTGCCGGTCACCCTGTCGGCGGCCTCCTCCCGGCCACTCGGGTCGGTCGCCGCGTGGGTCAGTCCGAGAAGCGCCGCGTCCGCCGCGAGGCCGGTGCCGCTCGTACCCGACACCTCCTCCCCGGAGGTCGCGATCACCCCGAGGTCGTCCCGTACCGTGACGCCCTCGGTGATCTCCACCAGCTGCAACTCCCGCATGACCGCCCTCGTCGCGACGTAGCCGCGGAACCTGCCGACCGTGAGCCGCTCGTCGATCGTGTCCGTCATGTCCCCGTTCGACAGCATCCACCGGCTACGGTTGCGGGTCGTCCGCTCGTTGAGCAGTTGGCGGGTGACCTTCGCGGCGACGCCAGCCGCGGTGTCGGCCGGCAGGGCGGCCGCCAATACCTGGTGCCAGCCGGTCACGAGTGGGGTCAGGTCGATCGCGTTGAGCACGTCGCGGGCCTGCGGCGTCGACCGCGCCGGCGGCTCGGGTGGCGACGGCGCGAGCGGAGCTGCCCGGTTCGGCGCAGCACTGCCGTTGGCGTACAGGGTCGGCAGGGAGACGTCGAGGAGGCCGGTCTCGGCCGGCATTGACGGCCGTCCCCACTCGACGCCGTTCACGAAGACCTGGAACGACACCCCACTGGCGAACGACGTCGACGCGGTCACGAACATCTTCCGGCCCCAGATGACCCGGGTCTCCTGGGACATCGCGTGTTGGCGATCGCCCTTGACCGACACCGTGGGGAGTCCCGCGATCAACCTGGACGCTCGCCCGGTCGAGATGTCGAAGCTTTCCTCCAGCCCACCGTCGGACTTCCGCCCGCTGGACACGGACGTGTCGTTGCCGACCTTGGTCGAACCGAAGGAGACTCCGAACACCCGCGGGCCCCCGGCATTCCCGGCGGGCGCCGGTCGCGGATCGTGCGGCACGGGACGGATCCACACCAGCCGGCCGCCCGCACTGAGCGTCTCTCCGGAGAACAACGCCTGCTCCCAGCGCTCACGGTGTTCCTCGACGGCACGGGGGTCCCGCTGGTCCGGTGCCGTCAGCAGCGTGTGCAGCGCCGCCGACACCCGCGCGCGGATGGCCGCCTCCTGGGTGGCGGTGCCCAGGTCCAGCCGGTCGGTCGTGCCCATCTCGATGTCGTCGGCTGCCCCGGTGGGCCACCCTGACGGCAGGTCGTCCATCAACTGCGCAACGGTCTCCGTCACCTGCTGCGGCGTCAGGTGCCGCACCGCCGAGACGCTCAGCTCACCGAGGGCACCATCGGCGAAGTACCACGGCGTCGCCGGCTCGGGCTCCCTGGCCTTCCCCTTGGCCGCCGCCCCAGTTGCGTTGGCTTGATCCCGCTCCTCGACCGCACGCTCCCAGACCGTACGCGCATCGGACGCCGCATTCCGGGCGCGGTCGAGCCGCCCCTGGGAGCCTGCGACGTTCCGCTCCAACCGGGTCCGTTCCGCCGTACGCGCCGCCGCGTCGACCGCGTCCCTCAGCTCGGCCTGACGCCACGTCTGGGCCTGCCGCTCCGCGTTGTCGGCGTCCCGCCGCTCCGCCTCGACCCGCTCACGTTCATCCTCGACCGCACGCAGGTCGGCCCGCTGCCACTCGTCCTCCTGCCGCCGCGCGTCCTCGTCCGCCCGTACCCGTTCGGCCTCCGCCAGTTCGGCTTCCCGCCGGCCCTCCTCCCACCGCCGCTGCGCCTGCTCGGCCAACTGGTCGTCGGCGCGCTGCTCGTCCTGCCGGACCTTCGCCGCCTCCGCGGCCAGCTCGCGCTCCCGGGCGCGCCATTGCGCTGCCGCGGCGGCCGCGCGCCGTTGCTGCTCCCGCTCCGCCGCCAGGTGCTGCTGCCCGGGGTCCTGATCCGCCAGCCGTCGCTGCGCCTCATCCGCCGCGGCCCGCGCCTCCTGCTCCTGGCGCCATTGCTCCTGCCGGTCGGCCTCTGCCTGCGCGGCATCGCGCACCGCGTTCCGGACCGCCAGCGCCCGCTGTACGCCCTGCCACGTGTCCCACCGCTCCTGCTCGTCTCTCCGGGCCTGTTCGCGTGCCGCCGCCCGCTCGCGTACCTCCTGGCTCGCCACCAGGCGCTGCGCCGCCCGGGTAGCTGCCTCCTGCCGGGCCACCTCCCGCTCATCGGCCCGCTGGGCCGCGAGCTGCTCGGCAGCCTCCCGCGCCGCGTCCCGCTGCCGGATCCGCTCCGCCGCGCGGTCCGCCGCCGCTGCCCCGCCGGCCCGCAACCCCTGTAGGCCGTCCGTCCACTGCTGTACCGCCGTCCGCCAGTCCGCCTCCCGGGTGGCGGCGTCCTGCTCCAGCGCCTGTCGCCTCCGGTCAGCCACCCGCACGGCCCGCCCCAGCAACTGGTGCCCGCGCCGTTCCACTGTTCCGCGCTGCCGTTCCAGCTCAGCGACCCGGTCCTGGGCCCTGGTGAGCCGCTCCCACGCCGCACGCTCCACCGCTTGCGCGGCATTACCGCTGGCAGGCGTCTCACCGCCGTTGGTCGGGGTCTCATCGGCGCTGGTCGGGGTCTGCGTCACGCGCGCCGGTGGCACGGCCGCGCGGGCGTCGACCTGGCGCGCCAGGGCCTCCCGAGCGGTGGACAGCTCGCTCCGCGCTGCGGCGAGGTCACTCTCGACGGCAGCGGTCGTGTCCCGGATGCTGGCCAGTTCCCGGGTCAGCCGTTCGACCTCCGGCGGGTTCCCGACCGGCGTCGCCTCCACGTCGCCGCCCTTGCCGTCAATGCTGCTGCCCGTCGCGGGTGACGCGGGGCCGCTACCCCCGTCCACACCGGCCAGATCCACGGCGTCGACCGGGCCATCCACGGAGCCGGCTTGGGGGCCCCATTCCATCGCCGCCGGCCGACCAGGCAACGAACCGGGCGACAGGTCCAAAGACTCAGACTCAAACTCCGACTCCGAGCCGGACGACTCAACCGGCCGCGCCAACGTGGGAGCCACGAACGACTCCTTCACCGCCAGAAACTCGCTGATCTCCCAGTCCGTGAACCCAGGCGC
>NZ_JBIDCU010000041.1:0-17096 GCF_043204765.1 Micromonospora sp. NPDC047730 | reverse complement strand
GGGGGGGGGGGGGGGGGGGGGGGGGGGGGGGGGGGGGGGGGGGGGGGGGGGGGGCCCCCCCCCCCCCCCCCCCCCGGGGTGGGGGGGGCCCCCCCCCCCCCCGCCGGGGGGGCCCCACGCCCGGCGACCTGCTACCGGTCCCCGGCCTCGCCGTCGCCGCCCCGCACGGGCGCCCCGGACGTGACCTCCTGCTGCTCTGCCGACGCGGCGGCGTCGCTGTCGTCGGCGCGGTGCCGCGCGGCGGCGGTGGCCCGCCGACCCGAGAGCACCAGCCAGAGGCCGACGAGCAGCGCCAGCGCACCGATGACCGCCAGCCCGAGCGGGATGGTCCGACCGATCAACTGCAACTTGTCCCGGTTGTTCCCGGCGGACTCCACGCTGTTGGCGATGGTCTGGTCGGTGTAGACGAAGTCGGCGTCCAGCAGCGCGGTGGCCGTGCCCTGGTCCGGCACCAGCGTCTTCTTCTGCTGCTCCCGCACCTTGACGAAGTTGCCGCTGACCGGCTCGACCCAGATGGTGCGGGTGTTGCTGTACATCACCTTGCCGCTGGTCGCGCCCGGCGCGAACGCCCCGAGCAGGCCGCTGACCCGGTCGGCCGGCAGGCCCAGGTCGGTCTCCTCGATGACCTGCTGGAACCGGTACGCCTCGATGCCGTCGACCTTCTCGGTGCCGTCGAACCGGATCGGCAGCGCCTTGCGCACGTCACGGTCGAAGTACTCGTAGTCCTTGCGCTCGGTGTGGAACGGGAACTTGTAGACCTGCCCGCCGAAGGTGACCTCGCTCGGCCCCTCCGGCCCGTCGGCCTGGAGGAACTGCTTGTCCCACCCGACCGCGGCAGCGGTCCGCCGGTCCAGCGCCAACTCCGCGGAGTACTGGCTGATCACCTCACCGGTCTGGGTCCACTTGACCGTGCCGTACGCGCCCCAGACGACCGCCTCGCCCTCCAGGTCGCCGGTCATCTCCGCCTCGGTGACGCCGGCCTGCGGCGCCACCTCGGTGGTGGCCTCCAGCGTGCCGGTCTGGACCGTCGGCGGGGCGTCCTTCTTCAGCTGCAGGAACTTCGCGTTCTCCGCCACCGCGACGCTCGGCTTCAGGCACCCCTCGGGCTTGCCCTCCGCGTTGCAGAGTGCGAGGTCGTACGGCAGTTTCGTCACCGTCGGTGCCACGAAGAACGCCGCTCCCGCGGCGAGCACGAGACACAAGACGCCTATCCCGAACAGCAGGGCGCCCAGGCGAGCCTTCACTGATCCTCCCAACAAAGACAGTCAGCCGGTGTCCGGCGAGGGGGTCCTGTCCCTAAACTTGGCCGCAGGTTACTCCCGGGTTACATATTCACGCGACCCTCTGGACGGTTGATGTCTGCCCCCACCACCGATCAGGGCCTCCGCCGGCTGCCCGCGCTCGACGCCGTACGGGTGATCGGCGCGCTGGCCGTCGTCGGGCACCACGTCGGGTTCGCCACGGGCGCGAACACCGGCGACTCGGGGCTGGGCAGCTGGCTGTCCCGGCTCGACGTGGGCGTCGCCGTCTTCTTCGTGCTCTCCGGGTTCCTGCTCTTCCGCCCGTACGCGCACACGCTGGCGACCCGGCAGCGGCCCCCGTCCGCCCGGCGCTACCTGTGGCGACGCGCGACCCGGATCCTGCCCGCGTACTGGGTGACCGTGGTGGTCTGCCTGCTGGTGCTGCCGCAGAACCGGCCGGCGTCCGCCGGCGACTGGTGGCGGCACCTGGCGCTGGCCCAGATCTACGAGCCCCGGCAGTTGCGGCACGGCCTCAGCCAGACGTGGAGCCTCGCCACCGAGGCGGCCTTCTACCTGCTGCTCCCGCTGCTGGCCGCGCTCCTGCTCGGCCGGCGCTGGCGTCCCGGCCGGACGACCGTCGTCATCGTCGTGGCGGGGCTGGCGGTCACCGCCGGCTGGGTGGCCCTGATGGGGCTCGGCCTGCTCGACCTGGGCCTGCACACCATGTGGCTGCCGTCCTACGCCGGCTGGTTCGGCGCCGGCATGGCGCTGGCCACCGTCCACGTGTCGCTGCGCACCGGCACCGGGCACCGGTGGCGGTGGCTGGACGACCTCGGCACGGCGCCGCTGGCGTGCTGGTCGGTCGCGCTGGCCGCGCTGGCCGTCGCCACCACGCCGATCGGCGGGCCCCGGGACCTGGCCGAACCCACCGCCGCCCAGTTCGGGCTGAAGATGGCGCTGTACGCCGTGGTGGCGGTGATGCTGGTGCTGCCGGTGGCGTTCGGGCCGGACACCCGGACCAAGGCCGTCCTCGGTGGCGTCGTCGGCCGGTGGCTCGGCCGGGTCTCCTACGGGCTGTTCCTCTGGCACCCCTTCGTGCTGGAGGGGATCTACCTCCTCACGGACCGGCCGAACTTCACCGGCGACACGGGCCAGATCTTCCTGCTCACCGTCGCCGGCGGGCTGGTCCTCGCCGCGCTCAGCTACTACGCCGTCGAGCGCCCCTTCCAACGCTGGAACGGGCCGTGGCCGCGCCGCGGCGGGAGCACGACCGAGAACCAGAGCACCGTCACGGCCGCGACCGCCGCCAGTTGAGGCACCGCCGCGGTGTGCCCGCCGCGGGTCACCGCGTACCAGCCGGCCAGCGCGAAGCAGCCCACCGGCAGCCAGCGTCCGGCCACCCGGTACAGCCGGTGCAGCCGGTGCCGGTCCGGCGGGTGCAGCTGCGGCTCCAGCACGTGACCGGCCAGCACACCGGCCGCCGCCAGCAGCGCGACCGCGACCGCCGCCAGGCCACCGAACAGCAGCAGCGCCACCCCACCGAAGAGCAGGGCGAGCAGTCGGTGCCGGCGGCGACGCGCCGGAGCCGCCAACGGTGGCGGGACACGCCGGCTCGGCAGCGCGGCGGCCACCCCGACCCCGCCCAGCAGGATCGCGCCGACGCCCAGCGCCACGACGTAGCCGTCGTCCGGGGCGAACCGGAGCAGCACCTCGCCGGAGAAACCGGCCGGCACCAGCCAGCCCTGCTGCCAGCCGTCCACCACGAACGGGGTGAGCCGCCTGCCGCCCGCGGTGGCCTCCCACCCCGCGTTGGCGTTCTCCCGCAGGGCCAGCACCCGCTGGCCCGGATACGCGTCCAGGTGCAGCGACCGCCGGGTGGCCGCCCAGCCGTCCACCCGGACCGGGGTCTGGGTGGCCTCCGGCACGCCCGCCGTGCCGGCCGCGCCGCCGTCGGTGCGCCCCGGAACGACGGCGTCGGGGGTGAGGACGAGCCGGGCCGGCGTTGCCAGGCGGCTCGCCGTCGCCACCACCCGCACCTCCCCGCCGGCCAGCGGCAGCGGATCCTCCGCACGGGCGCCGCAGAGCACCGCGCCCACCTCGCGCAGCTCCACCAACTCCCGCCGGCTGGCCACGAGCGCCGTCCGGCGCCGGTGGGTCCCGACCTCGACGGTGGGCCCGGTGCCGCAGGGAAGCGTGACGTGCTCCTCCGGGTCGTTGCGCAGCACCGGGCCCTCGGGCAGCACGATCAGCTCGCCCACGCCGACGGGCAGGCTCCGCGACAACCGCCGGTACGGGTCAAAGGTGTTGGCCGGCACGACGTCGGAGATCAGCACGGTGATCTGGTCGGTCTTCAGCGGCCGGTCGAAGACCAGGCTGCCGCCCTCGTCGAAGACGCCGCCGCGCATGCCGCCGTCCCCGATCACGGTCGCCTGCCACGGGCGGGCGGCCGCTGCCGTGGGTGGCAGGGTCACCTTCAGCCCGGCGATCTGGCGCGCCTTGGGCCAGGTCAGGCGCAGCCACGGCTGCCGGTCCGACGCGGCGGCGTACCACGTCGTCGCCGGGTCGCCGTCGACGACCGCGCCCGGCCGGGCCGCGGGGTGGGGAACGCCGATGCTGGAGGCGGCGACCGCCGGGCTGACGCCGCGCGCGACGGCCGCCTCGCCACCGCCGTCGAGCAACGCGTTCAGGGCGCTCCCCGCCCGGGGGCGTACCCGCAGCGCCACGTCGTAGCCGGCGGCGATCGGCAGGCTCAGCGTCCGGTCGATCCGGTCGCCGTCCTCGGACTCCCTGGCCAGCCCGCCGTCGCAGATCGGCCGGCCCTCGTCGAAGACGCAGGGCGAGGCGCCGGCAGCGGCCGTGAGCACCACGGCCGCCGGGGCGGCGCTGGCCGGCGGCGCCGGCACGGCCAGGGTCCGCTCGACCCGCAGGCCGGGGATGGACAACTCGGCGATGCCGACGCCGCCGAAGCCGGCCCGGATGTCGAAGACCTGGTCGACGGAGACCCGGATCCGGCGGGTCGGGTGGCCGGCGGGCACCGTGACCTGCACGCTCTGGCCCGGGTTCTCCACCACCGCCTGCTGGTTGCCGGCGGCGACGGTGATCCGGGTGGGCAGGGAGTCGGCGCCGGTGTCGAAAACGAGCCCCACGTCGCGGACCACCTGCGGCTCGGTCAACTCCACCTCCAGCCACTGCTCGGTGGCCAGGGTGCCCGGCGCCGAGCGCCAGGAGGTGGCGAGGCTGCCGTCGAGCGCCGCGTACGGCTGGTGCGCCGGCCGGCCGCCGACCAACGGCTGGGCGTCCGACCAGGAGCTCGACGCGGTGACCGACTCGATGCCGAGGTAGCGCACGGTGGTCGCCTGGTCCTCGCCCCACGGCGGCAGGTAGTCCCGGGCGGGCGCGCCGAGCCGCGACTCGTCGGCGGGTGTCATGGTCGCCGAGGCGTTGTCGTGTGGTTGGCCGAACGCGACCTCACGCCGACGCAACCCGTCGGTGAGCACCACCGGGCTGCCGGCCAGCCCCGCCGGCCGGTCCCCCGCCAGCACCGTCGGGGCGTCCGAGAGCCGGCCGGCCGCGGCGACCTGGAGCAGCGACTCCGGCCCGCCCACCACCGTGGTCAGCCCCTCCGTGTCGTACGCGACGACCGGGCTGACCGGCTTCTCGACCTCGTACACCTCCAGGGCCCGGACCTTCACGTCCAGCCCGTGGTCGACGAAGTTGCCGGGCAGTTGGCCGCCGCCGACCTCCGGCCCGAAGGCGCGCACCGCACGGATGCCGGGTGAGCGTTGCAGCGCCTGCCGGACCACCACCGGCTGGGTGGCCCCGGAGCGCCCGTAGTCGAGATCGGAGCGGAGCAGCAGGTACCGCACGCCCGAGCGGGCGAGCAGGTCGGCCAGCCCGGCGGAGCCCTCGCCGTTGGCCAGCGCGGCCTCGACGGTGTCGAGCAGGCGGATCGTGCCCGGCGGGGTGAGCGGCACGGAGCTGCGCACCGCCCAGCCGCTCTCCAACAGGGGCTGGGTGACCTCGTCGCTCGGGCTGCCCCAGAGGTAGCGGGGGAAACGGGCGGCGGGCACCACCAGCACCCGGTCCATGCCGAGGTTGCGGTCCAGCCAGGACGTCGCCTGGTGCCAGTAGCCGGGCACCTCGCGGAAGCTGCCCTGGGCGGGCAGCCCGGCGGCCAGGGCGGGCGCGGCCACCCCGGCGACCGCGACGAGGGCGGTGCCGGTGACCAGGGTGGCACGCAGCCGCACCGGCTGGAGCAGGCGGGGCAGGCCGGGGTTCAGGTCGGGCCGGTCGGCCGCCCGGGCCGCCCGCGCCACCAGCCCGAGCAGGTGGGCCAGGCCGAGGATGAGCGGCAGCCGGAGCACCACGTCGAACTTGTGCACGTTGCGCAGCGGTGCGCCGGCCGCGTCGAGGAAGTCCCGCTGCGTCTGCGCGCCCAGCCCGTCGACCGCACCGACGTGACCGAGCCCGACCAGGGCCAGCCCGACCAGCAGGCCGGTGATCAGGAGACGCCGGTGCGGCATGCCCCGCCGGGCCAGGCCGACCAGGCCGAGGCCGGCGACCACCAGGGTCGCGACGACCAGCGGTCGCTCGGTGGCCAGCCGCCAGCCGGCAGACCAGGGCGGCCCGTACGCGCCGTTGAGGTACGCGTGCCAGTGCGAGGCGCCGCGCAGCACGGTGGTCGTGTCGGTGGGTGCGGTGGTGACCGGCGCCGTCTCGATGTAGTCGAGGAACGGCGGACTGTACCGGCCCAGCAGGAGCAGGGGCACCAGCCACCAGGCGGTCGCCGCGCCCACCGCCAGGCCCCAGGCGGCCAATGCCGTGATCCGCAGCCGGAACGGGTGCAGGCCGACCAGCAGGAGGCCGGCCAGCGGCACGACGGCCAGTACCGCCGTCGCGTTGACGCCCCCGGCACACGCCACCACCAGCGCGGACCGGGTGACCGCGCGGCGCACCGACCCGCCTCGGGCCAGCCCCACCAGGGGCACCAGCACCCAGGGGGCGAGGGCGCTCGGCCACGCCTCCACCGAGATCGGGCCGAGCTCGGTGACCAGCCGGGGGGAGAGCGCGAAGGCGACCCCGGCGACCAGCCGGGCCGCCGGCGTGCCGACGTGCAGCCGCTCGGCCAGCCGGACCACGCCGGTGCAGGCCACCGTCATGAGCAGCGCCCACCAGAGCCGCTGCACCACCCAGGCCGGGATGGCGAGCAGCTTGCCGAGGAGGAAGAACGGGCCCATCGGCCAGAGGTAGCCGTACGCCTGATTCTGGAGCTGGCCGAAGGTCCCGTCCGGGTCCCAGACGTGCAGGGCGCGACTCAACCATCCGGCCGGATCGACCGCCAGGTCCACCTTGGTGTCGATGGCGATCATGCCCGGATCCTGGAGGAACGCCAGGGCCGACAAACCGAGACAGACCGCGACCAAGCGAAGACGCCACACCCTTGTCGATGTGTCGTCCGGCCGGTCGGTCAGCTCCGGACGGGCCGGCGCCTGCTGCATGTCGCCTCCGATGGGGCATTGCGGGGGGCGTGACGAAGCCCATAGTGTGACGCGACGCGAAGACTACTCGGCAGTAGGAGTAAGTGTGGAAGCACCGCCTGCCGCCAACCGGCACGTACTTTTCCTCAACTGGCGTGACATCCGGAACCCCGAGGGCGGCGGCTCGGAGGTGTACGTCGAGCGGATCGCCGGGGAACTCGTACGCCGGGGCCACCGCGCCACGCTGCTCTGCGCCACGCACTCCGCCGGTCCCGCCGAGGAGGTCACCGCCGACGGGGTGCGGGTGCTGCGTCGCGGCGGGCGGCACACCGTCTACCTGCGTGCCGCGTTGATCTACCTGGCCGGAGGGCTGGGCCTCGGGCCGCTGGCCCGGCGCCGGGGTGGCCGACCGGACGTGATCGTGGACGTGGGCAACGGCCTGCCCTTCCTCTCCGCCCTGTACGCCCTCTGTCCGGTGATCGCGCTGGTACACCACGTGCACCGGGAGCAGTGGCCCGTGGTGCTGGGCCGCTGGCTGGCGCGCTTCGGCTGGTGGGTGGAGTCCTGGCTGGCCCCGCGCGTCTACCGCCGGTGCCGGTACGTGACGGTCTCCGAGGCCACCCGCCGGGAGCTGGCCACCCTCGGCATCGATCTCGCCCGCATCGCCGTCGTGCACAACGGCACGCCGGACATGCCAGTCGGGCCGGTGCCGCGCACCCCGCACCCGTCCCTGGTGGTGCTCGGCCGGCTGGTGCCGCACAAGCAGGTCGAACTGGCCCTGCACGCGGTCGCCGGGCTCGCCGGCGAGCTGCCCGGCCTCACCCTCGTGGTCGCCGGTCAGGGCTGGTGGGAGCCGCACCTGCGCCGGCTCGCCAGCGAGCTGGGCATCACCGACCGGGTCCGGTTCACCGGCTTCGTCAGCGACGCGGAGAAGGGGGAACTGCTGGCCAGCGCGTGGGTCGCGCTCACTCCCTCGCTGAAGGAGGGCTGGGGGCTGACCATCGTGGAGGCCGGGGCGGTGGGCACGCCGACGATCGCGTTCCGCGGCGCCGGCGGGGTCGAGGAGGCGCTCGTCGACGGCGAGACCGGCCTGCTCGCGGACGACGTCGACGACTTCGTCGCCAAGGTGCGCGTGCTGCTCACCGACCACGCCCTGCGTACCGCGATGGGCGCGGCGGCGCGGGCGCACGCGGCCCGCTTCACCTGGCCGGTCTCGGGCGAAAAATTCGCGGCCCTCGTGGCGAGGGCCGCGAACGTTCGGGTGGTGGTGCCGGCGGAGCAGATGGAGCCGGTGGAGCCGTCCTACCTCGCGCCGTAGACCAGCGGCTTGTTGGCGCCACCGCTGCCACCGTCCGAGCTGGTCCGCGCGGACTGCTCGGCCTTGGCGGCCTCGGACGACGAGGTGCCGGTGAGGGTGGTGGCCAGCGCCACCGACCCGATGACGCCGAGAGCGACCGCGATCACTCCGGCGAGAACCAACGAGAGAGCACTGCGCATGGTGCTGACTTCCTCCTCGTGAGCTGCGTGCGCGGGACGTTACCACCAAGTAGCGACGGTGGGGAGGGCCACGAGGACGATCGATACCAGCCGGTGGGCGCGCTCGCGGCCGGTCAGCCGCCCGCCATCGGGTTCTCGTACAGGGTCAGGTCCGTGCCGGCGTGCACCTCGCGGAGCCCGACCAGCATCGCCGGGTCCACCCGGTGGCCGCCGGCCACCCGTTGCACCACCACCCAGCGCACACCGGTGGCCGTCACCGGAGCACCGGTGGCGAGCACCCGCCGCACCTGCGCCGCCCGCGGATTCTCCCCGCTCACCTCGCTCGGGCCAACCCAGAGCGTGTCGTCGACGAGGACGTCGGCGTCGACGTAGCGGGGCAGCGGGTCGAGCGCCGTCCGACCGCCGTTCCACGGGTACGCCCGGTAAGCCCCGAACGGCAGCGAGAGCACCTCGCCCGGCCGGCCGTCGAGGCGGGCGGCGACGGCGTTCCAGTCCGCCGGATAGGCCACCGGTCGCAGCCGGCCGGCCGCGCCGAACGCCAGGTCCGGCAGCACCACCACGGGCAGGACCAGCGCCCCGGCGAGCACCGCACCCGCGCCCACCCGACCGGCCCGACCCGCCGCCTCGGCCAGCCGCTCCACGCCGAGCGCGAACCCGACGGCGACCAGCAGGGCGTACGGGACGAGGAACTTCTGCCCGTCGCGCAGCACCCCGGCCCCCGGCACCGTGGCCACCGACCACTCCAGCAGCCCGCCCAAGCCGGGCAGCACGCCCAGAGCGGCGAGCAGGAAACCGCCGGCCGCCAGCCCGGCGAGCCGGTGCGCGAGCCCACCCGACCACCGGCGGCTCAACGTCCGGTAGCCGAGGACCGCCACGGCCAGCACGACGGCGGTGGCCACCGGCGCCAGCGGGGACGAGCGGCTCTCCGGCGTCGTCTGCGCGTTCCAGATCCCGCCGGTGCCGGCCAGCGCGCCGAGCGCGCCACTCCAGTTCTCCGCCCGCGCCGCGAACGCCGCCACCCCGTCGGGGTCGGTCCGGGCATCCGCCCGGGTCAGGGCCGCCGCCACCAACCAGGGCGCGTTCAGCAGCAGCACGAGCCCCACCGCAGCCGCCCCGACCCGGCCCCCGGCCCGCCGCGACACCAGCACGACGGTGCTGGCCAGGGCGATGAGGCCGCCGGTCGGGGTCACCGCCGCGGGCACGGCGGCCAGCACCAGCAGCGGCAGCGCCCGCCGCCCACCGGCGCGCAACCGGAGCACCGCCGACACCAGCCAGGGCAGCGACGCGTACGCCAGCAGCAGGCCCCAGTGCCCGATCAGCAGCCGTTCCGCCAGGTATGGCGTCCACGCGTACCCGACGGCGGCCACCAGCCGGGTGACCGGGCGCCGCGCCGGCACCAGCAACCCGGCGCCGACGGTGGCGAGCAGCAGCACCGCCACCAGCACCAGCCGCTGCACCAGCCAACCGGGCACCACCTGACTGGCCAGCGACACCAGGGCGTCCAACGGCACCGCCCGGGGCAGCGAGTCGGACGGGACGACGAGTTCCGCGCGCCACGGCTGGTGCGGCACGAAGACCATGTCGTAACTGAGCACGTATCCGGGAGCCGCCAGCGGAGCCAGCACCAGCAGGGTGACGGCCAGCCCGAGCCCGGCGAGCATCGACCTCTCCCGCAGGGTTGACCTCCTCACTACGCTGACCGGGCGTGGCACCGGCGTGGCGCCACTGTACGCGCGCCCGCCGCACAGCCGGGAGTGCCGGCGACCCGGGGCGGTGATGGAAACGGATTCGGACAGGCGCGGCCGGGCGACCGGTCTCGGCGCCGCAGGGGTGGCGGTGACGCTGGCCGGCGTCTTCGTCAACGGGCTGGCCTACGTGGTGCCCGTCCTCGGCGCCCGACACCTCGACCCGGCGGAGCTGAGCGCGCTGGCCACCCTCCTCGCGCTGGGCGCGATAGGCGGTGTGGCCGGCACCGGGCTGCAGATCGCGGTCGCCGTGCACCGGGCCCGCCACGGCCACGCCGCCACCACGCGACCGACCCTGCTCACGCTCGTCGTCACCGCCGTGCTGCTCGCCGTGACGCTGCCGGTGGCCGCCGTGCAGCTCCGGCTGGCCGCCCCGGCGGTGCTGCTGCTCGGCGTGCTCACCGTGGCGGTCGTCGCGGCCGGCCGCTGGCTCGGCGAGTTGCAGGGCGACCAGCGCTTCCTGCGGCTCGCCGGCGGCATGGCGCTGCTCGGCGCCGGACGCTACGGGGGCATGGTGGCGGGGCTCTCGCTCGGCGGCGGGCTCACCGGGTCGCTGCTGGCCGGGGCGGTCACCTCGGTCCTGGTGCTCGCCCTGCTGGTACGCCTCAACCGGGGCTCCGGCATCGACCCGACGGCACCCTCGCTCGCCACCCGGACCGTGCTCACCGCCAGCGGCGCCACGCTGGCGATGCTGGTCGTCTCGTACGTGGACCTGCTGCTCGCCCGCCGCTTCCTACCGCCGGACGTCTCCGGCACCTACGCCGTCGGCACCGTGCTGACCAAGGGCGCCCTCTGGGCGCCGCAGGTGGTGACCGTGATCGCGCTGCCCCGCCTGGCGAAGGGTGACCGCCGCGCCCTGGTCACCGCGCTGGCCCTGGTCGCCGGCGCCGGGGCGGTGCTGGTGCTGGGCTCGGCGCTGGCCGGCGGGCTCGCCTTCCGCCTGGCCGGCGGCCCGGCGTACGTCGGGTCCGGCCGCTACGCCCCACTCTTCGCCGCCACCGGCGCCCTGTACGCGGTGGTCTTCATCCTGGTGAACGCCCGGGTCGCGGCATCGGCCCGGTGGCCCGCCGCTCCACTGTGGCTGTCGACGGTGGTGTACGTGGCCGCGGTCGCGACCGTCGTGCCACGGAGCATCGCCGGGATCGCCGGGGCGGCCCTGGTGACGGCGGCCGTCACCGCCGTGGCGACCGGGCTGCTGACGATGGCCCAGGAACGCGGCGGCAGGGCGAAACCCGCCCGGACGGCCACTACCCATCCACCGGGAGCACATGTCACAGTGCGGGACGGATAACCAGGAGACGGGGGTTTCTGGTGAGCGTCAGCATGGCCACGACCGGATCCCGCCGACGGGAGGCCCGTCCGCACACCCGCTGGCTGCTCGTGCTGTACGCCGCCGCGCTGGTGGTCAGCCTGACCGCTGGCGTCCCCGGCCGGGCGCGCGCCGAGGGCGGCATGTCGGCCGAGCGGCTCACCGCCCTCTTCGACCGCTACGGCGACACCTCGGGCCGGTGGAACGGCGCCGACCGGACAGCCTCCGTCCGACTCCCCGACGGCCGGCTGCTCTGGCTCTTCTCCGACACCTTCCTCGGCCCGGTCGATCCGGACGGTTCCCGGCCCGACACCGCGTCGTTCATCAACAACTCGATGGTCGTGCAGCAGGGCGAGGAGCTGCGCGAGACCGTGCACGGCGGCACCGCCGAGGAGCCCGCTTCGCTGGTGCCACCACCGGCCGCCGACCAGTTCCACTGGGTCGGCGACGCCCAGGTCGTCGGCCAGAGCCTCCAGATGCTGGTCAACCGCTACCGCCGGACCGGCGCCGGCCCGCTGGACCACGTCCTGCTGGGCACGTCGCTGGCCACCTTCGCGTTACCCGGCCTGGCTCCCACCGCCGTCCGGCCGCTGCCGCTGGGGCAGCGGATCTCCTGGGGCTCCGCGCTGCTCCGCGACGGCGGGCACACCTGGATCTACGGGACCGAGGCGAGCGGCGATACCAAGTTCGCGCACGTGGCCCGGGTCGCCGGGGACGATCTCACGGGCCCGTGGGAGTTCTGGACGGGCAGCGGCTGGGCGCCCGAGGTGGACCGGTCCGCCCGCGTCCTCAGCGGCGTCGGCACGTCGTACGGCGTGCAGCGGGTCGGGGACCGGTACGTGCTCGTGACCCACGAGAACAACCTCGTGTTCAGCGGCGACCTCGTGGCCTACTCCGCCGCCGGGCCGACGGGGCCGTTCGAGGGGCCGGACTACCTGCACAGCGCCGCGGAGACCGACGCCGGGCACCTCGTCTACGACGCCGACCTGCACCCCGACCTGGCCCGCCCGGGAAAGCTGCTGATCTCGTACAACGTCAACAACGTCGACGACGCGGTGACGTACGCCGACGCCGGCGTCTACCGGCCGCGTTTCGTCGAGGTCGACTGGCCCCGCCCCCGGCCGGACCGGGCCGACGTGCCGCCAGCTCCGGCCGCGCTCACCGCCGACGCCCAGGGCGCGGGCAACGCCGAGCTGCGCTGGCGTCCCGTCAGTGCCGATGACGACCCGCGTTACCTGGTCCACCGTCGAGACGTGACCGCCGGCCAGACCCACTTCGTCCGCATCGGCGAGCCGACCGCCGAGCCCCGCTTCTCCGCCGACTTCCTCGTCAACGGCCACGAGTACGAGTTCCGGGTGACCACGCTCGGGCGCCGGGGCGAAGGCCCGCCGTCGCCGGTGGCGCGGATGACCGCCACCGTGCCGCCACCTGCGCCGCCCGGCGGGCTGCGGGCGACGGCCGGGCGGACCGGGGACGTCGCGGTGCGCTGGGACCCGCTGCCGTTCGTCCAACTGTTCCGGCTGTACCAGCGCGACGTCACCTCGGGTCAGCGGGCACCGGCCCTGGTCGGCACGTTCACCGGCACCAGCGCGACCGTCGACTCGCTGTGGCACGCGCGGACGTACGAGTTCACCGTCGTCGCGGTCGGCGGCGGCGGGGACAGCCAACCCTCCGCGCCGGTCCGGGCCACCGCGTTCGTCACCCCGCCGGCCGCGCCGGCCCGGCCGACCGCCAGCCCCCAGCCGGACGGCGACATTCGGCTCAACTGGGCCAGCCTCGGACCGGGCGTCTCCTACCGCGTCTACCGACGGGACGTGACGGCGGGCGAGACCCGCCTCGGCTCGCCGTCACTGGACACCAGGGCGAACCACCTCGCCCGGTACCTCCGACACGACCACGAGTACGAGTTCGCCGTCAGCGCCGTCAACAGCGGCGGCGAGGGCCCCCTCTCCCCGCCGGTCCGGGCCCGGCCACGGTTCACCGCGCCGAAGGTGGTGCCGGCCGGCCTGCGGGTGACGAAGATCGGGCCGGGTCAGGTGGAGCTGGCCTGGCGCTCGACCAACCCCGGCGGGTGGCACCGCGTCTACCGGCGGGACCTCACCGCCGGGGAGCGGGAATTCACCGAGGAGAAGGTGGCCGTGCAGGGCACCGAGGCCACCATCCACCAGCTGCGCAACGGCCACGAGTACGAGTTCGCGGTCGCCGCCGCCAACCAGGCCGGTCCGGGTCGGCTGAGCAGGCCGGTCCGGGCCACGCCGCGGCTGCCCACGCCGGGCGGGCTGGCGGTGACGGCGAGCGGCAACGGTGAGGCGCGGCTGAGCTGGCGTCAGGCCGGCCCTGGCCTCGCCTACCGCGTCCAGCTCCGGGATGTCACGTCCGGTACGAGCTGGCGGACGGATCCGTACCCCGTGGCCGGAACCGACTTCACCGCCGTACTGCTGACCCGGGGCCACCGCTACGAGTTCCGGGTCGCGGCCACCGACGGCGTCGACACTGGTTCGCCGTCCGCGCCCGTCGCCGTGCTCGTGGAGTGAGTCAGGCTCCGGCGGCGAGCCAGGATCGGAGCAGGTGGTGGTCGATCGAGTCGACCCGGCCGAGCGGCCACCCGGCAGCCACCCGCTCGCGCAGCTCGTCCCGGGTGAACCAGCGCGCCTCCAGCAGTTCCTCGCCGTCCACCCGCACCTCCTCGGACGCGGCGGTGGCCCGGAAGCCGACCATCAGTCCCGCCGGGAACGGCCACGCCTGCGACCCCACGTACGTCAGGTCGGTCACCGTCACCCCGGCCTCCTCGGCCATCTCCCGCCGGACGGCGTCCTCCAGGCTCTCGCCCACCTCCACGAAACCGGCGAGCGTCGAGTACGCCCCCTCGCGCGCGCCCGCGTGCCGGGCCAGCAGGCAGCGGTCCGGGGCTCCGGGCGCCTCGACCAGCACGATGACCGCCGGTTCGATCCGGGGAAAGAGGAGCCGGCCGCAGTCCGCCCCGGTGCAGGACCGGACGTGTCCCCCGCCCCGGGCCACGGTCGACGCCCCGCAGGCGCCGCAGAAGCGCTGCTGCCGGTGCCAGTGCAGCAGCCCCCGCGCGTACGCCTGGACGGCCGCCTCGGCCGGACCGAGCCGGCCGACCAACGCCCGGACGTCCACGGCGGCGTCCGCCCCGGCCGCCTCGACGGCGGCGGCCTCGGACAGGCCGGAAAGGTCCACCGCGAAGACGGCCGACGTGTCGTCGCCCAGGCCCAGGAAGGCGGTCTCGTCGGCGAGGGCGAGCACCCCGGCCGCCAGGTCGCCGGTCAACCGCACCGGCACGTCCTCCGCGACCAGGCAGCGGTCCCGCCAGAACGGCAGGACGACGCTGCCCGGGTCGGCCATCAGCGCCGCGATCCGCTCCGGGTCGGCGCGCAACTCCCCCGCCCGGTCCAGCCAGCCGCCGCCGTACGCCAGGACCGCCTCGTCCGCTCGCATGCCCCTACCGTGCCATGGCCGCCGCCGCGCCCCGCGCCCGGGCGGCCCCCCGCCAACACGCCGCGCGACACGCGCTGCCGCAACGGGAGGGGCGCAGACTGCCGCCGTGCCGGGCCGCCGGTTACCGTAGGTGTCTTCCGGGCGGGGCGCGCGCTCCCCCCCTTGTGGTATGCCCCGATCGAGGTGACCGTGACGCTGTACGGCGAGAAGAACCCACCCGCCGACGACCGGCCCACCGTGCAGGTCACCGCGGTGACCTGGCCGGGTGACGAGCCGGAGCCCGTCGTGCCCGCCGGCCGACCGGGCGGAGGGTCCCGGTCGCGCCGGGTCCGCCTGCTGCTCGCCGCCGGTGTCGCCACGGCGGTGCTGGCCTCCGTGGCGGGGGTGGGTGCCTACGCGTACGCCGGTGACGTGCCCCGCGGGACGACGGTGCTCGGGGCGGAGCTCGGCGGAAAGAGCCGCGCGGACGCCGCCCGGGAACTGCGGGCGGCGCTGGACCGCCGCGCCGCCGAGATCGCGGCCCCCCTGTCGGTACGCGTCGGCGAGCGAACCGCCGAGATCGTCCCGGCCGAGGTCGGCCTGGCGGTCGACGTCAACGCCACCGTGGCGGCGGCGGCCGAGGCGGACGCGCACGCGGTCGACCGGCTCGTCGGGTCCCGCACGGTCCAGCCGGTGGTGACCGTGGACGTCGCCCGACTCGACGCCGCCCTGAAGAAGGTGGCCGGCGACCAGGGCCGGAAGATGACGATGCCGGCGATCACCTGGAAGGGCACCACGCCGAAGGCGGTGCACCCGAAGCCGAGCCTCGCGCTGGATCCGGAGCGCTCCGCGCAGGTGGTGCGGGAGGGCTGGCTGAGCCGCCAGCCGGTGACCGTGCCGCTGGTCGAGACGCACCCGGCGACCACCGCCGAGGAGGTGGACCGGCTGGTCGCCGAGCTGGCGGAGCCGGCCGTCGCCGCGCCGGTCACGCTCACCACCGACAAGGGCTCCGTGCAGATCCCGCCGAAGGCGATCGCGAGGAGCCTGCGGTTCACCGCCGACGAGGCCGGCAAGCTGACCCCACAGGTCGACGTGAAGCGGCTGCGCGCCGCGCTCGGCGACGACCTGGCGACGATCGAGGTGCCGCCGAAGGACGCCCGGATGACCATCTCCGGAGGCAAGCCGAAGGTCGTCGACGGCAAGCCGGGGCAGCAGCTCGACAGCGCCGCCCTCGGCCGCGACCTGCTGGCCGTCCTGTCGAAGGCGGAGGACCGGAAGGTCACCGGCGAGCTGAAGCCGGCCGAGCCGGAGCTGACCACGGAGAAGCTGGCCGGGCTCGGCATCAAGGAGCGGGTGTCCACGTTCACCACCCGGTTCACCGGTGGGCTCTCCTCGCCGCGCAGCCAGAACATCATCACGATCGCCAAGGACGTGGACGGCACGGTCGTGCTGCCCGGCGAGACGTTCTCGCTCAACGGGCACACCGGTGAGCGCGGCTACGCCCAGGGCTACCGGGACGCCCCGGTCATCCTGAACGGCAAGCTGGTGCCGGGCGTGGGCGGCGGCACCTCGCAGTTCACCACCACGCTGTTCAACGCGACCTACTACGCGGGCCTGGAGGACGTCGAGCACAAGCCGCACTCGTACTGGTTCAGCCGGTACCCGGCGGTCATCGAGTCGACCATCTTCTGGCCGGACCTGGACTTCAAGTTCCGCAACAACACCGAGTACGGCGTCCTGATCGACACCTCGTACACGTCCAGTTCCATCACGGTGTCCGTCTGGAGCACCAAGATCTGGGACAGCGTGAAGACGGAGTACAGCCCGCGGCGCAACATCACCCAGCCGAAGACCGTCTATCTGGAGCCGGGCCCCACCTGCATCCCCGCCAGCGGCAGCCAGGGCTTCACCCAGGACGCCTTCCGGGTCATCAAGAAGGACGGCAAGGTCGTCAAGCGGGAGAAGTTCACCTGGCGCTACGACGCCGAGCCGCGCTTCATCTGCGCCCGCGAACCGTCCTGACGTCCGTCCCACTCCCGCACGTCGCTGCCCCGCCTGCCCCGCCGGCGGGGCAGCTCCTTTCCGGCGTACGCACACCCGCGCGGGCTCTGTTCCTCACCAGGCGGCGGATCTCGGACGGGTGCGTGACTCCTTCGGCCTGATCGGGCGTGGGCCTGCCTCGGTCCGCGTCCCGTTCTGTGTGGCGGCCCAGGTGGGGTGGGGGTGGGCGCTGCCTGAGGCGTTTGTTGCGGTGTCGGGTGGGTGGGGGTGGGGGGGGGGGGGGGGCGGGCGCGGGGGGGGGGGGGGGGGCGGGCCCCCCCCCCCCCCCGCCCGCCCCCCCCCCCCCCCGCCCCCCCCCCCCCCCCCCCCCCCCCCCCCCCCCCCCCCC
>NZ_JBIDCU010000040.1:0-17346 GCF_043204765.1 Micromonospora sp. NPDC047730 | reverse complement strand
CCCGCCGCGGCCGGCCCCCCGGCGCCCCCCCCCCCCGCGCCCGTTGGGGGGGTGAAATGCGCCCGGGCCCCCCCCCCCCGGGGGGCCGGGGGGGGGGGGGGGGGGCCGCCCGGCCCCCCCGCCCCGAAGCTCGGCAAGGGGAGGAAGGTCAGGTGATGTCGCGGCGCATGGGGATGATGACGGCGATCAGCGAGGCGGTGAGTGCGTACGCGGTGAGCAGTAGTGCGCCGGTGGCTGGTGGCAGTAGTTGGATGGCCGTGCTGCCGACCTGTTCGGACATGGCGTCGGCGAGGTAGGTGAAGTCGGTGAGGGAGGCGGTGGCGCCGCCGGGCAGGACTGGATAGAGCGCGTTGATGCCGGGGATCATCATGAGCAGCGTCTCGCCCAGGTACAGGTAGCCGATCACGACGCACAGGGCCACGACCTGGTGGCGGAGCAGGGCGCCCATGCCCACGCCGATCAGCAGGTACACGACCATGGCCAGGCCGATGCGGGCCAGCAACGCCAGCACCGTGCCGGCCGGCAGGCCGAGCGCGACGCCGCGGGCGGCGGCGACCGCGAAGAGGGCTGCGGCGGCGGTGCCGGCGAGGACCAGCCCGTACGCCAGTCCACCGACGCCGTACGTGGCGAGCTTGGCCGCCAACACCTGCCACCGGCGCGGCGCGAACAGGAACGTGACGGCGGCGGTGCGGTGCCGGTACTCGGACGTGACGGCGAGTGTGCCGACGGCGGCCGGCACGAATGCGGTGTAACCGAGGATGCCGAGGACCGAGCGGATGCCGGTTTCGGTGTCCAGTCCGGGCATGGGTGGGTCGAAGTTCTCCGGACCGACCAGCGCCATCGCGCCCGTCATGCCGCCGCCGATCAGCACGGCGGCGAGCAGCAGCCCGCTCCACGTGCGGGTGGCCAACAACCGGCGGAACTCGGCCTTGATCAGGTGGTTCATGCGGTGGTCGCCCTGTCGGTGGTCAGGTGGAGGAAGAGTTGTTCGAGGCTGGGGTTCTCGGTGACCAGCTCGTGTACCCGCAGCCGGCACGTGGCGGCCAGGTCGGCGACGTGCGGCGCGTCCAGCCCGTAGACCCGTAGCCGCCCTGCCCCGACGGCTTCGATCCGCGGCGCGTCGCCGTCTGGCCGGCTGACTCGCAGGGCGGCGGCCAGCCGGTCGGCATCCGGCGAGCTCACCAGCACCGCTGGCGGTCCGGCGAGCCGTGACCACGGTCCAGCGGCGACGAGCTCGCCGTGGCGGACCACCACCACGTCGTCGACGAGCTGCTGGATCTCGCTGAGCACGTGGCTGGAGATCAGGATCGTGCGTCCCTCATCGGCCAGCCGGCGCAGGAAGCCACGCAACCACAGCATGCCTTCGGGGTCGAGGCCGTTGCTCGGCTCGTCCAGCAGCAGCACCGAGGGGTCGCCGAGCAGGGCGGTGGCGAGGCTGAGCCGTTGCCGCATGCCGGTGGAGAACCCGCGGGTGCGGCGGTCGGCGGCCTCGGCGAGGCCGAGCAGATCGAGCAGGTCGCTGACCCGGCTGTCCCGGTAGCCGCCCATCGCGGCGTAGACGCGCAGGTGGTCGCGGGCGGTGTGGCCGGGGTGGAACGCGCTCGCGTCGAACACCGCCCCGACGGTGCGCGACGGCCGTGGCAGCCGCCCGTACGGCTGGCCGCCGATCGTCGCGGTGCCGGAGGTGGGCGACACGAGGCCGGTCAGCATGCGCATCGTGGTGGTCTTGCCCGCGCCGTTCGGGCCCAGGAAACCAGTGACCACGCCCGGTTCGACCGTGAAGGTCAGATCACGTACGGCGGTGACCTCGCCGTACCGCTTGGTCAGGTGCGAGACCTCGATCGTCAGGCGGTCGCCGTTCATGCGCCGACCGCCGACGCGCGTCCGATCGCGTCCGCGATGTCCGGCGCAGCCGGATCGGAGAGCACGACCTCGTCGAACTGACCGCCGGCGGCCGCCCGGTCCAGGACGATATGCAGCCCCAGCTCGCCCCGGCGTGCCGCCACGAGCTGACGGGGACCAGCGAACAACCCCCAGACACCGATCTTGACGAAGCCGGACACCACCATTCCGCGCCGGGCGCCCCGCGCCAGGCGCAGCGGGTCGGCCACGATGGCCACACTCCGCACCGCGGTGACGGGGACGGTCAGCCGCTCACGCCCGATCCAGAGCCGCTCCCACCCGGTGAACCGGATGTCGACCAGCTCGACGGCAACCGTGACCGAGGCCATCAGCCATTCCCTTCCCTCGGGTCGGAGCCTTCGTCCCGCTCCGGCGTCTGTTGTGGGCTGTCGGTGGCTGCCGGCTGATCGGCCGGCAGCAGGATGGTGGCCAGTAGTCGAGGCACCCTGCCCTCGCCGGGCTCGTTGCCCAGCAGCGGGCCGATGACCTGGTTGAGGTCGGCGGCGAACTTTGCCAGCTCCGCGTCGGTCAGGTGGAGCACGAGCTGCTGGTATCCGACACCGTCGGCGGCGAAGTCGATCCGCTCACGGGCGAGGTAGCGGGAGAACTCCGACAGCAGGCTCGACACGAAGGCGGTGAAGTAGCGGGCGTGATCCTCGGGCGTCGCGGTGGCCAGGGCTGCGGCGTCCAAGGTCGCACCGTGGGCAGGCAGGGCGTAGACCCGCTCGACGGCCCCGCGGATCCTGCGCTCCTCCACCACCTCGATCAGGCCGGCCTTGACCAGCGTGGCCAGGTGCCGGTAGAGCGTGGCCTGCGGGATGTCCGGCAGCAGCGCCGCCAGGTCGTGCGTGGTCAGTCGCGCACCCGCCACTGCCCGCAGGATCCGGATGCGCACCGGGTGTAGCGCCAACTCCGCCCAACGTTCCCTCGACAACTCCACGGCTCAACGATATCACTATCGAGAATGATAATGGCAAGGGTGGGTGGTTCCGGAGGCGGACAGGTGTGCCCGGCGCCCGCGTGGGTACCCGTCCGGCCGACCCGGAGGAGACTGCGGTGACGGACGAGGCGCCCGACTACTTCCAGCCCGAGCACGGGCTGGTGCTCACCCACCTGTTGATCGTGCGGGACGTGGACCGTTCGCGGGAGTTCTACCGCAGCGTGTTGGGAGCGACGGTGGTGCGCGAGCGGCAACCGGCCATTCTCCGGCTGCACAACGGCTACATCGTGATCAACGACGAGGGCGGCCCGACCGACGACAAGCCGACCGTCCGGGCGCAGGCACCTGCGGACCCGAACGTGCTCAGCGGCGCGCTCAACATCCGGGTCACCGACGTACGCGCCGTCTACGAGCTGTGGCGTTCCCGCGGCGGACAGTTCCTGACCGAACCGAAGGATCACGGGGTGGAGATCCGCTGCTACCTGCGCGATCCGGACGGCTACCTCATCGAACTCGGTCAGGGCACCGGAATCCTCGCTGAGATGGGACGACCGGCCCGCACCCCGCGGTGACCCCCCACACGTCGACTTCCCGGCGGATGGCCTGGATCGAAACGCCGCTCGGTCGAGACAGCCCCGCGGACCTGGCCGTGGCGGTGTGCCGCCGGTGCGGGGAAGGTCATCCCATGGTCGGGCCGACGATGAACGGGAGCGTGGCGATCGAGAGTAGCGTCTGTGCGCCGGCGATGGACGCCGGCCCGGCGTGGGCGGGATCGGGACGGGTGAGATCGAGGCGGTCCTGCGTACGCACGAGATCCGCGACCGGCTCTCACGGCCCGGCAGGCAGAGATTCTGCGGATGTGGGGTGTGCGGCTGCGAGCCGTGTTCGAGGCGCCCGGGACCGACGAGCGCTGCGCGACGATCAACGCGCTGCTGGTCGAGGGGACTGCCGGGGCGTTTCTGACCACCCACGACGGGCTGCGTCCGCACCTGCACTTCACGCCCGAGGGCGATGATGTCGTCGGCCGGGTCCGAGCGGTCACGGTCGGCGGTCTGTCGATCTTCGCGGTTGAGGCGGAAGGCCGGCGGCTGGGCGTCTGCGCCCGGTCGACATGCGTGACGGTGTTCGTCGACACCAGCCGCAACGGGCGGCGCGAATACTGCTCGACCCGGTGCGGCAACCACGACGCTGTGCATCGCCACCGGACCCAGCACCGAGCAGGCAGGTGATCGACGATCAGACCACGCACCGGGTCGCAGGACCCCGCGTCGGCCGGAACCTGCCCTCGCATCGAGAAAAGCGCAGCTCTCTATTGCATCCGCCGTCCGCGCAGGTCAAGATCCTCGGAAGCAAGAGGTGGTCCGCTCCCCGAGCGTCACCAGCGCTCTTCTGCGCCCCGCTCGGTGGCCGGTGGATCCACGAGAGGAGTTACGCGTGCAGGTACACACGAAGTCGACAATCCGATCCCGCGGGGCCCTGGCCGCCGCCGTGACGGCCGCGCTGGCCGGTTCGATCCTCACCGCTCCGGCGGTCTCCGCTGCCGCTCCCGAGGGGCCGGGGCAGGGCAGCTGCAAGATCGCCGAGGACCCGTCCTGGTCGGGCTGGAGCAACCACGAGCAGGTCGGCGACCAGCTGGCGCAGATCGAGCGCACCAGCGGCGGCCGGGTGGACGTCGAGGTGGTCGGGCGCTCGCCGGAGGGCCGGGAGCTGTACACGGCCCGGGTCGGCACCGGCGACAAGGTGCTGCTGGTCACCAGCGCGATCCACGGCAACGAGCGAACCGGCACCGAGGCGCTGCTCGGGATCCTCAAGCGCCTGGGCAGCGCCGGTGACGCGCAGACGCGACAGATCCTCACCGAGGTCACCTTCGTCGCCATGCCGATGGTCAACCCCGACGGCGGCGAGCTCAACCGGCGGATGAACGTACGGTCCTGGGACGCGACGGTCGCGGAGTTTCCGCAGCTGGCCGACGCTCCGCGCGCCTGGTACCACCGGCTCAACGGGGACGGCATCAACCTGCCCGGCTACGACCTGAACCGCGACTTCAACCCCGACCTCGACTACGTGCCGCGCGCCACCGACCTTCCGGGCCGCGACACCGACGCCGGGTTCTTCCTCTCCCCCGAGTCGCGGGCAATCCGCGACGTATACGTGGGTCTGCGGGCGGAGAAGGGCGCCGTCGACGCGTACATCGACCTGCACCACATGGGGCCGTGCGACCGGATCACCGGCGGTGAGCAGGACGGCAACCTCATCTCCGTCTCGCTCGACTACCCGCCGCTCGGCGTGCAGGACGGCGCCGCGTACAAGGCGAAGTGGCCGGCGCTGGACCAGGACAAGTCCCGCCGCTACGCCCTCACCGTCGCCAACGGCATGACCGCGAAGTACGGTGACCAGTCGAAGCTGGCCGCCATCGGCCGGTACTACCACCCGGACAACCGGGAGTACGCGGGCCAGGGCCGCTCGGCGTTCGCCCTGAACGGCACCGGCACGGTGCTGTTCGAGGTGCGCGGCCAGCAGGACGACCTGGGCCAGAAGCAGCACGGCATGCTCGTGCAGAGCGTGCAGACCGGCGTGGAGTCGCTGCTCGACGGCCTGGCCGACGGCACCGTCGACCGGGTCGACGGTGACGACTTCTTCGACCTGCCCGACTACGGCTGGGACACCACCAACGACTGACGATCATTGACGGCTGGCGGCCCCGGGGCAGGAGCTCCGGGGCCGCTGGCGTCGGCTGGATGGTGCCCCGTTCCAGGCCGAGCTGCTCGTCTGGCCGGTGACGGGGAGGTATTGCTAGTGCTGTGACCGGGAAGGTTCACCGTGATCGGAAGGCGGCTCGCGGGACGAGCGCACGCGAAACGGCTGGTATTACTGGGGCATGCAGGAAGAGACCGCACGCTCCGCGATCGACACGTTCATTGCCGCGTTCAACGCCTCGGACGACAGCTATGTGACCGCCCTGCTCTCCCAGGCCCTGACCTCAGACGTGGTCTTCTGGGGGCCGTTGGGTCGCAGCGAAGGAATCGGGGCGGTCGAGCGGTTCGTGCTGGACATCCGACGCCACCCGGCGGGGACCGGCACGATGGTCCGCTGCTCAGCGGTGGACATGCCTGACGAATGGGCCCGGTACCGGTGGGTCTTCACCACGCCTGATGGAGGCCCCCGCCTGGCGGGAACGGATGTCGTCCATCTGCGACGGAGCCTCATCGACCAGGTCATCGTCTTCGCGGGGGAGATCGAGCCGTTCGCCTCCTGAGTCATCCTTCTGTCGCTGTCCTTCTCCTGAACTTGCCCCGTCGGCGTTCGGGGGCTGCTGTTCGCGGTTGGCCAGGCCGCGGTGTTGAGGGGGCGTCCGCCCCAGCGAATGCCCTTTCGCTGCGGGTGCCGGGGCGTTCCTTGCGTTGGGCGGCGAGTACGTCGGGGTGGCGGGCGTTGGTGTTGCGCCAGCGCAGGTAGCGGTGCAGTGCCTGGGTTTGCGCAGGGTGGCCGCGGTGGTGGGAGTTGGCCAGGGTGAACTGCCGCAGCGGGCCGAAGTGGGCCTCGATCGGGTTGGCCCAGGAAGCGTAGGTCGGGGTGAAGCACAGCTCGACCTTGTTCTTCTTCGCCCAGCGGCGGATGCCCGCGCCGGTGTGGGCGGAGAGGTTGTCCAGGATGATGTAGATCGGGGCGCCGTCGGGTCGGGCAGCGCGGATCGACTTGAGCGCGGTCAGGGTGTTGGCGGTGCCCTTGCAGCGGCGGTTGACGCCCCACAGGCGGTCGTCGCCCACGGAGTAGCAGCCGTGGAAGTAGGTGACGCCGTGGGTGCGGCGGTAGGTCGCCGGAAGCCGGTTTGGCTTGCCCTGCTTCGCCCAGCAGGAGCCTGCGGTGGGCCGGATCCCCAGGGGCCCGAACTCGTCGAAGGCGAAAGCCCGGTCCGGGAAGCGTTCCAGCACCTGCTCGATCCGGTCGAGCTTGGCGTCGCGATCAGGGTCGGGTGACTCCTTCCAGGTCTTGGTGCGCTGGAAGGTGATGCCGCGGCGCCGGAGCAGGCACCGTAAGGCTTCACGGCCGATGCGGATGACACGTCCGTGCACTTTCCGCAGGTAGGCGGCGAGCTTGCGCATCGACCAGCGGGTGAAGGGCTGGCCGAGCTTGGTGGGGGCGGGTGGTGGCCGTCCGGATGACGAAGTCTTCCTCGTCAGGGCTGAGTCGGCGGGGACGGCCTCCCGCTCAGCGAGGGTCCAGGCAGGCCAGGCCGATCTCGTTGAACCGGTGGATCACCTCCCGGACGGTGTCCTCGTCGGCCTGGACCAGCTGGGCGATCACAGGCACCCGGTTCCCGCCGGCCGAGGCCAGCAGCATCATCGCGCGCCGGTAGCGCACCGAGTTGGTGCTGCCCCGGCGCACGGTCTGCTGCAGCTTCTGCCCCTCCTGGTCGGTCCGCCTGCGTACACGGACAGGCTCAGCCACCGCGCCTCCAGCGCTCGGATCGGACGTCACCGCACATCCAACCGTCACGACCACCAACCCGGTGAACCTTCCCGGTCAGAGCACTAGACCGCGCGGGCCACGCAGATCCTGGCGTCGAGGCGGGGCCCGGCCTCGTAGAGCATGTAGCTCACGCCGCCGTCGGTGCCGAACGTGGGTGCCGCGACCCGGCCGTTGTCCGACGCGATCGGTCGGTGGAACACTCCGAGGTGGACCTCGCGGTCGAAGTTGTTGCCGATCTCGGTCAGATACATGTTGCCGCTGTTGCCGTGATACGCGAGATAGGCGGTGCCGTTGCGCTTCAACAGGTGCGGCGCGGAGATGTCGGTGAGCCCGTCGCCCGACGGCGACACCAGCGGGTTCGGGTCGAACTGCCAGCCGCTCCAGCCGTTCGGCGACCAGCCCCAGAAGATCTTTCGGGTGCCCGGTCCGATTGTGTGGTAGCCCATGAACACCATCACGTAGCGGTTGTCCTTGCCGGCCACGGAGTGTTCGAAGACCCGTGCGTACGAGGTCTCGGTCGTGTTGGGCACCAGTCTCGTCGACAGGATCGGGGTCTCGTCGGTGAAGTGGATGCCGTCGGTCGAGCGGGCGACTCGGGTCGTGTAGTTCTCGCCGTGGAAGTACAGGTAGAACTGCCGGGTCGGCGCGTCCCACACCACGTGGGGGGACGACACGTGGCTCACCGTGGTGGTCGGCAGATACCGGTCGATGATGGGGTTGTTCGGGTACTCGGTGTAGGGGCCCTCGAGTCGGTCGGCGTAGGCGAGGCAAATCCCGCCGGGTGCGTCGTGTGGCGCGTAGTAGAGGTAGTAGCGGCCGAGATAGCCGCTGATCTTGTCGTAGACTCCGCGCACGCACGGGAAGATGAACTCGCCGGTCGGGTTGTAGCGCAACGGGGCGGCGAACGCGTCGCGCACGTATTGATAGTTGGGGAAGCCAGCCGGTGCGGCGAGCGCGGGCGTGGGCGTCGCGGCAAGGCCGGCGCCGGTGATCGCGACGCCGGCGGCCGCCGTACCACGCAGCAGCGTGCGTCGGGAGATGGAGCCTTCAGGGGTACGCGTCATCGCGTTTCTCCGTTCGTGAGGTGGGCCGACCGGGGCAGCGGGAGCGGGGGCGGCCGTGACGAGTCAGCGGGTGTCACTCACCTCGCCGAGCGGCCGTACGGTGTGGACGATCGTCGCGGACGGGTTCGTTGGTTGACGAGTCTGCGCGCGCCGTCTCGGCGGCGTCAAGATGCTAATGCGAATTAGCAAGGTGGGTTCGGCGGGCTTCGGCCGGTGCTGCCGCCAGCATCGTCGGCCTGTCGGCTGAACCCGGTTCGCTCGCCGTGAACCGGGACCCGCGTCCCTACGCGCAGGGAGCGTAGCTCGCTGACGACACGGGCATGTGCTCACAAGGCGGGAGCTGAATGTGGTGTTCGCACGTTCTGGCCGGATCACCCAGCCTCCATCCCGATGGCAGCTCTCGCGGCGCGGCGTCGCGAGGGTGGCGGCGGTCGCGGTGGTCGCCGCGGCCGGCCGTTGCGTCCGGCCTGATTATTGTCAGGGGGCGCGGAAAACGTCTGAGGGACGTCTCGTAACCCCGACAGGTGTCTGTTAGGGACGGTCGTCGGAAGATGCCTGGGTGCAGGTGATCCCGACCCGGGACCACCGCCTCGCCGCGGGGCGAGAATTACCGGTACTCGACGAACCTGCAGGTCGCCATCGACGCCAGCATCCGCCTGGTCATCGCCGTCGGCACCCTCAGCCGGGCAGGCAGCAGCTCCGGACAAGGGCCCTGCCACGGCGGCAACCAGGTGCTCGGCGACCACGCCGGCTCGGCGCCGTGGTCAAGCCCTCCCTGCCCCGGTCTTCCGTCGCCACCCGGCATTACGAGCGGCGATCCGTCCTGAGTCAAAGATGTGAACTCCCGCCCGGTGCCGGCCGTATGGCAGAGACCAGAGGCGAAACATGAACGGGATGGGAGAGACGTGGCACTGCGACGACGCCCGCCCGCACGGAGGATCACGCGGGGGACACGCGGGGAACGTGCCGGAACCGGCCCGATGATCGGGAACGAGCCAGCATCGACGACCGGCAGCGCTGGCCGGCCCGGCCACGGCGACTGGCCGTGGATCAACGGGTCGGTCGGATGGGCCGCCCTACACGCCGAGCACCACCGCTACTACGACACCCGGGCGCCTAACCCGAGTTTCTGGCCAGGTGTTCACACGCCGTACTTTCCCGAGCCGACTCTGCGTGAGCGCCACTACCTCGCCTCCCGGCAGGAGGGCTGACACATGGACGTCACTGCGCTGCGTCGGAGCTGGAACCAGCTCGCCGTCGCCGGCCCCGAAGCAGCAAAATACTTCTACGCGACTCTGTTCCTTATCGCTCCTGAGACGCGGACCATGTTCCCAGCCGACATGCGGTATCAGGAGGACAAGCTACTCGCCTCGCTCGGGCACATCATCACGAACATCGACGACCCGGATGCGCTCACGACGTTCGCGCAGCGTCTCGGCGCTGATCACAGGCGGTTCCACGGATCAGACCACGAGGGTCGACCGGTGCAGCTGGCGGAGCGGCACTACATCTGGGTAGGCCAGGCACTCGTGGCAACGCTGGAGCACTTCGTCGGACCAGGGTGGACACCAAGCTTAAGGGCTGACTGGGCTGCGGCGTACGAGGCGGTAGCGAAGTTGATGCTCGCCGGCGCCGCCAGATCCGAACGGGTCGCGCCCTCGTTCTGGCGGGCAGAGGTAACCAGCACGGAGCGCCGCCGCGCCGACATCTGCGTGTTCACCGTCCGACCGAACTACCTGTGCAACTACCTGCCGGGGCAGTCTCTGCCGACACAGGTGCCGGCAATGCGCACCTGGCGGTACCTGTCACCCGCCAACGCTCCCCGCCCCGACGGAACGCTCGAGTTCCACGTGAGGGCGACGGGCCGGTTCTCCACCCATCTGGTGCGCCGGACGGCACTCGGCGACACACTCCTGCTGGGGCACCCCGTGGGCACCGCGTTGTCGTCGTACGACCGCGCACCCCACCGACGGCTTCTGCTGATCGCTGGCGGTACCGGCGTAGCGCCGCTGCGAGCCATCCTCGAGCAGATCCAGCAAGGCTCCGGCCGTCCCACCACCCTGGTGGTGGGGGGAAAAACACCCGACGACCTGTACGACCACCAAGCGCTCCTGAAACTGGCCGCGACGGCGCCGGAAGCAGCGTGGTCTGACACCTTGGGCGAGCCGTGGCTCCGCTACGTGCCAACCGTAGAAATTGGGTGGGGGTGGGACGGCGAGGTGGGGCGCGCCGTCGACACCGCCCTGCGGCTCGGCCCGTGGGCAGACGCAGACATCCTCGTCTGCGGGTCTCCTGTGATGACCCGGGCCACGATCGCTGCCCTTACCGCCTCTGGTGTAGACCCTGCCCGGATTCTGACCGAAAGCTACGACCACTCGCTCTACCCACCTCTGTCGGCGCCGGCTGGATCGACGCCGCGTGACCTCACCTGGACAGGAGTCCGATGACTGACCACGGTGCTCGACACCTTGCACCGGACGCGGAGCGGCCGCTGCCCGGCGAGGTCACCCAGCGCCTCAGCCTGGTAGCCACCCGCCGCTCACGCCGCACGCATTGGTACCCGGCAGTTGACGTTGCCGCGGTGGTCCGCTTCGCGGACGATCGGATCGCGCTGCTGCGCGGCGAAATCGATCGTAGGGGACGAGAGGTGGCCAGCCTGCTCAACCAGGTCGAGATGCTCCGCCACGGAACCCTGCCGAGCGCCGTACCGCAAGCAGCTGACCCATTGGCTGTCGAGCTGACGATGCGCGCTCAGGAGGAAGCCAACCGCACAATCGGCGACGCCAGCGTGGAGGGCGCGGAGATCCTCGCCGAAGCGCGGCGGCAGGCCGAGGACATCATCGTCCACGCCCATCAGCAGGCCGCCAAGAGCACCGGATACGCCGGCCCGCAGGTCACCGAACTGCAGCGTCATCTACAGGACCTGCAAGAGAGGTATGACGCTCTGTTAACCGCCAGTCGGGCCGCGCACGAACACCTGTCCCAGTGGCAGTCGTACCTGGCCGATCAGTCTGAGCAGATTCTGGCCAGCGCAGGGGCCGCTGGTGAGGTCAGCGAACAGCTGAAACTGGCGATCAAGGAGTAGCAGGGTGCTCTTCGCGTTTCCTGGCTCGACCGGAAGGTGATGACAGGGGCTCCCCACGCCTGTCGCGCCAAACCGCACGGTTTCTCGGCGCCCCGCATTACCCGTCACGCACGAGTGCCGACTCGTCCGAACTGCTCAACCGGAGTTCCAACCCTATGTGCCCCGATTTTCAAGGAGACACATCCTCATGCTGACCCTGGTCCCCGGACCGCTTACCGCCTCCCCACCGCGAACGCTCGATGCCGGGCAGCGGTTGCCGGCACGGCCGCACGCCGCCGGCACCGGTGCCGCGGTCACGGACGTGGCAAACGCGACGGCCGCGAAGTACGCATGGAGGTACGCGATTCGGCGGGAGTGGCCGGACGGACACCATGACCTGTTCAGGTTCACGCCCGACGCGGACACCACGCAGCGGCGGCTCGGCCGTGACCAGGGCTACTGGTGTGCCGGCCCGGTACGGCCGGCGACGGTGCACCTGATGGCGGCCAACGCCCTCACCGGGGACCGACATCCAGCGGATGACTGCCAGCGCTCGTCGTGCCCAATCTTTCCGGAGCGGGGGGAGCTGCGGTGAAGTCAACGCATGTGCAGGTAGCTCTCGCGCGGCGGACGCTGACTCCGTTCGGGTTGTGGGTGATCGGGGCTGCGGCGTCGGCGCCCATGGTGGTGCTCGCCGGAGGCATCGTCGCGACGTACGCGACCACCAAGGTGACGGCTCTGCCCCTGACCTTCGTGCTCGTCGCGGGTACGGTGGCGGTGCTCGCGGTCGGGTACACGGCGATGGCACGCCAGGTCCGGCACCCGGCGGCCTACTACGGCATCCTCGCGAAGGGGTTGGGCCGTGGCTGGGGCGTCGCCGCCGGCCTGGTCGCCTTGGTGGCCTACAACGCCATCCAGACCAGCCTGTACGGGCTGTTCGGGGCGACGATCGCCGCGCAGCTCGGCGGCACGTGGTGGGTGTGGGCGGGCCTCGCCCTGGCCGGCGTCGGGGTGTTGGGTCTGCGGGCGATCGTGTTGTCCACCCGGGTCCTGGCCGCCGTGCTGGTCGTCTCGCTGCTGGTCGTCACGGCGTTCGTGCTGGCCGGTATGGGAGAACCGGCGGACGGTGGGCTGTCCTGGGCGGGCTTCGACGCCTCGGGGTTGGCGGTTAGCGGCCTTGGCGGCGCGGTTGCCTTCTGCGTGGCCGCGTTCATGGGCATAGACGCGCCGGGATCGTTCGTCGAGGAGGCCATCGACCGCAGGTCGGTCAGCCGGGCCACCACGGCAGGAGTGGTGGTGCTCGGTGGGGTGTATGCGGTGGCCGCGTGGGCGATGGGGGTGGCGGTCGGCCCCGGAGCCGTCGCCGAGGTCGCCGCTGACCCTGCCGGCGGGCTGCCGTTCTCGGTCCTGGAGCGTCTTGGCGGTGGGTGGGTTGTCCTCGCGGAGCTGATGCTGGTCTTCGCGATCGTCACGTCGATGCTGGCGTTCCACGCCGTGCTCGCACGGTATGTGTTCGCGATGGCCCGCGAGGGCGTCCTGCCTGTTGGGCTCGCGCGAGGCGGCAGCGCGACCCGGGTCAGCGCGCCGCGCGGCGGGTCACTGGCGCAGACCGGTGTCGCCACGGTGGTAGTGGGCGCATTCGCGTTCAGCGGCGCTGACCCCGTCGCGGCGATGTTCACCTGGCTGTCGACGCTGGGTGCGATGGGGCTGCTGTGTCTGCTGTTGGCCGCGTCGGTGGCCGCGTTGCGGGCACCGGACAGCGTGCGCGGGCTACGGCCGGGGGTGTGGGAGTGGCGGCTCGCGCCCGCCCTGGGCGTGCTCGGCGGGCTGGTGGTGCTGGCCTTGATGCTCGGTAACGTCAGCTCGCTGCTCGGGGCCGCGCCCGGGTCGCTGTACCCCATCCTGCTGCCCGCGATCCTCGTCGCCACCGCCGTTGCGGGCGGGGTGTGGGCCGGGAGCCTGCGGCGAGCCCGTCCTGAGGTCTACGCCGGCATTGGCCGCGGTACCCCGACGGCGCACGCCGTTCCCGACGCCATCAACGTCTCGATCTGAGCAGGAGGATCGCGACGATGAGCAATCATACTGCCGCACGCGGCGGGCATTACGGTGTCGATCCCTTTCACCCCGGCTGGCGACCAGAGCGCCCACCGGCGGCACCGCCCGCTGCCTCCCGGAGGCCAGCCGACT
The DNA here is from genome assembly GCF_043204765.1 of Micromonospora sp. NPDC047730. Classification (NCBI taxonomy): domain Bacteria; kingdom Bacillati; phylum Actinomycetota; class Actinomycetes; order Micromonosporales; family Micromonosporaceae; genus Micromonospora; species Micromonospora sp. NPDC047730. The sequence continues at coordinate 3,719 of NZ_JBIDCU010000040.1, read as the reverse complement.
ACGCACCACCACCACCCGGCTACGGCGCGGTCCCAGTGCCCGGCGATTACCACCGACCGGCTGGCACCACGTTTCCCCCCACACCACCCCCGCCTGCGCCCTCGCAGAGGCAGGACAGTGACGGTGTGCCGGCTAGGGACCGCCGCTGGGCGGACCTGCGCAGGCAAGTCGCGTATCGCTCCAAGCGGGCCAACGCCGGCCACATGGTCGAGGCCGACCAGCGGTTCGGGAAGCGCGATGCGCTCGGTCCGCACGGGGTGATGCTGTTCTTTAGATCCGAGGCCCCGGCCGAGCCGCACGGCTACCGGCTGCACATGGCCCACCGGCTGTGGCTGGCCTCGCCGGAATCCGATGACCTACCTCGGCTGCTCGGCGACCTGGCGGTCGTCGCCAGCGACAACATCTCACGTGCCGCCTCCGCCGGGCGCCGGTGGCATCCTCTCGGGCCGGATGGCTCGATGGTCAACGGCGGAGACATGACCCTGCCCGACGACGCGACCTACGTCGGCATCGGCGTCACCACCCTCGACTCGGATCAGGGCCGCTGGTACCAGGTCGCCCGGACCCTGCGCGACGAATCGGCCAACGGCCGCTACCGGTCGGCGTTCGACCTCAAAGGCCAGTGCTACGTGCTGCTGACCGACGGCACCGCCCTGCACATCGACCGTGACCCCCACGCCCGCATCGGCGTGGACGGAATCCGCTGCAACAGAACCCTCGACCCGGACCGGATCACCTACTACAACCCCCACCAGCACCTCACGGAGGAAGACGATGACGCCACCCGGGAGGTGTGGCGGCAGCTCGCCGCGCTGCACGACATCCTCACCGCCCACCTGACCGCCAGGCGGCCGGCATGACCCACAACTCCACCCTCAGTCTCCTCGGTGCCGCGGACCTCAGCCTCGCGCCGATCGATGTCACGGCCGTCCTCGACCGCCTGGTGCAGCAGGCCGACGCCGACGCGGCGACGAGTATCGGGTTTCCCGGGGCCGTGGACCTCGACCACAGCAAGGTCATGGCCCGCCTGGGCAGCCGGTTGTGGAACAACATCGGCGATCCAGCGGACCCGGGCGGGACAGCCCACACGCGGGTGCTGGAGCGGGCCGTCATCACCTGGGTCGCCGACATCCTGTCCATGCCGGCCGATGACCGGTGGGGATACGTGACCACGGGCGGCACCGAAGGCAACCTGGCTGCCCTGCACGCCGCCTACCGCCGTTATCCCACCGCCCGGATCTACTACTCGACCGCCGCGCACTACTCGGTCTCCAAAACCGTGGCGTTACTGGGCGCGCGGAGCGTGGTCATCGACGCGCGGCCGGACGGGGAGATGGACTATGCGCATCTCGCCGCGCAGGTCCGCAGACGGCGACGCTGGCCCGCCATCGTGGTGGCCACGGCCGGCACCACCATGACCGAGGCGGTGGACGACACCACCCGCATCCGCGCCGTCCTCGACGAGTACGGCGCGGGCGGGCACCTGCACGTCGACGCGGCACTGTCCGGCATCCCGCTCGCCCTCGACGGCCGGCTACGCCTCGATGACGCCGGTGGCATCGGCAGCATCGCCATGTCCGGTCACAAGTTTCTCGGTGTGCCGACTCCGTGCGGAGTCGTCCTCATCCGCGACGGCGTCCGCAGCCACAGCAGCCACGTCGCCTACACCGACACCGTCGACACCACCATCACCGGGTCCCGCTGCGGCCTGGCCGCCGCACTGCTGTGGCACGCCATCGCCACCCACGGCCGCGAAGGGCACCGCTGGCGGGTCAGCGAAGCCCGAACCCTTGCCGCCTATGCCGTCAACCAGCTCACCGCCGCGGGATGGCCCGCGTGGCGGCATCCCCACGCCTTCACCGTCGTCCTTGCCACCCCACCGGAACAGGTGCGCAAGAAGTGGCTGCTGGCCACCGACGGGGACACCAGCCACATCATCTGCATGCCTGGCGTCAGCAAGGGCCAAGTCGACGCGTTCGTAGCCGACATCGCCGCCGCCGCACCGCCGAGGTCAACACCGCAATCCCGACTCTCGCCCCAATCGCCCACACCACCGCTGGGCACTGACTGTCTTCCGATGCCGTCTACCGACCGACACGGAGGCGAGTTCATTTGATCCCTCGCAGTGGCTGCGGCAGTTTCCTCCCGTTCGAGGGCGGCGATGCGGAACGCATCGCCGCTGGTGGTACCCGGCCCCTCGCCGGCATCGGTCTCGGTCCGCTTCACCCACGTACGCAACGCCTTGGGATGGATCCCGAGCGATCCACCGGATCGCTCCCACCGCACCGGCCGGATCCCGGCGGGCCTCGACCGTCAACCGGGTCGCACGCTCAGGCAGCTCATCGGGGTACTTCTTCGGTGCCGGCATCGGAGCCACGCCGTACAGGTTAAGGATCAAGTTAGCTATCTAAGAGGTCGCGCGGAATGGTTGGTGATCATCGGCGGCGGGTGGGGCGGCTGTCCCACCGGTAGAGGGTCCATGCGCGTCGGATGAGACTACGGATGGTGCTGACCGAGGCTCGCCTCGGCGATCGAACTCCAACGAAGTTGGGCTGGCACGTCGGTCACGAGTCCCGCCTTCGGGTCGGCTACCGTCCTGCGCCATGACGCAATTTCGTGTGCGATCCCGGTACCGGGATGGGCTTGTGCTCGCCTACGAGATTCCTGTCGGCTCAGCGCCGGTGTCGGACGTGGTGCCCGCAGCGACCTTTCCCGTTGGGGCGCACATGGAGTTGGACGACCATGCCGTAGCACCTGACCTGAGCCGCGCGGTGTACGCGATGCCCGACCACGTGGCGTGTATCGACCGTACCGGACGGCGGCTGTGGCAGCTCGACTTCATCCCCGCTGCGGCACCGTGGCCCATCGTCCATAGCTGCTGCGCCTACTCCTTGGACGGAATGATCGTGTGGGTGTTCCGACCTGACGCGATGGCGCGCGGTACCGGCGCCGATCAGTGGTTGGCCGTCGACGCGGGTACCGGCCGGGTGATGGCGCAGGTGGACCTGTGTTCGGCCGGTCACGGGGGCAAACACTTCGCCCATCCAGACGGCAGGCACATGCTGCTGAACGTGGGGGAAGGACAGGATGGCTCGCTGATCTACCGGGGTCGCTTCGAGAACGGTCGGATCGAGCTGACCGAGTATCCGTGGCCGGATCGGGTCCTTGTCGACGTAGCGCCGGGCGGCCGCCATTTCATGACCGTGGACCACGATCAGCATGACGCCGCTTTCCATGCGTATCCCGACGGCGCAGTCGTCGCGCGAGTAACGGCGGAGTCGCTCGGCCATGATCCCGCCGGCGTGGTCGTCGAGTGGGTTGGCGGCTACCTCGGCGACGACACCGCCATTGTGACCGTCATCGGCGAGGCCGACGATGAGGAGGAGTGGTTGGAGCGGTACATCGTCGATCCGCGAACCGGCGAGGTCCGAGGGCAGATGGCACCGTTCTCTGCTGAACAGTACGACTTCGAACCGCTCGGCGACGGCTCATGGCTCACCACCGTCGACGACCATCGGCTTCAGCGCCAAGCCCGTTGACGGAGCGAGCCGGTCGGTAGGGCTTCGTAGTCGCGGGCCACCCGAGCGTGAAGGGCTCGCAGCCCATCGGTGATCGTCTGAGTGTCTAAGAGGTCCTAACAAAGTCGTGCGACGTGTCGGTACGTGATGATGCAGGTGGCGAGGCCGAGGAAGGCTTCGTGGATGTCGTCGCGGCGTTCC
>NZ_JBIDCU010000039.1:0-19967 GCF_043204765.1 Micromonospora sp. NPDC047730 | reverse complement strand
GCCGGCTGGCGGGACCGGGGCGTGCGGACGCGGCGGTTGACCGTGAGTCACGCGTTCCACAGCCCGCTGATGGAGCCGATGCTGGCCGAGTTCCGCGCGGTGCTGGAAACCCTGACGTTCTCCGCGCCGCTCGTGCCGGTCGTGTCGAACCTGACCGGGGCGCTCGCCGACCCGCAGGAGCTGACCCGCGCCGACTACTGGGTGCGCCACGTCCGCGAGGCCGTCCGCTTCGCCGACGGGGTCGCCGCCCTGCGCGCCGCCGGCGTGGACACGTTCGTCGAGGTCGGGCCCGGCCCGGTCCTCACCGCGCTGGTCCGCGAGGCCCTGTCCGGGGACGACGCCGTCGTGGCCGTGCCGGCCCAGCGCCGGGACCGCCCCGAGCCACGCGCCCTGCTCACCGGCCTGGCGGAACTCTTCGCCGCCGGCGGCGCCGTCGACTGGGCCCCGATCTTCGCCGACGCCGCCGCCACCCGCGTGGACCTGCCCACGTACGCCTTCGCCGAGGAGCGGTACTGGCTCCGCCCCGCCGGCCGCGCCTCGGACGTCTCCGGCGCCGGACTCGGCGCCGCCCGCCACCCGCTGCTCGCCGCCGCCGTCCGGCTGGCCGGCGAGGACGCGGCCGTGCTCACCGGCCGGCTGTCGGTGGCGGCCCAGCCGTGGCTGGCCGACCACGTGGTGGCCGGCGCGGTGATCGTCCCCGGCACCGCCCTCGTCGAGCTGGCGCTGCGGGCCGGCGACGAGTTCGGGCCCTGCCGGGTACGGGAGCTGACCATCGCCGCGCCGCTGGTGCTCCCCGCCCAAGGCGGGGTGCGGGTGCAGGTCCGGGTCGGCCCGCGCGACGGCGCCGGCTGGCGGGCCGTCGCCGTGCACTCCCAGCCCGACCACGACCCCGACGGCGACTGGGTGCAACACGCCGAGGGCGTGCTCACCGCCGTCGACCCGACCGACGACACCGGCCTCGGTGCGTGGCCCCCGGCGCACGCCGTCGAGGCCGACCTCGCCGGCTGGTACGACGCCCTCGCCGCGCACGGCATGACGTACGGGCCGGCGTTCCAGGGCCTGCGGCGGGCCTGGACGGCCGGCGACGACACCGTCTACGCCGAGGTGGCCCTGCCCGCGACCGGGCCCGACGGGGTCGCCGGGTTCGGCGTGCACCCCGCCCTGCTCGACGCCGCCCTGCACCCCACCGCCCTGCTGCCGGGCGACGGCACCAGCGGCCCCAAGGCGCCCTTCGCGTTCGAGGGCGTCCAGGTGCACGCCGTCGGCGCGGACACCCTGCGGATCCGGCTGACCCGGGCCGGCGCGGCGGTGCGGCTGCTCGCCGTGGACGACACCGACCAGCCGGTGGTGTCGATCGACTCCCTCGTGCTGCGCGAGATGACCGGCGTCGACCCGTCGGCGGCCACCCTGGCCGCCCGGTCGCTGTTCCGGGTCGCCTGGCAGGCCGAGCCGCTCACCCCCGGTCCCACGCCCACCGCCGCCCTGCTGGGCGCGGCCACCCCCGCCCTGCCCGGCACGCCCGCGTACCCGGGCGTCGCCGAACTGGTCGCCGCCGGCGACGTACCCCCGCTGGTGCTGCTGCCCGTGCCCGCGACGCCGGCCGACCTGCCGGCCGGCGAGCTGCCGGCCGCCGTCCGGACGGCCACCGCCGGCGTGCTCGCCGAGGTGCAGGCGTGGCTGGCCGCCGACGCCGACGCCCGGCTCGTGGTGGTCACCCGCGACGCGGTGCGGGCCACCGACGCCGACCCGGCCGGCAACCTGGCCGGCGCGGCCGTGTGGGGCCTCGTCCGCTCCGCCCAGTCCGAGCACCCCGGCCGGATCGTCCTGGCCGACCTCGACCGGGACCTCGACGAACCCGCCGTCGCGCTGCTCGCGGCCGCCGCCGACGATCCGGCCGCGGCACAGCTCGCGGTCCGCGGCGACGCGGCCCTCACCCCCCGACTGGTACGCGCCGACGCACCGCCCACGGCCGCCCCGCGCCCCCGCGGCGGCACCGTCCTCGTCACCGGCGGCACCGGCGCGCTCGGCGGCCTGCTCGCCCGGCACCTGGTCACCGAGTGGGGTGTGGACTCCCTCGCCCTGGTCAGCCGGCGCGGCCCCGACGCCGACGGCGCGGCCGAGCTGGCCGACGAGCTGACCGCCCTCGGCGCCCGCGTCCGGGTGCTCGCCTGCGACGTCACCGACCCCGACGCCGTGCGCGCCCTCGTCGCGCGGCTCACCGACGGCGAACGCCTCGCCGGGGTGGTGCACACCGCCGGCGTGCTCGACGACGCCGTCGTGACCGGCATCGACGCGGACCGGCTGGCCCGGGTGCTCGCCCCGAAGGTCGACGCCGGTTGGTGGCTGCACGAGGCCACCGCCCACCTCGACCTCGACCTGTTCGTCGCGTTCTCCTCGATCGCCGGGGTGCTCGGCTCGCCCGGCCAGGGCGCGTACGCGGCGGCGAACACCTTCCTCGACGCCCTCGCCGCCCACCGGCGCGACCGCGGGCTGCCCGGCCACTCCCTGGCCTGGGGCATGTGGGACACCGACGGCATGGCGGCCGGCCTCAGCGCCACCGACCGGTCCCGGGTGTCCCGCGCCGGCCTCGGCCTGATCACCGCCCCGGTCGGCGTGGCGCTGTTCGACGCGGCGGTCGCCGCCGACACCGCCGCCCTCGTACCGGCCGTGGTCGACGTGCCCGCCATGCGGGCGGCGGCCACCGCCGCCGGCGTACCGCCGATGCTGCGCGCCCTCGTCGGCACCGCGCCCGCCCGCCGGCAGGCCGGCGGCGGCGCGGCCGGCGGCTGGGCCCAGCGGCTCGTGGCGCTCGCCCCCGACGAGGCCCGTACCCAGGTCGACCTGCTGGTCCGGGGTCTGGTGGCGCAGGTGCTCGGCCACGGCGGGGCGGAGGCGGTGCCGACGGACCGGGCGTTCCGGGAGTTGGGCTTCGACTCGCTGACCGCCGTGGACCTGCGCAACCGGGTCAACGCGGCCACCGGGCTGCGGCTGGCCTCCACGCTGGTGTTCGACTACCCGACGCCCGCCGCGCTCGCGGCCCACGTGCACGAGCAGCTCACCGGCGAGATCGCGGCCCGCCCCGACGCGGTGGCCGCCACCGGCGTGGACGAGCCGATCGCCATCGTCGGCATGGCCTGCCGCTACCCCGGCGGCGTGGCGAGCCCCGAGCAGCTCTGGGAGCTGCTGGCCGCCGGCGGCGACGGCATCGGCGAGTTCCCCACCGACCGGGGCTGGGACCTCGACGCCCTCTTCCACCCCGACCCCGACCACGCCGGCACCTCGTACGCCCGGCACGGTGGCTTCCTCGCCGGGGCGGCGGCGTTCGATCCCGGGTTCTTCGGGATTTCGCCGCGCGAGGCGGTCGCGATGGACCCGCAGCAGCGGCTGCTGCTGGAGGCGTCCTGGGAGACGTTCGAGTCCGCCGGCCTGGACCCGGCGCGGGTGCGGGGCAGCCGCACGGGCGTGTTCGCCGGCCTGATGTACCACGACTACGCCTCGCAGGTGCAGGAGCTGCCCGAGGGCCTGGAGGGTTACATCGGCACCGGCAACTCCGGCAGCGTCGTGTCCGGGCGGGTGGCGTACATGTTCGGCCTGGAGGGGCCGGCGGTCACCGTGGACACCGCCTGCTCGTCGTCGCTGGTGGCGCTGCACCTGGCCGTGCAGGCGCTGCGGTCGGGGGAGTGCGACCTGGCCCTGGCCGGCGGCGTGACCGTGATGGCGACGCCGGGCACGTTCATCGAGTTCTCCCGCCAGCGCGGGCTCGCCGCCGACGGGCGGTGCAAGTCGTTCGCCGCGACGGCGGACGGCACGGGCTGGTCGGAGGGCGTGGGCATGCTGCTCGTGCAGCGGCTCTCCGACGCCCGGCGGGAGGGCCGGCGCATCCTGGCGGTCGTGCGCGGGACCGCCGTGAACCAGGACGGCGCGTCCAACGGGCTGACCGCCCCGAACGGGCCGTCGCAGCAGCGGGTCATCCGGCAGGCCCTGGCCAACGCCCGCCTGACCACGACCGACGTCGACGCGGTCGAGGCCCACGGCACCGGCACCACGCTGGGTGACCCGATCGAGGCGCAGGCGCTGCTCGCCACGTACGGCCAGGACCGCGACGGCCGGGAGCCACTGTGGCTCGGCTCGATCAAGTCGAACATCGGGCACACCCAGGCGGCGGCCGGGGCAGCCGGCATCATCAAGATGATCATGGCGATGCGGCACGGCGTCCTGCCCCGCACCCTGCACATCGACGAGCCGTCCCCGCACATCGACTGGACCGCGGGCGCGGTCGAGCTGCTCACCGAGTCCCGGCCGTGGCCGGCGACCGGCCGGCCGCGCCGGGCCGCCGTGTCCTCGTTCGGGGTCAGCGGCACCAACGCCCACGTCGTCATCGAGCAACCACCCGCCGACACCCGGCCCGACCCGGCCGGGGCGATGCCCGACCCGGCCCGCCCCGCCCCGGTGCTGCTCTCCGCCCGCTCCGACGCCGCGCTCGCCGCGCAGGCCGACCGCTGGGCTGGCTGGCTCGCCGCCGACGAGACCCGGCGCCCGGTCGACGTCGGCTGGTCGTCCGTGGTCAGCCGCGCCGTCCTGGAACACCGTGCCGTCGTCACCGCCGGCGACCGGGACGAGTTGCTGGCCGGGCTGCGCGCCCTCGCCGCCGGCTCCCCGGCCGCCGGAGTCGTCACCGGTACGGGATCCGCGCGCGGCCGGCTCGCCGTCCTCTTCTCCGGGCAGGGCGCCCAGCGCGCCGGAATGGGCCGGGAGCTGTACGACGCGTTCCCGGTGTTCGCGACCGCGCTTGACGAGGTGTGCGGGCACCTCGACGTGCTGCTGCCGCAGCCGCTTCGTGACGTGCTGTTCGCTCCCGACGGCTCGGCCGAGGCGGAGCTGCTGGACCAGACGGTGTTCACGCAGGCCGGGCTGTTCGCGGTCGAGGTGGCCCTCTTCCGGCTGGTCGAGTCGTTCGGGGTGGTGCCGGACTTCGTGGGTGGGCACTCGGTCGGTGAGATCACGGCCGCGCACGTGGCCGGGGTGCTGACCCTCGAAGACGCGTGCGCGCTCGTGGCGGCGCGGGGCAGTTTGATGCAGGCGCTGCCGACGGGTGGCGGGATGCTGGCCGTGGCCGCGTCGGAGGCCGAGGTGCTGGCGTCTCTGGACGGGCTGACCGACCGGCTGGGCGTTGCGGCGGTCAACGGGCCGAACGCTGTCGTCGTCTCCGGAGCCGTCGAGGCCCTGGACGAGGTGGAGGCCGCCTGGCAGGGCCGGGGCGTGCGGACGCGTCGACTGCGGGTCAGTCACGCGTTCCACAGCCCGCTGATGGAGCCGATGCTCGCCGAGTTCCGGACGGTCCTGGACGGGCTGACGTTCCGGGCACCGCTGGTGCCCGTCGTGTCGAACCTGACCGGGGCGCTCGCCGACCCGCAGGAGCTGACCCACGCCGACTACTGGGTCCGGCACGTCCGCGAGGCCGTCCGGTACGCCGACGGCGTCATGGCGCTGCGGGACGCCGGCGCGGGCACGTACCTGGAGATCGGCCCGCAGAGCGTCCTCACCGCCCTGAACGCCGACCTGCTCGCCGAGGACGCCCTGGCCCTCGCCACCCAGCGGCGGGACCACGCCGCCGGGCAGGCGCTGCTGCACGCCCTGGCCGAGCTGCACGTCAACGGCGTCCCCGTCACCTGGACCCAGTGGTATGCCGGGACGGACCCCCGGCGGGTCGACCTGCCGACGTACGCGTTCCAGCACGAGCGCTACTGGCTCGGCATCGGCCGGGCCCGGCCGGGCGACGTCACCGGCGCGGGGCTGGGCGTCGCCGGGCACCCGCTGCTCGGCGCGGCGGTCACCGTCGCCGGCGAGGACATGGTGGTCCTGACCGGCCGGCTGTCGGTCACCACGCACCCCTGGCTCGCCGATCACGTCGTCTCCGGCGCGGTCGTCGTGCCCGGCACCGCCCTCGTCGAGCTGGCCGTCCGGGCGGGCGACGAGGTGGGCGCCTCCCGCGTACGGGAGTTGACCATCGCGGCGCCGCTGGTGCTGCCCGAGACCGGCGGGGTGCGGGTGCAGGTGCGCGTCGGCGCCGCCGACGAGGCGGGCAGCCGGGGCGTGGCCGTCCACTCGCAGTCCGACGGCGACCCGGAGGCTGACTGGATCCGGCACGTGGAGGGTGTGCTGGACCCGGCGTCGGCCGACGAGCCGACGCTTGGCGCCTGGCCGCCCGTCGGGCTCGCCGAGGCGGACCTGGCCGGCTGGTATCCGGGGCTCGCCGACCACGGCCTGTCCTACGGGCCGGTGTTCCAGGGACTGCGCCGGCTGTGGACCGGCGACGGCGAGGTCTACGCCGAGGTCGCGCTGCCGGACGAGGCGGCCGGCGAGGCCGCCCGGTTCGGCGTCCACCCCGCGCTGCTCGATGCCGCGCTGCACCCCGTCGGGTTGCTGCTCGCCGAGGAGACCGGCGGGCCGCGCGTACCGTTCGCGTTCGAGGGCGTGCAGGTGCACGCCACCGGGGCGCGCGTCCTGCGCGTACGGCTCACCCGGGCCGGCACCTCCGCGCGCCTGGTCGCGGTGGACGAGTCCGGCGCACCGGTCGTGTCCGTCGACTCCCTCGTCCTGCGGGAGATGACGGCCGTGGTCACCCCCGGCACGACGGCCCGGTCGCTGTTCGCCCTCACGTGGCAGCCCGAGGACGTCACCCCGGCCGACGGCGTGTCCGGCTGGGCGCTGCTCTCCGGCGGCCTGCCTGCCGGCGGCGTGGACCTGCCGGCGTTCCCGGCCGTCGAGGCGCTGACCGAGGCGGTCGGCGCGGGCCGGGCCGAGGCGCCGCGCGCACTGCTGCTGCCGCTGCCCGCCGCCGCCGAGGCGCCCGTGCCGGACGCCGTCCGCACGGTCACCGCCGACGTTCTGGCCGCCGTGCAGACCTGGCTGGCGGCCGACGCGCTTGCCGACACGACCCTCGTCGTGGCGACCCGGGGGGCCGTGGCCGCCCGTGACGGGGACCGGGTGACCGACCTCGCGGGCGCCGCCGCCTGGGGCCTGCTCCGCTCGGCGCAGACCGAGCACCCGGGCCGCATCGTCCTGGCCGACGTCGACGGCGACCTGGACGCGGGCGTCCTGGCCCTGCTGGCCCGGGTCGCCGCCGATCCGGCTGTGACGGGCGGCCAGGTGGCCGTCCGCGACGGTCGGGTGTTCGTGCCGCGCCTGGTGCGGGCGTCGGCTGGGGCCGCGCCGGCTCTGGGTGAGGGCACGGTGCTGGTGACCGGTGGTACGGGTGCGTTGGGTGCGCTGGTGGCGGAGCACCTGGTCACGGCGTACGGGGTGCGGTCGCTGGTGCTGGTGTCGCGGCAGGGTCCGGCTGCTGCGGGCGCGGATGCGCTCGTGGAGCGGCTGTCGAGTCTGGGCGCGTCGGCGCGGGTGGTGGCGTGCGACGTGACGGACCGGGAGCAGGTGGCCGGGCTGGTGGCGGCCGTTCCGGGCCGGCTGGCCGGCGTGGTGCACACGGCCGGCGTGCTGGACGACGGGGTGGTCTCGTCGATCACGGCGGAGCGGCTGGCGGGTGTGCTGGCGCCGAAGGTCGCCGCCGGTTGGTGGCTGCACGAGGCGACGGCCGGTCTGGACCTGGATCTGTTCGTGGTGTTCTCGTCGGTGGCGGGTGTTCTCGGCTCGCCGGGTCAGGCGGCGTACGCGGCGGGCAACGCGTTCCTGGACGCGCTCGCGGCGTACCGGCGGCAGGCGGGTCTGCCGGCGGTCAGTCTGGCGTGGGGCATGTGGGACACCGATGGCATGGCCGCGTCGGTGTCGGAGGCGGACCGGGTCCGGTCGGCGCGGGCCGGCCTGACGCCGATGAGCGTCGAGGTCGGCTTGGAGCTGTTCGACGCCGCGCTGGGCGCCGGCCTGCCGGCACTCGTGCCGGCCGCGCTGGACGTACCCGCGATGCGGGCCGCCCTCGGCGGCGGCCAAGCGCCGGCGGTGCTGCGCGTCCTGGTCGGCGCGACGGTCACCCGCCGGCAGGCCGGCAGCGGCGGCGACTGGGCAGACCAGCTCGCCGGAATGGACCCCGACGAGGCCCGCGCCCAGATCGACCTGCTGGTCCGGGGTCTGGTCGCGCAGGTGCTCGGTCACGGCGGGGCGGAGGCGGTGCCGGCGGACCGGGCGTTCCGGGAGTTGGGCTTCGACTCGCTGACGGCGGTGGATCTGCGTAACCGGGTCAACGCGGCCACGGGGCTGCGGCTGGCGTCGACGCTGGTGTTCGACTACCCGACCCCGGCCGTGCTCGCCGAGCACCTGTACGAGCAGGTGTCCGGCCAGCTCAGTGTGCGGCGGTCGGCCGTGCGGGCCGTCGCCGCCGACGAGCCGATCGCGATCGTCGGCATGGCCTGCCGGTACCCGGGCGGAGTCGACAGCCCCGACCAGCTGTGGGAGCTGCTGGCCGCCGGCGGGGACGGCATCTCCGAGTTCCCCACCGACCGGGGCTGGGACCTCGACGGCCTCCTCGACCCCGACCCGGACCGCAGCGGCACGTCGTACACCCGGCACGGCGGCTTCCTCGCCGGGGCGGCCGAGTTCGACCCGGCGTTCTTCGGGATCTCGCCGCGCGAGGCGGTCGCCATGGACCCGCAGCAGCGGCTGCTGCTGGAGGCGTCGTGGGAGACGTTCGAGTCCGCCGGCCTGGACCCGCAGGGGCTGCGGGGCAGCCGCACGGGCGTGTTCGCCGGCGTGATGTACCACGACTACGCCTCACGGCTGGCCGACCTTCCCCCGGACGCCGAGGGATACGTCGGCACGGGCACCTCCGGCAGCGTGCTGTCGGGACGAGTGGCGTACACGTTCGGCCTCGAAGGGCCGGCGGTCACGGTCGACACGGCGTGTTCGTCGTCGCTGGTCGCGTTGCACCTGGCGGCGCAGGCGCTGCGGTCGGGGGAGTGTGACCTGGCCCTGGCCGGTGGCGTGACCGTGATGGCCACCCCGGGGACGTTCGTCGAGTTCTCGCGGCAGCGGGGTCTGTCGGCCGATGGGCGGTGCAAGTCGTTTGCGGCGTCGGCGGATGGCACGGGTTGGGGTGAGGGCGTGGGCATGCTGCTGGTGGAGCGGCTGTCGGATGCTCGCCGTAACGGTCACCGGGTTCTCGCGGTGGTGCGGGGTAGTGCGGTGAACCAGGATGGGGCGTCGAACGGGTTGACGGCGCCGAACGGGCCGTCGCAGCAGCGGGTGATCCGGCAGGCCCTGGCGAACGCCCGCCTGTCGAGCGTGGACGTGGATGCGGTGGAGGCGCACGGCACCGGCACCACGTTGGGTGACCCGATCGAGGCGCAGGCGTTGCTCGCCACCTATGGGCAGGACCGGCCGGCGGACCGGCCGCTACTGCTGGGGTCGATCAAGTCGAACATCGGGCACACGCAGGCCGCGGCGGGCGTGGCGGGTGTGATCAAGATGGTTCTGGCGATGCGGCACGGGATGGTGCCGCCGACGTTGCATGTGGATGAGCCGTCGCCGCACATCGACTGGACGGCGGGGGCGGTGGCGTTGGCGACGGAGGCCACCCCGTGGCCGGTGGTGGGTCGGCCGCGTCGGGCGGCCGTGTCCTCCTTCGGTATCTCGGGGACGAACGCTCATGTGATTGTCGAGCAGCCGTCGGTCGAGGTGGTCGAGGGCGAGGTTGTGGAGCGTCGGGTGCCGGCGGTGGTGCCGGTGGTGTTGTCGGCGCGGACGGAGGCGGCGCTTGCGGGGCAGGCGGGCCGGTGGGCGCGTTGGCTGGCCGCTGACGGGGCGGTGCGTCCGTTGGACGTGGCGTGGTCGTCGGTGACGACGCGTCCGGCGTTGGAGCAGCGGGCGGTGGTGGCCGCCGTCGACCGCGAGGATCTGCTGGCGGCGCTGACCGCTCTTGCTGCCGGTGAGCCGTCCGGCGTGGTCGTCGCCGGTTCCGTCAGCCAGTGCGGGCACCTGGCCCTGCTCTTCTCCGGGCAGGGCGCCCAGCGCGCCGGAATGGGCCGGGAGCTGTACGACGCGTTCCCGGTGTTCGCCACCGCGCTTGACGAGGTGTGCGGGCACCTCGACGTGCTGCTGCCGCAGCCGCTTCGTGACGTGCTGTTCGCTCCCGACGGCTCGGCCGAGGCGGAGCTGCTGGACCAGACGGTGTTCACGCAGGCCGGGCTGTTCGCGGTCGAGGTGGCCCTTTTCCGGCTGGTCGAGTCGTTCGGGGTCGTTCCCGACTTCGTGGGCGGCCACTCCATCGGTGAGATCACGGCCGCGCACGTGGCCGGGGTGCTGACCCTCGAAGACGCGTGCGCGCTCGTGGCGGCGCGGGGCAGTTTGATGCAGGCCCTGCCGACGGGTGGCGGGATGCTGGCCGTGGCCGCGTCGGAGGCCGAGGTGCTGGCGTCTCTGGACGGGCTGACCGACCGGCTGGGCGTTGCGGCGGTCAACGGGCCGAACGCTGTCGTCGTCTCCGGAGCCGTCGAGGCCCTGGACGAGGTGGAGGCCGCCTGGCAGGGCCGGGGCGTGCGGACGCGTCGACTGCGGGTCAGTCACGCGTTCCACAGCCCGCTGATGGAGCCGATGCTCGCCGAGTTCCGGGCGGTCCTGGAGGGTCTCGCCTTCCGGCCGCCGCTGCTGCCGGTCGTGTCGAACCTGACCGGGGCGCTGGCTGACGGCGACGAGATCCGTACGGTCGACTACTGGGTGCGGCACGTCCGGGAGGCTGTCCGGTACGCCGACGGTGTCACGGCGTTGCGGACTGCCGGGGTGGGCACGTTCCTGGAGATCGGTCCGCAGAGTGTGCTGACCGCGATGACGGCGGACGTGCTGCCCGGCGACGAGAACGTGCTCGCCGTGGCGGTCCAGCGCAGGGACCGCTCCGAGGCTCAGGCGCTGCTGGCGGCTCTGGCCGAGCTGCACGTCCACGGTGTGCCGGTCACCTGGGCGCAGTGGTTCGCCGGTTCCGGTGCCCGCCGCGTCGACCTGCCGACGTACGCGTTCCAGCACCAGCGGTACTGGCCGGCTTCGGGCCGACCCCGCGTCGGCGACGTGTCCGGCGCGGGGCTGGGTGACGCCGGGCATCCGATGCTCGGTGCGGCCGTGGACCTGGCCGGCGACGACGAGGTGGTGCTCACCGGCCGGCTGTCCCTGGCCACGCACCCCTGGCTGGCCGACCACGCGGTGTCCGGCGTGACGCTGGTGCCGGGCACCGCGCTCGTGGAGCTTGCCGTGCGGGCCGGCGACGAGGTCGGCGCCTCCCGGCTGCGGGAGCTGACCGTCGCCGCGCCGCTGGTCGTACCCGAGACGGGGGGCGTGCGCGTCCAGGTGCGGGTGGAGGCGTCCGACGGCTCCGCGCAGCGTGCCGTCGCCATCTACTCCCGACGGGACGACGACCCCGAGGCGGGCTGGGTCCGTCACGCGGAGGGCGTCCTCGAAGCGTCCTCGCCGGACGAGCCGACCGTGGGCGCCTGGCCGCCGGCCGGCGCGTCCGAGGTGGACCTGACCGGCTGGTACGCGACGCTCGCCGGGCACGGCCTCGCGTACGGGCCCGTGTTCCAGGGACTGCGGCGGGCCTGGACGGCCGACGGTGAGGCGTACGCCGAGGTCGCCCTGCCCGACGACGCGGCGGGCGAGGCGGTGCGCTTCGGCGTCCACCCGGCGCTGCTGGACGCCGCCCTGCACGCCGTCGGGCTCCTGCTGACCGACGACGCGGCCGGGCCGCGGGTGCCGTTCGCGTTCGAGGGCGCGCAGGTGCACGCCTCCGGCGCCTCGGTGCTGCGGGTGCGGCTGACCCGGGCCGGCTCCGGGGTGCGGCTGGTCGCCTCCGACGAGTCGGGCACGCCGGTCGTGTCCGTCGAGTCCCTCGTCCTGCGCGAGATGACGGGTCTGCCCGCCCCGGGCGCGGCAGCCCGGTCGCTGTTCGAGGTGCGCTGGCAGGCCGGCCCGGCCCCGGCAACCCGGCAGCCGTCCGGCTGGGCGGTCCTGACCGGCGGCGCGGACGAGTCGATGGCCCAGGCCGGGCTGCCGGCGTACGCGGACGTGGCGGCGGCGCTCGCCGCCGTCGAGGCGGGCGCGGACGCGCCGCAGGTCCTCGTGCTGCCGGTCCTCGGCGCGTCCGAGCCGGCCGGCAACCTGCCGGAGGCGGTCCGGTCGGTGGCGTCGGACGTGCTGCGGGCGGTCCAGGCGTGGCTGGCCGCCGATTCCCTGGCCGGCTCGCGGCTGGTGGTGCTGACCAGGGGCGCGACGGCGGCCCGGGACGCCGACCGGGTCGGCGACCTGGCGGGCGCCGCGGTCTGGGGCCTGCTGCGGTCGGCCCAGTCGGAACATCCCGGTCGGATCGTTCTCGCGGACCTCGACACCGACGTCGAGCCGACGCTGCTCACCGCGCTTGCCGGCTTCGTGGGCGAGGGCACGGACGACCAACTGGCCGTCCGGGAGGGCCGCGTCCTCGTGCCGCGCCTGGTGCGGGCGTCGGCTGGGGCCGCGCCGGCTCTGGGTGAGGGCACGGTGCTGGTGACCGGTGGTACGGGTGCGTTGGGTGCGCTGGTGGCGGAGCACCTGGTCACGGCGTACGGGGTGCGGTCGCTGGTGCTGGTGTCGCGGCAGGGTCCGGCTGCTGCGGGCGCGGATGCGCTCGTGGAGCGGCTGTCGGGTCTGGGCGCGTCGGCGCGGGTGGTGGCGTGCGACGTGACGGACCGGGAGCAGGTGGCCGCCCTGGTGGCCGGCGTCCCGGGCCGGCTCGCGGGCGTGGTGCACACGGCTGGCGTGCTCGACGACGGCGTCGTCGAAGGGCTGACCCATGAGCGGCTGGCCGGTGTGCTGGCGCCGAAGGTCGCCGCCGGTTGGTGGCTGCACGAGGCCACGCTCGGCCTGGACCTGGATCTGTTCGTGGTGTTCTCGTCGGTGGCGGGTGTTCTCGGCTCGCCGGGTCAGGCGGCGTACGCGGCGGGCAACGCGTTCCTGGACGCGCTCGCGGCGTACCGGCGGCAGGCGGGTCTGCCGGCGGTCAGTCTGGCGTGGGGCATGTGGGACACCGATGGCATGGCCGCGTCGGTGTCGGAGGCGGACCGGGTCCGGTCGGCGCGGGCCGGCCTGACGCCGATGAGCGTCGAGGTCGGGTTGGAGCTGTTCGACGCCGCGCTGGCCGCGGACCGGCCGGCCCTGGTGCCCACGGTGATCGACCTGCCCGCACTGCGGGCGGCGGCCACTGGCGGGACCGTGCCGCCGATGCTGCGTGCCCTCGTCGGTCCGACCGCGACCCGCCGCCAGGCGGGACAGGGCGGCGGTGGTTGGGCCGGGCGACTCGCCGAACTCACCGAGGACGAGGGCCGGGCACAGGTCGCGCTGCTGGTGCGGGGCCTGGTGGCGCAGGTGTTGGGGCATGGCGGGGCGGAGGCGGTGCCGGCGGATCGGGCGTTCCGGGAGTTGGGCTTCGATTCGTTGACGGCGGTGGATCTGCGGAATCGGGTCAACGCGGCCACGGGGCTGCGGCTGGCGTCGACGCTGGTGTTCGACTACCCGACCCCGGCCGTGCTCGCCGAGCATTTGTACGAGCAGGTGTCTGGCCAGCTCAGTGTGCGGCGGTCGGCGGTGCGGGCCGTTGCCGCCGACGAGCCGATCGCGATCGTCGGCATGGCCTGCCGGTACCCGGGCGGGGTCGACAACCCGGATCAGTTGTGGGAGCTGTTGACCACGGGCGGGGACGGGATCTCGGAGTTCCCGGCGGACCGGGGCTGGGACCTGGAGTCGTTGTTCGATCCGGACCCGAACAGCAGCGGTACGTCGTACACGCGGCACGGTGGGTTCCTGTACGGGGCGGCGGAGTTCGATCCGGCGTTCTTCGGGATCTCGCCGCGGGAGGCGCTGGCGATGGACCCGCAGCAGCGGCTGCTGCTGGAGGCGTCGTGGGAGACGTTCGAGTCCGCCGGCCTGGACCCGGCGCGGCTGCGGGGCAGCCGCACGGGCGTGTTCGCCGGCGTGATGTACCACGACTACGCGACGCGACTGATGGACCAGCCTGCCGAGGTCGAGGGTTACGTCGGCGTGGGCACCTCGGGCAGCGTGCTGTCCGGTCGGCTGGCGTACACGTTCGGCCTCGAAGGGCCGGCGGTCACGGTCGACACGGCGTGCTCGTCGTCGCTGGTCGCGCTGCACCTCGCGGCGCAGGCGCTGCGCTCCGGTGAGTGCGACCTCGCCCTCGCGGGCGGCGTGACCGTGATGGCGACGCCAGGGACGTTCATCGAGTTCTCCCGCCAGCGTGGGCTGGCCCGGGACGGCCGGTGCAAGTCCTTCGCGGCCGCCGCCGACGGCACCGGTTGGTCCGAGGGCGTGGGCGTGCTGCTCGTGCAGCGGCTCTCCGACGCCCAGCGGGAGGGCCGGCGCATCCTGGCGGTCGTGCGCGGCACCGCCGTGAACCAGGACGGGGCGTCGAACGGGCTGACGGCGCCGAACGGGCCGTCGCAGCAGCGGGTGATCCGGCAGGCCCTGGCCAACGCCGGCCTGACCACGACCGACGTGGACGCGGTCGAAGCCCACGGCACCGGCACCACGCTCGGTGACCCGATCGAGGCGCAGGCGTTGTTGGCGACGTACGGGCAGGATCGGCCGGGTGACCGGCCGCTGCTGCTGGGGTCGATCAAGTCGAACATCGGGCACACGCAGGCCGCGGCCGGCGTGGCCGGTGTGATCAAGATGGTCCTCGCGATGCGGCACGGCGTCGTCCCGCCGACCCTGCACGTGGACGAGCCCTCGCCGCACATCGACTGGACCGCCGGGGCCGTCACGCTCGCCACCGAGGCGACCCCGTGGCCGGCCGTCGACCGGCCGCGTCGGGCGGCGGTGTCGTCGTTCGGCATTTCCGGCACGAACGCGCACGTGATCGTCGAGCAGCCGCCGGCCGAGGTGGTCGAGGGCGAGATCGTGGAGCGTCGGGTGCCGGCGGTGGTGCCGGTGCTGCTGTCGGCGCGGACCAACGCGGCGCTCGCCGGGCAGGCCGGCCGGTGGGCGCGCTGGCTGGCGGGGGACGAAACGCTGCGCCCGCTGGACGTGGCGTGGTCGTCGGTCACCACCCGACCGGCACTGGAACAGCGTGCCGTCGCCGTGGTGACCGACCAGGACAGCCTCCTGTCCGCGCTGCGGGCTCTCGACGGCGGAGACCCGTCCGGCGCCCTGGTCGCCGGTACCAGCGGCGAACGCGGCCAACTCGCGGTCCTCTTCTCCGGGCAGGGCGCGCAGCGTGCCGGGATGGGCCGGGAGCTGTACGGGACGTTCCCCATGTTCGCGTCCGCGCTTGACGAGGTGTGTGGGCACCTTGATCCGTTGCTGCCGCAGCCGCTTCGTGACGTCCTGTTCGCTCCGGAGGGCTCGCCGCAGTCGGGGCTGCTGGACGAGACGGTGTTCACGCAGGCGGGGTTGTTCGCGGTCGAGGTGGCGTTGTTCCGCCTGGTGGAGTCGTTCGGGGTGGTGCCGGACTTCGTGGGTGGGCATTCGGTCGGTGAGATCACGGCCGCGTACGTGGCCGGGGTGCTCACGTTGGCTGATGCGTGTGCGTTGGTGGCCGCCCGGGGTCGGTTGATGCAGGCGTTGCCGGCCGGGGGCGGGATGCTGGCGGTGAACGCGGCCGAGGCCGATGTGCTGGCCGCGCTGGACGGGTTGGCCGGCCGGGTGGGGATCGCCGCCGTGAACGGCCCGATGTCCGTGGTGGTGTCCGGGGCGGTCGACGCGCTGGACGAGGTGGAGCAGGTCTGGAAGGCGCGTGGCGTGCGGACGCGGCGGTTGACCGTGAGTCACGCGTTCCACAGTCCGCTGATGGAGCCGATGCTCGCCGAGTTCCGGGCGGTTCTGGACGGGCTGACGTTCCGGGCGCCGCTGCTGCCGGTCGTGTCGAACCTGACCGGGGCGCTGGCTGACGGCGACGAGATCCGCACGGTCGACTACTGGGTGCGGCACGTCCGGGAGGCTGTCCGGTTCGCCGACGGTGTCACGGCGCTGCGCGTGGCCGGGGTGGGCACGTTCCTGGAGATCGGTCCGCAGAGTGTGCTGACCGCGATGACGGCGGACGTGCTGCCCGGCGACGAGACCGCGCTCGCCGTGGCCGTCCAGCGCAGGGACCGCTCCGAGGCTCAGGCGCTGCTGGCGGCTCTGGCCGAGCTGCACGTCCACGGTGTGCCGGTCACCTGGGCGCAGTGGTTCGCCGGTTCCGGTGCGCGGCGGGTGGACCTGCCGACGTATGCGTTCCAGCACCAGCGGTACTGGCCGGAGGCGGCACCGCGACCGCAGGCCGCCCCCGAGACCGGGGACGCCGAGTTCTGGGCCGCCGTCGAGAGCGGCGACCTCGCCGCCCTCGCCGGCCAGCTCGGCGACGACGCCGTGGACGCCCTCACCCCGGCTCTGCCCGTGCTCTCCACGTGGCGCCGCGGCCGGGACCGGGGAACGGCGCTGGACGGCTGGTCGTACCGGATCGGGTGGGAGCCGGTGCGGCCGGCCCCCGCCTCGGGGCTCTCCGGCCGGTGGCTGGTCGCCACGGTAGGTGGCGGCGCCGACGCGGGCGTGGCGAAGACGCTCGCCGAGGCCGGCGCGCGGGTGGACACGGTGACCGTGTCGTCCACCCTCGGCCGGCGGGAGCTGGGCGAGCGGCTGCGCCCGATCAGCGGCGAGGGCTGGGCCGGGGTGCTGTGCGTCCTGCCCCGGCAGGACCGGCCGCTCGCACACGGGTCGGCCGTCCCCGCGGGTACGGCCGGGCTGCTCACCCTCATCCAGGCGCTGACCGACACCGGCCTGCCCGGACGGGTGTGGGCGCTCAGCCGTGCCGCCCTGCCGGTCACGGCCGGCGAACCGGGCGGCGACGTGTGGGCGGCGCTGACCTGGGGTCTCGGCCGGGCCGTGGCCCTGGAACAGCCCGACCGCTGGGGCGGGCTGATCGACCTGCCCGCCCGCGCCGACCGGGGCACCCGGGCCGCGCTCGTCGCGATCCTCGCCGACGGCGCCCTTGACCAGGTGGCGGTGCGCCGCAACGGCGTGTTCGGCCGGCGGCTGCTGCCGTCCGTCCCGCCCGCCGGGGCGGGCTGGCGGCCGCGCGGGACGGTGCTGGTCACCGGCGGCACGGGCGCGCTGGGTCGGCACGTGGCCCGGTGGCTGCTGGCCAACGGCGCCGCCGAGGTGGTGCTCGCCTCCCGGCGCGGCCCCGACGCCCCCGGCGCGGCCGACCTGGTCGCGGAGCTGGGCGCCGTGCGGGTGCTGGCGTGCGACGTCACCGACGCCGCCGCCGTCACCGACCTGGTGGACGATCTGCCGGAACTGACCGCCGTCGTGCACACCGCCGGCGCGTCCGGCGGGACCGCACCGGCGTACGAGCTGACCGACGCCGACCTGGCGGAGACCCTCGCCGGAAAGGTGCTCGGGGCCGTCCACCTGGACGGCGCGTGCCGGGACCGGGACCTCGACGCGTTCGTGGTCTTCTCCTCCGTCGCCGGCGTGTGGGGCGGCGGCGGCCAGTCCGGCTACGCGGCCGGCAACGCCCTGCTCGACGCGCTCGTCGCGGCCCGCCGCGCGGCCGGGCTGCCCGCCACCGCCCTGGCCTACGGCCCGTGGGCGGAGGACGGCATGGCCGCCGGGGAGACCGCGGACGGCCTGCGCCGACGCGGATTCGTCCCGCTCGCGCCCGACGCCGCCGTCGCGGCGCTGGGCCGCTGGGTGAACGCCCCCGAGCCGGCGCCGGTGATCGTCGACGTGGACTGGTCCCGGTTCGTCGCGGCGTTCACCGCGGCACGGCCAAGCCACCTGTTCGACCGGGTCGCTCCGGCCGTCGCGGCGGAACCGGAGCGGCCGGAGACCGGGGCGGGCACCGACGGGCTGCGCGCCCGGCTCGCCGCGCTGCCGGCCACCGGCCAGGAGAACCTGCTGGTCGAGCTGGTCCGCGCGGAGGCGGCGGCGGTGCTCGGCCACGACTCCACCGACCAGGTGCCGGCCGGACGCGCGTTCCGCGAGCTGGGCTTCGACTCCCTCGCGGCGGTGCAGCTGCGGGACCGGCTGGGCCGGGCCACCGGGCTGACCCTGCCGTCGACCGTGGTCTTCGACCATCCGTCGGCGGCGGAACTGGCTCGCTTCCTGCGTACCGAACTGGTGGGCGGCGCGGACGACGGCCCGGTGGCCGTCACCACCGTGCTCCGGCCGCCCGTGGACGAGCCCATCGCCATCGTGTCGATGGCCTGCCGCTTCCCCGGTGGGGTGTCCTCCCCGCAGGAGCTGTGGCAACTGCTGGCCGACGGCGTGGACGCGGTGACGCCGATGCCCACCGACCGGGGCTGGGACCTGGACGGCATGTTCGACAGCGACCCGGAGCGGGTCGGCACCAGCTACGCCCGCAGCGGCGGCTTCCTGCGCGACGTGGCCGGCTTCGACGCGGCGTTCTTCGGGATCAACCCGCGGGAGGCGCTGGCGATGGACCCGCAGCAGCGGCTGCTGCTGCACGCCACCTGGGAGGTGTTCGAGCGCGCCGGCATCGACCCGCAACGGGTACGCGGTTCCGAGACCGGCGTCTTCATGGGCACCAACGGGCAGGACTACGCGACCCTGCTGCTGGGCGCCCGGTCCGAGGTGGAGGGTTACCAGGCGACCGGTAACGGGGCGTCGGTGGTCTCGGGCCGGCTGGCGTACTCGTTCGGCCTGCAGGGCCCCGCGGTCACCGTGGACACGGCGTGCTCGTCGTCGCTGGTCGCGCTGCACCTGGCCGCGCAGGCGCTGCGCTCCGGCGAGTGCGATCTCGCGTTGGCCGGCGGTGTCACGGTGATGTCGACGCCTGGCGCGTTCCTGGAGTTCTCCCGGCAGCGCGGTCTCGCCGCCGACGGGCGGGTCAAGGCGTTCGCGGCCGGCGCGGACGGCACCGGCTGGGGCGAGGGCGTCGGCGTCCTGTTGCTGCAACGCCTCTCCGACGCCGAGCGGGAGGGCCGGCGCGTCCTGGCCGTGGTGCGGGGCAGCGCCGTCAACCAGGACGGCGCGTCCAACGGGCTGACCGCCCCCAACGGGCCCGCCCAGCAGCGGGTCATCCGGCAGGCCCTCGCCAACGCCGGCCTGACCCCGGCCGACATCGACGCCATCGAGGCGCACGGCACCGGCACCACCCTCGGCGACCCGATCGAGGCACAGGCGCTGATCGGCGCGTACGGGCCGGACCGGCCCGCCGACCGGCCGCTGTGGCTCGGCTCGGTGAAGTCGAACATCGGCCACACCCAGGCCGCGGCCGGCGTCGCCAGCCTGATCAAGATGGTGCTGGCGCTGCGGCACCGGACGCTGCCGGCCACCCTGCACATCGACGAGCCGTCCCCCCACGTGGACTGGGCGTCGGGCCCGCTGGCGCTGCTCACCGAAGCGCGCCCGTGGGACGCCGACAGGGGCCTCCGCCGGGCCGGCGTCTCGTCGTTCGGCATCAGCGGCACGAACGCCCATGTGATCCTGGAGGAGGCGCCCGCCGACGCCGTCGACGCGGCGCCGGCCGACGGGGCCGGCCGGGTCGCCGACACCGCGCTGCCGTGGCCGGTCGCCGCCGCGACGTCCGTCGGCCTGCGGGAGCAGGCGGACCGCCTGGCCCGCCGGCTCGCCGACCCGGCCGACGGGGACGCGGTGGGCCGGCCCGGGGCGGTGGCCTGGGCCCTGGCCGACGGCCGGGCGCACCTGGCCCACCGGGCGGTGGTCGTCGCCGCCGACCCGCAGGCCCGGCTGGCGGCGCTGCGGGCCCTCGCCGCCGGGGACGCGCACCCCGCGCTCGTCCCGGCCGGCCCGGCCGCCTCGGGCGGCACCGCCGTCCTCTTCTCCGGTCAGGGCGCGCAGCGTGCCGGGATGGGCCGGGAGCTGTACGGGACGTTCCCCGTGTTCGCGTCCGCGCTTGACGAGGTGTGTGGGCACCTTGATCCGTTGCTACCGCAGCCGCTTCGTGACGTCCTGTTCGCTCCGGAGGGCTCGCCGGAGGCGGGCCTGCTGGACCAGACGGTGTTCACGCAGGCGGGGTTGTTCGC
>NZ_JBIDCU010000038.1:0-20339 GCF_043204765.1 Micromonospora sp. NPDC047730 | reverse complement strand
CAGTTGCACAGTTGCGGGCCGGGAGCAAAAGGTCCCCGCGACTACCTGTGGGCCTGGATCACCATTGCCACACACCCTGATGAGCATCGGTGGTTTATCATCCGCCGTAACCGCAGCACCGGCAAGCTGGCCTTCTACCTGTGCTGGTCACCTCGCCCGGTGCCGCTGCACACCCTCGTGACCGTCGCCGGATCCCGCTGGGGCATCGAGGAGTTGTTCCAGACCGGGAAAGGCCAGGCCGGCCTGGACCACTACCAGGTCCGTAGCTGGACCGGCTGGCACCGTTTCATCACGCTGGCCATGCTCGCCCTGGCCGTCCTGACCATCCTCGCCGCCATCACCGTCGAGCGACCCGACGCCGACCCGGAGATCATCGCGCTGACCGTCGCTGAGATCCGCCGGCTCCTCAACGCCTTCGTCCTCACCGCACCGCTATCACCAGCGCACACCCTGCACTGGTCAACCTGGCGACGAAAATCCCAAGCCCGAGCCCGACGATCCCACTACCAGCGCAGACAGGCAAAGTGACGTTGGAGTATTAGAGCAACTGGGTCAGCTTGCCACCGCGTTGGAGGAGGGGCCGGCCGCGCACGGCTGGGTCGAGGACCAGCGCTGGACCCTGGGCCGGGTGGCGGGAGCTGATCGCCCGGCTGTTCCGGCAGCGGTACCCCCTGCGGGGTGTCGTTGTTGTTGCACCGCATCGGGTTCAGCCCGCAGGTCCCGAAGCATCGACCGGTCGAACGCGACGAGGCGGCGATCGCGACGAGGCGGCGGGAGGTGTGGCCGCAGGCAAAAATAGCGGCGGCCGAGCGTGGAGCGTGGATCTGCTTCCAGGACGAGGCAGGTCACACGCTTCGGCCGCCCAAGGCCCACACCTGGGCGCCCCGCGGACGCACGCCAGTGGTCCGGTGTCCGACCCTACTGGGCCGGCCTGGTCCTCATCGCCGCCGCCTGGGTTGCTGATCGAGGACATGCCTTACATGCCTCAGATACCACCGACCCCACCCGCGCCGCTGCCTGCGCTGCCGTCACTCGGGTTCCGGTGTTCGTCAAGTCGTCTGCGGGCTTCAGTCGACGCCTGCAGGTTACGAATCTGGCCATCGTCGAGTGATGCCTTCTGCTGGGAACGACGCCACAGCCAGACCGCTGCAACGACCGCCAACACGATGATCAGAACCATGAGCCAACGCATGTCGACCTCCGCCTGGTGAGCGCCATAAGCCCGATTGACAGCCCGTGCACCTATCGCTGCTCTCAGTATGCGCAGCTCCAGTCAAGCGGACGGCTTGCTGACGCGCTGTCGGGCATCAGCTCGCGGTCGGGCATCTCGTTCACCTCGCGGCAGGTCCGGGCTCCGTGGATCGGTAGACGATGCCGGCAGATGAAACTGTCAGTGCCCAAGTGATGCTGGTGGGCGATTCGGGCGAGAGCCGGGGCTGCGGGATCGACTTCGGTGGTGCGACGGCGGCCACGTCGGCGACGAACGCGTCGATCTGGCCGCGGGTAATGCCGGGCATGCAGATGATGTGGCTGGTGTCGCCGTCGGTGGCCCACAGCCTCCTTTTTCCGTATGGGTTCGGGTGGGGTGGGGAGGACGACGGTGAAGGCGTGGGGGTGCCGCGCTGCGACGCGATGGGAAGCCACTCCCCCACCGTGCCGCCTGGGCGAGTCAGATCGGCCGGTCAGGGCAAGGTCCCGATGTGCCCGATCCTCCGCTTGCGCGTATCACGGGAAGCCCGGTCGGTCAGGTAAGGAACCCCGGTGCTTGATCAGCCCGGTGGGACGCTTGGGCCCCGTTGTTCGACGGCGGGCATGGCGCTGTCGACGACCAGATGTTCATCCGCGTGGCCGGATCCAGAGCAGCCTGTCGGCGTCGTCGGACTGGCTGTCTGGCCGCGGCGACGTGCTGGTCGAGGTGACATAGACGCAGTCTTGGTACGGCAGGACCGCTCGTGCGCGTTCTCCGGAGCTGAAGGTGGGTTCGAGCGTGCCGGTGGCGTTGTTCAGAACGTAGAGGATCTGCTCGCTGAGCGCGGCGATGAACAGGTCGTCGCCGGCGAAGGCGATGCCGGAGGACGCCCAGGTGTTGCTGCCGGATTGGACATGAGGTGCGTACATGCCGTCGCGCTGTTCGTCGCCCTGCACCAGCGGCCAGCCGTAGTTGCCGCCGGCGACGATCCGGTTGATCTCGTCGTGGCCGGATTCGCCGTGTTCGGACGACCAGTGCTGGCCGGCCGCGTCCCAGGCGAGGCCTTGCGGGTTGAGGTGCCCGTAGGAGTACACGTACGAATCGTCGAAGGGGTTGTCGGCCGGGACCCGGCCGTCGGTGGTCAAACGCAAGGTCTTCCCGGCGAGGCTGTCGAGATCTTGCGGTACGGCATTGTCGTGCCGCCATTCGGTCGTGGCGTAGAGGTGGCCATCGACTCCGATGGCCAGGCGGCCGCCGTTGTAGAGCTCGTGGCCCGGGATGCGGTCGAGAAATACACGTCGCTCGGTCCCAGGCGTTGCCGTCGAAGGCGAGTTCGGCGGTGCGGTTGGTCAGGCCGGTGCCCGGATCGTAGGTGTAGTAGACGTAGGCGGTCCCGGTGTCGGCGAAGTCGTCGGCGAGGGCGAGGCCCATCGGTCCACTGCCGCCGTTGCGTACGACCAGGTCGGAAGTCTGCACGCGGTGGCGGGTGAGGGTGCCGTTGGGCCCGATCATGGCGATGGTGCCGTCGAGTTCGGTCACGATGATGGTTTGATCGGAGATCCTGACTTCCCACGGGTACGAGATCGTCGCTGACGACGGTGACTTCCCAGTCGTCGGTCGTCCGGCCGATCAGGCCGGGACCGGTGTACGCGTCGTCGTCAGTCCCATCGGGGAGCGCGGCGGACGGTGCAGGTCCGGTGTTCTCGGGTAAGGCGACCCGTCGGCGACGACGTGCAGCCGGCAAGCACCAGCAACGCGGCCAGCGTGATCGTGATTTTGTGCGTGTGGAGTCTCCTGGAGGCATTCGTATCGACGCACTCGCTGACAGCCGGCGCAGTGCCGTCGTCAAGGTGTGCAGTCGGTGTTCGGGGTGGCCGACAAAAGCGCGTTTTTCCGTCGATCTATAGACGTCCTTCAAAGCGCTTCTTAATATGGTCCCTGCCGTTCGGCGAATTCCCCCGGCTCCCGTCAGGAGACAGACTTGTTCAGGCATTCACTTCCGCTGGTCGCGGCGGCTGTTCTCGGCCTTTCCGCCGTGGCCACTCCCGCCCAGGCCTCCCCCGTCCAGGCCGCTCCCATCCAGGCCGCCACGGCCCAGGCCCGCACGGTGGCGCACTCCGACCTGGGCGTCCAGGTCGCCCCCACCGGTTGCACGACGTGGGTGGAGTGGGTCCAGGAGGGCAGCAACAGCTACTACTACGGCCGCGGCAACGTGCAGTGCGCCACCGGCCGCTACAAGGTCAAGCTCCAGTGCCGCAACCTGCAGACAGGCGTGGGATACGTCGTCTACGGCGGCTACGCGGTGAACGCTCCCGGCACGGCCACTACCCAGTGCTACAGCGGCAACGTCGCCGAGGGCGTGTACCCCGTCGAGGACCCGCTGCCCACAGTCGGTGTCACCGGTTGCGTCTCGTGGGCGGAGTGGGTCCACGAGGGGAGCAACCACTACTACGGCCGGGGTACCGCCCAGTGCGACACCGGCCGCTACCGGGTCCAGATCCAGTGCCGCAACGTGCAGACGGGCCAGCGGTACATCGTCTACGGCCCGACGGTGAACGCCCCCAGCATTTCCACCACCACCTGCTACCAGGGCAACGTCGCGGACGTCGTGTCGGGCGTGCCAGCGTGAGGGCTGACGGGTAGCCTGCACCGCGACTAGGGCGTGTCCTGTGAATCAGGGCTGGCTCCGAGAATCCCCTCGGTGATGCCCGGCAGAGCTTGGGTTAGGACAGCGGGCTGGGGTGGCCGGGTGATCAGAGAGATCGTGACCTGGCCCGGTACTGGGGAGGGCAATAGCTGATCGCCGGGATTGGCCCACCAGCGGGCTGCCAGGAGCGGCACGAGAGCCGGAGTCTGGCGGTGGCAGGCGATACGGAGGGTGGCCTCGATGGTGGGGCCGAGCTGCGGAGCGGCTCCGAGGGCGGAGAGCTTGGCTCGGACAATCTCACCGGCCAGGTTGATCGTGGAATAGAGCACCGTTTGACCTGCCAGCGGCCGCTTTCCTTCCCGCGGGGGTGCTGCTCCTTCGGGCAGGACCAGGACCAGGGGCGAGACCCCAAGGAGCGTGCGCTGCAGCCCGCGGGGCAGGCTGGTCTGCTCGGCGATCGAGATGATCGCGGCGTCCAGCAGGCCGTCATGGATCTGCTGAACCAGCACCGGCCCGTGGTCGACCTCGGGATGGACCGTCACGCCGGGCAGCTCGACGTCCAGGGCGGTGAACACGATCGGAGCAAGGGCCTGGATCGTGCCGACGGCCAGAGAGGGCGCGTCGGTGGTGGCCGCCAGGACCTGGTCGGGCAGCGCATCGATCTCGGCCAGCAGGCGGGCAGCCTGACGGGCCAGTTCCCTCCCGACCGGGGTAGGCCGAGCCCCTGTCGTGTCACGGTCGAACAACCGGGTCCCGAGTCGGCGTTCCAGGGCCGCCAACCGACGGGACGCCGACGGCTGGGTGGTCAGCAACTCCTTCGCGGCCGCACCGACCGAGCCGTGGCGGGCGACGGCCTCAGCCAGCGTCAGGTCCTCGATGCTCAGGCGGGAGGTCATGCCCACAGTGTATGAGCAGGCTTCGCCGAGTGTTCTCTACCTGCGGTGACGTTGCCCACGCAGGATCGAGGACGTGAGAAAATCTCTGCTGCTGCTGACCGTGATCACGTTCGTGACCTGGATCGGGACCCGCATGACCGCGGTTGCCCTGCCCCTGGTCGCACTGGCCGAGACTGGCGAGGTCTGGGCCACCGGGCTGGTCGGTGGGATGGCCGGCCTGCCCCTGCTGACGGTGGGGTGGTGGGGCCGGGGACTGCGCGACCGGCTGATCTCCGGACGGGCCCTGGCAGCGGTGATGGCCGTGAACGCTGCCGGTCTGGCCGTCGTGCCGGTGGCGGCACTGGCTGGGCAGGTCGGCGTGTTCGCGTTGTGCGCCTCCGGGTTGGTGACCGGAGCAGCGGGCGCGCTGCTGGGGCCGGCACAGCGGGCCTTGGTTGCCGACCTTGCCGACGTGCACCTGGCCCAGGGCGGCCAGACAGGTTCGGCTCGGTGGTTGGCCTGGCAGGACCTGGCCCACCGGGTCTCAATGATCCTCGCCCCGCCCGCCGGGGCCTGGCTCGTCGTCGCGTGGGGCGCGCAGCCTCTGCTGTGGTGCGAGGCCCTCGTCGTCGCTCTGGCGGCCGTGGTGATGCTCGCAGTCCCCGCAGCCCACCGGCACGAGCCGACCCCGGAGGGCGAGACGCCCGAGGGTGTCTCTGCGCTGGACGTGGTGCGGTCTTACCCTCAGGTCGCCGCAGGGGTCCTCATGGCCGGGGTCGGCGGGGTCTGCTGGTTCGGGTTCAGCCTGGGCCTGGCCGTTCTCGGCGTCGAGCACGGCCAGCCCGGCGCGTTGATCGCTGCCGGGATGAGCGGGTACGGGACCGCCTCCGTGATCACCTCGCTCCTGGTCCCACTGGTCATCGACCGCTTGCCACGGGTGCCGCTGATGGTGGTCTCCTGGGTCGTGCTCGGGGCCACGTTCGTCCTACTCCCCACGGCGGCGCCGAGCCTGGCCGTCATCGCCGCACTGGCAGCGGTGGGTGGGGTGGCCATGCCGTGGGGGATCGCGGCCCTGAACGCTCTGATCAGCGAGCAGACCACCGGGGCGGAACGCAGGGCGGCGTTCACCGTGCAGACCGTCCTGCACTCGGGCGGGTCCTCCCTGGGCCTGCTCGTCGGCGGCGCGCTCATCGGGTGGGCCGGGACCGGCCCTGTCCTGGTCGCTACCGGCCTCGCCCAGGTGCTGGCCGCAGCAGGCGGGGCACTGTGGGCCTGGAAGGCCCGCGACAAGGCCATCGCGGGGCTGGAGCGTTGGCGGGTACAGCGCGGGACCGTGGCAAAAGGCGCACGCACCAGTTCCTGAGGAAGAGCACGACATGACTGGGCGTGACGACCTCACCGACGAATAGTGGGACCTGATCGGCCCCCTCCTGCCTTCCTCCGGCAAGGGCGGGCAGTGGCGCGACCACCGGCAGGTCGTCGACGGCATCCTATGGCAGCTGCGCACCGGCGCACCTTGGAGGGACGTCCCGGAACGCTACGGGCCCTGGAAGACCTTGCACGAACGCTTGCGGCGGTGGACCACCGACGGAACCTGGGACCGCATCCTCGCCCACGTCCAGACCCGTGAGGGCGACGCCGGGAAGATCGAATGGATCTTCTCGATCGACTCCACCGTGGTGCGTGCACACCAGCACGCGGCCGGCGCCCGGAAAACGGGGGCCTGCCACGCAGCCGAGATCGAGGGTCTCGCGCAACCCGGGGAGGCCCTCGGCCGCTCGCGCGGCGGACTGAGCACCAAGATCCATCTGGCCACCGACACCCGAGGTCTGCCCGTGGTCGTGCTGCTCACGCCCGGGCAGGCCGGGGACAACCCCCAGCTCTTGCCACTGCTTGACCAGGTCAGGGTCAAGACCTCCGGCCCCGGGCGACCGAGGAAGAGACCAGACTGCGTGCTGGCCGACAAGGCTTACTCCAGCCCCGCCACCCGCCGTGCCCTCAGGAAGCGCGGGATCCGACTGGTCTCTCCTGAAAAAAGGACCACGCCGCCCACCGGCTTCGCCGGGGCTCCCGGGGCGGGCGCCCCTGTCGGGTTCGACGCCGAGGCATACAAGGGCAGGAACGTCGTGGAGCGGTGCTTTAATCGGCTCAAGCAGTTCCGGGACCTGGCCACCAGGTATGCGAAACGGGCCGTCTACTACCGGTCCTTGGTTGTCATCGCCGCGATCATGCTCTGGCTACGTTGATTCGCAGGACACGCTCTAACGACCTCGTGCACGGTTGCGGATCTTTAAGTATCGATGGTCGTTGTTCCTGGCATGGTTGGTGCTGCGATCATGATGAATCGTCGGATGACGGGGCTGTCCCGGCTGGTGATCGAGGGCCTGGTTGTGGAGCTGGCGCCGCGCTGGCAGGCCCGGCACCGCGATCGGCTTGCCGCGCGGGCGCGTCGGTGCGGGATTGGCGCTGGGGCGAAACACCGGTTCGCGTTCAGGGATCGCCTGTTGGCCACGCTGGTGCATCTACGGCACGGGTTGACCCATGACGTGGTGGCCGCCTGGTTCGGAGTGCACCGCTCGACGATCACCCGCAGTGTCGCCGAGGTGCGGCCGCTGCTGGCCGAGCGTGGCTGCCGGGTGCCCGACGGCGTGCGGCTACGCACCCTCGCGGACGTGGTGGCCTACCTGGGCCACCACCCGCAGGCGTTGATGGACGCCACCGAGGTGCGGGTCCGCCGACCGGTCGAGGGCCGGGCAGGCCGGGACCGCTTCGTATCCGGCAAGGCCCGGCTGAACACGATGAAAGCCCTGGTGATCTGCGATCCGGCCGGTCGGCTGCTCTTCTGCGGCGAGACCCGGCCGGGCTCTATGCACGACATCACCCAGGCACGGACCGCAGGCCTCGTCGACCTGCTTCTCCACACGCCGATCGGGGTTCAGGTCCTCGCCGACGCCGGCTACCAAGGACTCGGTACAGACACCGCCGGCGCGGTGATCACCCCAAAACCCAAACCACGGAAAGGCCAGAAGTCGCTGCCAACGAGCGTCATCGCCGCCCACGACGCGGCTCGAAAACGGCACTCCTCACAGCGCATCCGAGTCGAGCACGTCATCGGCCACCTCAAGAACTGGCGGATCCTGGCCCGCTACCACGGCCGACGCGAACACTTCGACGCCACCATCCGCGCCATCGCAGGCCTGCTGTCCGACCACCAACACACCGACCGCACCGAACACACCACCAAGCGACCGAAGGCCCTACCAGCCACAGCCCACCACCGATGAAGCGGCCAATCCCCGAGGAGACGGCGACTCCAGACAACCGTGCACGAGGTCGTAAGGGACGTCTCGTAACTCGGTGACCGTGGCGTTGGCCGGCACGGTCAGGGTGAACGGGACGTTCAGGCGGGACGTCGACGGGATAGCCACGCTGCGTTGAGCCAGGCGGACCCAGCCGCCGACATCGGTGGGTTGCTGGCCACCAACCAGGAGGTCGAAGCCACCCTGTGTGGTGGTGAACGCGTCACTGGCGTAGAGGTTCAGGGTGAGCGGGCGCGTCGAGTGGTTGGTGACCGCGACGTAGTCGGTCAGGGTGGCGCCGGGGTCGAGCTTGTAGGTGAACGCCGGCCGGCCGTTCGGGCCCTTCGCGGTCGACGGTGCCGCACCCCAGGTCACGGCCGACGGAGCCGACGATGCGCCAGGCGTCGGAGCGGGCGGTGCCGGGGCAGCGCCGAGCAGGGCGATGCCGGTGGCGATGGCGGCGAGCAGGCGCATGGGGGAGACGGTTTCCGTTCGTGAAAGTACGAGAGGCGGGGCGGGCGGGTCGCGACAACGGCCCGACCGCCCCGCGACCGTCCGGCGGCCGGCTTACGGCCACCGGACGGGTTCGGGCGATCAGATCGCGGTGAGGGTGAGGGTAGCGGTGTAGGTTCCCGCGGCCGTCTCGGTGGGCAGGCTCAGCCGCAGCCCCGCACCCAGCTGTGCGGTACCCCGCCCGGCACCGCCCGGTGCCGATCCCAGCACCGCGCTGTTGCCGAGGCCGCCGCCGCTGCCGCTGCCGCTGCAGCCATGGGCGCCAGCACCGTGCCGGCGACCACCACCGTCCCCGCGACCAGGGCCGCGAAGCCGCGAGCCCTCACCGTCGCATTCATTCCTCCCTTTCACATCGCGCGCACCTGCTCGCGGTGGTACACGTGGTGACATCACCACGACGCCTTGCGCACTCCCGGCATCTCGCCGCGCAGGGCCAGCTCTCGGAACCGGACCCGGGAGAGCCCGAACCGGGTCAGCACCCCACGCGGGCGGCCGTCGATCTGGTCCCGGGACCGCAGCCGCACCGGGCTGGAGTCACGCGGCAGCCGGCTGAGCCGGCGGACCGCCTCGGCGCGTACGTCCGGGTCGGTATCCGGGTGAGCGACCAGCCGCTTCAGCTCCGCCCGCGCCTGCGCGTGCCTCGCTACCAGTTCCTGCCGGCGCGACTGCCGGTTGACCAGGCTCTTTTTGGCCATCAGCGGGCCTCGCGGAACTCGACGTGCCGGCGCACGACGGGGTCGTACTTGCGCAGGACCAGGCGGTCGGGATCGTTGCGGCGGTTCTTGCGGGTGACGTATGTGTAGCCGGTACCGGCGGTGCTGCGCAGCCGCACGATCGGGCGGACATCGGTCTGGCGGGCCATCAGAGCTTCACTCCCCGGGCGCGCAGCTCGGCGACGACAGTCTCGATGCCCTTACGGTCCACGGTCTTGAGCGCCTTCGCCGTCAGGGTGAGGCTGACCCAACGCCGCTCCGAGGGCAGCCAGTAGCGGTGGTTCTGCAGGTTGGGGTTCCACCGGCGGCGGGTGCGCCGGTGGGAGTGGGACACGGCGTTGCCGAAGCTGGGCTTCGCGCCGGTGACGTCACAGCGTCTGGACACAGTGGTCGCTCCTTGATCTGAGCCGTAACGATAACGACAATGATTTTCAGTCTTGCATCAGCCGTTCGGTCACGTCCACGCCGGGTCGTCGACGATCTCGACGGCGCAGTGGGCGCTCAAGCGGTAGCCGACACCGCGCAGCGTTGTCACCACCGGCAGATCGGTGCCGATCTTGGCGCGCAATCGCCGGATGTGGACATCCACGCTGCGGACGTCGCCTGCGCGCCGCGCCTCGACCACCTGGGTCTGCACATCACCGTTCGCTCCGGCGGCTTCCATGTGCTTAGAATGACAATCGTTTTCAAGTAAGTCGAGAGGAATCCGATGTCGTCGTCACCACAGGCCCCGACCCACACGCCGACGGCCGGCGCGGACACCCGCCCGTCGCTGACCGTGCTGTCCGGGTTCTGGCCGGCAGTGACCTTCGCCGTCGCCCGCGCGCTCCTCGCCGCCGACGAGTCGCTGTTGCTGGTGCGGCACGACCTCACCGGGATCCGTGACGGCGTCGTCCGCCGAGTGGTCCGTTCCGGCACCGGCATCGTCGAGGACGAGCAGGTTGCGCTGCGGCACGGATGTGTCTCCTGCACCCTGCGTGAGGACGTGCTGCCCACCCTCGTCCGGCTCACCCGTACGCACCCCGGCCGGGACCTGGTGCTGATGCTGCCCGAGGTGGTGGAGCCGGAGGCGGTCGCCGCCGCCTGCGCCCACTGCCTCGTCGACGGCGCACCGATCACCGATCTCATCCGGGTCGACTCCTACGTCACCGTCCTCGACGCCGAACACCTGCTCGACGGCCTGGCCAGCACCGAGGACCTCACGACGCTCGGCATCCAGGCCGCCGAGAACGACCACCGCGCGCTGGCCGACGTCGTGGTCCGCCAGATTGAGTACGCCGACACCCTGGTGCTCTGGGGACAGTCCCGGGAGGGGGAATTCGACACCGGTCGAATGTCGATCCTGCTGCAGCGGATGGCACCATGGGCGACCCACCTCCGCGTCGACGGCGACCTCGTCGACGCCGGCACGCTGACCCGCCAGCTGCGCCACACCCATCGGCACCGTCCGGAGACCCCCGGGGTGCTTGCCCGTGGTCTGCAGGGCTACCTCCTCGGCGCGCACGAGCCGGAGCCCGACTGCGGAGTCGTCTCCGCCGTCTTCCGGGCCCGCCGCCCGTTCCACCCGCAGCGCCTGCACGACGTCCTCGAAGAGGTCAACGCCGAGGTCATCCGCTCCCGGGGCCACTTCTGGCTGGCCAGCCAACCCGACACGGTGGTGGCCTGGGAGTTCGCCGGCGGCGGCCTGGCCATGGGATCCCTCGGGCACTGGCTGGTGAGCCTGCCCGAGGACCGCTGGGACCACGTCGAGGACCAGCGCCGCCTCGCCGCCGCCCTCGACTGGGACCCCTACTACGGCGACCGGCACCAGCACCTGGTCTTCATCGGCCTCGACATCGACCCCGTCGACCTGCACCGCACCCTCACCGGATGCCTGCTCACCGACGCCGAACTCGCCGACGGCGAGGAGACCTGGCGCACCTACCACGACCCCTTCGCCGGCTGCTTCCCCCTCGGGGCGGAGGAGCTGACCGACACCGACACCGACACCGACACCGACACCGACACCGACACCGACACCGAAGGAGTACAGCCCGCATGAAGCCCGGCATCCACCCCGAGTACCGCCCCGTCGTCTACCGCGACAAGGGCGCCGACTTCGCCTTCCTCACCCGCTCCACCGCCACCAGCGACCAGACGATCGAGTGGACCGACGGCAACACCTACCCCGTCATCGACGTCCAGATCTCCTCGGCCAGCCACCCCTTCTGGACCGGCAAGCAGCGCCTGCTCGACACGGCCGGCCGGGTCGAGAAGTTCCGCCAGAAGTACGCCCGCCGCGGACCCCAGGGCAGATGAGCACAGATGCGCCGGTCGACTGGACCGAGCTGGCACCGCACTTGGTCGACGCCGTCCGGCGGGACCGGGCCTGGTCCCTGACGGTCGCCCGCGAGCTGGTCGCCCCCGGCGACCGGCTCGCGGGCGACGTCGGCGACCGGCTCGCGGGCGACGTCGGCTGCGGCGCCGCCGGGATGGCGCTGGCCATCGCCCGGATGTTGGTCTGCGGCCGGTCGTCGCGGTGGACCCGCACCGGCGGGCCATCCTGGAAGCCCTCGGCAGGCGGGTCGGCCGATTGCGGCTCACCGGCCTGCTCACCGCCGCCGACCTCGACGCGTGGGACCGGCTCCTCGATCCGACTGACGAGGGGTGGCCGGGTCACCGCGACGACCTGATGAGAACCGCGGCTCGATGGCTTCGTCGGCACGAGGCCACGACCGTGCCGCCGAACGCGGGCAGCCGCACGGCACCGATCCGGTCGAGCTACGGGCCGCCTCACGAATGATGGCAACGATCAGCGGGAGCACTCCACGCAGCGGCCGAAGATCTCCAGCATGTGGCCGACGTCGGTGAAGCCGTGCTGGGCGGCCAACTGATCGGCCCATCGCTCCACGGCGGGCCCGGCGACCTCCACCGTGCGTCCGCACTGGCGGCAGACCAGGTGGTGATGGTGTTTGCTCTGGCTGCACCGGCGGAACAACTGCTCGCCGCCGGGCAGCCGAGTGGAGTCGACCTCGCCGGCCTCGACCAGCAGCTGCAGCGTCCGGTACACGGTGGTGAGGCCGACCCGCGCCTTCCGGGCGAGCAGCATCTGATGCAGGTGCTGCGCCGAATGGAATCCCTCGACCTCGCGCAGCAGCGCCAGCACCTCGCCACGTTGGCGGGTGTTGCGGGTCACGTTCGGCATCGCCTGGGTCACCGTGATCGGATCCTCCTGTACTGGCAGCCGTCGTCTGCGCGGCGCCTTGGCGCTCGCCTTCTGACTGCGATGCCACCATTATGCGTCGCTGCGATCGACGCCCTGCCTCGCCCGTACGCTCGCCGCACGGCATCGCGACGACGGTCCTTCCGGACGCGCGGCGGCGGGCTGTGGCATCGCGACGGCGACCCGGATTGCGGTGGTCAAGGTCGGGCCGCCGCCGGCTGGTCGGGCAGGATCGATCGTCCGCGCAGCGTCGGTGGTCGCGGCGCCGGCACGTTCGGCCGGAATGAGCTCGAACACCTCAACGGTCACCTTCGACCACCGGTCCCATCATGGCTCGGAACTGTCCGCCGCCGGATGAGTTCGACGACCGCATCGATGTGCTGGGGCTCCTGTACGGGACCGATCAGCAGTCCGCGCCGTTGCGCGGGTCGGCTGCCGGCGAGCAGGAGCAGAGCGGGCGCGCGGTGGCAGACGCCGAGGCACTCGGCCCGGATCAGGACACCACCGCGACTGGCCCGGACCGCCTGCCGGAGGACCTCGGTGAGATTCTCCGGCTCGCCCTCGGACACACGCAGATGGCTGCGGTGGCGTAGCGCGCGGCAGCGGTGCCCGTCGCAGTAGGCGACGGTCACGTTGGCGCCCTCCGGCGGCGGGCTGCTCATCGGCGGAACGCCATGAGGGCATGACCGGCGCGCTGGTGGAGCGCCGTCGCGTGGGTGAATCCGGCCCGACGGGCCGTCTCGCCGTGCCAGTCGGCCGGCGCGACGAATTCGGCCGGGTCCAAGCCGCTCAGCGCGGCCCTCCGCTCGTTCAGCAGCGGTGCCATCACCGGTTCCTCGGCCAGCCTGGTCCACCACGCAATCCACGGGTCGGTGCCGCAGCCCTGGCGCCGCGGGGACACCGGGGCTTCGGGCATGGCGTCGGCGACAAGGAGCAGCCCGTCCGGGCGCAACAGGTGTCGGGCCTCGGCGTACCAGTCGTGTATCCGCTGTTCGGGGAGGTAGTGCACGGTCACCAGGGCCAGCACCAGGTCGTACGGGCCGCCGGCGGGCGGGAGCCAGCGTGCTGAGCTGATGTCGGCCCGGACGGTACGCACCTGGGGCAGGGCCGCATCGGCCAGGGCCAGGAGGGCCGGGTCGACGTCGAGCACGGTGACGTGCGCGTCGGGCCACCGTCCCAGGACCGCCTCGGCGGTGGTGCCCGGCCCGCCCCCGACGTCGAGCACCCGCTCCGGTGGGCGCCCGTGGATCTGTTCGACGGCGGTGAGACCGGCGGCGAGGAGGTCGTCGCGGCCGGGCTGGTAGTGGCGCATCATGGTTTCCCAGTCGCGCCGCCACCGGGCGACATCGTCCGGGTCGAGGGTGCTCGGCATCGTCAGGCCGGGACCGGTTCGGCATGGTCGTGGTCGTGCAGGTCGCCCAGGTCCCATTCGGGGAACGGGTCGGCAAGGGCCCGCCAGGTGTCCTGTCCGGCGGTGATCTCGGTGTCGGTGAGCAGGCAGGCGGTCAGCGCCGCCCGCAGGCGCTCGCCGTCCAGGCCGACGCCGATGAGGACCAGTTCCTGCTGCCGGTCACCGAAGACCGGATGCCAGCGCGACTCCACCTCGGCCCGCTCGTCGGGATCATCCGGCCACTCGCCGGACACCACCACCGGGACGCCGACCGGGTCGCACCGCCCGGACGGCCCGGCCTGCGACCACAGCGCCTGGACGTCCGGGCGGCTGGCCAGCCACAGGAACCCCTTCGACCGGACCACACCGTAGCCGTCCAGTCCACTGGCCAGGAGGTCCCACAGCCGCTGCGGATGAAACGGCCGGTGGTCGCGGAACACGATGCTGGAGATGCCGTACTCCTCCGTCTCCGGCACGTGCCCGCCGTTGAGCTCGGCCACCCACCCGGGTGCGGTCTCCGCCCGCTCCAGGTCGAACCGACCGGTGTGCAGGATCTCCCGCGGCGGCACCCGCCCGTGCACGGCGGGCACCTGCCGGGCGGCCGGGTTCAGCCGGGTCAGCAGCGCCTGCACCACCGCCAGTTCGTCCGCGGCCATCAGGTCGGTCTTGTTGACCACCAGCACGTCGGCGAACTCGATCTGGTCGACCAGCAGATCGGCGATGCCACGATCGTCGCCCTCGTAGGCGGCCAGCCCACGGGCCTCCAGGCTCTCCCCCGCCTTGATCATGCCCCGCACGCCCGCCGCGTCGACCACCGTGACCGTGGTGTCCAAGCGCGCCAGATCGTCGAGGACCTGCCCGTCCTCCACACCGAAGGCGAACGTCGCGGCCACCGGCATCGGCTCGGAAATGCCGCTGGACTCGATCAGCAGATAGTCGAAGCGGCCCTGCCGCGCCAGGCGGGCAACCTCGTCGAGCAGATCGTCGCGCAACGTGCAACAGATGCAGCCGTTGGTCAGCTCGACCAGCCGCTCCTCCGTGCGCGACAACGACCCACCGTCGCGCACCAGCGCGGCGTCGATGTTCACCTCGCTCATGTCGTTGACGATCACCGCCACCCGAAGCCCGTCCCGATTGGCCAGCACGTGGTTGAGCAGACTGGTCTTGCCCGCGCCGAGGAACCCGGACAGCACCGTCACCGGCAGGCGACCGGTCATGGCTGATCCACCACCTGACGCCCCTTGTACAACCCGCAGTGCACGCACGCCCGGTGCGGCACCACCATCTCCTTGCGCGGGCACGGACACGGCGTCAGCTGCGGCACGTTCGCCTTCCACTGCGCCCGTCGGTGCCGCGTGTTCGACCGCGACATCTTCCGCTTCGGAACGGCCATCAGAGTCTCCTTCGTCGAGGGGTCGCGCCACAGCTTAACGGCACTGGTTTTCGTTTTCTAAACCGCCTTCGCCCTCGGAACCCGTCCCGGGCCTCAAGCCCCCAACCGACAACGGAAACGGGAACGGTTTCCACTATGGTGGCGGGATGAGCGACGAGTACCAGACCTCCGGGGAGTACCTGCACCTGCTCAGCGAGCCGGCCTGGCAGGCCCTGCGTACGCCGGTGGCGCTGGCGCTGCGCGACGCGGCAAGTGACGCGACGCTGCTCGACGTGGGCGCCGGCACTGGCCTCGGCACGGAGGTGCTCGCCGCGGCCGTCCCGGACGGCGACGTGGTCGCGGTGGAGCCGTCACCGGCGCTGCGGGCGGTGCTGCTGTCCCGCCTGGCCGCCCGACCCGACCTGCGGCGCCGGGTCACCGTGGTCGCCGGTGATGCGCTCGGTGTCGACCTACCCGCCCGCCTCGGCGCCGTGCTGGCGATGAACATGATCGGCCACCTCGACCCCGACGGGCGCCGGGCGTTCCTGCGCCGGGTGGCCGAGCGCCTCGCCCCCGGCGCGCCGCTGGTGCTCAACCTGCAACCGCCGACGGAACCGACACCGGTCCCGTTCTCGGTCTTCGGCACCGTTCCGGTCGGCCACCACACCTACGAGGGCGGCGGCTCCGCCGAGCCGTCCGGCCCCGACGCGGTGACCTGGCGGATGCGTTACCGGGTCCTCGACGCCGACGGCACCGCGCTGCGCGAGGACCACGCCGACTACCGCTGGCACGTCATCCCGGCCGATGCCCTGCTCACCGAGCTGACCGAGGCGGGCCTGACCGGCGAGGTCGGACCACTGGACGTCGTCCGGGCCGTACGCCGAACCTGAGGCGCCGCCGGGCGGATCCACCGCTCCCGAGGCGGCGCGCCACCCCCGCCCAGGGCGGCCCGTCAACCGCTGCCCCGACAAGCCGGCCGACACGTCAAAGACATGGCCATCGCACCCCGACCCCGCCGCCGCGCCCGCCGCGGTCAGGCGGATCACAGGAGCAGCCTTGCTCAAGAGCAATGAAAATCTCGCGCCGCCCGGGTCATCGTCCTCGACGGCGGGCGGGTCGTCGCCGATGACGCCCCTGAGCAGCTGCGCAGGCGGGGAGCCCTCGCCGCTGCGGTCCGAGGCGACGAGGCGACGGCCGTCGGATGACCGGCCTCCCGGGTGCGCACCGCCCGGGAGGAGCGATACCGCACGCCTACGGCGCGGCAACGCTGGCGGACGACGGAGCGGGCGTGGCGCGGTTCGGCCGGCCCCGGGCCGGGTCACCGGGCCGCGTCGAGGACCGCAGCGGGTTCTTCGAGGACTCTTTACTCGGGGAGACAGTCGTCCTGACCGGTCTCGGCGGCGTCGGCAAAACACAGTTCGCAGTCAACGTCATCCGCAGCCAAGGAACAGCTGCCGCAGTGGTCATCTGGGTGACGGCATCGTCGCGGGACCTGGTCCTGGCGACCTACGCGGAAGCGGCCCGGGCAGTTCTCGGCCCACAAGAAGACGTTGAGCAGGCGGCCGACCGGCTTCTCACTTGGCTAGCGAGCACCAAGGACATCTGTTGGTCGTCCTCGACGATGTACATCATCTCCGACCGGGCCACCGGTCTTGCCCCCATGTCGTGCCTGCTGAAGAGGCTCAGAGGCGTGTGGCTACGCGAACGAGGTCGGCGAGTGCTCGGGAGCGGCTGTGTGGCGGCCAGGCGATGACGGTCGTCACGGTCGGCGCGTCGAGAACCGGCACGGCGGCTAGGCCTTCGAGCAGGTTGGCGCGGCAGGATTCGGGCAGGACCACGGTGGTGCGGCCAAGCGCGATCAACTGGAAGAGCTGTGTCTGGTTGCGTACTTCCGCTCCGGGGCCTTCGGGATAGGTGCCGCCGGGGCCGGGCCAACGGGCAAGCGGGAGGTCCGGCAGTGAACTGACATCCGCCGTCCGGACGTGGGATCTGTCGGCGAGCGGATGCGAGGCAGGAAGGATGGCGACCTGTCCCTCGGTGTTCAGAATCTCGGTGTCGAGTTCGGCCGTCGAGTCGAAGGGTTGATGCAGCAGTGCCACGTCGGCCCGGCCATCATGCAGCATCTGCTGGGGCTGGGATTCACAGAGCAGCAGGTCGACGGCGACGGCACCCGGCTCGGCGGCGTACGCGTCGAGCAACTTTGCCAGCAGTTCGCCGGAGGCGCCGGCCTTGGTGGCCAGGACGAGCGAGGGCTGACTCGTCGCGGCACGTTGGGTGCGCCGCTCGGCTGCGGCCAGCGCGCCGAGGATCGCCCGGCCTTCGGCCAGCAGCACTGATCCGGCTTCGGTGAGGGTGACTTTTCGGCTGGTGCGTTCCAGCAACGCGACTCCGAGTCGTTGCTCGATCTGAGTGATCGCCCGCGACAGCGGCGGCTGGGCGATACCCAGGCGCCGGGCGGCCCGGCCGAAGTGCAACTCCTCGGCGACCGCAACGAAGTACCGCAACTCCCGCGTCTCCACCCGTTCAGATTACCGTCGGATCAATATCGGCTGGGTATCGTTGCGTGACTCAGACGGTGTTGGTGCCCCGCCGGTGTCCGGTCACGATCAACGGCATGAGCGAACAGACGATTGCGCTGATCACCGGCGCGAACAAGGGAATCGGATACGAGATCGCGGCCGGGCTCGGCGCGCTGGGCTGGAGCGTCGGAATCGGGGCCCGGGACGAGCAGCGCCGGGAGGACGCCGTGGCGAAGCTGCGTGCGGCCGGCGTCGATGCGTTCGGTGTGCTCCTCGATGTGACCGACGACGCGAGCGTTGTGGCCGCCGCTGCACTGATCGAGGAGCGTGCCGGGCGGCTTGACGTGCTGGTCAACAATGCCGGCGTCGCCGGGGTATGGCCGGAGAAGCCCTCGACCGTTACGCCGGAGAGTATGCGGGCGGTGGTGGAGACCAACGTGATCGGCGTCGTCCGGGTCATCAACGCGATGCTGCCGCTGCTGCGCCGCTCCGATCGCCCGCGGATCGTCAACCAGTCCAGCCACGTCGCTTCTCTGGCCTTGCAGACCACGCCGGGTGTCGACCTCGGCGGGATCAGCGGGGCGTACTCACCGTCGAAGACGTTCCTCAACGCGGTCACCATCCAGTACGCCAAGGAGCTGAGTGACACCAATATCAAAATCAACAACGCCTGCCCCGGCTACGTCGCTACCGATCTCAACGGCTTCCACGGAACCAGTACGCCCGCAGAAGGCGCCAAGATCGCCATTCGGCTCGCCACGCTGCCCGACGACGGCCCGACCGGAGGGCTGTTCGATGACGCCGGGAATGTGCCCTGGTGACGAGCCCCTCCTTGCTCACCCACCGTTGAGACGCCCCACGAGGTCTCCAGGCTGCCAAAGACCTCGTCTGGGGTGTCGCGCAACGGACGCGAACGAATGAGGGGAAATTCGCATCATGGCTGCTATCTGGGCTCCGGACGACATACGACGAATCGGTTCTACCGACGAACTGGAGGTCGCCGCCAAAACTATCGACGGGACCCTGTCGCGCTGGTTGCGATCTGGGTTGTGTGCGTCAGTGAGCAGGTGTATGTGCGAACCTGGTACCGACGGAACAGCGGTTGGTTCGCTCACGTGGACTCCCGCCGGGCCAGCATCCGCTTCCAGGCATGCAGGCCGACGTCGCCGTCGAGGACGTTGCCGCCGGATCGGGTCGGCTGCGCGCGGTCCTCGGTGTTCAGGGCCGCGATCAGCTCGGCAGCGGCCGTGCT
The DNA here is from genome assembly GCF_043204765.1 of Micromonospora sp. NPDC047730. Classification (NCBI taxonomy): domain Bacteria; kingdom Bacillati; phylum Actinomycetota; class Actinomycetes; order Micromonosporales; family Micromonosporaceae; genus Micromonospora; species Micromonospora sp. NPDC047730. The sequence goes on along the minus strand of NZ_JBIDCU010000038.1, from coordinate 1,368 downwards.
ACGCGGCCGGTCGCTGACCTGGCCGTCGCCGATCTCGACGATTCGCCACCGACCATCATCGCGTAACGCGAGATCCGCAGTCACGAACGGCAGGTCCAAGGCCCGCATCGAAGCTTCCACGGCCGCCAGGTCGAGTTTTGTGGGTGGCTGGTGCTCCGGGGTATCGGGGTGCGCGGTGACCAGGCGGCAGGAACCCTCGACCCACCAGGTCCGCACCTCCGCCCCGACGAACGACTCGAACTGGCGCAGCACAAAGCCGCCGGCGAAGTCGTCACCGCGCAACTGCCGAAACCGGCTGGCCACCCGCCACGCCGCATCGCGATCGGCCACGTCCGGAATGAACGACGCCTCATGCCAGTAGTGCTTCATCGACTTGCTGTAGTCACGCAGCACCGCAGGTCCGCAGCCAAGGGCCGCGCACGCGTGAAGGAAGCCGCGGCGATCGTCGCCGGAAGTCCAGACCGACTCTGGAGTGTGGCGTTCGACCGCCGGGTACCACCCGGGAAGCTCATGTGCCCGCCGGTAGTGCTCGGGGCTGGTCCGCACGGTCACACCGCGACCCGCGAGGGCCCGCACCAATGCTGCGTACTGCTCACTTCGCAGCATCCACCCCCGGTAAACCGCGTCCGCACTCTTGGGAACCCTGTCGACTGCCGCCCCGTCCGCCTGTCCGCGAACGAAGGCGTCGTGGTCGATCACCGCGACATCGATTCCGGCCCGGCGGGCCGCTTCGGCCTCGTCGGCGAAGTGCTCGTCTGGCCGGCGGGGGCGCAACACATCGGCGGGCACCAGCAACATCATCCGACAACGATCAGCTAAACAGCCGACCAACGCATCCGAGTATCCATCCGGACCTGCTCAGCCGATGTCGCCCAGGATCACCGGCCCCGCCCGGTAACGGGTGCGCAGGCGGCAACCGCGCCTCATCGCGGCAGATCAGTATGCCGGATCTTGCGAGCCGGGTACGCCGGCATCTTGGACCGTCGGCGCCCGTCGGGCGGCGGGTTCAGGACCTCAGGTAGGTGACGACGGCGAGGACGCGCCGGTTGGTGTCACGATCGGTGACTAGGTTCAGTTTGGTGAAGATCGACGCGACGTACTTCTCCACGGAGCTCTCGGACAGGTGCAGAGCAGCGGCGATCGACTCGTTCGACCGGCCTTCGGCCATTCCGGCGAGCACGCCGCGTTCACGTTCTGTCAGGGCCGCGAGGCGATCGGCCCGGCGGTTTCGGCCGAGTAGCTGCCGGACCACCTCGGGGTCAAGGACCGTGCCGCCGGCGCCGACTCGCTCGACTGCGTCGAGGAAGTCGTCGATGTCGGCCACGCGGTCCTTGAGCAGGTAGCCGAGCCCGCCGTGGGAGTCGGCGA
>NZ_JBIDCU010000037.1:0-20997 GCF_043204765.1 Micromonospora sp. NPDC047730 | reverse complement strand
CACCCCCCGGATCATCCGCACGACAGGGGCAGTAAGTCATACCGAGCCGGGCGACCGAGCAGTCCCCGGCTGGGGACGATCAAAAAGGTAACGGGCGGGCGGGAGAGACGCTTCGGGCGTGGTCGTCGTCGAGAGAGCCAGCGACGGCCACGCCCGGAGCCCCGGCGGCCGGGACGGTCAGCGGGTCAGCGGGCGGCGAGGCGGGCGGCGCGGGCCGCGCGCTTCTCCTCGAAGCGGGACGCGGCGCGCTCCAGGTCGTCGAGGTGGGCGGCGATCTGGTCGCGGGCGGCCTCGCCGTCGGCGTCCAGGCCGGTCACGTTGAAGACGTCCCACTGGCGCAGCACCGGGACGACCACCTCGTCGCGATGCTGGCGCAGGTCGTAGATGCCGGCGAGGGCGATCGCCACGGACTTGCGGGCGAAGCCCTCGATGCCGTTGCCCGGCATCTGGAAGTCGGCCACCACGTCGGCGACCGCCCGCATCGCCTGGCCGGGCGCCAGCTCGAAGGCCGCCGCCAGCAGGTTGCGGTAGAACACCATGTGCAGGTTCTCGTCGGCCGCGACCCGGGCGAGCAGCGCCTCGCAGGCCGGGTCGCCGGTGACGCGGCCGGTGTTGCGGTGCGAGATCCGGGTCGCCAGTTCCTGGAACGAGACGTACGCCAGCGAGTGCAGCACCTCGTCGTCGTGGGCGTTCTGGTAGCCGGCGGACATGTGCGTCATCCGGGCCCGCTCCAGGGCCACCGGGTCGACCGCCCGGGTGACGGTCAGGTAGTCGCGGATGGCGGTGCCGTGCCGCCCCTCCTCGGCGGTCCACCGGTGCACCCAGGTCCCCCAGGCGCCGTCCCGGCCGAAGAGGGTGGCGATCTCGTGGTGGTACGAGGGCAGGTTGTCCTCGGTCAGCAGGTTGACGATGAGCGCGGTGCGGGCCACGTCGGGGATGGTCGAGTCGGTCTCCGCCCACGCCTCGCCGCCGAGCGGCCCGTCGAAGGTGCGCCCCTCGCTCCACGGGACGTACTCGTGCGGAAACCATTCCTTCGCCATGGACAGGTGCCGGTCGAGGTTCTTCTCGACGACGGGCTCCAGTTCGAGGAGCAGAGCGGTCTGGCTGAGCACGGTCACGACGATCTCCCTACGGTGGCGTAACTTACGCTACCGTAGGTCCGATCGTCCGTACGCGCCAGTAGCGACTCAGCTGACCAGCGGCTTGAGGTCCGCCCGGGGCGGCGTCCACTCCCCCGCCGCCGCCGCGACCTGCTCACCCGAACGGATGTCCTTCACCTCGTCGGCGGCCCCGTCCGCCCCCGGGAACCAGACGTACGGAATGCCCCGCCGCTCGGCGTAGCGGATCTGCTTGCCGAACTTCGCCGCGCTCGGCGACACCTCCGTCGGCACGCCCCGCCGACGCAGCGCCTCGGCCACCCGGTTGCTGGCCGGCCGCTGCTCCTCGCTGGTCACCGCGACCAGGACGCAGGTCGGCACGTCCCGCGACACCGACAGCGCGCCGGCGCCGAAGAGCAGCCCGAGCAGCCGGGTCACCCCGATCGAGATGCCCACCCCCGGGAACCGGGCGGCGCCGGAGCTGGCCAGGTTGTCGTAGCGGCCGCCGGAGCAGATCGAGCCGAACCGCTCGTAGCCGACGAGCTGCGTCTCGTAGACGGTGCCGGTGTAGTAGTCCAGGCCGCGCGCGATGCGCAGGTCGGCCACGCACAGCCCCGGGGAGTGCTCGGCGGCGGTCTCCACCACCCGGACCAGCTCCTCGATCCCCTCGTCCAGCAGCGGGTCGGTGACGCCGAGGGCACGGACGGCGTCGGCGAAGGAGGCGTCCGGGGCGGAGATCTCCGCCAGCGCCAGGCACGCCTTGGCCTGCGACTCGCTCGCCCCGGCGGTCTCGGCGAGCAGCTCGGCCACCTTCGCCGGGCCGATCTTGTCGAGCTTGTCCACCGCGCGCAGCGCCGCCTCCGGGTCGGTCAGGCCGATGCCCCGGTAGAAGCCCTCGCAGATCTTGCGGTTGTTGACCTGGATCCGTACCGGCGGGATCGGCAGCGAGCGCAGCGCGTCGCCGATCACCAGCGGCATCTCCGCCTCGTGGTGGGCGGCCAGGGTGTCCCGGTCGACGATGTCGATGTCCGCCTGGAGGAACTCGCGGTAGCGCCCCTCCTGCGGCCGCTCACCCCGCCACACCTTCTGGATCTGGTAGCGGCGGAACGGGAACTGCAGCTTGCCGGCGTTCTCCAGCACGTACCGGGCGAACGGCACGGTCAGGTCGAAGTGCAGGCCGAGCGCGTCGTCCCCGGTCGGGCCGTCGGCGTCGGCCTGCAACCGCCGGATCAGGTAGACCTCCTTCGAGGTCTCCCCCTTGCGCAGCAACTGGTCCAGCGGCTCCACCGCGCGGGTCTCCAGCGGCGCGAAGCCGTACAGCTCGAAGGTGTCCCGGATCCGGTCGAGGACGTACTGCTCGATCATCCGCTGGGCGGGCGTCCACTCCGGGAAGCCGGAGATGGGCGTGGGCTTGCTCATGATGCTCCGTTCGCAGACCCGCGCGGTCCGCGCGGGCGAAGGCTCGGTGCGGCTGGCTACAGGCCGCGGGGCGAAGGCTCGGTGCGGCCGGCTACAGGCCGCGGGACGAAGGCTCGGTGCGGCCGGCTACAGGCCGCGGGCGGGGGCGGCCGGTCGCGCGCCGTCGCCACCCGCCACCTCGATGAGGTACGGGTTGGTCGCGCGCTCGCGGCCGATGGTGGTCGCGGGGCCGTGGCCGGGCAGCACGACGGTGTCGTCCGCCAGCGGGAGGATCTTGTCCCGCAGGCTGCTGATCATCGTCGGCATGCTGCCGCCCGGCAGGTCGGTGCGGCCGATGGAGCCGGCGAAGAGGACGTCGCCGGAGAGGCAGAGCTGCTCCGCCTCCCAGGGCGAACCCGCGGCCGGCAGCCGGAAGAGCACCGACCCGCCGGTATGGCCCGGGGCGTGGTCGACGGTGATCTCCAGCCCGGCGAGGGCGAGCGTGGCGCCGTCGGTCAGCTCCGCGACGTCCTCGGGCTCCGTGTACGGCAGCCGTCCGCCGAAGAGCGAGGTGAGGTCCGCGGAGAGCCCCTTGGCCGGGTCGGCGAGCATCTCCCGGTCGCCCGGGTGCACGTACGCGGTGATCCCACGGGCGCCGCAGACCGGCGCGACCGAGAACGTGTGGTCGAGGTGGCCGTGGGTGAGCAGCACCGCGGCCGGGTGCAGCCGATGCTCGGCCAGCAGCGCGTCGAGCCGGTCGAGCACCCCGATGCCGGGGTCGACCACCACGCACTGCTCCCCCGGCGCGGCGGCGACCACGTAGCAGTTGGTGCCGAAGGCGTCCGCGGGAAAGCCGGCCACGAGCACGTCCGCTCCCCTTCCGTCGAGCTGTCGGGTCCTGCCAGCAGCCTAACCGGCGACGCGACCGGGTTCGCCGCATCCGCCCCGGAGGCCCCGTTCGCCACAGTGACGCGTCCCGATAGGCGCAGCCCTGGACCTCGTACACCACTTTCCCAGCCGGTAGCCGTACACTCTGGCGGGCGTGTGGCGTGGCGCACCTGCCGCCGAACGGGCGCAGGACGCCCGACCACCGGTGACGACCAGGGTAGAGGAAGGGGAGCACGGGTGGCTTCCAGCAGGGACCGGCAGCGCAAACTGGCGCGTGCCAAGCTCGACCGGCAGCTCGCCCGCCGGGCCGCCGCCGCCAAGCGTCGCCGGCAGATCCAGGCCGGTGTCGGCGTCACCGTCGTCCTCGCGCTGATCGTGGTCGGCTCGGCCTGGGGGCTGGGCGCCTTCGACGACGACCCGAAGGAGAACACGGCCGCCGAAGACGTGTGCCTCTGGACCCCGCAGGACGCCACCGCGAACACCAACCTCAAGGACGTCGGCACCCCGGCGACCCAGGGGCTGCCCACGTCCGGCGTGCGCCCGATGACGGTCACCACCAACCAGGGTGCCCCGGTCACCGTCGAGCTGGACCTCGCCGCCGCCCCGTGCGCCGCGGCGAGCATCGCCCACCTGGCCAGCCGGTCGTTCTACGACAACACCAAGTGCCACGAGATCACCGCCGAGGGCGCCGTGCGCTGCGGCGACCCGAGCGGCACCGGCCTGGGCGGCCCGACGTACTCGTTCTACGACGAGAACGTCCCCACCCCCGCGCCGTCGCCGTCGGCGAGCCCCGCGCCCGGCCAGCCCGCGACGTACCCGAAGGGCACGGTCGCGATGATCGCCAACCCGCCGGGCGCCAACGCGAGCCAGTTCCTGATCTTCTTCGAGGACTTCACCACGGCCGACCCGAAGTACCCGGTCATCGGTCGGGTCACCGGCGGGATCGACGTGGTGGAGAAGATCGGTGCCAAGCCGACCGTGGACAATGGGACGGGGGCCAAGGTCAAGCCCAAGGACGACGACGTGGTCATCCAGAGCCTGACCGTCGGTGAGCCCGTGGCGCAGGGGGCGTCGACCCCGGCGGCGACGCCGTCCGGCGCCCCGGCGGCCAGCCCCAGCGCCGGCTGACCCGGCCGCCCCACCAACCTCAGCGGCACCGACCGCGCCCGAGACAGCCCAGGAGGATCCAGGCGTGACGTCCACCAGAGAGCGGCAGCGCGCGGCGGCCCGCGCCCGGCTCGAGAAGGAGATGGCCGAGCGCGCGGCCAGGGCCCGCAAGCGCCGGCAGACCCAGGCGATCGTGGGAGCCGCGTCGGTCCTGGTGCTCGTCATCGCCGGCACCGTGTGGCTGGCCACCACGCTCGGCGGCGACGACGACAAGACCGACACCGCCGGGCCGGCGGCCGACCACGTGCAGTGCGCGTGGACCGAGCTGCCCGCCGACCAGCGGACCAAGCAGATCAAGGACGTCGGGCTGCCGGCCGCGCAGCAGTCGAACACCGGCACCCAGACGATGACGATCGACACCAACCTCGGTCCGATCACCGCCAAGGTCGACCGGGCGGCGGTGCCCTGCACCGCGGGCAGCTTCACGCACCTGGCGGAGAAGAACTTCTTCGACAACAGCAAGTGCCACCGGCTGGTGACCGAGGGCATCAAGGTGCTCCAGTGCGGCGACCCGAGCGCGACCGGCAAGGGCTGGCGGGAGACCGACGGCACCGGCGGCCCGAGCTACCGGCTCGCCGAGGAGAACCTGCCCACCGACAAGCGCCCGCCGTACCCGGAGGGCGTGATCGCGATGGCCAAGTCCACGCAGCCGGGCAGCACGGGCAGCCAGTTCTTCATCGTCTACGGCGACTCGCCGCTGGACCCGAACTACACCGTCCTGGGCACCATCACCGGTGGCATGGACATCGTCAAGCAGGTCGCGGCGGCGGGCGACGACAAGGCGTTCGCGCAGCAGGCCGGCGGTGGTCACCCGAAGAAGGAGATCACCATCAAGAAGCTCACCATGAGCGCCCCCCAGGGCTGACCGCCCACCCGTACGACGAGCGCCCGCCGGCCCCGCCGGCGGGCGCTTCGCTATCCCATCCCACCCCAGCCCCCTCCCCAGTCCCGGCGATCTTGCACTTTGTGCCCCGGCAAAAGGGGCGACCTGCACATACCTAGGGCCGAAAGTGCAAGATCGCCGCGGCGAGGGGGCGCGGGTGTGTAGCGGGGCAGGGTGGGGTTGGGGGTGGGGTTGGGGGTGGGGGTGGGGTTGGGGTGGGTGGGTCAGGCGCCGGAGGTGACGCGGTAGGCGTCGAAGACGCCGTCGACCTTGCGGACCGCGGCCAGCAGGTGGCCCAGGTGCTTCGGGTCGGCCATCTCGAAGCTGAACCGGCTCACCGCCACCCGGTCGCGGGTGGTGGTGACCGTCGCGGAGAGGATGTTGACCCGCTCCTCGGAGAGCACCCGGGTCACGTCGGCGAGCAGCTTGTGCCGGTCCAGCGCCTCGACCTGGATGGCGACCAGGAACGTCGACGCCGAGGTGAGCTTCCAGCTCACCTCGACCACCCGCTCGTTCTGCGCCCGCAGGTCCTCGGCGTTGGCGCAGTCGTCGCGGTGCACGCTCACCCCGCCGGAGCGGGTCACGAAGCCGAAGACCGAGTCCGGCGGGACGGGGGTGCAGCAGCGCGCCAGCTTGATCCACACGTCGCTGACCCCGCGGACCACGACGCCCGGGTCCGCGCTGCTCTGCCGGCTGCGCGGCGGCCGGGTGGCGACGGCGGTCTCGGCGATGTCCTCCGCCGCGCCCTCCTCGCCGCCGTACGCGGCCATCAGCTTCTGCACCACCGACTGGGCGGAGACCTGGCTGTCGCCGACCGCGGCATAGAGCGAGGCGACGTCGGCCAGGTGCAGGTCCCGGGCGATCGCCATCAGCGCGTCCGAGGTGAGCATCCGCTGCAACGGCATGCCCTGCTTGCGCATCGCCTTGACGATCGCGTCCTTGCCGGCCTCGATCGCCTCCTCGCGCCGCTCCTTGTTGAAGTACTGGCGGATCTTGGTGCGGGCGCGCGGGCTCTTGACGAAGCCCAGCCAGTCCTGCGTCGGCCCGGCCGTCTCGGACTTCGACGTGAAGATCTCGATCACGTCGCCGTTGGACAGCGTCGACTCCAACGGCACCAGCTTGCCGTTGACCCGCGCCCCGATGCACTTGTGCCCGACCTCGGTGTGCACCGCGTACGCGAAGTCCACCGGCGTCGACCCGGTCGGCAGCGGGATGACGTCACCCTTCGGGGTGAAGACGTAGACCTCCTGGCTGGACAGGTCGAAGCGCAGCGCGTCGAGGAACTCGCTCGGGTCGGCCGCCTCCCGCTGCCAGTCCAGCAGCTGGCGCAGCCAGGTCATCTCGTCGATGTGCGCCGGCGGACCGACGATCTGGGTGCCCTTGTGCTCCTTGTACTTCCAGTGCGCGGCGATGCCGAACTCGGCGGTGCGGTGCATCGCGTACGTGCGGATCTGCATCTCCACCGGCTTGCCGGTGGGCCCGATGACCGTCGTGTGCAACGACTGGTACATGTTGAACTTGGGCATCGCGATGTAGTCCTTGAACCGGCCCGGCACCGGCTGCCAGTTGGCGTGGATCACGCCCAGCGCCGCGTAGCAGTCCCGCACCGTGTCGACCAGGATCCGCACCCCGACCAGGTCGTAGATGTCGTTGAAGTCGCGACCCCGCACGATCATCTTCTGGTAGATCGAGTAGAGGTGCTTCGGCCGCCCGGTGGTCTCCGCCTTGATCTTGGCGGCCTTCAGGTCGGTCTGCACCTTCTGGGTCACCTGACGCAGCAGCGCCTCGCGCTGCGGCTGGTGCTCCCCGATCAGCCGGTTGATCTCCTCGAACCGCTTCGGGAAGAGCGTCCCGAAGGCGAGGTCCTCCAGCTCCCACTTGATGGTGTTCATACCCAGCCGGTGAGCCAGCGGGGCCAGGATCTCCAGCGTCTCCTTCGCCTTCTGCTCCTGCTTCGGACGGGGCAGGAAGGTGAGGGTACGCATGTTGTGCAGCCGGTCGGCCAGCTTGATCACCAGCACCCGCGGGTCCTTGGCCATCGCGACGACCATCTTGCGGATCGTCTCGGCCTTGGCCGCGTCGCCCAGCTTGACCTTGTCGAGCTTGGTGACCCCGTCGACGAGCAGCGCGACCTCGCCGCCGAAGTCGGCGCGCATCTGGTCGAGCGTGTATTCCGTGTCCTCGATGGTGTCGTGCAGCAGCGCGGCGACCAGGGTGGTGGTGTCCATCCCGAGGTTGGCCAGGATGGTGGCCACCGCGAGCGGATGGGTGATGTAGGGGTCGCCGGACTTGCGGTACTGCCCCGAGTGCCAGCGGGCCGCGGTGTCGAAGGCACGCTGGAGCAGCCGCGCGTCGGCCTTGGGGTGGGCGTCCCGATGGGTCGAGATCAGCGGCTCGAGCACCTCGCTGACCTGCGAGGACTGCCACGGCGCGTTGAACCGCGCCAGCCTGGCCCGGACGCGGCGGCCGGTGGGCGCGGTGGAGAGCGCGAAGCCGGCGCTGGGCAGGGGATCACCGTCGGCGGGGAACGGGAGCACGACCCCCTCGGTCGCCGCGCCCGCGCCACCGGCCGGGCCGGCCGTCGCGCCGGACCGCGCGGTGTCGGCCGGACCGGTCACGCCGGAGCCGTTGCCGGAGCCCGCGCCCCGGGTCGGCACGTCACCGTTCCGTGCGGTCACCGAGCCGTCCGCGTCGCCTGTCGGGTGCACCGTGCCCTCCACCGGAGGGGCGACATCGTGGGACACCGGCCTCCTCACCGCTCGCCGGGAATACACCGACCGTGCGCCGGTCGGCCTGGTCTTGTGCCGTCCGGACGGGCCCCGCCCGGTCAGCAAAGGGCAATGCTACCCGCACGCACGGTGCCCCGCCGCTCCGCCGGACGGACCGCACCGGGTCCGCCCGACGGTCGGGGCGCTCAAACGGTCAGCAGGGCATGCACCGGGCGCGGCGACAACCGCTCCCGCGCGCCGAGGAAGCCGAGCTCCAGCAGCACGGTGAAGCCGGCCACGGTGCCCCCGGCCCGCTCCACCAGGTCCAGCGTCGCCTCGGCGGTGCCACCGGTGGCCAGCACGTCGTCGACCACCAGCACCCGGTGCCCGGCCGTGAACGCGTCCTGGTGCACCTCCAGGGTGGCCTGGCCGTACTCCAGGTCATAGGAGGCCGAGTACGCCGGGCGGGGCAGCTTCCCGGCCTTGCGCACCGGCACCACGCCGACCCCGGTCGCGTACGCGACGGCTGCCGCGACCACGAACCCGCGCGCCTCCATGCCGACGACGGCGTCGAACGAGTCCCGCCCGTGGTACGCGACGATCGCGTCGACCACCTGGCGGAACGCCTCACCGTCGGCGAACAGCGGCATCAGGTCCTTGAACATGACACCGGGCTTGGGGAAGTCGGGCACGTCGAGCACCCGGCTGGCCACCAGCTTCGCGGCCTCCGGGCCGCTGTCTCCCCGTACCCCGGTGCTGTGGGTCTCCGTCACGGCAGTCCGCTCCCCTTCCACGACGACGGCGTCCTCCCTGCTGCTCGCACAGCATGAAGGACGCCGTCGGTTCGATTCCTACCGGGTGTCGCCGGCCCAGGTCAGCGCCGCTTTCCGCCGCCCGGCCGGTTGCCGCCGCCGGCCGGACGCCCGCCCCGGACGCCGGTCGACCGCTTCCCCGCCGGCCGCGCGCCCACCTTCGGCGCGGCGCCGGCCAGCGCCGCCGATTCCGGGTCGACCGGCTCGTCCGCGGCCTCCCCGGTGCGGGGCGCACCCTTCGGGGTGACCTCGCCGCGGGCGATCGCGCCCCGGCGGGCCAGCACCCGCTTGTTGTGCGCCTGGATCCGCGGCTCGTAGTTCTTGAGCAGCACCAGCAGCGGCGTGGCCAGCAGGATCGAGGTCAGGAACGCCACCGCCATACCGACGAAGAGCACCAGGCCGAGGTCCTTCAGGGTGCCCGCGCCGAGCAGGCCGGCACCGATGAAGAGCAGACCACCGACTGGCAGCAGCGCCACCACCGAGGTGTTCAGCGACCGCATGAGGCTCTGGTTGATCGCCAGGTTGGCCGCCTCGCCGTACGTCTGGTTGTTGTTCGCGGTGATGCCGCGGGTGTTCTCCTGCACCTTGTCGAAGACCACCACCACGTCGTAGAGCGCGAAGCCCAGGATCGTGAGGAAGCCGATGACCGTCGACGGGGTGACCTCGAAGCCGACCAGCGAGTAGACGCCGGCGGTGAGGATCAGGTTCATGATCAGCGAGGAGACGGCGGCGACCGCCATCCGCCACTCGAACCGCAGGATCAGGTAGACCATCACCAGCGCGATGAAGATGACCAGACCGAGCATCGCCCGGGAGGTGACCTGGCTGCCCCACGCCTCGCTGACCTGGTTGCCGCTGATGGTGGTGGGGTCGATGCCGAACTCCTCGGCGATCTCGACCTTGACGGCGTTGGCCTGCTCGGCGCTGAGCTGCGTGGTGCGCACCTCGTAGAAGTCGCCGCCGGTGCCGCCGACCTTCTGCGTGGTGACCACGTTGGCGCCGTCGCCGGCCGTGGCGAGGGCCGTCTTGACCTTCGCCTCGGTCTGCTCCATGGTGCCGACGCTGGCCGGGACCTGGAACGAGTTGCCGCCGGCGAACTCGATGCCGAGGTGGAACCCGCGCAGCCCGAAGCTGAGGAGCGCCAGCAGGATCAGCGTGCCGGCGACGGCGAACCAGAGCTTGCGCCGGCCGATGATGTCGAGGCCGGCCTCGCCGCGGTAGAGGCGGCTCGCGAGACCACTCTTTGCCATCTCAGGCCTCCTTCACGCGCGGGTTGCGGGGCTTGGCCTCGTCGGCCGTCCGGGCCGGAAGCGCCCGCCCGAGACCACTGACCCGCGGGGACAGGAACGCCCGGGTGCGGGCGAACATCGTCATGATCGGGTGCCGGAAGAGGAAGACCACGACCAGGTCCAGCACGGTCGCCAGGCCGAGGGCGAAGGCGAAGCCCTTCACCGCGCCGACCGAGACCACGTAGAGCACCACCGCCGACATCAGCGTGATCGCGTTGGCCGAGATGATCGTCCGGCGGGCCCGGATCCAGGCCCGCGGCACGGCGCTGCGGGGGCTGCGCCCCTCCCGGATCTCGTCCTTGAGCCGCTCGAAGTAGATGACGAACGAGTCCGCCGCCACACCGAGCGAGACGATCATGCCGGCGATGCCGGCGAGGGTGAGGGTGAAGCCGATCTGCCGGCCGAGCACCACCAGCGCGCCGAAGACCAGCAACGCCGACAGGATCAGGCTCAGGAAGATCACCGAGCCGAGCAGGCGGTAGTAGAAGAACGAGTAGATGATGACCAGCAGCATGCCGATGCCCGCCGCGAGGAGACCGGCCCGCAGGTGGCTGGCGCCCAGGGTGGCGGTGACGTTCTGCGACTCCTGCTCCTCGAAGGTGACCGGCAGCGCGCCGTAGCGGAGCTGGCCGGCGAGGGTGCTGGCGTCCTTCTGGGTGAAGTTGCCGGTGATCTGCGAGTTGCCGGTCAGCACGCCCTGGATCTCGGGCGAGGAGACGATCTCGTTGTCCAGCACGACGGCGACGCGGCACTTGCCGTCCTGGCCGAGCGCGGTGGCGTCGCAGGCCTGGCCCTCGTTGTTGAACGCCTCGCGGGTCAGGTTGGTCCACTTGTCCTGGCCCGGGCCGGAGAAGTCCAGGCTGACCACCCACTGGCTGGTCTGGTCGAGCACCGCGTTGGCGTCGTCGACGTCGGTGCCGAGCACCTTCGCCTGGTCGAGCAGGTACTTCGCGGCGCCGTCCTCGCAGGCGACCACCTGCTGGTCGGGGGCGGAGATCGACGCCGGCGGCCGCTTGTCGAGCTGGGCGCAGCTGATCTGCGGCACGTTGAACTGCATCTGCGCCGGCAGCACCGCGACCTCGCGCGGGTCGAGGGCGGCGAACGGCTTGAGCTTCTCCGCCAGCGACGGGTCGGCGGTCAGGTCGGCCGGTGCCTGGAGGCCGCTCGCGGCGGCCCAGGCGGCGGCGCCGACCTTCTGCTCGACGGCCTTGCGCTGCTCCTCGACGCTCTGCGGCACCGGCTGGCTGCTCGCACTGGGCGAGGGCGCCGCGGCGCTCGGCGAGGCCGGAGCCGACGCCGACGGGCTGGCGCTCGGCGCCGGCGCCATGCCGCCCTGGCCGCCGCTCGCCGACGGGGTCACCTTCGGCCCGGCGGTGCCGGACGGGGAGGCGCTGCCCGAGGGCTTCGCGCTGCCCGACGGGGCCGGGGTCGCGCTGCCGGACGGCGCCGGGGTGGCGGTCGGCGCCGGGGCGGCGGCCGCGCCGCTGCCGTCGGCGGCCTTGAGCAGCTTGCGGAAGCGCAGCTCGGCGGCGCTGCCGACCTCGGTGATGTCGCGGTTCTCACCGGGGAGGGAGATCACGATGTTGCGGTTGCCCTCGGTGACCACCTCGGCCTCGGCGACGCCGAAGGCGTTGACGCGGCTCTCGATGATCTGGCGGGCCTCCTCGAGGTTCTCCGCCGTCGGGGCCCGGCCGTCGACGGTGTTGGTCGCCTCCAGCGTCAGCCGGGTGCCACCGACGAGGTCCAGGCCGAGCTTGGGCTCCAGCCGGTCCTTCAGGCCGCCGCTGGCGCCGCCCGCGAAGAACACCAAAAGATAGAGGACGACGAAGATGAGCCCGAGCACGGCCAGTTGCCGTCCGGGGCGCATCTGTCCCTGAGGTGGTGCCACGGCTGTCCTGTCTCCCTGTACGGTCGCGCCGCTGGTGCGGCGGGTGTCGGCCGGTGCGGCCGGCGGTCCTGACGGGCCGGCGTCGGGGGCCGGCGCGCGGGCCCCGACGTCGCGGCGCGGGGGCGCCGAGCGGAGCGTGGACGTGCCGGCTCCCGCCGTCGGGCCCAACTATCCAGTTTTCACGTCGTCTCCGCTGCCCCTTCCGGCACGGCGGTCACCGCGAGCCGGCGACCGCCGCCCCGGGGCGGGAGCGACGCCTCACTCCTTGACGGCGTCCGCGTCCTCGGCGGCCGGCTCGGCGGGACGCTCCGCCTGGCTGACCACCCGGGCGATCGCCGGGCGGGCGTACCGGGTCTGCACACCGGGCGCGACCTCCAGCAGGACGGTGTCGTCGTCCACCCCGGTGACCGTGCCGTAGAGCCCGCCGATCGTGACCACCTCGTCGCCGGGGGCGAGGGCGGACTGCATGTCCGCCGCCTCGCGGCGGCGCTTCTGCTGGGGGCGGATCATCATGAAGTACATGACGCCGAAGAGCAGAGCGATCATGAGGATCGGCGTCAGGCTGCCGGCACCCCCGCCGCCCTCTGCTGCGTAAAGCACGGTGAAAGACCTTCCCATTGGCCGCCGACCCGGCACGGGCGTGCCGGAGCGGAGGCGGATTCTCACGTCCTGTACAGACCGGCGCGAGTCTAATCCCTGCACCTGGGAACGCCGAATGCGGCACAGATCACGTTCGCATCACGGCTGATCAGCATCCGCAGAGAACAGATCGGGCGCGACAGGGGCATCCGTGCCAAATGTACCATTCGGGGGCGTACGCCCCAGGTGCCGCCAGGCAGCCTCGGTGGCGACCCGGCCGCGCGGCGTACGGGCCAGCAGGCCGGCCCGGACCAGGAACGGCTCGCACACCTCCTCGACCGTGTCCGGCTGCTCCCCCACCGCCACGGCGAGGGTGGACAGGCCGACCGGCCCGCCCCGGAACGAGTCGACCAGTGCGGTCAGCACCGCCCGGTCCAGCCGGTCCAGACCGAGCGCGTCGACGTCGTACACCTTCAGGGCCGCCCGGGCGGTTTCCAGGGTGACCACGCCGTCGGCGCGGACCTCGGCGAAGTCGCGGACCCGGCGCAGCAGACGGTTGGCGATCCGGGGGGTGCCCCGAGAACGGCCGGCGACCTCCGCGGCGCCCTCGTCGGTGATCGGCACGCCGAGGATCCGGGCCGAGCGGCGCAGCAGCACCTCCAGGTCGGCCGGGGAGTAGAAGTCGAGATGCGCGACGAAGCCGAAGCGGTCCCGCATCGGCCCGGTCAGCAGGCCCGAGCGGGTGGTCGCGCCGACCAGGGTGAACGGCTCGACGTCCAGCGGGATGGCGGTCGCGCCCGGGCCCTTGCCGACCACCACGTCGACCCGGAAGTCCTCCATCGCGCTGTAGAGCAGCTCCTCGGCCGGCTTGGCGATCCGGTGGATCTCGTCGATGAAGAGCACGTCGCCCTCGGCGAGGCTGGTCAGGATCGCCGCCAGGTCGCCCGAACGCTCGATGGCCGGGCCGCTGGTCACCCGGATGCCCGAACCCAGCTCGGCGGAGACGATGTTGGCCAACGTCGTCTTCCCGAGGCCAGGCGGGCCCGAGAGGAGGATGTGGTCCGGCGGGGAGCCGCGCCGCATCGCGCCCTGGAGCAGCAGGTCGAGCTGGTCGCGCACGCGGTGCTGGGCGATGAACTCCTCCAGCCGCTTCGGCCGGACGCTGGCCTCCGCGTCCAGTTCCGCGTCGTTGACGTAGGCGGAGACCAGGTTGCCGTCGGGACCGGTCACCGGGTGCGGCCCAGCAGTCGGATGGCCTGCTTGAGCAGCACCGGCACGGGCGGCACGTCACCGTCGACGGTCTCCGCCACCGCGGCGACCGCCTGGTCGGCCTGCCCGGCCGTCCAGCCCAGCCCGACCAGCGCCTGCCGCACCTGCTCGGGCCACGCCCCGCCGGTCACCCCGGCCGCCCCGTCGGCGCCGACCGGGGCCGGGCCGACCCGGTCGCGCAGCTCCAGGACCAGGCGCTCGGCGCCCTTCTTGCCGATGCCGGGCACCCGGGTCAGCGCGGCGGTGTCGGCGTTGGCGATCGCCTTGCGTACCGCGTCGGGGGTGTGCACGGCGAGCACGGCCTGGGCCAGCCGGGGGCCGACCCCGCTGGCGGTCTGCAGCAGCTCGAAGAGCTGCTTGGCGTCGTCGTCGGCGAAGCCGTAGAGGGTGAGCGAATCCTCCCGGACGACCAGGCTGGTGGCCAGTCGGGCGGGCTGGCCGACCCGCAGCTCGGCGAGGGTGCCGGGGGCGCACTGCACCGCCAGGCCCACCCCGCCGACCTCCACGACCGCGTGGTCCGGACCGGTCGCGGTCACCACCCCGCGCACGCTGGCGATCATCTGGCTCCTCCTCGTCGTACCCGGTCGGCCGCGGCGGCCAGCTTGGAGCGCGTCCCGCCGCGCCACACGTGACAGATGGCCAGGGCGAGGGCGTCGGCGGCGTCCGCCGGCTTCGGCGGCTCGGGCAGCCGCAGCAGCCGGGTGACCATCGCCGTCATCTGGGCCTTGTCGGCCTGACCGGAACCGGTCACGGCCGCCTTCACCTCGCTGGGCGTGTAGGTCTGCACGGGCAGCCCGGCGCGGGCGCCGGCGAGCACGGCGATCCCGCTGGCCTGGGCGGTGCCCATCACCGTGCGGACGTTGTGCTGGCTGAACACCCGCTCGACGGCGACACTGTCCGGCCGGTGCTCGGCGACCAGGTCGGTGAGCGAGCGGTCCAGGTGCAGCAGACGCAGCGGCAGCTCGTCGCCGGGGTCGGTGTAGACGACGTAGTAGGCGACCAACGTGCAGGGCCGCCCCGGCACGCCCTCGACCACGCCGACCCCGCACCGGGTCAGCCCCGGGTCGACGCCGAGCACCCGCACGCCGCCTCCTCCCCCAGCCGTCAGCAGTACGTGTGTTCGACACCCTACCGAGCCGGACGACGGCCCGGTGCCGGGGACACGCCGGGCGCGCCGACACGCCGCCGATGTGCCGTGTGGACCACACACTCCGGCCGTCGAGTATGTGCCGCCGCCCCATGTGCGCCCGGACACACAGCTCGTAACTTCATGCGCCATGACGGCAGAACCCGTGGCGGTGCCCCACGTCGTACACGTCGACCTCGCTGGTCGTACCGCCCTGGTGACCGGGGGCGGCAGCGGCATCGGCCGCGCCTGTGCCCTGCGGCTCGGGGCCGCCGGCGCCAAGGTCCTGGTGGTGGACCGCAACATCGAGGCGGCCAAGGCGGTGGCGGCGGAGGCCGGCGGCCGAGCCGAGGGGGTGGACCTGGCGGACGCCGAGGCGGTGGACCGGCTCGACGCGGACGTGGACATCGTGGTGAACAACGCGGGCCTCCAGCACGTGGCGCCGGTGCAGGAGTTCTCCGCGGAGCGCTTCGCCTACCTGCACCGGGTGATGGTGGAGGCGCCGTTCCTGATCATCCGCCGGGCGCTGCCGCACATGTACGCCAAGGGCTGGGGGCGGATCGTCAACATCTCCTCGGTGCACGGGCTGCGCGCCTCGCCGTACAAGTCGGCGTACGTCTCGGCGAAGCACGCCCTGGAGGGGCTGTCGAAGGTGGTGGCGCTGGAGGGCGCCGCGCACGGCGTGACGGCCAACTGCATCAATCCGGCGTACGTGCGGACCGCGCTGGTAGAGAGCCAGATCGCCGACCAGGCGGCCAGCCACGGCATCCCGGAGGCGGAGGTGGTCGAGAAGATCATGCTGGCCCGGGCGGCGATCAAGCGGCTGATCGAGCCGGAGGAGGTGTCGGAGCTGGTTGCCTACCTCTGCTCCCCGCCGGCGGCGTTCATCACGGGCGCGTCCATTGCGCTCGACGGGGGCTGGACGGCGAACTAGTGGCGAGCCGCACAATGTCGGTCATGTCGTCACCGGTGGAGTTCCTGGAACTGCTCGCCCGCGAGGCCGCCGCGGTGGAGTTCGAGGGGCCGCTCGTCGCCGCGCGCGCCGCCGGGCTGCCGCCCGACCGGCTCGCCGAGCTGGAGCAGGCCAAGACGGTGGCGCTGCGGGTCCGCGCGCTGCTGGAACGCCGCCGCCGCCGGGAGGTCGAGCTTTCCGGCCTGTACGACACGGTCAGCGACCTGGCCGGGCTGCGCGACCTCGACGACGTGCTGCGCGCGATCGTGCACCGGGCACGCAACCTGCTCGGCGCGGATGTCGCCTACATGACGCTCAACGACGACGAGCGCGGCGACACCTACATGCGGGTCACCGACGGCTCGGTCTCCGCCCGCTTCCAGCGGCTGCGGCTGCCGATGGGCGCCGGTCTCGGCGGCCTGGTGGCCCAGTCCGGTGCCCCGTACGTCACGGCGAACTACCCGGAGGACGACCGCTTCCACCACACCGGCGAGATCGACGCCGGGGTGGGCGAGGAGGGCCTGGTGGCCATCCTGGGCGTGCCGCTGCGGCTCGGCTCGACCTCGATCGGCGTGCTCTACGCGGCCAACCGGTCGGCCCGGCCGTTCGTCCGGGAGGAGGTGGCGCTGCTGGTGTCCCTCGCCGCGCACGCGGCGGTGGCGATCGACACCGCGCGACTGCTCGCCGAGACCAGGGCGGCGCTGGAGGAGCTGTCGGCGGCGAACACCACCATCCGGGCCCACAGCAGCTCGGTGGAGCGGGCCGCGGCGGCGCACGACCGGATGACCGCGCTGGTGTTGCGCGGCGGCGGCGTGGAGGACGTGGCCGCGGCGGTCACCGACGTGCTCGGCGGGGCGCTGCTGGCGCTGGACGCGGAGGGCCGGCTGCTGGCCCGGGTCGGCGAGATCGACGAGCCGGACCGGGCGGACATGGTGGAGGCGGTGGCCGCGTCGCGTACGGAGGGCCGCAGCGTGCGCCGGGGGCCGCTCTGGTACGCCGCGGTGGTGGCCGGCGCGGAGAACATGGGCGCGCTGGTGCTGCGCCCCGACGACGAACTGGTCGACGCCGACCAGCGGATCCTGGAGCGGGCGTCGCTGGTGACCGCGCTGCTGCTGCTGTTCCGGCGCACCGTCGCCGAGGCGGAGGGGCGGGTCCGGGGCGAGCTGCTCGACGACCTGATCGCCCGGCCGCTGCGGGACACCGACGCGCTGCGCAGCCGGGCCCGCCGGCTCGGGGTGGACCTGGACGCGCCGCACGTGCTGGTGGCGGTCGGCGACGACGCGATCGCCGCGACGGGTTCGGCCCGGCAGCGGGTGCTGTCGTGGGCCACCACGTACGCCTCGACGCGGGGTGGGCTGGCGGCGGCCCGCGACGGGCGGGTGGTGCTGATGCTGCCGGGCCGGGACGCGGGCGGCAACGCCCGGGCGGTGGCCCGGGACCTGTCCCGGGTGACCGGCCGGCCGGTGACCGCCGGGGCGAGCGGCCCGTCGACGGGCCCGGCGTCGCTGGCCACCTCGTTCGCCGAGGCCGACCGTTGCCTCACCGCGCTGGGCGCGCTGGGCCGGTCGGGGCAGGGCGCGAGCACCGCCGAGCTGGGTTTCGTCGGGCTGCTGCTGGGTGCGGTCGGCGACGGCGGCGACAAGGACGTGGACCGGTTCCTGACGGCCACCATCGGGCCGGTGGTCGACTACGACGCCCGCCGGGGCACCGCGCTGGTGAAGACGCTGGAGGCGTACTTCGGGGTGGGCGGCAGCCTGGCCCGGGCCGCGGAGCTGCTGCACGTGCACGTCAACACGGTGACCCAGCGGCTGGAGCGGGTCGGGCAGCTGCTCGGCGCGGACTGGCAGAAGCCGGAGCGGGCGCTGGAGGTCCAGCTCGCCCTGCGCCTGCACCGCCTGCGTACGCCGGCCGGCTGACGGTCCGACCGGCCGGCCGGCTGACGGTCCCGCCGGCCGTGTCGCGTGCGGGACCGGGTGGCCGTACCGGCGTGCGGGACCGGGGCGGTGGCCGGGGTCAGCGGGCGCGGATGCCGTCCAGGACGCCGTCGACGACCTTCTCCGGCAGGGACGCCTCGTCGAGGTCGGGGTGCCAGCGCAGCACCCGCTGGATCAGCATCGGGCCGGTCAGCATCGCCATGGTGACCTCGACGTCGATGTCGGCGCGCAGCTCGCCGGTGCGGATCCCCCGGCGCAGCACCTCCCGCATCAGCGCCCGGCGCGGCTCGATGATGCTCTGGTAGAGCTGGTACTCGTCCGGGCTGCGGTTCACCCGCGGCACCAGGCAGGGCATGATCCGCGCCGCCCGCGGGTCGATGTTGTGCCCGACCGCGCCGACCAGCACCACCAGGTCGTCGCGGACCGACCGGCCGGGCGGCGCCGGCGGTTGGCCCTTGAGCCGGCGCAGCGCGTCGGTCAGCAACGCGTCCTTGCCGGGCCAGCGCCGGTAGATGGTGGCCTTGCCCACGCCGGCCCGGGCGGCGATCGACTCGATCGAGAGAGCCTCGATCGTGCTGCCCTCGGCGAGCAGGTCGAGGGTGGCCTCGAGGATCGCCTCGTCCGCGCGGATGCTCCGCGGTCGCCCGGGCGACCGCGGAGCATCGGCGGTGGAAGTCATGTCGGACATTGTCCCCGAACCTAGGCGGTCCCGGCCAACTCGGGTTCACCCGCCGGTGCCGGCGCCGCCACCGGGGCCGCGGCGCGGCCGGGCATCCAGCGCAGCACCACGAGGATGCCGACCGCGGCGACCGCGGCGGCGAGGCCCGCCGCCCAGTGCATCGCGGCCACGAAGGCGTCGTCGGCCACCGCGATCAGCTGCGGCGCCGCCGGCCCGAGCTGACCCGCCGCGGCGTACGCGCCGGAGATCGACTCGCCGGCCGCTTCGCGTGCCCCGGCGGGCAGGTCCCGCAGCGCGGAGTCGACGTCGGCACGGTAGACCGCGGAGAGCACCGACCCGAGCACCGCCACGCCGAGAGCGCCGGCCACCTGCCGGACGGTGTTGCTGACCGCCGAGCCGACCCCGGCCTTCTCCCGCGGCAGCGCCGACATGATCGACTCCGTGGCCGGGGGCATGATGTTGGCCATTCCGGCGCCCTGGAGGAAGAAGAAGACGAGCACCACCCAGATCGGGGTGCTCTCGCCGACGAAGGCGAACGCGCCGAGCGCCACCACGGTCAGCGCCAGCCCGACCACGGCGACCGCCTTGCCGCCGTACCGGCGGACCATCGCCGCGCTGCGCGGGGCGAAGACGAGCTGGGCCACCGCGAAGGGCAGGAAGAGCAGGCCGGTCTCCAGCGGGCTGTAGCCGCGCACCAGTTGCAGGTAGAACGAGCTGAAGAACATCACGCCCATCGCGGCGAAGAAGATCAGCCCGACGATCGCCACCGGGGCGGCGAAGCGGGGCACCCGGAACAGCCGCACGTCCAGCGACGGGTGGTCGCTGCGCCGCTCGTACGCGACGAACCAGGCCAGCACCGCCAGGCCGCCGAGGATCGCGGCCCAGACCACCGGGCGGCCGAAGCCGTGCTCGCCGCCGTCGATGATGCCGTACGTCAGGGCGACCAGGCCGACCACCGACAGCAGCACGCCGACGACGTCGACGCGTCCCGGGTTCGGGTCCCGCGACTCGGGCACCAGGATCGCCACCAGCACCACCCCGAGCGCGACCACCGGCACGTTGATCAGGAAGACGGAGCCCCACCAGTAGTGCTCCAGCAGCGCGCCGCCGAGGATCGGGCCGATCGCCACCGCCAGGCCGACCGCGCCGGCCCAGACGCCGATCGCCCGGCCCCGCTCCCGTGGGTCGAAGACGTTGGAGATGATCGAGAGCGTGACCGGCATGATGGCCGCGCCGCCCACGCCCATCAGCGCGCGGGCCGCGACGAGTTGCGCCGGGCTCTGCGCGTACGCCGACAGCAGCGACGCCAGCCCGAAGAGCACCAGGCCGACCAGCAGGAAACGCTTGCGCCCGGCGCGGTCGCCGAGCACGCCGAAGGTGAACAGCAGGCCGGCGAAGACCAGGGTGTAGGAGTTGATCGACCACTCCAGCTCGCCCTGGCTCGCGCCGAGGCCGTGCACCGGGTCGGCGAGCGTACGCAGCGCGACGTTGAGGATGGTGTTGTCCAGGACGACGACGAGCAGGCTGATCACGAGCACCCCGAGGATCGCCCACCTCCTCGGATGTCCGGTGTTCTCGTGCGGTTGCATCTCTGGTTCTCCCCCCGGCCCCGTTTTCGATACGGGTCAGACTCGTATTGGGGGTCAGCTTAGGGGGTGAGGTTTCGATACGGAACCGGTTCGTATCTGATGTGCCGGCGGTCACGTGCGGTTGTGGCTCTCGCGGTGCCGTGGCCCCGGCATCTTCTGTGGCGTGTGCTTGCGGTGCGTCGTCGCGGGGTGTGGCCCGCCGTGCCCGGGTCCGGGCGGTCAGGCTTGATCCCTGCGCCGGGCACGGCGGGCCACACCCCGTCGATGGTCGCGCGCCGTCCGTGCCTGGATGTCCGTTATCCGGCATTGCTGTCGAGATGCCCCATCTGTGGGACCATCCGTCACGCCAGGCGCGGTCGCCTGCGGCGGCATGTTGTGCCCCATCTCTGAGGGCAGCTCGACAGGAGCCGTGCGGCGGCACCGTGCGGCGTCGTCCCGTGGGTCCGGTCCGGGGTGTGACCGGGGGCATCGTGGGGGCGGAATCGTGGCCGGGCCGGGGTCGTTACACCCTGCGTACGGCCCAGCAAGACCAACCCCGCCCCGGCGGGCTGGCGTGCGGGCCCCGGAATGATGGCGGGCCGCCGGTCGTTACACATGGTCCCGGCCAGTGAAGGGGCGACCCCCTCGCCCCGCGACACGGGCCACTCCCGGTCTCCAGAGGGCCGGTCTGATTCTTCCCGGCGCGTGACGCGCCGGATCCCCCGATTTCTTGAGCGCCGGACGGTGCTTGCACCCTCGC
>NZ_JBIDCU010000036.1:0-24251 GCF_043204765.1 Micromonospora sp. NPDC047730 | reverse complement strand
TGGGCCGAGAACCTGCGTCTGCCGGTGCTGTTCGACACCGCCGTGCGTACCGCCATCGACGCCGGGCACACGGACTTCGTCGAGGTCTCCCCGCATCCGGTGCTGAGCATGTCGGTGACCGCGATCCTCGACGACACGGGTGCCGCTGGTCGGGCGTTGGCGACGCTGCGTCGTGGCGAGGACGCCCGTGTCCGGTTGCTGACCAGCTTCGCCCTGGCCCACGCCAACGGGCTGCCGGTGGACTACCGCCGGATCCTCGCCCCCGCGCCGGTGCTCACGGGCCTGCCCACGTACGCGTTCCAGCGCGAGCACTACTGGCCGGAGTCGGTGGCGCCGGCCGCCACCGGACCGGTCAGCCCGGACGTCGTCGACGTCGAGTTCTGGTCGGCGGTGGAGCGTTCCGACGTGGCGGCGCTGGCCGCGCAGCTCGACGGCGGCGCGGCCGACGCGGAGGTGCTCGCTCCGGCGCTGCCGGTGCTGTCGTCGTGGCGGAAGGCCCGATTGCAGCGGGCGGTGCTGGACGGCTGGTCGTACCGGGTGGTGTGGAAGCGGGCGGCCCCGGCGGTCGGCGGCGGTGCCGTGGCCGGTGACCTGCTGGTGGTGCGGCCGGTCGACGATCCCGCGGTGGACGGCTGGTTGGACCTGCTCGCCGCCGCGCTGCCCGGCGGGTCGGCCGTGCGGCAGTTGGCTGTCGACCCGGCCCAGGTCACCCGGGAGGAGTTGGCGGAGCGGCTGGCCGGGGAGCAGGACGCGCCGCCGGCCGGGGTGGTGTCCCTGCTCGGCCTGGCGGACGCGCAGTACCCAGGCCACCCCGGCGTCCCCACCGGGATGGTCGCGACGACCCTTCTGGTGCAGGCGTTGCAGGACGTCGACGTGTCCGCGCCGTTGTGGTGCGTGACGCGGGGCGGGGTCGGTACCGGCCCGGCGGATCCGGTGGCCAGCGCCGCGCAGCACGCGCTGTGGGGGCTGGCCCGGGTGGTGGGCCTGGAACACCCGCGGCGCTGGGGTGGCATGGTGGACCTGCCGGTCGAGCCCGACGCCGTGACCTGGGCGGAGGTGGCCCGCATCCTCGCCGGCGCCGGCGACGAGGACCAGTTCGCCGTGCGCCCCTCCGGCACCTTCGTCCGGCGGCTCGTCCCCGTCACCGCCCACGCGTCGGGGCAGGTCACCGCCTGGCAGCCGCGCGGCACCGTGCTGATCACGGGCGGCACCGGCGCGATCGGTGCGCAGGCCGCCCGCTGGCTCGCCGACAACGGCGCCGAGCACCTGGTGCTGACCAGCCGCCGCGGCCTCGACGCCGCCGGCGCCCGCGAGCTGGCCGACGAGCTGACCGCCACGGGCGTACGGGTCAGCGTGGTGGCCTGCGACGTGGCCGACCGCGAGCAGGTCGCCGCGCTCGTGGCCGGCCTGGACGACGTCGCCCCGCTGACCGCCGTGCTGCACGCCGCCGGCACCGACCACCTCACGCCGCTGGTCGACACCGACCTCGACGTGTTCGACCACGTCATGGCCGGCAAGGCGCTCGGCGCGGCGCACCTCGACGAGTTCCTGGCCGACCGGGAACTCGACGCCTTCGTCACGTTCTCCTCCATCGCCGCGGTGTGGGGCAGCGCCGGCCAGTGCGGGTACGCGGCGGCGAACGCGTACCTCGACGCGCTCGCCGAGCAGCGCCGCGCCCGGGGGCTCACCGCCACCTCGATCTCCTGGGGTGCCTGGGCCGAGGGCGGCATGGCCACCACCGAGGAGACCCGACAGCTGCTCAGCCGCCGCGGCCTCAACCCGATGCGACCCGCCGACGCGCTGCTCGCCCTGCGCCGCGCCGTCGAGCAGGGCGAGACCCGCCTGACCGTCGCCGACGTCGACTGGAGCCGCTTCCACCCGGCGTTCACCCTGGCCCGGCCCAGCCCGTTCCTCTCGGAGCTGCCCGCGGTGCGGGCGCTGGCCGAGGCCGAGGCGGAGACCGACGCGCCGGCCGGCGCGTCCGACGCGCTGCGCCACCTGGTCGACCTGCCCGAGGCCGAGCAGGAGCGGGAGCTGCTCCGGCTCGTCAACGAGCAGGCCGCCCGGGTGCTCGGCCACGCCACCCCGGACGACCTGCGCGGCCGGCCGTTCAAGGACCTCGGCTTCGACTCGCTCACGGCCCTGGACTTCCGTACCCGGCTGAACGAGGCCACCGGGCTGCGGCTGCCGGCCACCCTCGTCTTCGACCACCCCACCCCGGCCGACCTGGCCCGGCACCTGCGCGAGACGGCGTTCGGCGGGGACCGCGCCGCCGCGACCGTCGCGGTCGCCGTCACCGCCGGCGAGCCGATCGCCATCGTCGGCATGGCCTGCCGCTACCCGGGAGGCGCCGCGAGCCCCGACGAGCTGTGGCGGCTGGTCACCGAGGGCGTCGACGCGATCGGCGATTTCCCCACCGACCGGGGCTGGGACACCCCCGCGCCGGACAGCGGCTACACCCCGGCCGGCGGCTTCCTCCACGACGTGACCGGCTTCGACCCGGCGTTCTTCGGCATCTCGCCCCGCGAGGCCCTGGCGATGGACCCGCAGCAGCGGCTCACCCTGGAGGCGTCCTGGGAGGTGCTGGAACGGGCCGGGATCGACCCGACCGCCCTCAAGGGCAGCCGCACCGGCGTTTACGTCGGCGCGTCCACCTCCGGCTACGGGAGCGGGCTGACCGAGGTGCCGGAGGGCACCGAGGGCTACCTGATGACCGGTGGCTCGCACAGCGTCATCTCCGGCCGGGTGGCGTACACGCTGGGGCTGGAGGGCCCGGCGATCACCGTGGACACCGCCTGCTCGTCGTCGCTGGTCGCGCTGCACCTGGCCGGCGAGGCGCTGCGCCGGGGCGAGTGCGACCTCGCCCTCGCCGGCGGGGTCGCCGTGATGGCCACCCCGGACACCTTCGCCGAGTTCTCCCGCCAGGGCGGCCTTGCCGCGGACGGGCGGTGCAAGTCGTTCGCCGCCGCCGCCGACGGCACCGGGTGGGCCGAGGGAGTCGGCGTGCTGCTGGTCGAGCGGCTGAGCGACGCGCGGCGCAACGGCCACCACGTCCTCGCCGTGCTGCGCGGCTCCGCGGTCAACCAGGACGGGGCGTCCAACGGGCTGACCGCCCCGAACGGGCCGTCTCAGCAGCGGGTCATCCGCCAGGCCCTCGCCAACGCCCGGCTGACCAGCGCGGACGTGGACGTGGTCGAGGCCCACGGCACCGGCACCACCCTCGGCGACCCGATCGAGGCGCAGGCGCTGCTGGCCACGTACGGGCAGGACCGGGGCGACGCCGAGCCGCTCCTGCTCGGCTCGATCAAGTCGAACATCGGGCACGCCCAGGCCGCGGCCGGGATGGCCGGTGTGATCAAGATGGTGCAGGCCATGCGGCACGGCGTCGTCCCCGCGACCCTGCACGTGGACGAGCCGTCCCCACACATCGACTGGACGGCCGGGGCCGTCACGCTCACCACCGAGCAGCGGCCGTGGCCGGAGACGGGCCGGCCGCGCCGGGCGGCGGTGTCGTCGTTCGGTGTCTCCGGCACCAACGCCCACGTCATCGTCGAACAGCCGGAGGAACCCGCCGAGCCGGCCGAGCCCGGCTCGCCCACCGAGGGCGGCCCGGACGGGCTGGTCCGCTCGGACGCGGTGCTGTGGCCGCTGTCGGCGCGGTCCAGCGCGGCGCTGCGGCTCCAGGCGGAACGGCTCGCGCGGCACGTCCGCGAGCACGACGGCCTCGACCCGGCCGCCGTGGCCTGGTCGCTGGCGGCCACCCGGGCCGCACTGGAGCAGCGCGCCGCCGTCGTCGGGGCGAGCACCGAGGACCTGCTGGCCGGCCTGGACGCCCTGGCGGCCGGCGCGCCGGCCGGCCACGTCGTCGGCGGCACGGCATCCACCCACGGGGTCGTGTTCGTGTTCCCCGGTCAGGGTGGGCAGGCGGTGCGGATGGCCGCGGGTCTGGTCGGGCGGTGCCCGGCGTTCGACGCCCGGCTGGCGGAGTGTCAGCGGGCGTTCGCGCCGTACCTGGACGTGGACGTCGTGTCGGTGTTGACCGGTGACGACGAGTCGTGGCTGGACCGGGTGGAGGTGTTGCAGCCGGTTCTGTTCGCGGTGGGTGTCTCTCTGGCGGAGGTGTGGCGGCAGGCGGGGGTGGTCCCGCAGTTGGTGATCGGGCACTCGCAGGGTGAGATCGCGGCGGCGTGTGTGGCGGGCGTGTTGTCCCTCGATGACGCGGCGAGGGCGGTGATCCTGCGGGCCCGTGCCCTGGCCGGTCTCGCGGGCACCGGGGCGATGGCGGCCGTGGACCTGTCCGCCGACGAGGTCGCTGTCCGTCTGGCGGACCACCCCGAGGTGGTCGTGGCCGTGGTGAACGGGCCGGCGACGGTGGTGATCTCCGGGCCGCCGCAGCAGGTGACGGAGCTGGTCGAGACGTTCCGGGCCGAAGGCATCCGGGCGCGGCCGATCCGGTTCAACTACGCCTCGCACTCCCCGGCGGTGGAGCAGGTCCGCGACCGGATGCTGGCCGATCTGGCCGGTCTGGCCCCGCAGCGCGGGCACGTCCCGATGGTGTCGACCCTGACGGGCGACTGGGCCGACCCGACGGCGATGGACGGCGGTTACTGGTACGAGAACCTGCGGAACCCGGTGCGGTTCGACGCGGCCGTGCGGGTCGCGATCGAGGCCGGGCACACCACGTTCGTCGAGATCTCCGCGCACCCGGTGCTGACCATGCCGGTGACGGCGATCCTGGACGACACCGGCACGGCCGGGCACACGGTGGGCAGCCTGCGTCGGGGCGACGACGACCCCACCCGGCTGCTGACCAGCCTCGCCACCGCGCACGCGATCGGCCTGCCCGTCGACCTGCGCGAGGTCCTCGCGAAGACCCCGACCGTCGACCTGCCCACGTACCCGTTCGGGCGGGACCGGTACTGGCTGTCGCGCGGTGGCGCCAGCCGGGCCGGACTGCCGTCGGTCGGCCTCGACGCGGTGGACCACCCGCTGCTCAGCGCGGCGGCCGACCTGCCCGGCGACGAGGGCCTGCTGCTCACCGGCCGGCTGTCGCTGGCCACCCACCCGTGGCTGGCCGACCACGCCGTGCTCGGCACGGCCCTGCTGCCCGGCACGGCCATGGTGGAGCTGGCGTCGTCCAGCGGTCGAGTCGTCGGCACCGCCCACGTGGCGGAGCTGGTCCTGGAGGCCCCCCTCGTCGTCCCCGGGACCGGCGGCGTCGACCTGCGGGTCCGCGTCGGCCCGGCCGACGCCGACGGCTGCCGCCCCGTCGCCGTCCACTCGTACGTCGACGACGGCACCGACCGGCCGGAGCAGGCCCGGCAGTGGCAGCGGCACGCCACGGGCCTGCTCGCCCCCACCCGGGCGGTGACGGTGGCCCCGGCCGGCGTTTGGCCCCCCGCCGACGCCGAACCGATCGCGCTGGACGCCCTCTACCCGCACCTCGCCGAGCAGGGCTACCACTACGGCCCGGTCTTCCAGGCCCTGCGCGCGGCCTGGCGCAGCGGCGGCGACATCCTCGCCGAGGTGGCGCTGGACGCCGACGCGGCCACCGACAGCGCCGCCTTCTCGGTGCACCCGGTGCTGCTCGACGCCGCTCTGCACGCCATCGGCGCCAGCGCCCTCGACCACGCCGACACCGGGGCGCAGCCGAGCGCGGCGCAGACCGGGTTGCCGTTCTCCTGGACGGACGTCGCCATCCAGCCCACCCGGGCCCGGGAGCTGCGGGTCCGGCTCACGGTCACCGAGGCGTCGGTGGCGGCGACCGTCACGGACACCTCCGGCGTGCCCGTCGCGTCCCTCGACTCCCTCGTCCTGCGGCCGGTCAGCACCGACCAGCTCGACGCGGCCCGCCGGGCGGCGAACCGGTCGCTGCACCGGCTCGACTGGATCGCCCCTGAGCCCGGGACGGGCCGGCCCGCCCGGATCGCCGTGCTCGGCGACGCCGACGGGTGGCCGGGCATGGAGGCGTACCGGGACCTCGACGAACTGGTCGAGGCCGTGACCCACGGGGCGGCCGTGCCCGACGCGGTGCTCGCCACCCGCGTCGGGACGCGCGCCGACGAGCCGAGCCCGGCGCAGGCCGCGCACCTGGTCAGCCACGAGACGCTGGCGCTGGCGCAGGACTGGCTCACCCGGGAGCCGCTGGCGGACGCCCGGCTCGTCGTCGTCACCCGGGGCGCGGTCTGCGTCGACGGCGACGAGCGGCCCGCCGACCTGCCGGCCGCCACGGCGTGGGGGCTGGTGCGCTCCGCCCAGTCGGAGAACCCCGGCCGGTTCGTGCTGCTCGACCTCGACGACGACCCCCGCTCGTCGGTGGCCCTGCCGGCGGCGCTGGCCACCGGCGAACCGCAGCTCGCCGTCCGGGCCGGCCAGCTCCGGGTGCCCCGGCTGACCCGGCTCGGGCCGGCGCCGCAGGACCGGCCGGCGCCGGACCTGTCCGCCGGCACCGTCCTGGTCACCGGCGCCTTCGGCGTCATCGGCCGGCTGGTCGCCCGGCACCTCGTCACCCGGCACGCGGTGCCCCGGCTGCTGCTGGTCAGCCGCAGCGGCCTCGACGCCCCGGGCGCGGCGGAGCTCGTCGAGGAGCTGACCGGGCTCGGCGCCGTCGCCCAGGTCGTCGCCGCCGACGTCACCGACCGGGACGCCCTCGCCGTGCTGCTCGACGAGATCCCCGCCGACCGGCCGCTGGTCGGCGTCGTGCACGCCGCCGGGATCCTCGACGACGGGGTGCTGCCGGCACTCACCCCGGCCCGGTTCGACACCGTCCTCGGGCCGAAGGTGGACGCCGCCTGGCACCTGCACGAGCTGACCGAGAAGCTCGACCTGGCCGCGTTCGTGCTCTTCTCCTCCGCGGCCGGGCTGTTCGGCGGCCCCGGCCAGGCCAACCATGCCGCCGCGAACGCCTTCCTCGACGCCCTCGCCCACCACCGCCGGGCGAGCGGGCTGGCCGTCACCTCGATGGCGTGGGGGCCGTGGGCCAACCCCGACGAGCCCGGTGGGCCGCAGGGGCACGTGGACGAGGAGCGGATGAGCCGCGCCGGCTTCCACCCCCTCGACGCCGACGAGGGCATGGAGCTGTTCAGCGAGGGACTGCGCCTCGGCGACGCGGTGGTCGTACCGGTGAGCCTGGACCACGCGGTGTTCGGCCGGCTCGGCCCGGCGCTGCCCCGGCTGCTGCACGGCCTGGTCCGCCCGACCGCCGGGGCACCGGCGGCGGCGACCTCGGCGGCGGACGCGGCGGCGGCGCTGGCGGACACCCTCGCCGCCACCCCCGAGGGGGAGCGGGACCGGGTGCTGTCCGACCTGGTCCGCACGCACGCGGCCGCGGTGCTCGGCTACTCCTCGATGCGCGACATCGACGAGGAGAAGGGCTTCGTCGAGCTGGGCTTCGACTCGCTGACCGCGGTGGAGTTCCGCAACCGGCTCAGCGCCGCCACCGGGCTGCGCCTGCCGTCCACCCTGATCTACGACCGGCCGACCACCGCGGCCATCGTCGCCCACCTGCGCGGGTCGCTGCTCGCCGAGCGGACCACCTCCGCGCTGTCGCTGCTCGGCGAGCTGAACAAGCTGGAGACCGCCATGCGCGCGGTCGCCGCCGACGACACCGACCGGACCGCCGTCGCCGCCCGGCTGCGCGAGCTGCTCTCGCTCTGGACGTACGCCGAGGCCGACGTCGACGCCGCCGCCGCGGGCGACGGCAACCTCAGCTCCGCCAGCGCGGAGGAGCTGTTCAGCCTCCTCGACGACGAGCTCGGCACGGCCTGAGCGCGCATGTTCCGGACCTCTGACCCCGATACGGAGTGGCCCGATGCCCACTGAGGAAGAGTTCCTCGACTACCTCCGGCGCGCCACGGCCGACCTGCGCGAGGCACGGCGGCGCGTACGCGAGGTGGAGGCGAAGGACCGCGAGCCGATGGCCATCGTCGGCATGGCCTGCCGCTACCCGGGCGGCGTCACGAGCCCGGACGAGCTGTGGCGGCTGGTCGCCGACGGCCGGGACGGGGTGGGGGACTTCCCGACCGACCGGGGCTGGGACCTGGAGCGGCTGTTCCACGTCGACCCGGACAACCCGGGCACGTCGTACGCCGACAAGGGCGGCTTCCTCTACGAGGCCACCGCGTTCGACCCGGCCTTCTTCGGCATCTCGCCCCGTGAGGCCCTGGCCATGGATCCGCAGCAGCGGCTGCTGCTGGAGAGCGCCTGGGAGGTGTTCGAGTCCGCCGGCCTCGACCCGCAGCGGCTGCGCGGCAGCCGCACCGGGGTGTTCGCCGGAGTGATGTACCACGACTACGCCTCCCGGGTGGTGGACCTGCCCGAGGGCGTGGAGGGGTACCTGGGCACCGGTAACTCCGGGAGCGTGGTGTCCGGCCGGGTGGCGTACACGTTCGGGTTCGAAGGGCCGGCCGTCACCGTCGACACCGCCTGCTCGTCGTCGCTGGTCGCCGTGCACCTGGCCGTGCAGGCGCTGCGTCAGCGCGACTGCGACCTCGCCCTGGCCGGCGGCGTGACCGTGCTGTCCACCCCCGGCGTCTTCGCCGAGTTCTCCCGGCAGCGCGGGCTCGCCGGCGACGGGCGGTGCAAGTCGTTCGCCGCCGCCGCCGACGGCACCGGCTGGGCCGAGGGGGTGGGCGTGCTCCTGCTCCAGCGGTTGTCGGACGCGCAACGCGACGGCCGGCGGATCTACGCGGTGATCCGGGGCAGCGCCGTCAACCAGGACGGGGCGAGCAGCGGCCTGACCACCCCGAACGGCCCCAGCCAGGAGCGGGTCATCCGGCAGGCCCTGGCCAACGCCCGGCTCTCCCCAGCCGACGTGGACGTGGTCGAGGCGCACGGCACGGGCACCACCCTGGGCGACCCGATCGAGGCGCAGGCGCTGCTGGCCACGTACGGGCAGGACCGCGCCGACGGGGAGCCGATGTGGCTCGGCTCGGTGAAGTCCAACCTCGGTCACACCCAGGCCGCGGCCGGGGCCGCCGGCATCATCAAGATGGTCATGGCGATGCGCCACGGCGTCCTGCCGCGCACCCTGCACGTTGACGAACCCACCCCGCACGTCGACTGGTCGGCCGGCGCCGTCGAGCTGCTGACCGAGGCCCGGCCCTGGCCGGAGAAGCAGCGGGCGCGGCGGGCGGCCGTGTCGTCGTTCGGCGTCAGCGGCACCAACGCCCACGTCATCGTCGAACAGGCCCCCGCCGCCGAGGAGCCGCAGCCGGCGGGGCAGGCGGCCCCGCCGCCGCTGGTCCCGGTGCTCCTGTCCGCGCGCAGCCCCCGGTCCCTCGCCGCGCAGGCCCGCCGCTGGGCCGACCACCTCGCCACCGACTCCTCGGCCCGGCCCGTCGACGTCGCCGCGTCCTCGCTCAGCCGGGCCGGGCTCGACCGGCGGGCCGTCGTGCTCGCCGCCGACCGCGTCGACCTGCTCGCCGGGCTGCGCGCCCTCGCCGACGCCGAGCCGGCACCCTCGGTGGTCACCGGCGCGGCCACCTCCCGCGGCCGGGTCGCGTTCCTCTTCTCCGGCCAGGGCGCCCAGCGGGCCGGCATGGGCCGGCAGCTCGCCGAGGCGTACCCGGTCTTCGCCGCCGCCCTCGACGAGGTCTGCGCCCAGCTCGACCCGCACCTGCCGCGGCCGCTGCGGGAGGTGATGTTCGCCGAGGACGGCACCG
The DNA here is from genome assembly GCF_043204765.1 of Micromonospora sp. NPDC047730. NCBI lineage: Bacteria > Bacillati > Actinomycetota > Actinomycetes > Micromonosporales > Micromonosporaceae > Micromonospora > Micromonospora sp. NPDC047730. Next base: position 14,589 of record NZ_JBIDCU010000036.1, on the reverse strand, counting down.
CGGACGCGGAGCTGCTGCACCAGACGGTGTTCACCCAGGCCGGCCTGTTCGCCGTCGAGGTGGCCCTGGCCCGGCTCGCCGGGTCGTTCGGCGTCGTCCCCGACTTCCTGGTCGGCCACTCGATCGGCGAACTGGCCGCCGCACACGTCGCCGGGGTGCTCTCCCTCGCGGACGCGGCCGCGCTGGTCGCCGCCCGGGGCCGGCTCATGCAGGCCCTGCCGGCCGGCGGGGCGATGCTCGCCGTCGCCGCCGACGAGACGTCGGTGGCCCAGTCGCTGTCCGGCGTGACCGGCCGCGTCGACATCGCCGCCGTGAACGGGCCCACCTCCGTCGTCGTCTCCGGCGACGCGCAGGCCGTCGACGAGCTGGCCGCGCTCTGGGCCGGCCGGGGCACGCCCACGCACCGGCTGCGGGTCAGCCACGCCTTCCACAGCGCGCTGATGGAGCCCATGCTCGCCGAGTTCGCGGCGGTCGCCGAGGGCCTGACGTTCCGCCCGCCCACCGTGCCGATCGTGTCGAACGTGACCGGCCGGATCGCCGAGCCGGAGCAGCTGTGCACCCCCGGCTACTGGGTGCGGCACGTCCGGGAGGCCGTACGCTTCGCCGACGCCGTCCAGCAGCTCGCCGAGGCCGGCGTCGGCACGTACGTCGAGCTGGGGCCCAGCGGAGTGCTCACGGCCATGGCCCAGAGCTGCCTCACCGACCCGACGGCGGTGCTGGTGCCGCTGGTCCGCAAGGACCGGCCGGAGCCCCGCGCCGTGCTGGAGGGGCTCGCCCGGCTGCACGCCGACGGCCTCACCGTCGACTGGGGCGCGCTGCTCGCCGACACCGGCGCCCGCCGGGTGGACCTGCCCACGTACGCGTTCGAGCACGAGCGGTACTGGCTGGAGCCGGTCGGCCGGCTCGCCGACGTGTCCGGCGCCGGACTCGGTGCGGCCGGGCACCCGCTGCTCGGCGCGGCGGTCTCCGTCGCCGGCGAGGACATGGTGCTGCTCACCGGCCGGCTGTCGCTGGCCACCCACCCGTGGCTGGCCGACCACGCGGTCTCCGGCGTCGTGGTGGTGCCCGGCACGGCGCTGGTCGAGCTGGTGGTGCGGGCCGGCGACGAGATCGGCGCCTCCCGCGTACGGGAGCTGACCGTCGCCGCGCCGCTGACGCTGCCCCCGGTCGGGGGCATGCGGGTGCAGGTGCGCGTCGGCCCGGCCGACGATGCCGGCGCCCGCGCGGTGACCGTGCACGCCCAGTCCGAGGAGGACCCGGACGCCGGCTGGGTGCGGCACGCCGAGGGCGTGCTGGAACCCGCCGCCGCCGAGGAGCCCGGCCTGGGGGCGTGGCCGCCCGCCGCCGCGACCGAGGTGCGGCTCGACGACTGGTACGACGCCGTGGCCGGGCGCGGCCTCGCGTACGGGCCGGCGTTCCGGGGCCTGCGCCGGCTGTGGACCGGCGACGGCGACGTGTACGCCGAGGTCGCCCTGCCGGAGGACGTGGCGGACGCCGCCGGCGCCTTCGGGGTGCACCCGGCGCTGCTGGACGCCGCCCTGCACCCCGTCGGGCTGCTGCTCGCCGGTGCGGGCGACGGCCCCCGGGTGCCGTTCGCGTTCGAGGGCGTCCAGGTGCACGCGTCCGGCGCGTCGGCGTTGCGGGTGCGGCTGTCCCGTGCCGGCTCGGCGGTGCGGCTGGTCGCCGCCGACGCCACGGGCGCGCCGGTCGTCTCCATGGACTCCCTGGTCCTGCGGGAGATGGCCGGCGTGACCGCCCCGGGCGCGGCGGCCCGGTCGATGTTCGAGGTGGTCTGGCAGGCCGAGGAGGTCACCGCGGTCGAGGACCTGACCGGCTGGGCGTTGCTCGCCGGCCCGGACCAGCCGAACCACGCCGGCCTGCCCGCGTTCGCCGACGTGGCGGCGGTGCTGGCCGCCGCGGCCGGAACGGGTGCGGAACCGCCGCGGATCCTCGTGCTGCCGGTGCCCACCCCGTCCGGCCCGGACGTGCCGGGGTCGGTCCGGGCGGTGACCACGGACGTGCTCGGGGTGGTGCAGGCGTGGCTCGCCGCCGACGCCCTGGCCGACTCCCGACTGGTGGTGCTGACCCGGGGCGCCGTGGCGGCCCGCGACGTCGACCAGGTCGCCGACCTGCCCGGCGCCGCCGTGTGGGGCCTGCTCCGCTCGGCGCAGTCCGAGCACCCGGAGCGCCTGGTGCTGGCCGACCTCGACCGTGACCCGGACGCCGCCACCCTCGCCGTGCTGGCCGGCGTCGCCGACGACCTGCCCGCCACCGGCGGGCAGGTGGCGCTGCGCGCCGACGCGGTCCTGACCCCCCGTCTCGCCCGCGCCACGCTCCCCGCCGAGGGGGATTCGCCGGCCCTCGGCGACGGCACGGTCCTCGTCACCGGCGGCACGGGGGCGCTGGCGGCCCTCGTGGCGGAGCACCTGGTCACGGCGTACGGGGCGCAGTCGCTGCTGCTGGTGTCCCGGCGGGGCCCTGACGCCCCCGGCGCGGACGCGCTGGCGCAGCGGCTCACCGGCCTCGGCGCCCGGGTCGAGGTCGTCGCCGCCGACGTCACCGACCGCGACCAGGTGGCGGCGCTCGTCGCCGGCGTCGACGGCCGGCTGGCCGGCGTGGTGCACACCGCGGGCGTACTCGACGACGGCGTGGTCTCGGCGATCAGCCCGGAGCGGCTGGCCGGCGTGCTGGCCCCGAAGGCCGCCGCCGGCTGGTGGCTGCACGAGGCGACGCGCGGCCTGGACCTCGACCTGTTCGTGCTGTTCTCCTCCGCGGCGGGCGTGCTGGGCTCCCCGGGACAGGCGGCGTACGCGGCGGGGAACGCGTTCCTCGACGCGCTGGCGGTGCACCGCCGGCAGGCCGGCCTGCCGGCGGTCAGCCTGGCGTGGGGCATGTGGGACACCGCCGGCATGGCCGCGTCGGTGAGCGACGCCGACCGCGCCCGGTCGACCCGGTCCGGCATCGCCGGGATGGGCACCGACACGGGCCTGGAGCTGTTCGACGCCGCCCTGGCCGCGGACCGGCCCGTGCTCGTACCGGCCGTCATCGACGTGGCGGCGATGCGGGCGCAGGTCGTCGCCGGCCGGGTGCCGTCGCTGCTGCGGGTGCTGCTGGGCGCGGTCAACGCCCGCCGGCAGGCGGGCCGGGGCAACTGGGCCGACCGGCTGGCCGGACTGGACCCGCAGGAGGCCCGCGAGCAGGTCGACGCCCTCGTCCGCGGCCTGGTCGCCCAGGTCCTCGGGCACGGCGCCGCCGAGGCGGTGCCGGGGGACCGGGCGTTCCGGGAGCTGGGCTTCGACTCGCTGACGGCGGTGGAACTGCGCAACCGGATCAACGCGGCGACGGGGCTGCGGCTGCCGTCGACGCTGGTGTTCGACTACCCGACCGCGCGGATCCTCGCCGGCCAGGTCTACGCCGAGCTGGCCGGCGGCCGGGCGGCCACGGCCCCCGCCGCCGAGGCGGCCACCGGCACCGGCTTCGGCGAGCCCATCGCGATCGTCGGCATGGCCTGCCGGTACCCGGGCGGGGTCGACAGCCCGGACCGGCTGTGGGAGTTGCTGGCCACGGGCGAGGACGGGATCGGCGAGTTCCCGGCCGACCGGGGCTGGGACCTGGACTCGCTGTTCGACCCGGACCCGAACAGCAGCGGCACGTCGTACACCCGGCAGGGCGGATTCCTGTACGGGGCCGCCGAGTTCGACCCGGGCTTCTTCGGGATCTCGCCGCGCGAGGCGCTGGCGATGGACCCGCAGCAGCGGCTGCTGCTGGAGACCTCGTGGGAGGCGTTCGAGTCGGGGGGCCTCGACCCGCACCGGCTGCGGGGCAGCCGGACGGGCGTGTTCGCGGGCGTCATGTACCACGACTACGCGTCCCGGCTGATGGACCTGCCCGCCGAGGTGGAGGGCTACATCGGCACCGGCACCTCCGGCAGCGTGCTGTCCGGCCGGGTGGCGTACACGTTCGGTCTGGAGGGCCCGGCGGTCACGGTCGACACGGCGTGCTCCTCCAGCCTCGTCGCGCTGCACCTCGCGGCGCAGGCGCTGCGGTCGGGGGAGTGCGACCTGGCCCTCGCGGGCGGCGTGACCGTGATGGCCACCCCGGGTACGTTCGTCGAGTTCTCGCGGCAGCGCGCGCTGTCGCAGGACGGGCGGTGCAAGTCGTTCGCCGCCTCCGCCGACGGCACCGGCTGGGCGGAGGGCGCCGGCGTGCTGCTCGTGCAGCGGCTCTCCGACGCCCAGCGGGAGGGCCGGCGCATCCTCGCCGTCGTGCGCGGCACCGCCGTGAACCAGGACGGGGCGTCCAACGGGCTGACCGCGCCGAACGGGCCGTCGCAGCAGCGGGTGATCCGGCAGGCCCTGGCGAACGCCCGCCTGTCGAGCGTGGACGTGGACGCGGTCGAGGCGCACGGCACGGGCACGACGCTCGGTGACCCGATCGAGGCGCAGGCGTTGTTGGCGACGTACGGGCAGGACCGGCCGGGTGACCGGCCGCTGCTGCTGGGGTCGATCAAGTCCAACATCGGGCACACGCAGGCCGCCGCCGGCGTGGCCGGTGTGATCAAGATGGTCCTGGCCATGCGGCACGGCGTCGTCCCGCCGACCCTGCACGTGGACGAGCCCTCGCCGCACATCGACTGGACCGCCGGGGCCGTGACCCTGGCCACCGAGCCGACGCCCTGGCCGGTAGTCGACCGGCCGCGCCGCGCCGCCGTGTCGTCCTTCGGCATCTCCGGCACCAACGCCCACGTGGTGTTGGAGCAGGCCCCCGAGCCCACGGCCACGGCGGAGTTCCAGCCCGGCACCGCCGCCGACGCCGGGCTCGTCCCGCTCGTGCTGTCCGCCGCGGACCGGACCGCCCTGCGGGAGCAGGCCGTCCGGCTGCGGTCGCACCTAGCCGCGCACCCCGAGATCCAGCCGGACGAGGTGGCGTACGCCCTGACGACCACGCGGGCGTCGTTCCCGCACCGGGCCGTGGTGCTCGGCCGGGACCAGGCCGAGCTGACCCGGGGCCTCACCGCGCTCGCCGACGGCCAGGCCCTCCCCGCCGTGGTGACCGGTACGGCCCTGCGCAACACCGCCCCCGTCTTCGTCTTCCCCGGCGACGGCTCGCCGTGGCCCGGCATGGCGGTGGAGTTGCTGGACGGCTCCCCGGTCTTCGCCGCGTCGATGGCCGAGTGCGAGGCCGTCCTCGCGCCCTGGGTCGACTGGTCGCTGACCGACGTGCTGCGCGGCGCCGAGGGCGCCCCGCCGCTGGCCGCGTCCGGCGTGCTGGAGCCCGCACTCTGGGCGGTGACGGTCTCCCTGGCCCGGCTGTGGCGCTCACTCGGGGTACGGCCGGCCGCGGTGGTCGGGCACTCCCAGGGGGAGATCGCCGCCGCCTGCGTGGCCGGCGCCCTCTCCCTGGAGGACGCCGCCCGGATCGTGGCCCTGCGCAGCCAGGTGCTGGTCGACCTCGCTGGCGAGGGCGGGACGGTCGACGCCTTCCACGTCGAGGGCGCACTCCACCCCGCGCAGATCGAGGCGGTCGCCGACCGGTTCCTGAGCGCCCTCGACGGGATCACCGCCCGCCCCGCCGAGCTGCCCTACTACTCCGCGCTGACCGGCCGGCAGACCGACACCACCACCCTCGACGCCCACTACTGGCACCGCAACCTGCGGGAGACGGTGGACGTCGAGCGGGCCGTACGCAGCCTGCTCGCCGACGGCCACCAGGTCTTCCTGGAGGTCGGCCCGCACCCGGTGCTCAGCTCCGGGATGCGGGAGACGATCGACGCCGGCGAGCACGAGGCGGCCGTGGTGGACACCCTGCGCCACGACGAGGGCGGCTGGCCCCGGATCCTCACCGCCCTCGCCGAACTGCACGTACACGGCGTCGACGCGGACTGGAACGCCGTCTGCGGCGTGCGTACCGGCCCGGCCGTGCCGCTGCCGACGTACGCCTTCCACCGGCAGCGGTACTGGCCCGAGGCGCCGCTGCGCACCGGCCCGGCAGCCACGGTGGAGGACCCCGTCGAGCGCCGGTTCTGGGACGCCGTGGAGCGGGCCGACGCGGACGCCCTCGCCGCCGCCATGCGCATCGACGGGACCGCGGCGCGGACCCTCGGCGAGGCGCTGCCGGTGCTCTCCGGGTGGCGGCAGCGGCGCCGCGACGAGTCCACCGTGGACGCCTGGCGCTACCGGGTGCACTGGAAGCCCCTCACCGTCGCGTCCTCCGCCCGGCTGGGCGGGACCTGGCTGCTCGTGGCACCCGCCGCGTACGCCGGCCACCCGCTGGTCGGGCAGGTCGCCCAGGCCCTCGGCGAGGCCGGGGCCGACGTCGTACCGGTGACCGTCGCCGACCCGGACCGCGCGGCGCTGGCCGGGCAGCTCGCCCACCTCGAGGCCGACGCCGTCACCGGCGTGCTCTCCCTGCTCGCCCTCGACGAGACCGGCCACCCGGACCGTCCCGTGGTGCCCGCCGGGCTGGCCGGCACGCTCGCCCTGGTGCAGGCCCTCGGCGACCTCGGGATCACCGCCCCGCTGTGGTGCGCCACCAGCGGTGCCGTCTCCACCGGTCGCGCCGACCCGCTCGACCACCCCCGGCAGGCCCCGGTGTGGGGCCTCGGCCGGGTGGTCGCCCTGGAACACCCCGAGCGATGGGGCGGCCTGGTCGACCTGCCGGCCGCCCTGGACCGGAGCTCGCGGGGCCGGCTCGGCGCCGTCCTCGCCGGGGCCGGGCACGAGGACCAGATCGCCGTCCGCCCCTCCGGTCTGTTCGCCCGCCGGCTCGTCCGCGCCGGCACGGACACCCCGCCGGCGGTCACCGGCTGGCGGCCCGCCGGCACCGTCCTGGTCACCGGCGGCCTCGGCTCGCTCGGCGCGCACGTGGCCCGCTGGCTCGCCCGCGGCGGCGCGTCCCACCTGGTGTTGACCAGCCGGCAGGGCCCGGCGGCGGCCGGTGCGGCCGAGCTGGAGGCGGAGCTGACCGCCCTCGGCGCGACCGTGACCGTGGCGGCCTGCGACGTGGCCGACCTCGACTCGCTGCGCGGCCTCGTCGACCGGCTCGCCGGGCAGGGCGTCCGGATCGACGCCGTCTTCCACGCCGCCGGGGTCGCCCTCGCGGGCCCGCTCGCCGGCACCGACCTGGCCCAGCTCGCCGACGGCCTGCACGCGAAGGTGGCCGGCGCGGTCAACCTCGACGAGACCTTCGGCGGCGACCTGGGCGCGTTCGTCCTGTTCTCCTCCGGGGCGGGCGTCTGGGGCGGCGGCCTGCAGGGCGGCTACGCCGCCGGCAACGCGTTCCTCGACGCGCTCGCCGAGGACCGGCGCCGCCGGGGCCTCGCGGCCACCGCCGTGGCCTGGGGCGCCTGGGACGGCGGCGGCATGCTGGAGACCGAGGGCGCCGCCGACCACATGTTCCGCTCCGGCGTCCGGCCGATGCGCCCCGACCTGGCCGTCGCCGTGCTCGCCCAGGCCCTCGCCCACGACGAGGCCACCCTCACCGTGGCCGACATCGCCTGGGACCGGTTCCACCAGACCTACGCGATGACCCGCCCCCGGCCGCTGATCGAGGACGTTCCCGAGGTCGCCCGGATCATCGCCGCCGCCCGTACCCGCGACCACGACGAGCCGGCCGAGGCGTCCCCCCTGCGCGGCCGGCTCGCCGGCCTGGCCGAGCCGGAGCGCCGCCGCACCCTGCTGGAGTTGGTCCGGATGCACGCCGCGGCGGTGCTCGGGCACGCCTCCGCCGAGGCGATCGGTGTGGACCGGCCGTTCCGCGAGATCGGCTTCGACTCGCTCAGCGCGGTGGAGATGCGCAACCGGCTGGGCGAGGCGGTCGGGCTGCGGCTGCCCGCCACGCTGGTCTTCGACCGGCCCACCCCGTCCCTGCTCGCCGGCTGGCTGGCCGACCGGATCCTCGGCGTGACCGACGAGTCGGCCGCCCCCACGCAGGCCGTCGCCGCGCTGGACGAGCCGATCGCCATCGTCGCCATGAGCTGCCGCTACCCCGGAGGGGTGACCAGCCCGGAGGACCTGTGGCGGCTGGTGGCCGAGGGCCGCGACGCCATCGCCCCGTTCCCCGCCGACCGGGGCTGGGACCTCGACGCCATCTACGCCCCCGACCCCGACACCCCCGGCACCTCGTACGTCCGCGAGGGCGGCTTCGTCGCCGACGTCGGCGGGTTCGACCCGGGCCTGTTCGGCATCTCGCCCCGCGAGGCCCTGGTGATGGACCCGCAGCAGCGGCTGCTGCTGGAGACCGGCTGGGAGCTGTTCGAGCGCGCCGGCATCGCCCCCACGGACATGCGGGAGACCAGCACCGGCGTCTTCGTCGGCACCAACGGGCAGGACTACGCCACCCTGCTGATGGCCGCGCGGGCCGAGACCGAGGGCTACCAGGCGACGGGCAACACCGCGGCGGTCGTCTCCGGCCGGCTGTCCTACACGTTCGGCCTGCAGGGCCCCGCGGTCACCGTGGACACGGCGTGCTCGTCGTCGCTGGTCGCGCTGCACCTGGCCGCGCAGGCGTTGCGCTCCGGCGAGTGCGATCTCGCGCTGGCCGGCGGCGTGACGGTGATGTCGACGCCTGGCGCGTTCCTCGAGTTCTCCCGGCAGCGCGGTCTCGCCGCCGACGGGCGGGTCAAGGCGTTCGCGGCCGGCGCGGACGGCACCGGCTGGGGCGAGGGCGTCGGCCTGCTGCTCCTCCAGCGGCTCTCCGACGCCCGGCGCGACGGCCGGCGCGTGCTCGCCGTGGTACGCGGCTCCGCGACCAACCAGGACGGCGCGTCCAACGGGCTGACCGCCCCCAACGGGCCCGCCCAGCAGCGGGTCATCCGGCAGGCCCTGGCCAACGCCCGGCTCTCCCCGGCCGACGTGGACGTCGTCGACGGCCACGGCACCGGCACCCGCCTCGGCGACCCGATCGAGGCGCAGGCCCTGCTCGCCACGTACGGGCAGGACCGGCCCGCCGACCGGCCGCTGTGGCTCGGGTCGGTCAAGTCGAACATCGGCCACACCCAGGCGGCGGCGGGCGTCGCCGGGGTGATCAAGATGGTGCTGGCGATGCGGCACGACGTGCTGCCGCCCACCCTGCACGTCGACGAGCCCACCCCGCAGGTCGACTGGTCCGAAGGCGCGGTCGCGCTGCTCGCCGAGCCCCAGCCGTGGCCCGTCGTGGACCGGCCGCGCCGGGCCGCGGTGTCGTCGTTCGGGGTCAGCGGCACCAACGCCCACGTCATCCTCGAACAGGCCCCGCCGGCCGAGGACGCCGCGCGGCGGACGGACGACGCGCCACGGACCGACGCCGCGCCGCCCCCGGCGGCGCCGCTGCTGCCCTGGGCGGTCTCCGGCGCCGACGAGGACGCGCTGCGCGCCCAGGCGGCCCGGCTCGCCGAGTGGGCGTCCACCGAGCCCGCCGCCGACGCGGCCGTCGCCCGGGCCCTGGCCACCGGCCGGTCCCACCTGCGGCACCGCGCGGTGCTCCTCGCGGCCGACCGGGACACGTACGTGGCCGGGCTGCGGGCGCTCGCCGCCGGGCAGACCCACCCGAGCCTCACCCGGGACGTCGCCGCGTCCGGCGGCACCGTCGCCGCGCTCTTCTCCGGGCAGGGCGCGCAGCACGCGGGAATGGGCCGAGAGCTGTACGAGACGTTCCCCGTCTTCGCCGAGGCCCTCGACGAGGTCTGCCAGCACCTCGACGCCCACCTGCCCCGGCCGCTCAAGACGGTGCTGTTCGCCGCCGACGGCAGCGCCGAGGCCGCGCTGCTGGACCAGACCGTCTTCACCCAGGCCGGGCTGTTCGCCGTCGAGGTGGCGCTGCACCGGCTGCTGGCGGGCTGGGGCGTCCGTCCCGACCTGGTCGCCGGGCACTCCGTCGGCGAGATCGCCGCCGCGCACGTGGCCGGGGTGCTCACCCTGCCGGACGCCTGCGCCCTGGTCGGCCACCGGGGCCGGCTCATGCAGGCCCTACCGGCCGGCGGCGGGATGCTCGCCGTCGCCGCCGGCGAGGCCGAGGTCACCGACACCCTCGCCCCGTACGTCGACCGGGTGGCCGTCGCCGCCGTCAACGGACCGGCCGCCGTGGTGGTCTCCGGCGACGGCGACGCGCTCACCGAACTGGCCGAGCACTTCACCGCGCTCGGCGTACGCGTCAAGCGGCTCAACGTCAGCCACGCGTTCCACAGCCCGCTGATGGAGCCGATGCTGGCCGAGTTCGCCGCCGTCGCCGCCACCTGTGACTACGCCCCGCCGACCGTGCCGCTGGTGTCCAACCTGACCGGCCGGGTCGCCGACCCGGAGCTGGTCTGCACCCCGGACTACTGGGTGCGGCACGTGCGGGAGGCGGTCCGGTTCGCCGACACCGTCACCCACCTGCGCGACCTCGGGGTGGGCACCCTGCTGGAGGTCGGCCCCGACACCGTGCTCACCGCCCTGGCCGCCGACGCGCTGCCCGACGACGGCCCGCTCGTCACCGGGACGCAGCGCCGCGGCCGGGGAGAGGTGGCCGCCCTGCTCGGCGCGCTGGCCCGGCTGCACTGCCACGGCGTACGCGTCGACTGGGCGGCGCTGCTGCCCGCCGCCGACCCGGTCGAGCCGCCCACGTACGCGTTCCGGCACCGGCGGTTCTGGCCCGTCGGCGACGGCGACGTGGTCAGCGCCGCCGGGCAGGCCACCGCCGTGGCCGGCACCGCCGACGACGCCTTCTGGCAGGCCGTGGCCGCGGGCGACGGCGACGGGCTGGCGGCCCGGTTCGGTGTGGACCCCGACCAGCCGCTGAGCGCCCAACTGCCCACCCTCGCCGAGTGGCACCGCCGGCGGCAGGCCGACGCGCTCGTCGACGGCTGGCGCTACCGGATCACCTGGCCGCAGCGGCGGCTCACCGCCGGCGACGCCACGGGGGACTGGCTGCTGGTCGTCCCGGCGGGCGCGGCGGCGGAGACGGCCGACCGGATCGCCGAGCTGATCGGCGCGCACGGCGGCGACGTACGGACCGTCGCGGTCGACCCCGCGTCCGCCACCCGGGCCGAGCTGGCCGGGCTGCTGCCCGCCGGCCCCCCCACCCGGATCGTCTCGCTGCTCGCCCTGGACGAGCGCGCCCATCCCGACCACCCGAACGTGCCCGCCGGGCTCACCGGCAACCTCGCCCTCGTCCAGGCCGTCGCCGACGGCGCCCCGGCCGGGCCGCTGTGGCTGCTCACCCGGCAGGCCGTCAGCACCGGCCCCGGTGACGCCATCGCGTACCCGGCCCAGGCCACCACCTGGGGCCTCGGCCTGGTCACCGCCCTGGAGCACCCCGCGCACTGGGGCGGCCTGCTCGACCTGCCGGCCGAGCTGGACGCCACCGCCGGGGAGCACCTGCTGCGGGCGCTGACCAACACCGACGCCGAGGACCAGCTCGCCGTCCGCCCCCTGGGCACGCACCTGCGGCGGCTGGCCCGGGCGGCCCGCGCCGAGGTGCCCGACGCCCCGGCCTGGCAGCCGCCGGACACCGTGCTCATCACCGGCGGCACCGGCGCCATCGGCCGGTACGCCGCGACGTGGCTGGCCCGGCACGGCACCCGGCGGCTGATCCTGGTCAGCCGGCGCGGCGCGGACGCCCCGGGCGTCGCCGACACCGTCGCCGAGCTGGCCGACCTGGGCGCGCAGGCCCAGGTCCTCGCCTGCGACCTCGCCGACCGGGACGCCGTCGCGGCCCTGGTCGACGGGCTGCGCCGGGACGGCGAGACCGTGCGCGCCGTGGTGCACGCCGCCGGCGTCGGACGCCTCAACCCGGTCGCCGTGGTCACCGCCGACGAGCTCGCCGACGTGGTCTCCGGCAAGACCGCCGGCGCCCGCCACCTCGACGAGCTGCTCGACCCGGACGACCTGGAGCTGGTCGTCTACTTCTCCTCCATCGCGGCGGCCTGGGGCGTCGGCGACCACGGCGCGTACGCCGCCGGCAACGCCTTCCTCGACGCCTGGGCGCAGTCCCGGCCCGCCGGCCGGGCCCGGGTGCTCTCGGTCAACTGGGGGCCGTGGGCCGGGGGCGGCATGATCAGCGACGACCTCGCCGTGGCCATGAGCCGGCGCGGGGTCACGCTGCTCGACCGGGAGCCGGCGATGGCCGCGCTGCGCGCCGCCGTCGAGGGCGACGGCGCGGTGCTCACCGTCGCCGACGTCGACTGGGCCCGCTTCGCTCCCGTCTTCGCCTCCGCCCGGCCCCGGCCGCTGATCAGCGACCTGCCCGAGGTGGCGGCGCTGCGCACCGGTCCCGACCCGGCCGACGAGGGCGGCGACGAGGTGCTCGCCGGGCTGCGCAAACGGCTCGCCGACCTCACCGCCAGCGAGCAGAACCGGCTGCTGGTCGACCTGATCCGCACCGCCGCGGCCGAGGTGATCGGCCACGACAGCCCGTACGCCCTGGAGGCCGACCGGCCGTTCCGGGACCTCGGCTTCGACTCGCTGACCGCCGTGGAGCTGCGCGGCCGGCTGGCGAAGGCCACCGGCCTCAACCCGGCCAGCTCGGTGGTGTTCGACTACCCGACCCCGCAGGCCCTCGCCGAGCACCTGCGGGCCGAACTGGTCAGCGAGGCGTCGGTGGAGGCGCTGCCCACCGTCGAGGAGCTCGACCGGCTGGAGGAGGCGCTCGCCCGGCGCGAGGCCGACGACATCGGCCGGGTGCGGATCACCATGCGGCTGCACCGGCTGCTGGAGCGCCTCGGCGCCGCCGAGCGGGGCGCCGGCGAGCGGCCCGACGAGGCCGCCGACGTGGCCGACCGGCTGCGGACGGCCAGCAACCAGGAGCTTTTCGATCTTTTGGACAGGGACCTCGGGCTTTCCTGAGGCACGCGTCATCTACCGGTAATGAACGAGGAAGTGAGACCAACCATGGCGAACGTGCCGGTGGAGAACGAGGGCTCGGGACCGACCATGTCGGACGAAGAGCGGCTCCGTGAGTACCTGACGCGTGTCATGGCCGAGCTGCACCAGACGCGTCAGCGGCTGCGCGAGGTCACCGCCGAGGAGTCGGAGCCGGTGGCCATCGTGGCCATGAGCTGCCGCTACCCCGGCGGCATCAGCTCGCCGGAGGAGCTGTGGCGGTTCGTCTCGGCCGGCGGGGACGCCATCGGCGACTTCCCCGCCGACCGGGGCTGGGACCTCGACCGGCTGCACCATGCCGATCCGGACAACCCCGGCACCTCGTACACCGCGTCCGGCGGGTTCCTGTCCGACGCCGGGCACTTCGACGCGGCCCTGTTCGGCATCTCGCCCCGCGAGGCCGTCGCCATGGACCCCCAGCAGCGGCTGCTGCTGGAAACCAGTTGGGAGTTGTTCGAGCGGGCCGGCATCGCGCCGCTGTCGCTGCGGGGTAGCCGCACCGGCGTCTTCATGGGCACCTCCGGCCAGGACTACGCCGCCGTCATGCACCGCGCCCCCGGCGTCGAGGGATACGTCCTCACCGGCACCGCCGCCAGCGTCGTCTCCGGCCGGCTCGCGTACACGTTCGGGCTCGAAGGCCCCGCGGTGACCGTGGACACCGCCTGCTCGTCGTCGTCCGTCGCCGTCCACCTGGCCTGCCAGGCGCTGCGCGAACGCGAGTGCGGCCTGGCCCTCGCCGGCGGGGCCACCGTCATGGCCACCCCCGGCGCGTTCCTCGAGTTCTCCCGGCAGCGCGGTCTCGCCGCCGACGGCCGGTGCAAGTCGTTCGCCGCCTCCGCCGACGGCACCGGCTGGTCCGAGGGCGTCGGCGTGCTGCTGCTCGAACGGCTCAGCGACGCCCGCCGCAACGGTCACCCGGTGCTCGGGATCATCCGCAGCTCCGCGGTCAACCAGGACGGTGCGAGCAACGGCCTCACCGCCCCCAACGGGCCCGCCCAGCAGCGGGTCATCCGACAGGCGCTGGCCAGCGCGAAGCTCACCCCCGACCTGGTCGACGCCGTCGAGGCGCACGGTACGGGCACCACCCTCGGCGACCCGATCGAGGCGCAGGCGCTGCTCGCCACGTACGGGCAGGACCGGGGCGACGGCGCCCCGCTGCTGCTCGGGTCGATCAAGTCGAACATCGGGCACACCCAGGCCGCCTCCGGGATCGCCGGGATCATCAAGATGGTCCTGGCCATGCGGCACGGCGTGCTGCCGCCCACCCTGCACGTGGACGAGCCCACCCCGCACGTCGACTGGGCCGCCGGCGCGGTCGCCCTGGTCACCGAACCGACGCCGTGGCCGGCGGTGGACCGGCCGCGCCGGGCCGCCGTCTCCTCGTTCGGGATGAGCGGCACCAACACCCACATCGTCCTCGAACAACCCGAGGAGGCCCCCGCCGACGCCGAGCGGGCGGAGCTTCCCGCGCCCGCGCCCGTGCTGCTCACCGGGCGTACCCGCACCGCGCTGCGCCGCCAGGCCGAGCTCTGGTCCGGGTACGTCGCCGGCGACGCCGACCTGAACCCGGCCGACGTCGCCTGGACCTCGGCGGTCTCCCGGTCGCCCCTCGACCACCGGGCCGTGGTCTTCGCCGCCGACCGGGACGAGTTGACCGGCGTGCTGGACGCGCTCGCCGACGGTCGGCCGGCGTCGCAGGTCGTCACCGGGGTCGCCGGCGCTGCGGGTGAGGTCGCGTTCGTTTTCCCCGGTC
>NZ_JBIDCU010000035.1:0-24680 GCF_043204765.1 Micromonospora sp. NPDC047730 | reverse complement strand
CACCCCCGCCGAAGCCCTCACCGAACACCAGACCCTGATAGCAGCCTGACCAGCAAATCCACGAAGACCTGTCCAAGATCCTTGACACAGCCCACAGAGCGGCCCTCGGGTGGCGCTGGGACTGGTCGGTAAGGGCAATCATCCGTCCGCAGTACTCGCCGAGCGCGCGATTGCCGAGTTCCGTCCCACCGCCCTGCTATTCGTCGGTGTGGCCGGCGGTCTGCGGCCCAGCGTCGCACTCGGCGATGTCGTCGTCGCCAGCAAGGTCTACGCCTACCACGGAGGCACCAGCGAAGACGACGGGCTGAAGGCTCGGCCGAAGGCGTGGGAGATCCCGCACGAGGCGGACCAGGTCGCGCACCATGTTGCCAGGGTCGGCGAATGGTGTCGTGATCTCGCCGCCGGTTCCAACCCTCGGGTTCACTTCGGCGCGATCGCCGCCGGGGAGGTCGTGCAGGACTCCGCGATCTCCGTCCAGGCTCGGTGGATTCGGCAGCACTACAACGACGCGGTGGCGATCGAGATGGAGGCGGCCGGTGTCGCGCAGGCCGGCCACCTCAATCGAGCGCTTCCGGTGGTGGTCGTACGAGGCATCAGTGACCGGGCCGACGGAAGCAAGGCCGTCACTGACGGCCAGAACTGGCAGCCACGAGCCGCGCGTCACGCTGCCGCCTTCGCCACCGCGCTGGCCCAGGAACTGACCATTGACAGCGGCCGCCGTGACAACGGTACGCCAAGCGGACACGGGAGCGCTCCGATGCCCATGAAGAACGAGAACCACGCCACCGACAACGCCCGGGTCGGCGTGCAGGCTGGCCAGATCCACGGCAACGTCACCATCGGCGCCAGCCGGGAGGAACCGGTCGACCTCGCGATCAGCATCGCCGACCTACGAAGCCGGCTCAAGCAGGCATGCCTGGATGGCCGGCTGGACGAAGAGACCTACGCAGCGGCTGAGGCAGAGCTGGACGCGGCGACCGGCTGCCTGCGAGACGGATCTGCCACCGACCGCAGCGGGTTCCTGATGTCCCTCAAGCGGCTGCGGGGCTTGGTTGCCGACGTGTCTGAGCTGGCCGCAAGGCTGGCAATGATCATCGCGGCCGCGCGAGGCATAGCGTGACAACGCACCCCACCCACAACGTCGCCCAGGGCAACGCGTACGTCGGCTTCCAAGCGGGCGTCATGACCGGCGACGTTCACCATCACCACCACGCGCCCCCAGACCCCAGCTCCACTCCCCAGGGCGAGTTCGAGGCCGGCGTGCAGTACCTCGACAGGTTCCTGCTCGGCACCGCACGAAAGCACATCGAGCGGGCGGTCACCCGTGGCTACCCCATCACCGCCCGAGTCCAGTTCTATCGACTGGTCGCCTTGCTCAGTGGGCGCACACCGCGCCAACTGGAAGCCGAGGAGTGGCGGCGCCTCCTGGCGATCTGGGACGACCCGCCCGACCTCGACGAACGTGATGAGTGGACGTTAGGACTCCAGGCCATCCTGCGCCTACTCAACTCGGATGACACTGCCGTACCGGAAGCCGTGACCAAGGAGCTTGAGTCGCTGCCTCCACGCCAGCAGCGCTACATCTTCAACCATCTGGACGGACTGCTGGAAGGGGCATTGCGGAACAGGCTGTGGCAGAAGTCGGTCGCCCAGGCGCAGCAGCAGCGGACGGCCGGTGACCGGCTCGGCCGAGCGTGGAAGTTCTTCCATCCGACGCCCATACCGCCGAGGACCCGGCCGGTCGCGCCGGCCGCCATCGCGATGTCGGACCGCGCCAAAGTGGGAATTGGAGGTGCTCTGCTCCTGCTGGCGACAGCCAAGCTGACCGTGCTGCTGGCCGCTAACGGCGAGTTCGGGGGGTTGTTTGGCCTGTACGGTGCGGCGGCTGGGCTGGCGGCCTTCGGTGTCGGCGGGGCGGACCGGCACTTCCGGCACCGCCGCCGGCGGGCGAAAGACAACGAGCTGCGGCCACCCCGCCGTCGGCACACCGACGCTCGACCGGGCGGTTTCGCCGGCAAAATCGACCGACTCTTCACCCACTACTTCGCTCGCTACGTGCCCGACAGGATGGCCAGCGCCCAATGGCTCGCCGAGACCGCCGGCATCCGCCGGCACTTGCGTAACGAGGTGGTCGACGCCTATCGGGAGGAGCGCGTCAACGCGGAACGGGTCGCCTGGCTGGTCCGATACCTGACGAGTGACGTAAGGACCCGCTGGACACAGGGAACCCTGACCGCATACCGCCAGGAACTGCGTGTGCCGCTCTCGATATGGCTGCTGCAAATCGTCGGAGCCATCGCCCTCATCACCGGTCTCTTATGGGCAGCCTCGGGCGTCTTCTCGGCTGCCGTCCTGCCCGGCACGCTCTGGCTGGCGCTGACCGTGCCAACAGCGATAACCGCGACACGCGCGTCGTTCCGCATCGTCGCCGAGCGTCGGCGGGTGATCGCCGACAACGCCCATCGGGCCAGCGAGCAGGCCAGACGGATGGAGGCGTATCACCGTTGGACGGCCAAGCTCGCCGACAAGCCAACAGACACCGAGATGGCCGCATGGCTGGAGTGCGACCGCAAGGTCATCACCGACCGGGCCCTGCAACAGTTCCGGCTCCAGCCGAGCCAGGTCGTCGCTCACGCCTTCCTGGAAGCACCAGCGAGTTCCGCTCGAAAGAGACGTGCTGAGGACGGCCCGTGGCGGTACACCCACTATCGGCTACTGCTCTTCCTTCTTACCGAGGATGGAGTTCGGCAGATTGACCTGGAGCTGGACTTCAGACGGGCTGAACACCATGACACACAGCGGCTCAACTACCGGTTCCACGCGATCTCCGCCGTCCGGATCGATGGACTAGAACTGGGTAAACCGACCTTCCACCTGACGCTGAACAGTGGCGAGAGGATCACGGTTCAGGTAACCGGCACGGACACTAAGCCGACCGAACGCAACGATGACCCCAGCCCAGTCACCGCCCTGACTGTCGACGCCTCGGGACTCAGCCAGACCCTGCACGTGCTGGAGGGCGTCGCGGCCGAGGGCAGGGACTGGGTGCGACACCGCCGAGAGCAGGCCGACGACCGACTCGCCGAGCTGTCCCGTCGCACCCGGGGCCTGCTCGACTAACCTCACCCAGACAGAAAGAGCAGCGTTATTGGCCCGGATCAGCGAGAGGCGGGCCTGCGGTTTGGTGGGCTTCTTGACGAACCAGCGGCGCCCGGCGGCTCGACGCCGTAGGACAGGCAGCGGAGCCTTGGATACCGAAGACCATGAACGCGGACGCGAGTGGCAGGTCGAGCACACCGACGAACCTACATGCCCACACGCTCGTGGAACCTCAATTCTCATCCATGCGGGCGGGCCGGGTCAGCCTATGACGCGCACGTCTGGCCATCGCTCGGCGGGGCGGTGCCGGGCCAGTCGTTGTCGGGAGACGTCGAGGCTGACCCGGGCCGGGTTTCGTCGCCAGACTCCCTCGAGGAGGTCGTCGAGGCCGTGTGGGGCGCAGATGTCGATCCGATCGTGCTCGTCGAGGCGGGCAATGGCGGGCCAGGTCGGGACCTGTTCGAGGACCCGCTTAGCGGGGCGACGACCGCGGGCTGAGCGTTGTCGGCATCGATGACAACCGCCAAGCGGGTGGTGCTCTGGCCGCTGTTGTTGTCCATGCTTTCACCTGCCGAGTGGGGTGGGGTCGCGTTAGTTGCAACCGGCGGCTGCGCAGCGGGTGCCGACGAAAGTGTGGCGCGGATCGGCATGAGGAACGGAACCGTGGCCAATGCCTGGTCGCCGCAGCGGAAGTACGCGAAGAGTCCGCTCACTCGAAGATCATGTCGCCGATGCCGTAGTTATCCCACCACGACGGTCGGTGCTTGCGTACGGTCCCGGCGACTCGTGTGAGCAGTAGCCAGTTGCCGTTCAGTACCAGCGCGGCGTCTTCCGTCTGGCTGTCGAGTACGCGGCCTACGGCCGACACCATGTTGGGGATCGCGGCCTCGGGCTGGTCGTTCTTGCGCATGTGGAAGACGACGTTGACGTACACGTCTGGCTCCCACTCCCATTGGGTTCCGTCGTCGTTCTCGGCGTCGAAGTAGCCGTGGCTGCCCCCGGAGACGGTGATGGTGTACCCGAGTTCCTCGCCGAGACCGCCGCTGAGCAACCGAGGGTAGCCGGGCAGAGCCGACTCTTCGACGCCTTCCGGGGCGACGACCAAGGCGACCTGCTCCAGCGGGATGTCACCCGCCAGTGTCAATCGGTATTCGATAGCCACGTGCTGCCTGCCTTCTCAGTCTCGCGGGACGATCTGAATGATCGCACCGCTTCGGGTCACCGCCGCCAGTTCCTTGAGGTGCTCGATCGGCCAGTCGTCGAACTGCTTCTGCAGGGCGGCGAGGTCGCCGCGCCAGTCCTGCAGGTTCAACACCACGCGTTGGGTCTGTTGGCTCGTCACCTTGCCCGAGACCTCCGTCCACACCCCGCGCACCGCCTTGGCGGGAGTGGGCGAGTAGCAGTCGAAGACGTGACCTTCGACCAGGTAATCCGGATCCTTGTCCGGCTTCCCCACGTCGCCGGTCTTCAGCCGTGCATCGGCGATCTCCGGTCTCGTCGGGTTCTGGTGCACCAGGTAGCCCTCGCGTGCCAGGGTGTCGGCGCACTCGTTCTCCAGCTCCAGCGATCGTCGTACCGTGTCGTCCTCGCGGGGTGGGATCTTGGTACGCGGCCCGGTCGGCGACCCGCCCTGAACACCGGTGGGATGCCTGCTCCACGCCGTCGGGCTCCGGCCGTCGGAGGTGCCGTCACTCGAGGCGGGAGCCGTTGGGATCCCGCTTCCGGTGGCGTACGGGGAAGGGCTGGCCGGTGGGGGACCGCCAGCCCCGATCAGTTTCCCGACCCCAGCTGCCGCGCTTCGGCGACGGCCGTATCGACGGCCTGGCGGGCGGAACCAGCGCGCTGGACCACGGACACCAGGACCTGTTTGATGCTCTCCAGTGACTGCAGCAGTGGACCGGGCTGCCCGCCCCGGAGAACTGTGCCGACGAGTTGCTGTGCCTCACCGACCTGGGTGATGACCGCAGCCGCCGCGTCACGGGCGCTGTCGACACCGTCCTGGACCGGCATCAGGATGGCGATGGTCTCTTGGGCAGTGGCTTCGCGGCTAACGGCGGCAGTCATCTTCGTGGCCTCGCCTATCGATCTGGCAATGCCGCCCAATCCGCCCTGGACCGACGTGATCGCATCTCGCACCCGGGCCATGCCCGCTGCCACCGCGGCGAAGCCGGCGCCTGCGGCACGCAGCGCCACCTGTTGCGCCTGGTTGTCGGCAGCGGCGGCCAGCCCCTGGGCTCTATCCACACCGGTCATCAAGACCCGCAGCTCACCGGTGACCAGCTCGACGTGCGACACCGTGTCTCCTATCGATGACCATGGTGAGGGCTGTCCAAGTTACCCGACACCTCGATGCCACGCGTGAGGGGTTGGCTACGCATTCCGGGATCCCTTCCTCAACGTAGGCCGGGCTGACCGGCCTGCGCATCGACCGGCAGGAGCAAGAGGATGGCGGAGCCACAGCGCGGTTTTCGGCGTCCCGCTCGCGTGACTGGTGTGGGGTAGGCGGACGTGGGTACCTCGGCGGCGTGGCCGTCAGCGGCGGCTTGCTCGGCTTTGTTGAGGGGCGTGTCGTTGGTGGTCACCAGGCTTGTGCGTTGTTTGTCGGCTTACTGAGCAATGCGGCTGGACGGCCAGGCGCCCAGCGTGTTGATCACTTTGGGTGGAAGGGGCACAATCGCAGGGTGATCGCGAGCGTGTTCTTCGACGTGGGCGAGACGATCGTCGACGAATCCCAGGAGTACGGGACCTGGGCGGACTGGCTGGGCGTACCTCGGCACACCTTCTCGGCAGTCTTCGGGGCGGTGATCGCTCGCGGCTTGGACTACCGGGAGACGTTCCAGGTCTTTCGGCCCGGATTCAACCTGGACGAGGAGCGGAAGCGCCGCGCGGCCGTCGGCCAGCCGGAGCACTTCTCGGAGGAGAACCTTTACCCGGATTCTCGGCCGTGCCTGGCCGCGCTGCGTGAGTTGGGCGTGCAGGTCGGCCTGGCTGGTAACCAGACGGCACGGGCCGAGACGATTTTGCGCGCCTTGGACCTGCCGGTGGACGTGATCGGCACGTCGGACGGCTGGGGTGTGGAGAAGCCGTCCGCGGCGTTCTTCGAGCGCGTTGTAGCGGAGGCAGGCTGCCCGGCCGATCAGGTGCTGTACGTCGGGGACCGGCTGGACAACGACATCCGGCCCGCACAGGACGCCGGAATCGCGACCGCACTGATCCGGCGCGGCCCGTGGGGGCACATCCTCGACGACAAGGCCGTCAGCGGACGCTGCCTCTTCCGGCTCGACTCGCTGGCTGACCTGCCCGAGCTGGTGCGCAAGCACAACGAGTGCCCAGGAGCGGACGAATTCATGCTAAGCGTCGCGCGGTGTTGACGGTCCGGACTCCGCGTGCGTCGTCCGGCCGTGTTCGCGCTGGTCCGCCGCCCAACCTGCGTGTCGTGATGTTGCGGTTGGCGTCCAATGAGGACGCGAATCCGCGGACGGCGTGGTGAATCCGATTGACGCGGCGTCGTCCGAGCACCAGTAGAGCACCCACGAGCCGACGCGGTCCGGCATCGGTGATTCCATCTGGTGGGCCGCAAGCGCCTGGGTCAGCTACCTGTTCTGCCTGGTCGGCTCACCATTCCCGGTTGGCGATCAGTCGCTCGCTGTCGGCGTCGGTGAACCCGTAGCTCGTCGCGACGAACCAGAAGTCCTCTCCGATCGCTTCACGCGCGACCGTCTCGATCTCGCTGCCGGCCGCCTCAAACTCCGCCTCGAGCAGGTTGAACTCGTCGGTCGCGGCGTCGGTGAGCGTGTAGAGGGCTGCCAGGTCCTTCGGCTGCTCCGCCTCGATCTGCTCGCACAACCGCAGCAGGATCGCTCGGCCCTTGTCGACGACGTGGTCCGGGAAGTACCCGTCCTCGTACAGCTCGTACAGAAAGGCGTACTCCGCCACCTGCTGGTGCGCGATCGGCATGGTCATGCTCCCCTTCGCAGATCCACCGGTCGATCATGCGACACGCTGCCGACACTTTCGGTCCGGCTGAATGCCCAGCACCCAACGCCTCTCGACGCGCTTCAAGCCGCGGGCGGTGCGCCTTCGACGACAGTCATTTTGTCGGTTCGCCCGGCGCGGCGATGTCAGCGCCGCGCCGCATCGGCAGAAGGGAAGCGCGCATCGTCCTGCGGTGTCGCCGGCACCGGGGATCGGCCGGGTTGCGCCGCCACACCCCGTCGAGCAGATCATCGAGGCCATGCGGCGCGCATACCGTGATCTGGTCATGCGCGTCGAGGCATACGGCCACGGCGGTGGCGTACTCGGGCCAGGTGGCGACCGCGTCGGCGATGGTGCGCAACGGCGCCACCCAGTCACCGCCGAATTTCGCCAGATACCAGGTGTGCACGGCGGCCTGGCTCTTCGCCTTCCACGGCGGCTCCGACCAGACCGCCACCAGCCGCCAGGTGGCCCGGTCGTCGTTGTCGCGGCTCAGGTCCGCCGGGTCGAGGAAGACGACATCGATATCACGCACCGATGACGGATCGAACCCGTCGCCGTACCGCTCGCTCCAGACGAGGTCGCGGATGGCGCCCGCTCCGATCCAGGCGTCCGGCAGGCCGGAGTCCCGGACGGCGCCCAGCGCTCGTACCAGCCACGAACTGCGCTGGACCAGATCCCGCAGTTCGTCTTCCCGCATTGGTTCCCCTGGTTGCCGCTGTTGGGATTCTGGTCAGTCGAACAACCGGCCCATGAGGGCACCCTGGCCGAACTGCAGGACGTGCGCGGCCCGTAGCGGTATCCAGAAACACTCGAACCGGGTGGGCTCCCGCTTGCCGTCGTGGTCTTCCTGGCTCCTCCAACGCTCGGGCGTCGCCCCGTGCAACGCCAGTTCGAAGACATGTCGACGCTGGATCTCGAATCGGAGCGGGCTGATGTCGTACTCGATCTCCCCCAGCTTGCGCACGACGCTGAACCCCGTCAGCCCGGTTTCTTCGCGGGCCTCGCGTAGCGCCGCGTCCGCCGGGTCCTCACCCGGGCGGACGCTGCCGCCGGGCACCTGGATGCCTACCTCCACGTAGTTGAAGTCGGTGTGCCGGAAGACGAGCAAGTGTCCTTGCCGCACGACGTAGCAGAGAACTTTGTTGGTGATCACCTTCTCGGGCATGGCGCCTTCCTCCACTCGTTCCCCCCTGGTGCGTCTACCCGGGGTCTGGCAGGTGCGGATCAGGCAGGCCGAAGATGGCTTCCTGGGCCGCTCGGGCGAGGGTGGCCTGGGTGGTGGCGGGTAGGCCGAGCCTGTTCCAGTGGAAGATCACGTGCAATGCGATTACTGCCCGTAGGCCACGGGTGAGGGTGCCCCTTTCCCGTTGGCGGTGTAGGGCTGCGCCGGCGTTCGCGAATTCGGTGTGCCAGTCGCCGGTGGTGCGAGGCGCGCCGAGCAGAATGCGCCGAACGTCTCCCATGAATCTCTCCCACGTGCGCGCATCGGCTGCGGGTGCCTGGTGGAGGTGTGCTGCGCGATGCGCGACGACTCGTGTCCATACGTCGCCTTGCTCGTTGAGGTCCAGCGCTGCTGCACGCATCAGGGCGGTGCACAAGATCAGGGAGTGTTCGCGCCGGGTGGTGGGGTGCTGGTGGAGGTAGGTGAGCAGGTGGCGGCTGTCGTGGTCGAACAGCGTGTGCGCGATGGTCATGGCGTCGTGGCCGCCAAACGCGTGGGTTTCGGGTTCGTAGATGTCGCCGGTCCAGGTGACCCCTTCGGTGAGTAGCCGGCGGGCCTGTTCTCCGCTGTCTGGGCTGTTTGTGGGGAGGTAGCGGATGCGCCAGGCGCCTTTGCGGATGAACCACCAGCAGGTGATCAGGCCGGCGGCCTCGGCGGCGGGAAGCACTCGGCTGAGGTGGGCGACGGCCTGTTGCTCGCGCTCCCGGGCGGTCTGGCCCGGAAAGGTGATGTTGACCTGGTGCCAAGGGGTGTGGTCCACGGCGGCTCTTTCGTCAGGTAAGGAGGAGACAGGCGTCCCAGGCGGTGGTGGTGGCGGTGACGAGGCCGGCCCCTGCTCTGCCGTCGAGGAGCCCTTCGGGCTCGTTGGGAGTGGGGGTGACCTGCCGGTGGAGATCGTCGACGGGGTCGAGGGGTATGGGGGTGAGGGCGTCGGAAGCGATACGACGGGCGGTGGCCAGCAGTCCGGCGGTGCCGTGACACAGGCTTCGGCCGGTGAGCCGCCGGAGTTGTCCGGTATCGGTGACACAGGTCGTGAAGGCGGTCTCGGCGAGGCGCTGCCGGGTGGTGTCGTGCAGGGCGTGTGCGGCGAGTTGCTGCGCGCGGGCGATGCCGGGGGTGCCGTAGCACCAGGACGGCCGCAGCGGGGTTTGTTGGGCCGGTGTTGCCCGGTGTAGGTCGGTGAGGGTGATAGTTTGCGGCCACCAGATCGTGCCGTCGGTGTGCTGCTGCCAGGCGTCCAGCCATCGGCTGATGCGGTTGATCGCCGTAGTGTGGCCGGCGACGGTGATGCCGTCGAGGAGGGTGAGCGCGAGCAGTGCCAGTGGGCCGCTGATGCCGTGGGCCAGGCCGAAGTTCGCGTGACCGCCGACGGGTGGTGGCTGACGGCGTTCGGGCCCGTTCCAGCACCACCACCCGGGTAGCTCGCCTCGCGGTTCGGTGAGCCGGACGAGGTAGTCCAGGACCTGACGGAGCAGGTCGTCATCGCCGAGCCGGCGTAGGACGACGCCGAGCCCGGTCAGCCCGCGGATGAGGTCGTACTCGGCGTAGTGCGGCTGCTGGTGTCGGTCGATGCGGCGATGGGCGGCGTCGAGCCGCCGGCGGGTCACCGTGGCGGTGCCGTCGGCGGTGGCCGCTCGGGCCTGGGCGAGCC
The DNA here is from genome assembly GCF_043204765.1 of Micromonospora sp. NPDC047730. NCBI lineage: Bacteria > Bacillati > Actinomycetota > Actinomycetes > Micromonosporales > Micromonosporaceae > Micromonospora > Micromonospora sp. NPDC047730. The sequence continues at coordinate 14,730 of NZ_JBIDCU010000035.1, read as the reverse complement.
CCGGATGGTCGGTGGTGGCGAGCACGAATGCGAGCGCGGGAGCGCCGTAAAAGAGGCTGGCGCCTTCGGCGATGCTCACGCCACCGGCGGTGGCATCGCGTAGCGCCTCGTACGCTGCGGGCCGGTTGCCGGTTTCCAGGTGCAGCAGGGCGATGCCGGCCGCGCCGTCGGCGAGGGACTGTCCCGCGGTCACGGCGTATGCCCGGCGAGGGTGGTGCGGGCGGTGGTTCGGGCCAGTCGCAGGCAGTGCCGTTCGGAGGCGAGGTCGACGCCGATCATGCGGGCGTGGTGCAGGTGCAGCAGATCACCCAGCACCTCGTCGGGGTCGAGGCCGTCATGGACGACCAACGACCGGTAGGCGGCCAGCGCTGCCGCGAGTCGCTCGTCATGCACTGGGCGCCGGGCTTGTTCGAGCTGGGCGGGGTCGAGGCGGGGACCGGTCCGGTGGGCGACGTGGGTGGCGAGCCAGCGCGGCCCGTCACCGGTGAAGCCGTCAGCGATGGCGATCATCCCGGCGGCGGTGGCGGCTTGTCGGTCACCGGTGAGCCTGTGCAGGGCGGCACGGGAGTCGGCGGCGAACACCCGCTCGGCGGCGGCGAGGGTCGCTGCGGCACCGTGGCGGGTCTCCGGACGGTACGGGTGCAGGCTGTAGTCGTGTACGACGGCGTCATCGTGCAGGTGCTGCACCCAGCCGGCGAGATGACGGGAGGCGTCGGCGAACCGGTCGGCGTCCGGAAGCGGGATGCGCAGCCGCAGGTGCGGCTCGGGATCGGGATACCGCAGGAACCACCAGCCGGCTGGGAGGTGGTCGGCGGGGCGGCCGGCGAGGTCGGTCAGGATGTCGTCGAGTCGACCGTGTAGGTGTGCCTCCAGCCAACCTGACCGCCCAGGCCAGTGCTGAGCAGTGGTAGCGGTCCGGGCTGGCCGGGTTGCTCGGGTGGCCGGCGCGGAGTGGGTGAGGGTGAGCAGAAGTTCGGCGGGGCGGTCGTCGATCCAGCCCGCAGCCCCTGCAGCCTCGGTGGTCACGGTGCGGGGATGCCGGTCGAGGTGGTCGCGCAGGACCGCCAGGTGGGCGTCCTCGTCCAGGTCAAGGCGTAGGCGGATGTCATCGTCGCCGACCAGGACCTGCTGCGGGATGTGCCGCTGCTGGCGGTGTCGCTGCCAGGCGGCGCGCCACTGCGGCCAAGCAGTGCCCGGGGCGGGAAGCACAGTGGAGTCGATGATCCAGCGGGCCGGGTGCACGATCGTGCGCCCACGGCGTATACGGGGTAGGAACGGCAGGCCGCTGGCGTGTCCCCAGTCGAACCGGCTGCACGGCGCCGTCCATGCGGTCCAGATCTCGGCTAGGAACCGCATCAGCGGCTGCTGCAGCGTGGGCAGCAGCACGCTGTTGAACAACAGCGGTTCGACGGGCTGACCGGTGGCCAGCGATACCAGCCACAACCGGCGTCCGTCGCCCGTCACAGCCAGATCCTCGACCGTCCACGGCGGTGCCAGGTGGAAATCGCCGACAGGAAGTACGGGCAGCAGCTCGGGCGCCCGGGCCACCGCGGTGAGCCGGGCGTCCAGTGGGGGCCCGGACAGCTGCACCGTGGCCGCGCCGGGCAGGGCGGTCGGCAGATTCCGGTAGACCTGCTGGAATCCGGCGAGTTCGGCGGCGGTGAGCAGATGCAGGAACCGGGCCGCGGCGACCCCGGCGTGACGGGACCCGCTGAGCACCGTCAGGGTAAACGCGCCGCGATCCAGATCGTGCGGGGTGTCGGCGGCGAGGGTGAACCGCAGCTCGGTGTGCGGGATCGGCGGCCGGTCGTCATCCCCGCGCAGCCGGTCAATCAGCACGTCGTCGAGCACCACCTCGGCGCAGCCGTCGAGTGCGGCCTGCTGCGCGAGCTGTCCGAGCAGCCGGTCGCGGGCGCTGAACAGCGCTGGGGCGCGGCGAGTGGACCCCCGGTAGCCAGCCGGAAAACCCAGCACGTTCAGCACATCACGGATGGGAACAGCCGCTCCTGGACCCCACCGCTCGATGAACGCATTGTGGTACTCAGCCCATCCGACCGCATGAGGTGGTGCTACCGCCACGAGCGTCGACGCGGCCCGCTCCGCCTCACGCAGTACCGGCGGGGGCAGGGTCACCGCGATGTCGGCGCGCAGATCAATGGCGACTCGGCTGCCTAGCTGCGGGATGGCGTAGTGGCGGGCGACGTGTGCGGCCGGGTCGGTGGCGGTCATGGGCGGGCGCAGGGCCGACAGCAGCACCCCGCTATGGACCAGTTCCGCCAGCAGCCGCTCAGCGTCGGTGACGCTGGCGGGTCCGGCGACCGTCGCGGCGAGTTCGGCGAACCCGACCGGGGACCGCGCCGCTTGGATTGCCGCAAGGATCGGGCCGGTCAGGCGAATCTCGACGTCCCACCGTCGGTCACCCTCGGTGTGGGCACAGGGCAGCATCCACTTGTTGCCGCGCCGGTATCCCAGCGAGTTCGTCACCACCGCGACAGCGCGCAGAGTGGCCAGGTTTTGTTCGGCCTGCGCGGTGTGCTCGGCGATGAACTGACCGTCGGGGCGGGAGACCGCGCGATGGGCCCCGCCCAGGCGGACCGTCGCGCGAGCGCCGAACTGGACCGGGGCCACGCCGGCGAACGTGCCGAACGGGGTCGCGCGGGTGGTCCAGCGCAGCAGGTATCGGACCGCTGACTGCACCAGGCGCCGCAGCCGCTGCTGAGGCACCGGCTCACCGTCCAGAGCACGTTGGATCTGGTCGGCCAGCTGCGGCGCCGCGCAGGCGACGGCCGCCGCGAACCCGGGAAGCCTCCACGTCTTGTCCAGCCACTCGCGCCACTGATCCGGATGACCGTGAGCTAAGTCGGGCCAGGCAGGCAGCACGAGGCCCTTCGGGTAGACGGCGATCCTTATCAGCGCCGCACCAACTGCGGGAACCATGATGCACCACCGAATCGATGGGCCCGGCGCGCTCGACGCCGGGCCCGATCATGAGAGGAACGGATGGGTCAGTTGCCGCCGTCGCACCTGGTGGTGCAGGCGTTGGAGCCGGTGTTGCCCGAGCCGCACCCGTCGTCGGTGGCGGTGGCGTAGCCGCCCGCGGTGGGGCCGGCGTCGACCAGGCTGACGTCCAGGGCGAACTCCGGGGCATCGGTTTCGTTCACGTGCGTTCCCTTCTATGCGGGGGTGAAGGTGAGGACGAAGCGGCTGTGCCGCTTGCCCAGCACCGTCCCGGCCGGCAGGTCGCCGTCGGGAGTACCAGCGGGCAGGACGTGCAGCACCGGCGAAGGGCTGCCCGCATCCAGCCACGCGCGCATCTGTCCGACCATCCGCCCGGCCGCCGCTGCGGCATCGGGCCCATGTGCACAGGCGCCGAGGTCGAACATGTCGTCGTCGTTCCAGCGCAGCGCCGAGCGGTAGCAGAACGCGCCGTTGTCGAGGGCGGCCGGTGTGCCAAAGCGCCACGCCGGGGCGACGACACCCGCATCGACGGCCTCCTGCTGAGCCGTGAGAACAACGAACTGCTGCCCCGCATCGGTGATGAGGGTCGCCAACCACAAGTCGAGGTCAGCCAGGACAGTGCGAGGGGGGAGGCTCACCCCGGCCCATGCCTGCGCCGGTGGCTGCGCCAACAGCTCACCGACGGCGTGCCGGTTGACCTGCTGGTCCTCGTCCAGCCGCAGGTGGACCCCGTCAGCGACGTCGACGTACCGCACCTGATGTGCCCCGGCACCCTGCATCGACACGAACCCGCACAACCGCTGGCTGTGGCTGACCAGCCGGTCGCCGGTCCGGCGCATCGCCCACGAGCGGGTCATCCCGAACGTCCGCAGCGGTACGACAAGCGTTCCGTTCTCGGCGAGCTGCGCGGTCCAGGCCGGGGAAATGTCCCAGGCGCCGACCGTGACGATGATCAAGTCGTATGGACGGCCCGGGTTGACCGGTTGCTCGGCGTCCGCGCACACCACGACCACGTCGTCGTAACCCGCCGCTGTGAGGCAGGCGGTGGCCCGGTCGGTCACCTCGCGATCGATGTCTACGGTCGTGACCGAGCCCGACGGGCCGACCAGCTCGCGCAGCAGCGCGGCGTTGTATCCGCCGGAGCCGATCTCGAGGACGTGGCGGCCGGGCAACCCGCCGTCGATGGCGTCGGCTGCCTGACCGAGCATCTCCGCGATGAGCCACGGCGCCGACACCGAGCTGACCGCCTCGTCGCCGATCCGCTTGGTCACCACGGCCTGGTTAGCCCGATACGCCTCCGCCAGCGCGGCATCCGGAGTGAACAGATGGCGTGGCACGGACCGCAGCGCCGCCTCCACCTCAGGCCGCATGATCAACCCTTTCTCCGCGTGATCAGCGACGAGCTGATCGACCATTGCGGCATGGAGGTCCTCGCCGCTCGCCGTGTCGACACTCATTCGGGTGCTCTCCCTTTCCATCAGGGCCTCCCGATCGGATGGCCCGCCGTTCCGCTCTTCTCAACAGAGCGTCAAGCCGCTGGACACGCCAAGTCACATTGGAGTCTGAAGTCGATGTGGTGCCGGTCGAAGGTGACGTCCTGCTGGCGCACGTGAGTGGCCACGTGATATGCGCGGATGTTCATGCGCATGACCGTGCCTACGGCGGCAAGGCCGAGGGCGCAGCCGGCGTGTGTCAAGATCACGCCGACGGAGCGGTCTCCTGCTCCACTGCACCTCCCGCGCTCGTCCAAGTCAGAGGCGAATCTGACGAGTAGCCAGCGCCCCGTCTCCACACTCACCCGTCGAGTCGATGGAGTGAATGCCAAGCATGCGGACGAAGCGGTTGTCCGCATGTGCATCACCGATGAGCTTCTCCCGCATCTACGCATCTCGGCGTTCTTGGTTGCGCCGCACTGAACACTGAGTGACCCTATGTGCGCGATATCCATGCTGCTCATCGCCATGGTGGTGCGAACAGCCCGAGGAGGCGCTATGGGCCAGACCCCGCGGATGCTCCAGCCGTCCCTGTCCGAGCGCCACTTCTTCGGTGCCGAGCTGCGTCGGCTGCGGGAGCGGGCCAACCTCTCGCAGGCGCGACTCGGCGCGATGATCCGATTCAGCGCCGACCTGGTGCGTCGGATCGAGACAGCGGACCGTTTCCCATCCCGGGAATTCGTCGAGGCCTGCGACAGGGCGTTGGCGGCTGGAGGGGCCTTGACCCGTCTGCTACCGCTTCTCGAGGAAAGTCGTGCCAGCGAGGGTAAGCGGACAGCTTCCCCGAGAGGTCCTACCAACGCCGACACCCTGCTGCCCGCCCAACCGGCGGAGGCGCCCGGGGTGGCGGACATGGTCGTCCGTGTCCCCTTCCAGCCAGGCGTTCTTGACCGTGCCGCGCTGGACTGGCTGAACGCCTCAGCGGGACCCCGCCTGTCCATGGCCGGACGACCCGGCTCGCCTGATCAAGTTGACGAAGAGGATCTTCACTCAGCGGAGACCGCCCTGGCGATGTTCCGGCAGTTGGACCACACCCACGGCGCCGGACGGATCCACGCCCAGGTGCAGCGGTACATCGAAGGCGAACTGAACCGGCTGCTGGCGAACACCCCCACTTCCGAGGCTGTCGGCCGGCACCTTTACACCCTGGCGGCGGGATTCTTCGAGCTATGCGGATACCAGGCGGTCGACAGCGGCGCCCATGGCCTCGCCCAGCGCCGCTACCTTCGCGCTCTACGTCTGACGGAAGCCGCCGACGACCGCCTGTACGGCAGCTACCTTCTCGCCGTGAACATCGGCCACCTCGCGCTGCACTGCGGCCACCCCGAGCCGGCACATCGCATGGCGCTGACGGCGGTGAGAGGAAGCGAGACCCAGGCGACTCCCGCTGTGGCCGCCGCGCTGCACGCGGTGGTGGCGCGCACGCACGCCCGCCTTGGACGCGAGGGCGACTGCCTGACCCACGTCGGCGTCGCGGAGAGGGAACTGGCTCGCAGCAAGCCCGAGGACGAGCCGGCGTGGATCCGGTACTTCAACGCGGCGTACCTCGCCGACGAGATCGCCCACTGCTTCCACGACCTGGGCCGACCGCAGCAAACCCAGCGGCACCTGGGCGATGCCCTCACCGCGCTGAGCCCCACCCACGTCCGGCGACTCGCCATCGACACCGCGCTCCTGGCCTCATCGCTGGCCGCAGCCGGCCGCATCGACGAAGCCTGCGCCACCGCACGCCAGGCAGTTGACCACGCCGCACGAACGAGCTCACACCGTTGCCTGCAGCGCATCGTCGAGGTACAGGCCGACCTCGAGCCCTACCGGTGCGAACCGGAGGTCCGCGAGTTCGATGAGTACGTGCGTCACCGACTACCGCTGGCAGCCGTGTAACCCCCGTGACCGTTGGCCGCATCCGCCATCACCGAGCGGTAGTGAGCCAGCTCCGCCTCCAGCGCCGCACCCGCCTGGCTGGACGTCGCCACATAGTGACCAACATCAGGAAGAAGCAACACCTCGGACGCCGTGCCGAGAGACGCCAACTCGTCGGCGAGTTCGCGCACATCCTCGACCACGGCCACCTCGTCCGCGGTGCCATGAATGAGCAGCACCGGCCGCTGGACAGCGGCGGCACGGACCCGGCCGGCACCACCTCGCAGCCGCATCGCGTGCGCCCGCTGGAACCGCGGCACCGTCTCCGCCCACCGGTCAGGATCCACGATCGCCGACACGGCGGTGCCAGCGGCGAACGGGCCGTCCTGTGCCACCGCGTGCAACGCGGTGTATCCGCCGGCGCTGGCACCACGGATGAACACCATTCCCGGCACCGCCCGCCCCGTTGACAGCAGGTGAACCGCCACCGCCGCGCAGTCATCAACGTCGTCCAGACCCCACCGGCCGTACAGCGATTCCCGGAACCCCCGGCCGTAGCCGGTGCTACCCAGGTAGTCGACATCAACGACGGCGAAACCGCGACTGGTGAAGAACTGCGTCTGCCAGTCCAGGCGCAGCAGGCAGGAGGCGGTAGGCCCGGGATGCGCCCGGACGATCACCGGTGCCCGCCAGTCCGCCGCCGAGCCCGTCGGCGGATACACCAGGGCAAGCACCTCCCGATCGCTCGCCACTCGAACACGCAGCTCCGTCGGCGTCGATACGAGCGCCCCGTCGAGCTCGGCGTGCTCCGGCCTGGCAAGCACCTCGACCTGCGGATGGGCGCCAGCTAGATCCACGAGCGCGACCTGCGGGGCTGCGGTCGGTGACGATCCGATCAACGCCACCGTCATCCCTCGGACGGCCAGATACGGCTTGATCGACGTATACGGGAGGTCGACCGGGCGGACAGTGCCGTCGGGCTCGATGACGACAAGGCGGTGTCGCGGCCCCTCCTGCACTGCCACGACGATCCGACCGTCATCGAGGAAGCCGTACGACGCATAACCCAACTCCCACGGCTCCGCAGCACACTCACCCGCGATCGGTGCCACCACCTCCACCTCGAGGCCATCCCACCGGTAGAGGTTCCACCAGCCACAGCGGTCCGACACGAAGTACAACGCCCCATCGGGTCCCCACCGCGGCTCCACCGCCGATTCATCCGGACCGCCGGCCAGTTTCACCGGGTCCTCGACCACACCACGCGGCGAGTAGGAGGCCACCCACACCTCACACGCATCCCAGGGCATGCCGCGCTCGCCCCACGCGGTCCAGGCAAACAACTCTGGACCTGGCCGAGGCGCGCCGAGGAACCCCCGGGACACGGCGAGAGTCCGCATCTGCGGAGCACCGGTGAGCGACACCGCGACGAGTGCGTCACCCTGCTCCGACTCCCGCACAGCCAGCAACTCGCCGTCGCCGACCGTCAGGTCACCGAAGGATCCCTGGCTGACCAAGTCGAGTTCCTCGCCGTGACGACGGCTCCGGTAGAGGCCATCTCCGCCGACGCACCACAACGTTCCCTCGACGACAGCGAACGATCCGCCTCCATATGCGTGAACGCCGCTGCTGATGCCGAAGCCCTCGGGACTGACATCACGCTTGCCCTCGCCTGGCCGCCAACGTGTCAGCGTCGCAACCCCGCCGGCGTCGGGGCGAGTTTCCAGCCAGTAAAGGCCGCCATCGCCGGTACGCAGTTGGTCATAACTCACCGAGGCGCGGACGGCGTCGTCCGCCGACACTTCAGCGATCCTGTCCGCTAGCCTCACGGGTCCTCCTCGAACAACTTCCACGCGCGACCGGACGACGGCGGCTCGTCAACCGGTCGCCGGGCCACCGGCAAGGCCAGCAGACGCCTCGGTCCTCCGGGCCGGCGCGAGTGCTCAGACGTGGCCGACTCTACGCCCGAGCGTCATGTCTGCGCCGCTGGATGTCCCTCTCAAACTGCCCGCTGGCCCGTTCGTTCTCGCGGTACGACGTCGATGCGGACAACAGTTCGTGTCCGCATCTTCGGTATCGACCAAGCCATTCGAATCGAGCGACCATTCGGAGCGTAGGGCCATTCACAGGTGGCACCGCAATAGATGTTTCGCCGCCGATAACGACCTCAATGGAAGGATGCGATGCAACTACAGGAGGAATTGGCGCGCTACGGCTATCGCCAGGAGTTGGCCCGGCGGCTGCGGTTCCGGGATCTGGTCGCGTACGGGCTGGTGTACATGGTGCCGATCGCGCCGATGGCGATCTTCGGCAGCGTGTACGCGGGCTCGGGTGGGATGGTGGCTCTGGCGTACGCGGTCGGTGTGGTGGCGTTGGTGTTTACGGCGTTCTCGTACGCACAGATGGTGAAGGCGTTCCCGATGTCGGGAAGCGTCTACAACTACGCGGGCCGGGGCATCAGCGCCCCGGTTGGTTTCCTGGCCGGCTGGGTGATCCTGCTCGACTACGTTCTCGTCCCGGGGCTGCTGTATTTGGTGGCGTCGGTGGCGATGCACGCGACGGTGCCGGCGGTGCCGGTGTGGTTGTGGCTGCTCGGGTTCGTCGCGGTCAACACGGTCGTCAACTCGGTCGGGATCCGGATGACCGCGGTGGTCACCCGAGTCATGCTCGTCGGCGAGCTGATTGTCCTGGCGATCTTTCTGGCCGTCGCCGGCTGGGCCCTCGCCTCGGGCAGGGGCCGGTTCAGCTGGGACGCCATCTATAACGCCGACACGTTCACCTGGTCTCTGGTGGCGGGGGCGGTGTCGATCGCGGTGCTGTCCTTTCTCGGCTTCGACGGGATCAGCATGTTGGCCGAGGAGACCAAGGGCGGCTCCCGGCAGATCGGCCGGGCCATGGCCGCCGTCTTGGTCTTGGCCGGCGTGCTGTTCATCGCGCAGACGTGGCTGGCCGCGATGCTCGTCCCCAATCCCGACGCGCTGCTGGCTGAGGGCGACGTGAACGGCACCGCGTTCTACGACGCCGCTGCCGTGGCCGGCGGGGGCTGGTTGGCGACTTTGTGTGCGGTGGCGACGGCGATTGCGTGGGGGTTGCCGAACTCGATGGTCGCGCAGGTCGCCACCTCGCGGTTGTTGTACGCGATGGCCCGGGACCGGCAGCTCCCGGCGTTCCTGGCGAAGGTGTCGATCCGTCGCAGCGTGCCGATCAACGCGACCCTGCTCACCGGCGTGGTGTCCCTCGGGCTCGGTCTGTACATGGCCACCCGGGAGGACGGAATCACCCTGTTGTCGTCGCTGATCAACTTCGGGGCGATGGTCGCCTTCCTCGTCCTGCACGTCTCCGTCGTCGTGCACCACCTCATCCGCAGACGCAGCGGGAACTGGTGGGCGCACCTGGTCATGCCCGGCATCGGGTTCGTGATCCTCGCCTACGTGGTGGTCAACGCCAACATCGCCGCCCAGCGATTGGGCCTGGCCTGGCTGGCCCTGGGCGTGGTCGTCCTTGCCGGCCTGTACCTGTCGGGGCGCCGGCCGGTGCTGTCCGGCCTGGCACCCGCCGCACCACAGCAGCCGCGTGACGTGGAGAGGGTGTGACCGGCATGGAGAAGATCACCTACCGGCCGGCGCGGGACGAGTTCGCCTACACCTTCGGCGGTCGGATGCCGGTCGCGCATGTGCGTTCCGGTGACGTGCTGGAGGTGTTCACGGAGGATTGCTTCGGCGGTCTGGTGCGGGGGCCGGGAGACCTGCCGTCGCAGGTGTGCCACATGCCCTATCTCAATCCCGTGTCGGGGCCGTTCTTCGTCGAGGACGCTGAGCCCGGCGACACCCTCGCCATCCACCTCGCCTCGATCATGCCGGCCCGGGATTGGGGCGTGTCCTCGACGTTCCCACACTTCGGCGCCCTCACATCAACCTCCCACACCGCCACCCTCCAGCCACCCCTGGAAGAACGGGTATGGATGTACGGCATCGACCGCCAGGCCGGAACGGTGCGGTTCAAGGCCACCGAAAGCGACCACACCGTCGACCTCCCGTTGGACCCGATGATCGGCACGATCGGCGTCGCGCCCGGCGCCATGGAGGCCCGCTCCACCATCGTTCCGGACACCCACGGCGGGAACCTCGACACGCCCCATCTGAGAGCCGGAAGCACCCTGTATCTCGGCGTGAACGTGCACGGGGCGATGCTCGCCCTCGGAGACGGCCACGCCTGCCAGGGCGAGGGCGAGGCCTGCGGCGTCGGGGTCGAGATCGCCACCACCACAACCCTGATCATCGACGTCATCAAGAGTGCGCCGACGGTGTGGCCGCGCCTGGAAACCGACACGTCGATCATGTCCATCGGGTGTGCCCGGCCGCTGGAGGACGCCTACCGCATCGCCCACCACGACCTGGTCGGCTGGGTCAGCACGCTGACCGGCCTGGACACCCTCGACGCCTACCAGCTGGTGTCACAGGCGGGCTGGGCACCGATCGGCAACGTGTGCGACCCGAACTACACCGTCCTCGCCGCCGTCGACAAGGCGCTGCTACCTGCCCCTGCGACCGCCTACGACGGGGTGCACGACCGGCTGCGCCAGCCCACTGCCGGGCTGCGGTAGGAGCGACGGCAAATGAGCATGCCTCGACTGCCGCTGCGCGACGAGCTGTTCCTGCTCGGCCACAACGACGACACCGGCCAGCCGCACATCCACCGCCAAGCCCTCGCCCTCGGCCTCGCCGGCGCGGTGCTGATCGACCTGTTCCTGGCCGGACGGATCGTCCTCGGCCCGAACGACGACCGTCCCGCCGCGGACCGGTGGCTGCGCCTGCACTTCGACCGACCGGTAGGCGATCTCATCGCCGACACCGCGCTGGCCTCCATCAGCTACGCCCGCACTACCCCACTGGTGAAGGTGTGGCTGCGCGGGTTCGCCGACGACCTGTACGAGCGCACCCGCGCCGGACTCGTCGCCGCCGGGATCCTCCGGCACATCGTCCGCCGCCGCCTCGGTGGCATCGTCCGCACCGACACCTACCTCGCGACCGACAACAAGTGGGCGGTCGTCGCCCGAGCCCGCATGCGCTACCTCGCCGCCGGCCGGGAACAACCCGACAACCACACCGCCGCCCTCGCCGGCCTCGTCGCCGTCCTCGGCCTGACCGCCCACCTCTACCTCGACGACGACACCACCACGCTGACCGCGCACCTGAAGACCATCGCCGGTCAGCACCACCGCCCGGTCCGCGACATCACCGCCACCGTCGACGCCGCGGTCGGTGACCTCGCCACCGCCACCTACCGCTAACCCATCGGAGCACAACCATGTCCTCGCGCAGTCGTGTTCGTGCTGCCCGCTGGTCGGACCGAGAGGCCGTCGCCGGGCTGATCGCCGACGCCCTGAACCCCACCCCGCTCGCCGCCTGGCTGATACCCGACCCGGCACGACGGCGCCAGGCCCTGGCCGCCGTCGCCGTGATCTGGGTGGAGCACGCGATGTTCTTCGGCGACATCCACCTCACCGACGACCTCACCGCCACCACCGTCGGCTTCCACCGCTACCGGCCCATCCCACCACCGGCCAACTACCACACCCGACTCCGCGAGGCCGCCGCGGCGCACGCCGACCGGTTCGAGGTGCTGGACACGCTCGTTGCCGACAGGCAGCCCACCGAGCCGCACTACCACCTGGCGGTGCTCGCCGTGCACCCCGACGCTCGGCACGCCGGGTTGGCCAGGGCGATGCTGCGCTACCACCGTGACCGCCTCAACCGCGTCGACCTGCCGTCCTGGACCACCACCCTCACCGGCGGCGACCGTCTGCTCGCCCGCTACGGCTACACACCCCGACCCGCCGTCACCCTGCCCGACGGCCCGACTCTGCACCCGATGCGCCGCAACACCCACCGCGACAACCCCGCGATGCCCATCAACGACACCCGCCCCGACGCCCACTGGCACGACCTCCACGCCTAACCGCCGGCCGGCCCGGCCGAAATCCCGGCGCAGGCCGCCCACAGCCATCCCACGGACACCGACATCACCCATGGCCTTCACCCGCAGATACCCGCCAGACCTGATCGACACCGTCGTCCAGCGCGTCGCCGACGCCCGCGCCGTCCGCGCCTACGGCGCCATCACCACCGTCGCCCGGCAACTGAACCTCGACCCCCGCCTCGTGCAGAAGTGGGTCACCAAAGCCACCACACCACCCGCCGCCACACCCGCCGAGGCCCATAATCCACGGGAGGTATACCTGCCAGCGGGGCTGCTGCACTGCGGGTTCTGCCACCAGGACATGAACCCGACCGAGCCGCCGGACCCCGCGCCCGGCTACCAGTGCCCGGCCGGCTGCCGACCCCGACCCCTCGCCGCTGTTGCCCTCGCCGACACCGTCGGTCGAGCGATCCTGCACCACGCGCCACGTCTCACACCCCGGACCGGTGTACCGAGGCCTCCACACCTGCTCGTCATCCACGCCGACCGGGTCCTCGCCCGCATCACCGCCGGCGCCACCGCCCGGGACCTCACCCTCACCTGGCGGCCCGAACCCCTGCTCGTAGTCGACCAGCACGACGCCGAACGCGGACGGCGTCTCGCCGTCGCCCGCATGCACGCCGCCACCGACCCCCTACGTGCCCGGCGGCTCCTGCGCGACACGCTCGCCGGTGTCGACCCCGCCACCGCGCCCGCCCACCCTCTATACGCCGGCGCCGCCACCCTCCTGGCCGAACTACTTCTGCGCCTCGACCAGGCCACCGACGCCGTCGGCTGGGCCACCTACGCCCACCACAGCATGCGCCACCTCCACAGGCCAACCCAGCCGCGCGCCCTCGATGCCCTTCACCTCCTCGCCCTCGCCCACCGGCGGGCCGGACACCCCCAACGCGCCCACCACCTCTACCGGCAACTCGCCGAGCACCTCGCCGCCACCGAAGGCCCGCACGCCCACCGCACCCTCGCCACCCACGCCAACACCGCCCTCGCCCTGCACGATCTTGGCCACTGCCACGCCGCCCGAGCCCTGCTCGCCGGCACCATCACCATCCACCGCCGCCACCACCCAGGCCACCCCGCCACCGCCCGCATGACCCACCACCTGACCCGCATCTGGCGCGACTGCGCCGCCCAAGGCCACCACCACGAGCAGGACACCTGACCCCGCCCACGACGTACCCGCGAAGATCTAGATACGCGAGCGAGCGCGCACGCCAGGCCTGCACGCTTCGGGTAACCTGTGGGCCTGCGGGCCGTTAGCTCAATGGCAGAGCTGAGGACTTTTAATCCTTAGGTTCTGGGTTCGAGTCCCAGGCGGCCCACCACGGAAACCCCTGGCCAGCCTCGATGTCGGAGACCCGGACGAACCGCAGCAAGATCCGGGCCAACGCTGCCAGTCCGTACCGAGTCCGCAGCAGCACGAGCCGCCGCCCGGTCGGGCGCGGCGGCCGTGGGAACCGCCGCGCCTAGGACGAGTCACCGCCGGCCTTGGTGGGATGCGGCTCGGAGTGTGCGGGGCCACCCCTCCAAGGTCAAGGGCGCTTCGCGTCGCTGCGCGAGGCACTGCGGGCCCTCTAGCCTGGCGGTATGGTCACGAGGTCCAGAGACGGAAGGACGTGGCGCATCGGAACGAGCGCTGAGGTCGGGTGGATCGCCGATGGCACATCCGTGGGCCGGACTATCACCGCCGCCATCCCGCCGGTTTTCGAGGCGTACGCCACGGTCGTGCTGCCCTATGGAGGCGAGGGACAGGACGAACATGACCGGGCCGTGCTCGCACTGCTCGGCGAGCAGTCGGCGAGCCAGCCGTGGTGGCTGGGGTATCTCGACACCGGCGCTGACGACGTCGTCTTCCCCGACGCGCCCAAAGTCACCTTGTATACGGGCTGGCACTACGTGCTGGTTGAGGCCGGGCCGGAGCAGGCTGCCACCTGGCGCCAGAGCGGCGACTGGTCGTTCTGGAAGGGCGCCTTGCCTAACTTGATGTTCCCCACAGACCGTTCGTGGCTGGTTTCGACGCTGTGGGATGACGACTGGACCTGCATCGGCGGACCGGCCAGGCTGGTGGACAAGTTCCTGCGTCACTCTGGCTTGCAGGCCAGGCCGGTTACCCTCGGCCAGGACGCCACGCCCCCCGGTCATCAGGCGCTGTAACTCCGCTTCTGAGCTGACCTGCCCGAGTATCCACGGGCCTATAAGCCCAGGTTCCCGCCGGCTTGGCTATATCGCCTGGACAGCTGGGAGCCGACTGGGTCGACGGGTTGACAGCCTTGGCTCGCGTTCACGAGGAGGGCCCTACTGCCAGGCTGGTTCGGACCGAAAGATGGTTTTCAGGCCGGCCCGTGGGCTGTGTCAAGGATCTTGGACAGGTCTTCGTGGATTTGCTGGTCAGGCTGCTATCAGGGTCTGGTGTTCGGTGAGGGCTTCGGCGGGGGTG
>NZ_JBIDCU010000034.1:0-24881 GCF_043204765.1 Micromonospora sp. NPDC047730 | reverse complement strand
CAGGACATGCCGCTGACCGAGGCCGCGCAGACGGTGCAGGTGTCGGCGTACCCCGACCACTACGCCCAGTGGGAGCAGCAGGCCGCCGACCTGGTCGCCAAGCACTGGAACAGCTGACGACAGTTGCATGATGCCGCTGACCGGTACCCCGATCGGGGGTGCCGGCCAGCGGCGTTTCGGCATCTCTGCCGCCAGCGGGGCGGTGATCGGGTGGGGCCGGACGCGGACTCCCTCGTCGGCCCCGGCAGGTGACGGGCAAGGCGTCGCGGCAGGACATCGTCGCGTCGAGGCCGGGGAGTGGCCGTCCGGAGCCGGCACGATGCCGGGCGTACAGTCGGGCTGGTGGAGCGTACCGAGAGAATGCCCGCGCAGACCCGCCCGCCCGGCGTGGCCACGGCCGATCCCGGCAGCGTCCTGCTGCCGGGCCACGACGTGCCGTTGGGCCGCTACACGACGGTGCGGCGGCTGCTGCCGCAGCGCCAGCGGCGGATGGTCGGGGCCTGGTGCTTCGTGGACCACTTCGGCCCGGACGACGTGGCCGAGCGGCCGGGCATGGAGGTGCCTCCGCACCCACACACCGGCCTCCAGACGGTGACGTGGCTGCTGGACGGGGAGATCCTGCACCGGGACAGCCTCGGCAACGTGCAGCCGATCCGCCCCGGCCAGCTCAACGTGATGACCTCCGGGCACGGCATCGCGCACTCCGAACGGTCGCCTGATCGGCATCCGCCGCTGATGCACGGCGTGCAGCTCTGGGTGGCGCTGCCGGACCCGGCCCGCGCCGGCGCGGCCGATTTCGCCCACCACGCCGACCTGCCCCGCTGGCGCGACGGCGAGCTGGACGTCACGCTGCTGGTCGGCGAGCTGGAGGGCGAGCGGTCGCCGGCCGTGACGCACACCCCGCTGCTCGGCGCGCAGCTCGAGGTGCGCGGGGCCGCGCCGGCCACGCTGCCGCTGCGCCGCGACTTCGAGTACGCGCTGCTGGCCATGTCCGGCGCCGCCGAGGTCGACGGTGTGTCGCTCGCCCCCGGAGCGCTGCTCTACCTCGGCACCGGCCGGGACGGGCTCACCCCGACCGGCGAGGTGGGCAGCCGCCTCCTGCTGCTCGGCGGGGCACCCTTCGAGGAGCCGCTGGTGATGTGGTGGAACTTCGTCGGCCGCTCGCACGAGGAGGTCGCCGCTGCCCGGGAGGACTGGATGGCCGGGCGGCGCTTCGGCGTCGTCGCCGACGACCCGGCCCCGCCGTTGCCCGCCCCGGCACTGCCCACCACCCGGCTCAAGGCGCGCGACCGCAGTGGCGGCGTCCTCGGCTGACCCGGGCAGGCGTGGCCGGGCCCGACATGGGTAGTCGCCGGCATGCCGACCATCTCCCGCATTGAGGACAAGAAGCGACTGGTGCGCCGGCTCGCCGGCAGCGGGCGGGGCTTCGCGGAGCAGTACGGCTTCCGGGTCACGAACAACCCGTCGAGCCTGTTCCAGGTGCTCTGCCTCGCCGTGCTGTTGGCCCGGCGCGGCGACTTCCGGCGCGCCCTGGACACCGCGCACGCGCTGCCCGAGGCGGGCTGGGACAGCGCCGCCCGGCTGGCCCGCTCGCTGCATGCCGACCGGGTGCGCGTGCTGCGCGACAGCGGCCAGCGCGGCGACGTCGACGCGCTCGCCGACACCCTGGGCGACCTGGCCCGGGCCGTCGTCGAGCGCTACCGGGGCGACCTGCGCCGGCTGCGCGCGGTGGCGCACCACGACCCGGCCCGGGAGCGCGAGCTGCTCACCGAGCTGCCTGGCGTGGACGCCGCCGTGGCCGACCTGTTCCTGCGCGAGGCGCAGGCGCTGTGGCGGGAGGTGGCGCCGGTGGCCGACCGCAGGGCGCTGGTCGCGGCGCGCCGGCTGGGGCTGGGACGCTCGGCCGACGACCTCGCCGGGTTGGCCGGCAGCGGCGAGTCCGAGCGGCTCGCCTGGTTGGTCGGGGCGCTGGCCCGGGTCGACCTGGAGCAGCGGTACGCGGAGCTGACCCCCTGACGCGCGGGGTGCGGTGGCCCACAGTTCGCCAGTATTCCTCCAAACGGGGGATGGCGCATCGTATGATGATCTCGGCAGTGATGACCGCCCGGTTCGGGCGTACATCAACCGCCTGGTGGTCGCGGCCCGGTTCGGGCCTCGTCGACCGTCGGTCAGGTTCTGCGTGGCGCCCCGGTCGCGGTTCGCGGCGGGGGCGCCCGCCTGTCCGGCCGCTACCCGCTCACCTGGCCAGGCCGGCCAGCAGGTTCACCGTCACCGCGATGACGAACGCCCCGAACAGGTACGACAGCATCGAGTGCCGCAGCACCGTCCGGCGCATCTCGTTGCTGGTGAGCGCGGTGTCGGAGACCTGGAAGGTCGCCCCCACGGTGAACGCCAGGTAGGCGAAGTCGGAGTAGCGCGGCGGCTCCGGCTGGTTGAAGTCCACCCCGCCGTCCGGCCCGGTGTAGTAGATCCGCGCGTACCGGGCGGCGAACACGGTGTGCACCACCAGCCAGGACAGCAGCACGCTGAGCACGCTCAGCCCGCTGTAGACGTTCCAGAGGGTCGTCGCGGGCCCCTGGTGGGCGCGGGTCACCACGACGCCGACCGCCAGCAGGCTGGTCAGGCAGGCGACGAGCAGCAGGGAGTCGCGGGCCGCCCGGTTCGGGTCCTCGTACACCGCCAGCCGGGCCGTCCGGTCCGCGTCCATCGGCCACACCTTGTGCCAGACCAGCAGCAGCCAGCTCAGCGCGGCGGCGTCCCAGCCGACCAGGGGGGCGAGCTCCAGCGAGGCCGTCAGCGCGGTGAGGCCGCCGGCCAGCAGCCCGACCACGCCCATCACGGTGAGCTGGAGGGCGGCCGGGGTGTGCCCGTACGGCCGCGCACCGTCATCCGTCACCGGTTCCGCCCTGCGCAGGCACCGCCGCCGGTCAGCCGAGGCGTGGGCAAGGCTCAGATGCCGCGCAGGTGCTGCGAGACCCGCTGGTGCCGCTCCCGGGCCTGCGCCGCCCGCTGGGACGGGCCGACCTCGGGCGCGGCGTCGATGTGTGCGGAGCGGGCCACCTCGTTGCCGTTGGCGTAGTCGACCGGTGGCAGGGCCCGTAGGGCCCGCAACACGTCCGGCGGGGCGCCCTCGCGTTCGGCCTCGCGTACCACGTCGTCCTTCCCGGCCGGGTAGTCCAGGCTCGACAGGTACTGCAGCACGTCGGCGTAACTCGCCATGGTGTCGGCTCCTCCGGGCATCGATCCGGTCACGACCGGCGGCGGTTACCCGCCCGGCGGCCCGTCACGCGCCGTCCGGCGGGGAAATCCGCCGCCGTTTTGTGGACGGGGCACCGGGTACGCGCAGCCGACGCAGGCGCGGAAGGAGCCACGGATGAACTACGACACCTTCGTCGACCAGGTCGCCCGGCGCACCCACATGTCCTCCGAGCAGGCGGTGGCGCTGACCCGGGCGACGCTGGAGACCCTCGCCGAGCGGCTGACCGGCGGGGAGGTGCTGGACCTGGCGGCGCAGCTGCCCAAGCCGTTGCAGGTGGTGATGAAGCCGAGGCCGCGCACGGAGTCGGCGGACCGGTTCGGTGCGGCCGAGTTCGTCGCGCGGATCGCGGTGCGGGCCGGGATCGACGAGTCGGCGGCCAGGGACGCCGCCCGCGCGGTCTTTATCACGCTCCGCGAGGCGATCACCGGCGGCGAGTTCGACGACGTGGCCACCCAGCTGCCGCGCGACTACCGGATGCTGGTGGAACCCGCGATGGCTCCCGGCGCCACCCTGCGCCGCTCCTGACCGGGCCGGTCGACCTGCCCGCCGACCGTCCGTCCCGCGACCCGGCACGGCGGTCGGACGTCGGGGTGCGACCCATCCCCGACCGACCCGGCGCGACCGGCGGCGGTCAGGCGACCGCGCCGGCGGCGCGCAGGGCGGCGACGCTGCCCGGGTCGAAGCCCGCTTCGGCCAGCAGCTCGTCGGTGTGCTCGCCGGGCTGCGGCGGCGGGCGGCGCAGCGCCGTCGGCGTGCCGGAGAAGCGGGGCGCCGGGGCCGGCTGGGTGATCCCGCCCTGCTCCACGAAGGTGCGCCGGGAGGCCAGGTGGGGGTGCTCGGGCGCCTCCCGCCAGTCCAGCACCGGTGCCACGCAGGCGTCCGACTGGCCCAGCAGCGCCGTCCACTCGTCCCGGGACCGGGTGCGGAACAGACGCGCCCACGCCCGGCGCAGCGCCGGCCAGTTCGCCGGGTCGGTGCGGTCCAGCGCCACGTCCGGGTGCAGCGGGAAGCCGCTGCGCCGGACCAGCTCGTCGTAGAACTGCGGCTCCAGCGCGCCGACGGCCAGATAGCGGCCGTCGGCGCACTCGTACGTGTCGTAGAACGGGGCGCCGCCGTCGAGCAGGTTCACCCCCCGCGGGTCCTGCCACATGCCCAGCCGGCGCAGCGCGTGGATCTGGGTGCTGAGCACCGCCACGCCGTCCACGATGGCCGCGTCAACCACCTGGCCGCGCGCGCCGCCGCGCACCGCGTACAGGGCCGAGACGAGGCCCAGGGCGAGCATCATCCCGCCGCCGCCGAAGTCGCCGAGCAGGTTCATCGGCGGCACCGGGCGCTCCCCGGCCCGCCCGATCCCGTGCAGCGCCCCGGTCAGCGCCACGTAGCCGATGTCGTGCCCGGCGTACGGGGCCGTCGGGCCGTCCTGCCCCCAGCCGGTCATCCGCCCGTAGACCAGTCGCGGGTTCACCGCCAGGCAGTCCGCCGGGCCGACACCGAGCCGCTCGGTCACCCCCGGCCGGAAGCCCTCGATCAGCGCGTCAGCGCCGCCGGCCAGGGCCAGCACCACCTCCCGGCCGCCGGGGGACTTCAGGTCCACCCCGATCGAGCGGCGCCCCCGGTTGAGCAGGTCCGGGTGCGGGCTGCCGAACGCGCCCGGGTCCACGTCGGTGGCCCGGTCCACCCGGACCACGTCCGCGCCCAGGTCGGCCAGCATCATCGCGGCGAACGGGCCGGGCCCGATGCCGGCCAGCTCGACCACCCGTACGCCGGCCAGCGGGCCGGCTGGCACGTCCTCGGTCATCGGCACACCATAGGCGCTGCGCGTTTGCGCCGTAAGGGGCCGGGAACCCGCCGGGCGAGAGGCGGGAGGTGGCGTGGTCGACGACCGGATCAGGGTGGCCATGCTGCACGGCCCCGGCCGGCCCGACGCCGACGGCGTCAGCGACTACGTGGCACACCTGGTCGAGGCGCTGGACGACGTGGGCGTCGAGGTGACCCCGGTGCCGGTGCGTCCCGACGGGGACGGGGGCCGTTGGCGGGCCGCCACCGTCCGGGCCGCGCGCCGGGTCCGCGAGCTGGCCCCCGACGTGGTGCACGTGCAGTTCGCGCCGTCGGCGTACCGGTTCTCCGGTCAGCCCGGCCTGCTGCCGTGGTGGCTGCCCCGGCGGGTGCCGCTGGTCACCACCCTGCACGAGTACGGGTGGTGGGCCTGCCCCGGCTGGCTGCCGGGCCGGCTCTGGTCGGTGGCGGAGCGGGCCCGCTGCTGGGACCGGGAGTCGGGCCGGCTGGTGCCGGCCAGCGCGGCGGTCATCGTCACGAACGCCGGCCACGGGGACGCGGTCCGCGCGCGCACCGGTCGCGCCCCGACGCACATCCCGATCGCCCCGAACGTCGCCGACCACGTCGGCGCGGCCACCGCCGGGCGGTGCCTGCGGGCCGAGCTGGGTCTGCCCGAGGGCGCCCCGCTGCTGGCCTTCTTCGGCTTCGTGCACCCCGTGAAGGGGCTGCGGCACCTGGTCGAGGCGCTGCCCGACCTGCGGCGCGACCACCCCGAACTGCGGCTGCTGGTGGTCGGCGGGTTCACCTCGCAGGCGTTGCCGGAGCAGGAGGCGCGGGCGTTCCGCGCCGAGCTGACCGGGCTGGCCCGCCGGTGCGGGGTGGCCGAGGCGGTGACGTTCACCGGGCACCTGCCCGCCGAGCGGGTCTCCGCCGCGCTGCACGCCGCCGACGTGGCGGTGCTGCCGTTCACCGCCGGGGTGAGCACGAAGAGCGGCGCCCTGCTCGCCGCGCTGGCGCACGGCGTGCCGACGGCGGTGACGGTGCCCGACTCCGCCGACGACGAGCTGCGCCGGGGCGGGGCGGTGGCGGTGATCGGGCGGCGCCGGGACAGCGCCGCGATCGCGCGCACCGTGAGCAGGCTGCTGGCCGATCCGGTGTTGCGCCGCCGGCTCGCCGAGCGGGGGCGGGCCTTCGCCGCCGCGTACTCCTGGCCGAGGGTCGCCGCCGCGCACCGCGACCTCTACGCGCGGACGCTGGGGCGGGCCGGTGCCTGAGGCGTACGCGGACATCCTGGTGGTGGACCTGCTCGGCGGGATCGGCGACCTGCTGATGCTGCTGCCGGCGGTGCACGGCCTGGCCCGCCGCAACCCGGGCGCGCGGCTGCGGGTGCTCACCCACTACCCGGGGGCGGAACTGGTGCGCGCCGACCCGGCGGTCGCCGAGGTGCGCACCCCCCGCCACGGCCGGCCGGGCGCGGAACGGGAGGCGGTGGTCGAGGCGCTCGCGGCGGCGCGGCCGGACCTGGCGGTCAGCACCACCCGCTACGACGGCATCGCGGAGCTGCTGGAGGCCGGCGCCGCGCGGGCGGTGACGAACCTGTGGCGTGGCCCGCCACCGCACCAGCCGGTGGGCGCGCGCTACCTGGAGATCCTGCACGCCGAGGGGCTGCTGGACGCCGCCGACCGGTCCGCCCGCCCGCGTGTGCACGTCGACGACGACGCGCGTCGCGCCGGGGAGCGGGCGGTGGCCCGGTTGGTGGGGGAGCCGCTCGCGCCGCCCGTGGTGCTGGTGACCGACGTCGGGATGGCGGTGAAGCGGTGGCCCGGGCGGCACTGGCGGGCCCTGGCCGGGAAGCTGGCCCGGCGCGGTCACCCGGTGCTCACGGTCGGCCCCGTCGACCCCGACGCGCCGCTCGGGGTGCCGTTGCCCCGGTCCGACCTGCCCGCGCTCGCCGGCCAGTTCGCCGCGGTGGGCCGGCGCGGTGGGGTGGTGGTCGGGCCCGACACCGGGCCGGTGCGGCTTGCCGCCGCCGCCGGCGCCACGACGGTCGCGCTGTTCGGCCCCACCGACGCCCGGCGGTACGGGATGGGCGGCACGGATCTCCAGGGGTTGCCGGGGTGCCCGCACCGGCGCCCCACCGCCATCACGGAGCAGCCGTGCTGGTGGGAGGCGCGTTGCCCGCTCGACGCGGTGGGCCCGGCGTGCATGGCCGACCTCGACGTGGACGCCGTGCTCGCCGCCGTTGCCGCCCGCTGACCGGCGTGTGATCCCGTGTGCCCCGTTTGCCGCGCCCGCCGAGCCTGCCATAACCTTGTCGCCACGAGGGGAGTACTTCCCACGAACCATCCCGGTCAGTACGGCGTGCCCGGAGCGCGCCTCGGGTGGTTGCCCACAGAACAGTGGGTGAAGGAGACCTCGAACATGACACGGTGTTCGAGGAGGCTCCATGTCCGATTTGCCGTACCTTGCCGTTGCCGAGATCCAATCGGTCGGCACCCCCACGCTGTGGGGCGTCACCATCGCCGCCGTGCTCGCCCTGCTGGCGCTGGACTTCCTGGTCACCCGCCGGCCGCACGAGGTGTCGATCCGGGAGGCGCTGGGCTGGTCGGCGTTCTACATCGCCCTGCCGCTCGCCTTCGGCGCGTGGGTCTGGTCCCGCTACGGCTCCGAGCAGGGCGTGGAGTACCTCACCGGTTACCTGGTGGAGAAGTCGCTCTCGGTCGACAACCTGTTCGTCTTCATGCTGCTGCTGGCCGCGTTCGCGGTGCCGGCGGTACTCGCCCAGCGGGTACTGCTCTACGGCATCGTCGGGGCGCTGGTGCTGCGCGCGGTCTTCATCGCCCTCGGCGCGGCAGCCCTGCAGACCCTGGACTTCGCCTTCCTGCTCTTCGCGGTCATCCTGATCGTCACCGCCGTGAAGCTGCTGCGTGACGCCCTCTCCGGGCACGAGCAGGAAGTCGACATCAACAAGATGCGCTCGGTGCAGCTGCTGCGCAGGTTCATGCCGGTCACCGAGGAGTACCACGGCACGAAGATGACCGTGCGCCTCGCCGGACGGCGGACGCTCACCCCGTTCGCCCTCGTGGTGGTCGCCCTGCTCGTCACCGACGTGGTCTTCGCCGTCGACTCGGTGCCCGCCGTCTACGGCATCACCGAGGACCCGTACCTGGTCTTCGCCACCAACGCGTTCGCCCTGCTGGGGCTGCGCGCGCTCTACTTCGTGCTGCACGCCGCGCTCAGCAGGCTGGTCCACCTCAGCTACGGTCTAGCGATCATCCTGGCGTTCATCGGCGTCAAGCTGGGCCTGCACTGGGCGCACGGCATCTGGGCGGGCGTGCCGGAGATCCCCACCCTCGCCTCCCTGGGCGTCATCATCGGCGTCCTGGTGGTCGTCACGCTCACCAGCCTCCGGGCCACCCGCGGCACCGCGCCGGGCAGGACGGAAGTGGTGGTCGAGCGGCGCTGAGTGTCACCCGCCGCGGTGCCGTTCCGGCCGACCGCGCCTGCCCGACCCACCCCGGGTGGTACGACTGACGGGTGGGAATCGTGTCACCGGGCTTCCAGGGCCGGCCCCGCTCCGCGGAGCCGGCCCTGCCGCCGGGGCAGTACCTGACGGAGGACTTCCCGGTCCTCTCCGCCGGCCCGACGCCCAAGGTGCCGCTGGAGACCTGGGAGTTCCTCATCTCCACCGAGTCCGGCGCGGAGTTCCGCTGGACCTGGGACGAGCTGATGGCGCTGCCCCAGGAGACCCCGACGGTGGACATCCACTGCGTCACCCGCTGGTCGAAGCGCGACACCGACTGGCAGGGCGTCTCCCTGGACACGCTGCTGGAGGGCATCGACACCGGCGCGCACTACGCGCAGGCCCACTCGTACGGCGGCTACACCACCAACCTGCCGCTGGCCGACCTGCGCGGCGGGCGGGCCTGGGTGGCGCACTCGTACGACGGCGGCCCCCTGCCGGCCGAGCACGGCGGCCCGGCCCGGCTGCTCGTGCCGCACCTGTACTTCTGGAAGTCCGCCAAGTGGGTGCGCGGCATCCGGCTCACCACGGAGGACCAGCCCGGATTCTGGGAGACCGCCGGCTACCACGACTACGGTGACCCGTGGCGTGAGCAGCGGTACCAGGGCGATTGACCGCCCCGCTGCGGTGGCGGGTGGCCCGGCTCGCCGAGCGCCGGGTGGAGACGCCGACCGCGCACACCCTGGTGCTGGAGGTGCCCGGCTGGCCGGGGCACCTGCCCGGGCAGCACGTCGACGTGCGGCTGACCGCCCCCGACGGGTACCAGGCGGCGCGGTCGTACTCGCTGGCCGGACCGGCCGACGGGGACCGGATCGCCCTGACCGTGCAGCGAATGCCCGACGGCGAGGTGTCGCCGTACCTCGTCGATGTCTACGCCCAGGGCGACCCGGTGGAGGTGCGCGGCCCGGTCGGCGGCTGGTTCGTCTGGCGGCCGGAGGAGGCCGCGCCGGTGCTGCTGGTGGCCGGCGGCTCGGGCGTGGTGCCGCTGATGGCGATGGTGCGGGCGCGCCGCGCCGCCGACAGTCGTGCGCCGTTCCGGCTGCTCTACTCGGTGCGCACCCCCGCCGACGTGTTCTACGCCGACGAGCTGCGCGCCCGCGTCCGCGACGACCGGGGCCTGGACGTGACGTACGTGTACACCCGCCAGGCGCCGGAGGGCTGGCGGGGGGAGCCGCACCGGATCGGCCTGGCCGACGTCAGCAGCCACGGCTGGCCGCCCGAGCTGGAGCCGCTCTGCTACGTCTGCGGCCCGACCGGCTTCGTGGAGACCGTGGCGGACCTGCTCGTCGGGCTCGGCCACGCGAGCCGGCGGGTGAAGACCGAGCGGTTCGGCCCGACCGGCTGAGCGTCGAGGAGGAGTGTCCGATGACCGAGCTGTCGTACCTGGACGGCAACATGCTCGACGGCCCGCTGCGGGAGCTGTTCGCCGTCGACCTGAGCGCCGCCAGCGGGCGGTGCGCGCACTGCGGCACGCTCGGCCCGCTGGCCGGCCTGCGCGTCTACTCGCACGCGCCCGGGCTGGTGGCCCGCTGCCCGAACTGCGCCGAGGTGATGTTGCGGCTGGTCCGCTCGCCCGACCGGGCCTGGCTGGATCTGCGCGGGGCCACCTTCCTCCAGGTGCCGATGCCGCTGGACCAGCCGCACCCGGGCCCGCTGTGACGGCGGGCCCGGACGGGGGCGGGGCGGGCCCGGCAGCCGGGACGGGCGGAGGTGGGGCGGTGGACGAGGACCTGCGGGCGCGGTCGGCGCGGGAGGTGTTCGAGGACCACCTGCGGCTGGCCGCCGAGCACCGGTTCGCGGAGGACCTGGCGCGCAACGTGTCGCCGTCCTGCGTGGTGCTGGAGCGCCGGGGCGTGTTCCGGGGGCACGCCGGGGTCCGGGAGCTGGCGCGCTGGCTGGAGGAGGAGCTGCCCGGCGGCGGGTACGCGTACACGAACAAGCTGGTCGAGGGTCGGATGGCGTTCCTGGAGTGGACGGCGGACGCCGAGGGCGTGCGGGTCCGCGACGGGGCGGACTCGTTCCTGATCGAGCAGGGCTGGATCGTCGCCCAGACCATCCACTACACCGTCGAGCGCACCGGCGGCGGGTGACGGCTCGCGGCGTGATAGGTCACAATCCGCTGGACATCGTCGGCGGGGGCGGCGACAGTTTTCCGCCGTGAGATACCTGCGTACCGCCGGGCCGGTCGGCATCCGCCGGCCCCGGCCCGCCGACGAGGCCGAGTTCGTCGCGGCGGCCCGGCGCAGCCGGGACCTGCACCACCCCTGGCTCTCCGCCCCCGACGACCCGACGAGGTACGCCGCGTACCTGGCCAAGATCCGGCGGCGGGACCACGCCGGCTACCTGATCTGCGACCGGGCCTCCGGCGCCATCGCCGGGTACGTGAACATCAGCGGGATCCTCATGGGCGCGCTGCGGGGCGGGTACCTGGGCTACGCCGCCTTCCTGCCGTACAGCGGCACCGGGCACGCCTCGGCCGGCATCGGCCTGGTGGTCGCGCACGCCTTCGACACGCTCGGCCTGCACCGGCTGGAGGCGAACATCCAGCCGGGCAACGAGCCGTCCCGCCGGGTGGCCCGCCGGCTCGGCTTCCGGCTGGAGGGATTTTCACCCGAGTACCTGTTCATCGACGGGGCGTGGCGCGACCACGAGCGGTGGGCGATCACCGCCCCGGCCCCGGCCGGGCCGTAGGCGGTCAGCGCCCGGGCCGGCGCGCCTCGGGGCGCTGACCGCCGAGGCGCTCGATCCGCCCCTGCTTGTGCTCGACGCGCCGCCGCTGCCGGGGCGTGAGGTGCTTCCGGCCGCTCTGCCGCAGGTAGATCGGCTGCCGCTGGTCGTTGGACATCGGCATGCTCATGGCGGAGTCCTCCCGTCGCCGTGGTGGACCACCACCGTGCATCCGGGCCGGGTGAGACGAACCCACCCGGCCCGGGTGATCCGACGTACGTGTGCGGGTGCTGCTACGACGCGCCCGGCTACCACTGCGGTCTGGCCGCACGACGACGGACGCCCGGCTGACGGCCCGCTCCGGCACGTTTGTCTGGCCCTGGCGTGGGAACGGGGCCGAAATGACGAAACCTCGTGTGGTGATCGTGGGGGCCGGGTTCGCCGGATACCACGCGGCGAAGACGTTGAGCCGGTTGGCCAGGGACCGGGCCGAGATCGTGCTGCTGAACTCCACCGACTACTTCCTCTACCTCCCGCTGCTGCCCGAGGTGGCCGCCGGCGTGGTGGGGCCGACCCGGATCTCCGTGCCGCTGACCGGGACCCTCGACGGGGTGCGGGTGGTCATCGGCGAGGCCGACCACGTCGACCTGCAGAACCGCTGGGTCGGCTTCACCCAGCCGGAGGGGGACCGCAACCGGCTCGCGTACGACCGGCTGGTCCTCGCCGTCGGCAGCGTCAACAAGCTGTTGCCGATCCCCGGCGTCACCGAGTACGCGCACGGCTTCCGTGGCCTGCCCGAGGCGCTCTTTTTGCACGACCACGTGGTCCGGCAGATCGAGCTGGCCGAGCAGGCCGAGGACCCCGCCGAGCAGCAGGCCCGCGCCACCTTCGTGGTCGTCGGCGCCGGCTACACCGGCACGGAGGTGGCCGCGCACGGCCAGCTCTTCACCGACGAGCTGGTCTCCCAGCGCCCCCGACTCAAGATCCGCCCGAGGTGGATGCTGCTGGACGTCGCGCCCCGGGTCCTGCCGGAGCTGGACAAGCGGATGTCCGACACCGCCGACCGGGTGCTGCGCCGGCGCGGCGTCGACGTGCGGATGGGCACGTCCGTGGCCGAGGCCACCGCCGACGGGGTGAAGCTCACCGACGGCGAGTACGTCCCCACCTGCACCCTCGTCTGGTGCGTCGGCGTGCGCCCCGACCCGTTCGTCGCCGAGCTGGGGCTACGCACCGAGAAGGGCCGCCTGGTCGTCGACGAGTACCTCAACGTCCCCGGCTTCCCCGAGGTGTACGCCTGCGGCGACGCCGCCGCGGTCCCGGACCCGACCCGGCCCGGGCAGATCTGCGCGATGACCGCGCAGCACGCCCAGCGGCAGGGCAAGCTGGCCGCGCACAACATCGCCGCCTCCTACGGGCAGGGGCGGCGCAAGCCGTACAAGCACTACGACCTGGGCTGGGTCGTCGACCTGGGCGGCAAGGACGCGGCGGCTAACCCGTTGAAGGTGTCGCTGTCGGGGCTGCCCGCCAAGGTGGTCACCCGGGGCTACCACCTGCTGGCGATGCCGGGCAACCGGGCCCGGGTGGGCGCCGACTGGATGCTGGACGCGGCGCTGCCCCGCCCGGCGGTGCAGCTCGGCCTGGTTCCGGCCAACGCGGTGCCCCTGGAGAGCTCCTCGCCCGAGGTGGCCGTCCGGGCCCGCTGACCAGCGCCGCACCTCGCCGGATCCGCCGTTGCCCGGGTCCGCCGACTCGACCGCGTCCCGGGCACGGGGGCGGGTAAGCCCGTGGCCGTTGCGGTGCAGCCTGCGCGCCCTCGGCGGTCAGGCCGGGCCGGGTGGTGGTGCGTCGGTGGCGGCCAGGGCGGCGTCGGTGGCGGGCCGGGCGCCGGCGACGAACGCGTCCAGGGCCGCCGCGTGCAGTACCCCGCCGGGCACCGGGTCGCGCGCCGCGCGGGCCGCCAGCCGGGCCACCGGCAGCCGTCCGGCGCGCGGCGCGGCGGCGAGGACGAGGTTGCCGTACCGCCGGCCGCGCAGCATCCGCCGGTCGGCGACGAGGCAGACATCGGCGAAGACGGCCCGCAGGGTGGCCGCCTGCACCCGGGTGAAGACCAGCGGCGGCAGGTCCGTCACGTTGACCAGGTAGAGACCGTCCGGGCGCAGGGCCCGGGCCACCCCGGCGGCGAACTCGACGGTCGTCACGTGGCCGGGCATCCGGGCGGCCCGGTAGATGTCGGCGAGTACCAGGTCGTACCCGCCGCGCGGGGCGTCGGTCAGCGCGTCCCGGGCGTCGGCCACCCGTACGCGAACGTCGTCGGGCAGGGCCGGCAGCTCGCGCGCCACCAGGTCGACCACGGCCGCGTCCCGCTCGACGACCAGTTGCGCCGAGCCGGGCCGGGTGGCGGCCAGGTATCGGGGCAGGGTCAGCGCGCCGCCGCCGAGGTGCAGCGCGTCCAGCGGCCGGCCGGGTGGCGCTGCCAGGTCCGCGACGGCGGCCATTCGCCGTACGTACTCGAAGTGGAGGTGGCGGGGGTCGGCGACGTCCACGTAGGACTGTTCCACGCCCGCGGCGAGCAGTGTGCGCCCGGTCGGTCGGGCCGGGTCCACGACCAGCTCCAGCCGGTGCGCGTCGACGTCCATGCCGGCACGCTAGCCGAGCCTCGGGGGCGGGCCGGCGGGGCGGTCGCCCGCCGGCCCGCGGCGGGTCAGCCGGTGGCCATCCCGGCGCCCGCCTCCTCGATCGCGTCGTCCACGGCGTGGGCGAGGTCCACGTCCGTCGCGGTCACCACGGTCACCGCGCCGGCCCGCCGGGACCGTACGGTCACCACGGCGGTGGTCGCGTCGGGGCGGCCGATCCGCGGTCCGCGCCCGGTCTCCTGCCGCAGTTGGTCGATCAGGTCCAGCACCCGGTCGAGGTTGTCGGCCGGAAGCTGGATCGTGCGCGACAGCGCGTTGCCGTCGCCGGACCAGTACGGCAGCCCGGCGAGCGCCTCCCGCAGGTCCGCGTCGCTCAGCGGGGGCGTGGCGGTGGTCGCGCCGACCACCCCGCCGCCGACCGGCGGCGGCGGTTGCAGCAGCTCGCGCAGTCCGTCGGGCACGTGCAGCGATTCGACCAGGTCGCCGTCGTGGTCGGCGAGCGCCGCCACGGTCGCCTCGGCCTGGTAGCGGGCCTGCTCCGGGGTGCGCCCACTGATCCGGCCCACCTCGGCCAGGAAGCCGGGCAGGTCCTGGCGCCGCCTGATGCCGTCCACGGGTACCACGTCGTGCAACTTCGTCGGCACCGCCGCGAGCAGCCGCCGGCGTTCCGCCTCGTCCAGGGCCCAGGCCAGCACCAGCACCGTCGACTCGACCCCCACCTTGGCGGTCCGGAAGTCGGCCCCGGTGCGGCGGACGACGTCGTCGACCAGCGCGCGGTACCCCATCGGGGTCACGCCTGGCGCGGCGAGGCCCGGATCCGGGGTGGGCCGGGGCGACTCGGGGACGCCGGCCGGCGGCGGCGCCGGCCCGCCGCGGGTGGTGTCGGGCTTGTGCCGCCTGCCGGCCGGCGGCGGCCCGGCGCGCTTGCCCCGGTCCAGGTGGGTGAGCTGCTTGGAGGCGCTCAGGCTGGCCCCCGTCTCGCTGGCCTGCATGCCGCGCTCGCGGGCCTGGCGGGCCAGCGTGCGGCGGCGCTGGTTGTCGCCCTCCATCTGCTTGCGCATGGTGACACCTCGCTTCCGCTGGTGTGCCTCGCTTCCGCCGGTCGCCTTCCCGTCGCCGCCGCC
Organism: Micromonospora sp. NPDC047730; assembly: GCF_043204765.1. Classification (NCBI taxonomy): domain Bacteria; kingdom Bacillati; phylum Actinomycetota; class Actinomycetes; order Micromonosporales; family Micromonosporaceae; genus Micromonospora; species Micromonospora sp. NPDC047730. The sequence goes on along the minus strand of NZ_JBIDCU010000034.1, from coordinate 9,899 downwards.
ACCGAAACGGACGTCGGCGGCCGGGCCGGTGACCCCCGGGCAGCGGCGGGAGCTTCATCCGGCGGGGGTGAGGGGCGATCACCCGGCGGGGCCCGACGATCGCAGCGGACCGGAGCACTTCCGATCGGACGCGGAAGGACAGGTCGTGATGAAGAGGATCGTCGAGATCGTCCCCGCCCGACCCGGCTGGTACGCCCGCTGGCGTCTCTCGCCCGAGGACACCCGCTGCTACCCCGTGAGCCTGTGGGCGCTGCTGGAGGAGGCCGACGGCTCGGGCCGTGAGGTCGTCGGAGTGGACTGCATCGGGCAGTGGCCCGGAGCGGACGACAACGAGGCGGGTGGGGAGTTCGTCCGCTATCTCTTCCAGACTCCCGATTCCGGACCGCCAGAGGACGCCGAGCCGCCAGGGGCCCGGCAGCGGCGGTCGACCGGCCCCCGCCTCCAGCCGGTCACCGCGCCCTGAGCCTTACTCCGGCCCCCCGACCCCTGGTCCCAGGGTCGGGGGGCCAGCCCCGCGCCGTGCGGGCCACCGACGTCGGACGCGACGTGAAGGACCCCCTGCACCCGGTGAGGGGGGCGGGCCGCGCCCGGGGCGCAACAGCCCGGGGCCGGGCGGGTCGGCGTCAGACCGGGCCGGCGGGACTGTCGGCGGCGCCGGGGTGCGCGGCCAGGTGGTCGCCGAGCGGTCGGGCGAGCAGGCCCATGACGCCGGTCATGTCGAGGATCGACTCCAGGAAGCGGGGCACCCCGCGCAACTGGAGGGCGGTGCCGCCCTGCTGCCCCTCCCGCCAGGCGTGCACGATCACCCCGAGGCCGGTGCTGTCGATGAAGAGCAGGTCGCCGAAGTCCAGCACGACCGCGGGCGGGGCGTCCGCGAGCACCCGGTCGATCTCGGCCCGCAGGGGCGCGGCGGTCGTGTAGGCGAGGTCCCCGCCGACCCGGATGAGCGGCGCCCCCGGATCCGACCGGTCGACGGTCATGCTCAACGGGGCCGCCGCCGGTTGCCTCCCATGGGACAGCACGATCACGCCTTTCCGCAGGCTGCCGGTCCGGCAGGGTCGAGGGGATCGTAACAATCCCCGCCCGCTCCCGCCGGGCACGCAACTGCTGCCGGGGCAAACGGGCGTGGAGTGGCGGTGCGGGCACACCGGCGTAGGGTGGGCGGGAAAGACGTGACCACGAGCGCCGCGTCCGGCGCGGCACGGATGTCTGGTCGAGCAGGCGGTGTCGGCCGGCTGGCTGCCCGGCCTGACCGCCGCCGAGGCCTGCGCCCGGGTGGTGCCGCTGCCCGACGAGCAGTTCGGCACCGAGCGGCTGGTCCACGCGCTCACCGGCTGCCACCGGATGCCCGCGCCCGCGCTGGCGGAGCGCGTCGAGCAGGTGACCTGCGACTGGCTGGCCCACGGCGACCACGACGACATCCCGGTGCTCGCGCTGCGCGCGGCGGGCCCGGGCGAGCGTACGCCCCGGCACCTGCACGCGGTGCCCGTCCCGACCGGCAGCGCCGACGCCGGGGAGACCCGACCGTGACCACCCTGACCGCCCGGGCCAACCCGGCGGGCGCCTGGCCCGGATACCTGCACTGCCTCGAGGAGGCGGACGAGTACGCCGCGATCGAGGTGGCCACCGGGCTGCTCGAGGCCGGGGTTCCGGCCGAGCGCGTCCTGCTCGACCTGGTCGCCCCGGCGCAGGCCGAGGTGGGGGAGCGGTGGGCGCGCAACGAGTGGAGCGTCGCCCAGGAGCACGCCGCGACGCACATCAGCGAGCGGGTGGTGGCGGCGGTCGCCGGGTACGCCAACCCGCGCCCGACCCGGGGCCGGATCGTGGTGGCGTGCATGGACGGCGAGTGGCACGCCCTGCCGCCCCGGCTGGTCGCGGAGGTGCTGCGGTTGCGGGGCTGGCACGTCACCTTCCTCGGCGCGAGCGTTCCCGCCGCGCACCTGGTGTCGTACCTGCACCGGCACGACGCGGACGCGGTCGCGCTGGCCTGCGCGCTGCCGATGCGACTGCCGCACGCGCACCGCATGATCGAGGCGTGCCGCCGCTCGGACGTGCCGGTGGTGGTCGGGGGTCGCGGCTTCGGCGCGGACGGGCGCTGGGCCCGCCGGCTCGGCGTGGCCTGGGCGTCCGACGCCCCGGCCGCCGCCGACCTGGTCGCCGACGAGCGGGCCCTGCGTCGCACCCCGCCCGCGGAGCTGTCCCACCTGGCCGACGACGAGTACGCCAGCCTGGTGCGGCGGCGCGGCGAACTGATCGACGGGGCGCTGGCCGACCTGCGGGAACGTGCCCCGGCCACGCGCGACTACACGCCCGCGCAGGTGGACTCGACGGTCAGCGAACTCGGGTACATCGTGGACTTCCTGGCCGCCGCGCTCTACGTCGACGACGGCTCGCTGTTCACCGAGTTCGTCGACTGGCTGGTGGACATCCTCACCAGTCGCGGCGTGCCGGCCCCCGCGCTGGGGTCGGCTCTGGAACACTACGGGCGGGTCCTGCACGACTTCCCCCGCGCCGCGCGGTTCCTCGAGGCGGCCCGCTCGGCCGTGGCCACGCGGGGCGGCGCAGGGTCGCGCCGAGCGCGCTGCGGCCCCGGCCGACCCCCCTGCTTATACTTGCTGCACTGCAAGCATCCGGCTGCGGTGGAGCGAGGGGGACCACGGTGACGTTCACGGTCACGTACGCCGATCGCCAGGGCGGCGGGGCCTGCCTGCGCCTGGCCGGCGAACTCGACCTGAGCACCGCACCCGAGCTGAACGCCGCGATCGACCGGCTGGTCGACGGCGGTGAGCGGCAGCTGCTGGTCGACCTGACCGAGCTGGTCTTCTGCGACTCGACCGGGATCGCCGCCTTCGTCCGGGGCGACAACCGCGTCGCCGCTGACGGCGGCTGGCTGCGGGTGACCGGCGCCAGCGGCCGGGTCGACCGGGTGCTCCAGGTGACCGGGCTGGCCGACGTGCTGAGATACGAACCCGACCCGGCCGACCCGGCCGCGCAGGCCGCCGGTTGATGGGCTACATTTCTCCGCCAGCATCGAGGACCGCACGGTCTTCCGTACCACTGACACGAAGCAGGTAACGATGCGCGCAGACAGGCCGGGTCCCGTTCGCATCCTGGTGGTGGACGACGACCCGGGCGACGTGCTGATGATCGAGGAGGCCCTCGCGGACTCCGACGTCGACAAGGTCATCGACGTCGTCGGCGACGGCCAGGAGGCGATGGAGTTCCTGCGTCAGGAGGGGCGGCACACCGAGGCCCGGCGCCCCGACGTCATCCTGCTCGACCTGAACATGCCGCGGATGGACGGGCGGCAGGTGCTCGGCGCGGTCAAGGGCGACGAGGACCTGCGTACGATCCCGATCGTGGTGCTGACCACCTCCAACGCCGACACGGACATCGTGGGCAGCTACACGCTCCAGGCCAACGCCTACGTGACCAAGCCGATCGACCTGGACGACTTCAACGACGTGGTGCGCCGCATCGACGAGTTCTTCGGCCGGGTGGTCGTGCTGCCGAAGCGCACCTGACGCCGCACCGCCCACCCAGGGGCGCCCGCCGCATTGTCCACGCCGGGCCGCCCGTCGACACCCCGCGAGGCGCTCGACCCGCGTCGGCGCTCGCATGCTGAACATTTTTCCGGAACCCCCTCGGGGGTCGCCGCCAGCGCCGAGGATCCAGGTGGGAAAGAAATACCAGCTGCCTGGGGGGCGACAGTATGAGGTTCTCCGTCGTTGAGACCGGTTACGACCAGCGGCAGGTCGATTCCTGCCTCGACCAGCTCGGCATCCGGTTGACCCGGCTCGCGGCCCGGGCCGAGGGCGCCGCCGGGGCCGGTCGGGAGTGGGACGAGATCCGTGACGAGGCGTCGGCGCTGTGCGGTCTGCTCCAGCGGCTGGACCTCGGGGACCGGGGGGTGGGCCGGTTCGGGGTCGGGGGCGCCGAGCGGGAGGCGGCCGACATCCTGGCCCAGGCGCGCTTCGAGCTCGACGCGGCCCGCGAGGAGGCCCGGCAGGTCCGCGAGCGGGTCTACGCCGAGGCGGTGCAGGCCCGCCGGGACTTCGAGGCGGCGCTGTACGCCCGGCGGCGGCGCGAGGCCCGGGCGGACCAGATCCTCGGCGGGCTCGCGGGCGAGCCGGTGCCGGCCGACACCCCGACCGCCGCGGCCGGGCTGGCCGGCGGCGGCGTGCCGGCGACGCGGATCGCCGCGCGTGGTGGCGCCGACGCGTCCAGCGAGCCGCCGGGCGGTCGCGCCGGGATCCGCTGACCCCGCGCGCCGCGTCAGGTCAGCGCGGCGACGATCGTCGTGGCCCGCTCCTCGTGCTGGGCGTACGCGTCGGGGAAGGCCGACACCTGCACGGCCTGGGCCGCGCCGGCCACGCTCATCTCCTGCCAGCCCGGGATCTCGCGCAGCGCCTCGTAGAACGCCCGGGCGGCGTACGCGGGGCGCATCAGCTCCCGCACCGTGCCCCAGCCGCTGCTCGGGCGCTGCTGGAACAGGCCGACCGAGTCGTGGTCTGAGCCGCTGCCCTGGTGCGGGTACTGCCGGGACTCCGGGAGCACGTCGCTGGCCAGGTTGTAGAGGTTGCTCTCCTGCATGGCGGTGGCCACGGCGACCACCAGGGCCCGCCGGGGCATCTTCAGGTCCTCGCCCACGTCAACGATGATCTTGGCGTTGTCCATCTGCGCCTGGGTGAGCCCGGCGACGGGACGGGGGCGGGCCGGCTTGGCCGGTTTGGCCGGGGCCTTGCGGGTGGCCGAGGGGGTCGGCTTGGGCGTCGGGCTGGCGCTGACCACGGGGGCGGGGGAGGCGGCCCGGTCCAGGGCGCGGGAGGCGCGCTCGTCGGTGGCGGCCCGCTCGGCCACCGCCTCGGCCACGGGCTCCGGAGGGGTGTCGGTGTCGCCGCGGGTGCCGGCGAACGCGGCGGCGCCGAGGCAGCAGGTCACGCCGGTGGCGAGGGCCACCCGGACGGGGGTCGAGGCGAGCAGGGCTCGGCCGCCGCGGCGCTGCCGTTCCGGGGCGCGATGACGGCCGATCGTCCGTTCGGTTGAGGCGGGATCGGCCGCAGCGGTGGCCGGTCGATCCTGGGTCAGCTTCTGGTCGAGGGGGTCGTCGGGACTCACCCGCCGAGGCTAGAAAGACGAGCGCGAGTTGCCATCGGCCTGGTTGGTGGCATGCGCCACAATTTGCGGCAATCCGCTTTCCCATTACGCCCGCCCAGTCATCAAGCGCGTCTTACTCGCCTGTCGGTTCTTTCGCTTATGCCCGATAAAGGCGCAGGAAAGGGGCGAATAGTCGATCTTGGGGCATGGGTTGCGGCGTCGGCTCGCCCTCCACAGAAGGACCGATGCGGCGGTCACCCGTTCGGCCCCCCGTCGGTCGACTGCGAGGGCGACCCGTACGTCGGCCGGGACGGGCCAGAGCCGGCCTCGGTCGCCGTGCGCCCGGCGCGTGCCGCCGGGGCCCATGACGCGCCGGTGGCCTCGCGGTCTGGTTCGCCCCGGTGACGGTGAGGTCAGTGCCGGCCGTTCTCCGCAGGCGTGACGGTGAGCCGGTGCCGGCTGGCGTCGCCGCTGGAGAACGGCCACAGCCGATCGGCGTGCTCGACGAGCTCGGCCAGTTGCTGGCGGGTGAGCCCGGCCGACGAGATGGACGCGTGCACGTCGGCCCGATACCGGCCGTCGTCGTCGCGCCCGAGCTTCGCCTCCGCCCGCACCTGCACGGTGTGCGCCTCGTCGGTGATCTCACCGGCTGCCTCCACCGCCGCGTGGTGCAGGCAGGACGCGAAGGCGGCGGCGAGCAACTGCTCCGGAGTCAGGCCCGAGCAGTGCGGCGCCAGCGGGGACGCGAGGGCCGTGGAGAGCCCCCCGTCGTCGGTGCGTACGTGGCCGCCCTCGGCGGTCGCGGTGGCCGTCTCGTTCAGCCAGGAGCTCGATTCCGGCATCGCGTTCCTCCCGTTTCACTCACCCGCCCGGCTACCCGGCCCCCGAGCCGTGAAACCGCAGGTGGTGGCCGGGACTGCGGGCGTGACGGCGACGGCCGGCGCCGGCGGACGGCGCGGCCCGGTGCGGAGGTGGCCGCCCCGGACGGCTCGGCCGGCGTGGCAGGCGGCCGTGCCCGGGCGGCTCAGCCGGCGCGGGTGGACCGGTCGGGGACGACCGCCGCCTCGGTCACCTCGGCCGCCGCCCGTTCCGTCCACGGGGACACCTGGCCGCCGCGCTGGCGGGGCGCCATCGGCTGCCGCATCGGCACGTACACCCGGGCGTCCACCGCCTCGGCCAGCAGCAGCGCGGCCACCAGGCTGGTCGGCCGGTCGGCCGGGTCGTCGGCCAGGCAGCGTGCGCACAGGTCGGCCACCTCCGGGGGCAGCCCGTCGATCTCGGGCAGCGGCTGTGGGGGTTGCCGCCGCCGCACGCCGAACAGCTGCGTCGTCGTGCCCGCCTGGTACGGCAGCCGCCCGGTGAGGCAGTAGTAGAGCAGCACGCCGAGGGCGTACATGTCGGCGGCCGGGGTGGCGGGTGCCCGCTCCAACTGCTCGGGCGCGAGGTACGCCGGCGTGCCCACCACGATCCCCTCCGGCGACCGGTCCGGGGTGCCCGAGGGGGTGGCGATGCCGAAGTCGAGCACCTTGACGCCGGACGGGGCCAGGATGACGTTGGCCGGCTTGACGTCGCGGTGCACGATGCCGTGCGCGTGGGCCGCGGCCAGGGCGGCGCTGACCTCGGCGCAGACCCGGACGGCTATGCGCCAGTCCAGCGGCCCGGCCCGCAGGTGCGCCGCGAGCGTCTCGCCCTCGGCCAGCTCCATGACGATGTAGGGCACCTGGCCGCCGGGCAGCGTCGCGCAGGTGCCGAAGTCGTGCACGCTGGCCACGTTCGGGTGCACCAGTCGGGCCGCGGAGCGCGCCTCGGCGCGGATCCGCTCCACCGAGGTGTCCGGTTCCTCCTGCCCGGGGGACATCACCTTCACCGCCACCGGCCGGTCGAGCACGGCGTCGTGGGCCCGCCAGACCTCAGACATGCCGCCGATGCCGATGCGCTGTTCGAGCCGGTACCGCCCGCCCAGCGTCCTCATCGACCGCTCCTCGTCTGCCGCCACCGCCCGTCCCCGGGCGTCCGCCGTGTCGCCTTCGCTGCCGTTACCCGGCCTCCGATCAGGGCAAACCGCGGTCGTTCCGTCCGCGCTGCGGTAGCTTGCGAGCCGGGGCCGCTGTCGGCCCGGACCGGGAGGTGCGCGGATGGGCGAGGTGACCGTACGCTTCGTCGGCGGGCCGGCCCACGACCTGGTCCGGGTGCTTCCCGCCGGGCCCGACGGGTCTCCGCCGGCGCGCTGGGTCCTGCGCCATCCCGACGGGGCGGGGGCGGCCGGCGGCGGGCCGGACCACCTCTACGAGCGCGAGCACGCCGCCGGCGGCACGTGGACGATGCGCTTCGTGCACACCTATCCCGTGGGCATGACGGAATGACCCGTCCCACCAGCGCGGCGGCTGACCGGCGGTAACCGCCGCCCACAGCGGGCGCACAGGTGGCACACAAGGCGGGCACAGCCGGCCGGTCCACGATGGGGACCATGATGACCGAGGGGCAGACCGGAGCGGGCCGCGTGGAGCTGCGTCGCCCGGACGGCGAGCCCGTCCGGGTGCTGGTGGTCGACGACGAGCCGACCCTGGCCGACCTGCTGTCGATGGCGCTGCGCTACGAGGGCTGGCAGGTGCGTACGGCGGGGGACGGGCTGTCGGCGCTGAGCGCGGCGCGGCAGTTCCGGCCGGACGCGGTGGTGCTCGACGTGATGCTGCCGGACCTGGACGGTTTCCAGGTGCTGCGCCGGCTGCGCGAGCATGCCCCGACGGTGCCGGTGCTGTTCCTGACCGCCCGGGACGCGGTGGAGGAGCGGATCGCCGGCCTGACCGTCGGCGGTGACGACTACGTGACCAAGCCGTTCAGCCTGGAGGAGGTGATCGCCCGGCTGCGGGCGCTGCTGCGCCGGTCGGGCTTCGCCGTCGCCGCCCGCGCGGACGCGGTGCTCACGGTCGGCGACCTCATCCTGGACGAGGACAGCCACGAGGTGCGCCGCGACGGCGAGTCGATCACGCTCACCGCCACCGAGTTCGAACTGCTGCGCTACCTCATGCGCAACCCGCGCCGGGTGCTGAGCAAGGCGCAGATCCTCGACCGGGTCTGGAACTACGACTTCGGCGGCCAGGCCAACGTGGTCGAGCTCTACATCTCGTACCTGCGGAAGAAGATCGACGCCGGCCGGGAGCCGATGATCCACACGCTGCGCGGCGCGGGTTATGTCCTCCGCCCGGCGGACTGAGCGGCCCGCTGCCCGGCTCCGGGGCCGGCTGGCCGGCCTGTCGCTGCGCACCCGGCTGGTGGTCATCCTGGTCGCCCTGCTGGCCCTGGTCAGCGTCGCCATCGGTGGGATCACCACGGTCGCGCTGCGGCAGTTCCTGATCGACCGGTTGGACGAGCAGTTGGCGCCGATGCGCGGCGGTCCCGGTCGTGGCACGCCGTCCCCGTTCGAGCCGCCCGGCGCGGACGTCCGGCCCGACGTGCGGATCCCGCGCGGCTTCCCGCCCGGCACCGTCACCGCCGAGGTGGTCGACGGCCGGGTCACCCGGGCGTGGACGCTGTCGGACCGGCAGGACCGGGCCGTCGGCGTCGACGAGGTGGCGGGCCTCGCCGACCTGCCCACGGACGGCCGGCCCCGCACCCGCGACCTGGGGGAGCGCGGTGACTACCGGGTGGTGGCGCGCCAGTTCCCGGACGGCACGGTGCGCGTGCTCGGGCTGCCCCTGTCGGGCGTGTCGGAGACCGTCTGGTGGCTGGTCGCCGCGCAGGCCGGCGTGGCCGCCGTCGGGCTGCTGCTCGCCGGCGGCGCCGGCGCCCTGATCGTGCGGGCCACCCTGCGCCCGCTGCGCCGGGTGGCCGCCACCGCCGGCCGGGTCAGCGAGCTGCCCCTGGACCGGGGCGAGGTGGCGCTCTCGGTGCGCGTCCCGGCCGCCGACACCGACCCGCGTACGGAGGTCGGCCAGGTGGGCGCGGCGCTGAACCGGATGCTCGGGCACGTCGCCGCCGCCCTCGCCGCTCGCCAGGCCAGCGAGACCCGGGTACGCCAGTTCGTCGCCGACGCCAGCCACGAGCTGCGCACCCCGCTGGCCGCCATCCGCGGGTACGCCGAACTCGCCCGGCGTGGCCGGGAGGGCGTGCCGCCCGACGTGGCCCACGCGCTGCGCCGGGTCGAGTCGGAGAGCGCCCGGATGACCAGCCTCGTCGACGACCTGCTGCTGCTGGCCCGGCTGGATTCGGGCCGTCCGCTCGCGGTCGGGCCGGTGGACCTCCCGGCGCTGGTGGTGGACGCGGTCAGCGACGCCCGCGTCGCCGGACCGGAGCACCGCTGGCAGCTCGACCTGCCCGACGCCCTCATCCGGGTCGCCGGCGACCCGGCCCGGCTGCACCAGGTGCTGGCGAACCTGCTGGCCAACGCCCGGGTGCACACCCCGCCCGGGACCACCGTCACCACCACCCTGCGGGTGGCCGGGGACGCCGCCGTGCTCAGCGTCGCCGACGACGGTCCCGGCGTGCCGGCGGAGCTGCGCGGCGAGGTGTTCGAACGCTTCTCGCGGGGCGACAGCTCCCGTTCCCGGGCGCACGGCAGCACCGGCCTGGGACTGGCCATCGTGGCCGCCGTGGTGGAGGCCCACCACGGCATGGTCGGGGTGGACAGTCGGCCGGGCCGGACGGTGTTCACCGTCCGGCTGCCGCGGGCCACGACCGAGCCCGGTTAGTGCTTCGTCGATCGGCGTGGGGGGGGGGGGGGGGGGGGGGGGGCGCCCCCCACCCCCCCCCCCCCCCCCCGGGGGGGGGGCGGCCAACACAGAATGTGTGGGCCGGAGAAAAGA
>NZ_JBIDCU010000033.1:0-35712 GCF_043204765.1 Micromonospora sp. NPDC047730 | reverse complement strand
CGTTCACCGCCGCCACGTCCACGCCGTCACCGACCAGCCCACGCACCTCGCCCTCGGACGCACCGACCGCGAGCATCCCGCCACCAGCGGGGAGCGCCTGCATCAGAGACCCACGCGCGGCAACCAGCTTGCAGGCGTCCTCCAACGACAACACCCCCGCCACATAGGCGGCAGTCACCTCACCAATCGAATGGCCGGCCAGATAGTCCGGCCTCACACCCCACGACGACAGCAACTCGTACAGAGCCACCTCGACCGCGAACAAACCCGCCTGCGTGAACACCGTCTGATCCAACAGCTCGGCCTCGGGCGAGCCTTCGGAAGCGAACACCACCTCCCGCAACGGGCGCGGCAACCGGCCCTCGAACCGGGCACACACCCCGTCGAACGCCTCCGCGAACACCGCGAACGAGTCGTACAACCCCCGACCCATCCCCACCCACTGCGCACCCTGACCCGTGAACAACACCGCGACCCGACCCGGCGACGCCTGACCCGTCACCACGCCGGAAACCGCGGAACCGCCCGCCAGGGCCTCCAGGCCCGCCAGAAGCTCACCACGATCACGGCCCAGCACCACCGTCCGGTGCTCCAACGCCGCCCGGGCGGTGGCCAGGGACCAGCCGACCTCCACCGCCGGCACGCCCGACTCCCGCCGGGCGAACTCCACCAACCGCCCCGCCTGACCGGACAATGCCTCCGCCGACCGCCCTGACACCAACCACGGCACCAGAGGCAGATCCACATCCGCCGCCGCGACCTCGACGGCCTCGGCCTGCTCCACGATCACGTGCGCGTTCGTCCCCGAGATCCCGAACGACGACACCGCCGCCCTACGCGGCCGACCCACCAACGGCCACGGCATCGACTCGGTAGCAAGCGCGACAGCACCCGAGGACCAGTCCACCTTCGACGACGGCGCATCCACGTGCAGCGTCGCCGGCACCACACCGTGCCGCATGGCAAGGACCATCTTGATCACACCCGCCACCCCGGCGGCGGCCTGCGTGTGACCCAGATTCGACTTCACCGACCCCAACAGCAACGGCTCCACGCCGTCGCGACCCTGACCGTAGGTCGCCAACAACGCCTGCGCCTCGATCGGATCACCCAACGTCGTGGCGGTGCCGTGCGCCTCCACCACGTCCACGTCAGCAGGGGACAACCGCGCGTTCGCCAGAGCCTGCCGGATCACCCGCTGCTGCGACGGACCGTTCGGCGCCGTCAGCCCGTTCGACGCCCCGTCCTGGTTCACCGCCGAGCCGCGTACCACCGCGAGGACCCGCCGGCCGTCCCGCCGGGCGTCGGACAGGCGCTGCACCACCAGCACGCCGACGCCCTCACCCCAGCCCGTCCCGTCCGCCGACTCGGCGAACGACCGGCAGCGGCCGTCGGCCGACAGGCCCCCCTGGCGGGAGAACTCCACGAACGCGCCCGGGGTGGCCATCACCGTCACGCCACCGGCCAGGGCCAGATCGCACTCCCCCGACCGCAGGGCCTGCGCCGCCAGGTGCAACGCCACCAGCGACGACGAGCACGCCGTGTCGACGGTCACCGCCGGCCCCTCGAACCCGAACGAGTACGCCACCCGCCCCGACAGCACGCTGGCGGACGCGCCGGTGGCGCCGTACCCGGCGAGGCGTTCGCCGCCGTACCGGATGAGGTTGTCGAAGTCCTGCCCGTTGGTGCCGGCGAAGACGCCGACCCGGCCGCCCCGCAGGGACAGCGGGTCGATCCGGGCGTCCTCGATCGCCGCCCAGGACACCTCCAGCAGCAGGCGCTGCTGCGGGTCCATGGCGGTGGCCTCGCGCGGCGAGATTCCGAAGAACTCCGCGTCGAACGCGCCCGCGTCGTGCAGGAACGCCCCCTGGGACACGTACGACGACGCCAGCGCCTCGGGGGCCCAGTGCCGGTTGACGGGGAAGTCGGACATGGCGTCGACGCCGTCGACGAGCAGCCGCCAGAACTCCTCCGTCGACCCGGCGCCGCCGGGGAAGCGGCAGCCCATGCCGACGATGACGATCGGGTCGTCGTCGACGGGACGTACGGTCGGGGTCTGCGTCGCGGGCAGCGCGTGCCCGCCCAGCAGTTCGGTACGGATGTGGGCGGCCAGGGCGGTCGGGTTGGGGTGGTCGAACGCCAGCGTGGCGGGCAGCGTGAGCCCGATGGCCGCGTCGAGCCGGTTGCGCAGCTCGACGGCGGTGAGCGAGGTGAAGCCGAGGTCCCGGAACGCGCGCTCCGCCGGCACCTGGTCGGCGCTGGCGTGGCCGAGCACCGCCGCGACCTCGCCGCGGACGAGGTCACGGAGCAGGTCGAGCTGCTCGGGCTCGGAGAGCCCGACGAGCCGCTGTCGCAGCGCGCCGGCCCCGGCGGCCCGGTCGGCCGTGGCGGCGTCGGTGACCTGCGGGGCGGTCAGCAGGTCGCGGATCAGCGGGTCGGGGCGCGGCCCGGCGGCGTTGCCGGCGAGCCGGTCCCAGTCGACGTCCGCGACCACCAGGTGGGTCTCGTCGTGGTCGAGGGCGCGGGTGAACGCCCGCACGGCGGTGGCCGGGTCCATCGCGCCGAAGCCGTTGCGGGCCATTCGGCGTTCGAAGTCACCCGCGCTGACCCCGCCGTCGGCCCACAGGCCCCAGCCGATGGACGTGGCGGGTAGCCCCTCGGCACGCCGGCGGTGCGCGAGGGCGTCGAGCCAGGCGTTGCCGGGGGCGTAGCTGGCCTGGCCCGGGCCGCCCATGGTGCCGGCGAGGGAGGAGAACAGGACGAACGCCGACAGGTCGTGGTCGCGGGTCAGTTCGTCGAGGTGGCGGGCGGCGTCGACCTTGGCGCGTAGGGCCGTCGCCAGCTGCCCGACGGTGAGGCCGTCGACGACGTTGTCGTCGAGCGCCGCGGCGGTGTGCACGACGGCGGTGAGCGGCAGGTCGGCGGGTACCGCCGCGAGCAGGTCACGCAGGGCGTCCCGGTCGGCGACGTCGCACGCCGCCACGGTCACCCGGGCGCCGAGCGCGGTCAGCTCCCGGGTCAGCGCGTCGGCGCCGGGGGCGTCGGGGCCGCGCCGGCTGACGAGGAGCAGGTGGTCGGCGCCGGCCGCCGCGAGGGCGCGGGCGACGTGCGCGCCGAGGGCGCCCGTACCGCCGGTGACGAGCGCCGTGCCGCGTGGGGTCCACTCGCGGCCGGGGCCCGCCGGCTGCCCGGCGCGGACCAGTCGGCGGGCGTGGGCGCCGGTGGCGCGGATGGCGAGTTGGTCCTCCGCACGCTCGCCGTCGAGCAGCCGGCGCAGCAGCCGTACGCCGCGCGGGTCGGCCGCCTCGGGCAGGTCGACGAGGCCGCCCCAGCGTTGGGGGTGCTCGGCGCGCAGCACGCCGCCGAAGCCCCAGAGCAGCGCCTGGTCGGGGTCGACGTGCTGGTCGCGGGGGCCGACGGCGACCGCGCTCCGGGTGGCGATCCAGAGCCGGGCGCCGGCCCCGGCGTCGCCGATCGCCTGGGCGAGCGTGACGGTGTCGGCGAGCCCGGCCGGCACGGAGGGGGACTCGGGGTGCGGGCCGGGCGCGAGGCCGAGTAGCGACAGGACGGCGCCGGGCGGCTGCTCGGCGTACGCCTCGGCGAGATCGCGGGCGAGAGCGTCGCGGCTGCGGCCGGGGGCCACCCGCAGCACCCGTACGCCGGGCGCGGCGAGCGCCGTCGTCCACTCCTCCACCGTCCCGCCGGCACTGTCGGGTACGACGAGCAGCAGGTCCGTGACCTCCCGGTGGGAGGGGGCGTCGGGGAGCGGCTGCCAGGTGACCCGGTACCGCCACGAGTCGAGCGTCGATTCCGCCTCCCGGCGGCGGCGCCACGCCGACAGGGCGGGCAGCACGTCGCCCAGCGTCGCCTCGGGGTCGACGGCGAGCGTGGTAGCGAGGGCCTCGACGTCCTGGTTCTCGATGACCTGCCAGAAGGCGGCGTCGTCGGGGAAGCCGGGTCCGCTTTCGGGGCCGTGCGGGCGGGTGCGGGCGTTCAGCCAGTAGCGCTGGTGCTGGAAGGCGTAGGTGGGCAGGTCGACAGTGCGCGGCGGCTGACCGGTCTGCGCGGTGAACCAGGCCGCCCAGTCCACCGGCGTGCCCGTCACGTGCAGCCGCGCCAACGCCGTGACCAGGCTCGTCGTGTCGGTCTGGTCCCGCCGCAGGGCGGGAACGTGGTGCACCGGCCGGTCGGCGGGGGTGTCCGCGGCCATCGCGGTCAGCGTCGCGTCCGGGCCGACCTCCAGGAAGGTGCCCACCCCACACCCGTGCAGCGTCTTGACCGCGTCGGAGAACCGGACCGTCTCCCGGACGTGCCGCACCCAGTACTCCGGGCCGGCGATCTCGGCCAGATCGGCCAGTTGGCCGGTCAGGTTGGAGACGATCGGCAGCTTCGGCGCCTCCCAGGTCAGCGTGTCGAGCACCGCCCGGAACTCCTCCAGCATCGGCTCCATCAACCGCGAATGGAACGCGTGACTCACCGACAGCCGCTTGACCCGCCAACCCCGCTCGACGCACAGCCCCTCGACCCGATCGAGGTCAACTTCCGCACCAGACAGCACCACCGACCGAGGCCCGTTCACCGCCGCGACATCCACGCTGTCACCGGCCAACTCGCGGACCTCGTCCTCGGACGCGCCCACCGCCAGCATCCCGCCACCCGACGGCAACGCCTGCATCAGCGAGCCACGAGCGGCGACCAGAGCGCACGCGTCATCCAATGACAGGACCCCGGCCACATACGCGGCGGTCACCTCACCGATCGAATGACCGGCAAGGTAGTCCGGCCTCACACCCCACGAGGACAACAGCTCGTACAGGGCCACCTCGACCGCGAACAACCCCGCCTGCGTGAACACCGTCTGGTCCAACAGCTCAGGCTCACCGAACACCACGTCCCGCAACGAGCGCGGCAACCGGCCCTCGAACCGGGCACACACCCCGTCGAACGCCTCCGCGAACACCGGGAACACGTCGTACAACCCACGACCCATCCCCACCCGCTGCGAACCCTGACCCGTGAACAGGAACGCCCGCCGCCCGGACACCACCTCGCCCGACACGACATTGCCGACCCCGGCCGCAACAGCCAGAGCATCCAACCCGGCCAGCAACTCGTCCCGGTCGGCGCCGAGGACCACCGCCCGGTGCTCCAACGCCGCCCGGGAGGTGGCCAGGGACCAGCCGGCCTCCACCACATCCGAGGACCCGCGCCGGGCGAACTCCGCCAACCGCCCCGCCTGGCCGGACAACGCCTCTGCCGACCGCCCCGACACCAGCCACGGCACCACCGGCAGACCCGGCACGGCCGATGCCTCGACCGCAACCGCCTCCGCCTGCTCCACGATCACGTGCGCGTTCGTCCCCGAGATCCCGAACGACGACACCGCCGCCCGACGCGCCCGATCCACCACCGGCCACGGCATCGACTCGGTAGCGAGCGCGACAGCACCCGAGGACCAGTCCACCTTCGACGACGGCGCATCCACGTGCAGCGTCGCCGGCACCACACCGTGCCGCATCGCGAGGACCATCTTGATCACACCCGCCACCCCAGCGGCGGCCTGCGTGTGACCCAGATTCGACTTCACCGACCCCAACAGCAGCGGACGGTCTCCCGGCCGCCCCTGACCGTACGTCGCCAGCAGCGCCTGCGCCTCGATCGGATCACCCAACGTCGTGGCGGTGCCGTGCGCCTCCACCACATCCACGTCAGCCGGAGACAACCGCGCGTTCGCCAGCGCCTGCCGGATCACCCGCTGCTGCGACGGGCCGTTCGGCGCCGTCAACCCGTTCGACGCCCCGTCCTGGTTGACGGCGGTCCCCCGCACCACCGCGAGCACCCGGTGGCCCAGGCGCTGCGCGTCGGACAGCCGCTCGACGAGGAGCATCCCAACCCCTTCGGACCAGCCCGTGCCGTCGGCGCCCTCGGCGAACGACTTGCACCGCCCGTCCGGGGCGAGCCCGCGCTGCCGGCTGAAGTCGATGAACGTCTCCAGCGTGGTCATCACGGTGACGCCGCCGGCCAGGGCGAGGGTGCACTCGCCGGAGCGCAGGGACTGCACCGCCAGGTGCAGCGCCACCAGGGACGACGAGCAGGCCGTGTCGACGGTGAGGGCGGGCCCCTCGAACCCGAAGGTGTACGCGACCCGCCCCGACAGCACGCTGCTGGCGGTGCCGCCGCCGATGAAGCCGTCCAGGGTCTCGGGCACCTCGCCGAGCCCGGCGGCGTAGTTGTGGTACATCATGCCGGCGAAGACGCCGACGCGGCTGCCGCGCAGGGACAGCGGGTCGATCCGGGCGTCCTCGATGGCCTCCCAGCACGCCTCCAGCGTCAGCCGCTGCTGCGGATCCATCGCCAGCGCCTCGTACGGCGAGATCTTGAACAGCTCCGGGTCGAAGTCCCCGGCGTCGTGCAGGAACCCGCCCTCGCGGGCGTACGTGCTGCCCCGCCGCTCGCCGGTGGGGTCGTACGCCTCGTCGATGTTCCAGCCCCGGTCGACGGGGAAGGCGGTGATGCCGTCGCCGCCGGCGGCGACCAGTTCCCAGAGCTGCTCCGGCGAGCGGACGCCACCCGGGTACCGGCAGCTCATCCCGACGATCGCGATCGGCTCGTGGTTCTTCGCGTCGACGGCCTTCAGGCGTTCGCTGGTCTCGGCGAGATCGGCGGTGACGCGCTTGAGGTACTCACGGAGCTTGGCTTCGTTGGCCATCGGGGATTTCACCTGTCGCGTTGGTCGGCAAGCGGGCGGTACGACGGTCAGTTACGACCGAACGTGCTGTCGATGAAGTCGAAGAGTTCGTCGTCGCTGGCGTCGTCGATGACCTGGGCGGCGGCGCCCGCCGCGCCGGTGTCGCCGTCCCAGCGGTTGAGCAGCGCCCGGAGCCGGGCGGCAACCGCCGACCGGGTCGTCTCGTCGGAGGTCAGCTCCTCCAGGGTCTCCGGCGGGGTCGCGGCGAACGCCGCCTCCAGCCGGTCCAGTTCGTCGAGGAGCGTGGGCGCGGACCGGCCGGGGCCGAGCTGCGCCATCAGGTGCCCGGTGAGGGCGTCCGGGGTGGGGTGGTCGAAGACCAGGGTGGCCGGCAGCGACAGGCCGGTGAGGGTGGTCAGCCGGTTCCGCAGGTCGACCGCGGTCAGCGAGTCGAAGCCCAGCTCGGTGAAGGACTGCCCGGCGCCGACCGCGGCCGGCGAGGAGTAGCCGAGCACCTCGGCGACCTGCCCGGTGACGAGTTCCTCGACCATGCGCCGGCGGTCCTCGTCGGACGCCCCGGCCAGGCGGTCGCGCAGGGCCCCGGCGGGCACCGCCCCGCCGGCGGCGGCGCGCCGCGGTCGTACGCCGGCCAGGCCGCGCAGGGGCGCCGGGAGGTAGTCGACGGTGGTGAGGTCCCGCAGCGCGACCAGGTCGAGACGTACGGGCAGCAGCAGGGGCCGCCGGCTGCGCCGGCTCGCGTCGAACAGGGCGAGCGCCTGCTCGGTGCCGAGCGGGGCGATGCCCTGGCGGGCCATCCGTTCCCGCCGCACGGTGCCCAACTGGCGGGTCATGCCGCTGCTCTCCTCCCACAGCCCCCAGGCCAGGGAGGTGGCGGCGCGCCCGGCGGCGCGCCGGTGGTGGGCCAGCCCGTCGAGGAAGGCGTTGGCCGCGGCGTAGTTGCCCTGGCCGGGGCCGCCGAGCGGGCCGGCGATCGAGGAGAACAGCACGAACATCGGCAGGTCCAGGTGCCGGGTGAGGTCGTGCAGGTGCCAGGCGGCGTCCGCCTTGGGGCGCAGCACGGCGGCGGTCCGCTCGGGGGTCAGCGCGGTGACGACGGCGTCATCGAGGACGCCGGCGGTGTGGACGACCCCGGTGAGCGGGTGCTCGGCCGGAATGTCGGCCAGCAGCGCGGCGAGCTGGTCCCGGTCGGCCACGTCGCAGGCGACGAGCCGGGCCTGGGCGCCCAGCCGGGCGAGGTCGGCGAGCAGGTCGGCCGCGCCGGGGGCGTCGGCGCCGCGCCGGCCGACCAGGAGCAGGTGGCGCACCTTGTGGGCGGTGACCAGGTGTCGGGTGAGCAGGCCGCCGAGGGTGCCGGTGGCACCGGTGACGAGCACCGTGCCGTCCGGCAGCAGGTCGACCGCGCCGGTCGGGTCGGGCTCGGCGGACGCCAGTCGGGGTACGAGGAGCCGGCCGTCCCGCAGCGCGAGCTGGGGTTCGTCGCCGGCCAACGCCCGGCCGAGCAGTTCGGCGTCGGTGTGTTCGTCGACGTCGACGAGGACGAACCGGCCCGGGTGTTCCAGTTGTGCGGTGCGGACCAGGCCCCAGACGGCCGCTGCGGGCAGGTCGGGCACGGTGTCGGCGTCGTCGGCGGGGACCGCGCCCCGGGTGAGCACCACGAGTCGCCGGTCGGCGAACCGGTCGTCGGCCAGCCACCGCCGCATCGTTGTCAGGGTGTCGGCGAGGCGGTCCCGGGTGGGGCCGAGCGGCTCGCCCGCCGGGGCGGCGCCGGCCGGGAGCAGCACCAGCCAGGGGTCGTGCAGGCCGGCGTCGACGGCCTCGGCGAGGTCGGCCAGTCCGCCGGGCACCGCCGCATCGGCGAGGGCGGCGGCCTCGCCGAGCGCCACGATCCCGGGGGCCCGCCGCGACGGCAGCGGCAGTGCGGTCCAGCGCAGGTCGAACAGCGGTACGTCGGCGGACCCGGAGGCGTCGAGCTGGTCGGCGCCGACGGGCCGGGAAACCAGCGAGGCGACCCGGGCGACGGGGGCGCCCGTGCCGTCGGCGAGGGTCAGCGACACCGCCGTGCCGGCCCGTTCGACGCGTACTCGGAGGGTGGTGGCGCCGACGGCGGAGAGCGCGACGCCCGACCACGCGAACGGGAGCCGGGCCCCGGAGGCGTCGGCGTCGGCGTCGTCGGTGAGGCCGACGACGTGCAGCGCCGCGTCCAGCAGCGCCGGGTGGATGGCGAACGCCCCGGGGGCGGTGCCGTCCGGCAGCGCGACCTCCGCGAAGACCGCCTCGCCGGTACGCCACGCGGCCCGCAGCCCGCGGAACGCCGGCCCGTGGTCGACGCCGAGCCGGTCGAGCTGCTCGTAGATCGGCTCGACCGGTACGGCGTCGGCGTCGGGCGGCGGCCACTCGGTCAGCGCCTCGGCGGTGTCGGCGGCTGCGGGCGCGAGAATGCCCTCGGCGTGCCGGGTCCAGTCGCCGCGCGGGTCGTCGGCCGGGCGGGAGTGGATGGCGACGCGACGGCGGCCGTGCTCGTCGGGAGCGCCGAGGGTGAGCTGCACGGCACGGGCGCCCTGCTCGGGCAGCACGAGCGGGGCGGCGAGGGTCAGTTCGTCGAGGGCGTCGCAGCCGGCCTGCCCGCCCGCATGCAGCGCCATCTCGACCAGCGCGGTGCCCGGAACGACGACGGAGCCCCAGACCACGTGGTCGGCGAGCCACGGCTGGGTCCGCACCGAGAGCCGGCCGCCGTGGATGCGTACGTCGTCGGCGGCGGAGACGAGCTGGGCGTTCAGCAGGGGGTGCCGGCCGCTGTGTACGCCGAGGCCGGAGGCGTCCGCGCCGCCCTCGGCCGGGCCGGCGTCGAGCCAGTAGCGCTGGCGTTGGAAGGCGTACGTGGGCAGGTCCACGGTCCGGGGCGGCTGGCCGGTCTGCGCGGTGAACCAGGCCGCCCAGTCCACGGTCGTGCCGGTGACGTGCAGCCGCGCCAGCGCCGTGACCAGGCTCGTCGTGTCGGTCTGGTCCCGCCGCAGGGCGGGAACGTGGTGCACCGGCCGGTCGGCGGGGGTGTCCGCCGCCATCGCGGTCAGCGTCGCGTCCGGCCCGACCTCCAAAAAGGTGGTGACCCCGCAGCCGTGCAGCGTCGCGATGGCGTCGGAGAAGCGGACCGCCTCCCGCACGTGCCGCACCCAGTACTCGGGGGAGACGACCTCCGCCGGATCAGCCAGCCGGCCCGTCAGGTTGGACACGATCGGCAGCTTCGGCGCCTGCCAGGTCAGCGTGTTCAACACCGCCCGGAACTCGTCCAGCATCGGCTCCATCGACCGCGAGTGGAACGCGTGACTCACCGACAGCCGCTTGACCCGCCAACCCCGCTCGACGCACAGCCCCTCGACCCGATCGAGGTCAACTTCCGCACCAGACAGCACCACCGACCGAGGCCCGTTCACCGCCGCGACATCCACGCCGTCGCCGGCCAACTCGCGGACCTCGTCCTCGCCCGCGCCCACGGCCAGCATCCCGCCGCCACCCGGCAACGCCTGCATCAACGAACCACGCGCGGCAACCAGCTTGCAGGCGTCCTCCAACGACAAGACCCCGGCCACGTGGGCGGCCGTCACCTCACCGATCGAGTGACCGGCCAGGTAGTCGGCCTGCACACCCCAGGAGGACAACAGCTCGTACAGGGCCACCTCGACCGCGAACAGACCCGCCTGCGTGAACACGGTCTGATCCAGCAGCGCGGCCCCGGCCGAGCCCGCATCCGCGAACAGCACCGTCTTCAACGGCTGCGGCAGCGCCCGGTCCAGGTGCCCGCACACCCCGTCGAGGGCCGAGGCGAAAACCGGGAACGAGTCGTACAACCCCCGACCCATCCCCACCCGCTGCGCACCCTGACCCGTGAACAGGAACGCCCGCCGGCCGGTAACCACCTCACCCGAGACCACGGTGCCGACCCCGGCCCCGCCGGCCAGGACGTCCAACCCGGCCAGCAACTCGTCGCGATCGGCACCGAGAACCACCGCCCGGTGCTCCAACGCCGCCCGAGCGGTGGCCAGGGACCAGCCGACCTCCACCGCCGGCACACCCGACTCCCGCCGGACGAACTCCACCAACCGCCCCGCCTGACCGGACAACGCCTCCGCCGACCGCCCCGACACCAACCACGGCACCACCGGCAGACCCGGCACGGCCGACGCCTCGACCGCAACCGCCTCCGCCTGCTCCACGATCACGTGCGCGTTCGTCCCCGAGATCCCGAACGACGACACCGCCGCCCGACGCGCCCGACCCACCACCGGCCACGGCGTCGACTCCGTCACCAACGACACCGCACCCGACGACCAGTCCACCTTCGACGACGGCACATCCACGTGCAGCGTCGCCGGCACCACACCACGCCGCATCGCAAGAACCATCTTGATCACACCCGCCACCCCCGCGGCAGCCTGCGTGTGACCGATGTTCGACTTGATCGACCCCAGCAGCAGCGGCTCCACGCCGTCGCGGCCCTGGCCGTACGTGGCGAGCAGGGCCTGGGCCTCGATCGGATCACCCAGGGTGGTGCCCGTCCCGTGCGCCTCCACCACGTCCACGTCAGCCGGAGACAACCGCGCGTTCGCCAGGGCCTGCCGGATCACCCGCTGCTGCGACGGGCCGTTCGGCGCCGTCAACCCGTTCGACGCCCCGTCCTGGTTGACGGCGGTCCCCCGCACCACCGCGAGCACCCGGTGGCCCAGGCGCTGCGCGTCGGACAGCCGCTCGACGAGGAGCATGCCGACGCCCTCGGCGAGGGAGGTGCCGTCGGCACCGTCGGCGAACGCCCGGCACCGGGCGGACATGGACAGGTTGCCCTGCCGGGTGAAGTCGACGAACACGGCGGGCGTCGGCATGACCGTCACGCCGCCGGCCAGGGCCAGGTCGGACTCGCCGGAGCGCAGCGACTGCACGGCGAGGTGCAGCGCCACCAGGGAGGACGAGCACGCGGTGTCGACGGTCACCGCCGGCCCCTCGAAGCCGAACGCGTACGCGACCCGGCCGGAGCTGATGCTGCCGGCGTTACCGAGGCCGAGGTAGTCGACGACGCCGTCGGGCACGTCGGCGGCGCCGGCGGCGTAGTCGGCGTGGGTGAGCCCGGCGAAGACGCCGACGCGGGCGCCCTTGAGCCCGACGGGGTCGACCCCGGCGGACTCGAACGCCTCCCACGAGGTCTCCAGCAGCAGCCGCTGCTGCGGGTCCATGGCCAGGGCCTCGCGGGGCGAGATGCCGAAGAAGCGCGGGTCGAAGTCACCCGCGTCGTGGACGAAGCCGCCCTCGCGTACGCAGGACGTCCCGGGGCGTTCCCGGGTCGGGTCGTACAGTTCGGCGAGGTCCCAGCCGCGGTCGGTCGGGAAGGGGCCGACGGCGTCCCCGGACGCGGCGACGAGATCCCACAGTGCCTCGGGGGAGGTGATCCCGCCGGGGAAGCGGCAGGCCATGCCGACGATGGCGATGGGCTGCTGCGCCTCGTCCTCGACGTCACGGAGCCGTTGCCGGGTCCGGCGCAGGTCGGTGGTGACCCTCTTCAGGTACTCCCGGAGCTTTTCTTCGGTGTCCATCAACCTGACCCATCGCGGTGGCCGGCGGAGACCTGACGTAGGCGACGGTACGAATGCGCGAATTCCTCAGGCCAGATCGGTTGTCGTCCCTTGAGCACAATTCTGCCGAGAGCCACGGGTCCCCTCTGCGGGGGAAAGCTATGGCGTCGCCATGACCTGCGACAACCCCTAACCCACGCCGTCGCCCGCTAGGGGTGGCCCCGGCCCGGTGGATCCGATTAGCGTCCGTTTGATCGCACGGCGCCCGCGCTGACGGCGGCGCCACCGGTGGAAGGACCGTGTACGAATGACCGACTCAGACAACGGCCTGTGGGTCCGCCGGTTCCACCCGGCGCCGGCCGGAGCCCCGCGGCTGGTGTGCCTGCCGCACGCCGGCGGGTCCGCGAGTTTCTACTTCCCGGTGTCGCGGGCGCTGTCGCCGGCCGTGGAGGTTCTCGCCATCCAGTACCCGGGGCGGCAGGACCGCCGCCACGAGCCGTGCGTCGGCACGATCCCGGAACTGGCCCGGCAGGTGTTCGGGGTGCTGAAGCCGTGGCTGGACCAGCCGCTGGCGATCTTCGGGCACAGCATGGGCGCGACGCTGGGCTTCGAGGTGGCGCGGCTGATGGAGGCGGAGACGGGGCGGCCGGCGGCGCACCTGTTCCCGTCCGGGCGGCGGGCGCCGTCATGCCACCGGCACGAGACGGTGCACCTGCTCGACGACGAGGGCCTGCTCGCCGACATGAAGAAGCTGAGCGGCACGAACGCCGCCGTGCTGGGTGACCCGGAGCTGCTGCGGGCGGCGCTGCCGGCGATCCGCAACGACTACCGGGCGGCGGAGACGTACGAGTACGCGCCGGGGCCGGCGCTGAGCTGCCCGGTGACGGTGTTCACCGGCGACGACGACCCGAAGGCCACGGTCGACGAGGCGAAGGCGTGGGAGCAGCACACCACGGGCGCGTTCGACCTGCACGTCTTCCCGGGCGGGCACTTCTTCCTGGCCCAGCACCAGGCGGCGATCCTGCGTACCATCTCGGCGGCCCTGGCCCGGACGGCGGTCGGCTGACCGCGCGGACGCGCACGCGGAGACGGCGCGGCCCCCGCCGCCCGGGACGACCCGGGGCGGCGGGGGCCGCGGCGTGTCACGACTTGTGGCCGACGGCGATGACGTAGTCCAGCAGCGCCAGCTCCTTCTTGATCAGCTTCTCGTCGCGCCAGTGGTTGGCCATGCCCTTGACCGCGCTGCGCTCGACCTCGGCCTGGAAGGCCGGGTCGCTGGGCCGGCTGGCCTGGAACTGCCGCCAGCCCTCCCAGGTGCGGTCCTGGATGGACTGCACGTCGGCGTTGGCGAAGCCGGCGGCGGTCAGCTGCTCGGCGTAGCCGGCCCGGTCGTGCCAGTTCTCGTCGGGGATGCTGAACTTGACGAAGCTGAGCGGGCCGGCGCTGATCGACATCCGGGGGGTGCCGTTGCTCAGCGGGATGATGTCGGCGGTGGCGAGGGTGCCGCCCGGCTTCAGCACCCGGAACGCCTCGGCGAAGAAGGCGCTGCGCGGGTAGAAGTGGAACGCCGACTCCAGGGCCACCACCCGGTCGAACGTGTTGTCCTCGAACGGCAGCGCGGTGGCGGTGCCGAGCTGGAACTGGGCCTGCTCGGCGAGGCCCTCCTCGCGGGCGCGGGCCTGGGCGTGCTCGACGTGCCGGGGGGTGACGTTGATGCCGTGCACCTTGGCCACCCGGCGGTCCCGCAGCCAGGCGAAGTCCTGGTCGCCGTAACCGAACCCGACGTCGAGGACGGTGTCGTCGGGCTTGAAGCCGGCGGCGTCGGCGAGCTTCATGGCCAGCGCCTCGCCGGCCACGTCGAGGCTGGTGACGCCCTCCTCCCAGTACCCGACGTTCATGTAGCGGGTGGTGCGGGCGGCGAACTCCACGCCCGGGGACTGGATCTCGTAGAAGCGGCGGACGCGGGTGACCGGATCCTTGGTGGTCAGGGTCCGGATGAGCCGGCCGAGGGTGCGCATGTTCTCCAGCAAGTGGGGCTCCTTCTCCAGTGGTGGTCAGGGTTGCAGAGCCCGGGCGGACACCTGCTGGCGCAGGTCGTCCACCAGGGCGGCCAGGCCGTCCGGGCCCGCCGCCACGCCGAAGACGTAGAAGTCGGGCCGGATCAGCACGGCATCGGCGGCCGCGCCGTCCAGGTACGTCAGGAGGACGCCGTCGAGGTCGACGACGTCTCCGTCGGCGGCGGGGGCGGCGTCGCCGGGGCGGACGGTGACCCGGCGGGCGTCGAGGACGTCGAGGAACGCCGCCCGGTCCACGTCGAGGTCGGGGGCCGGGTCGTCGCGGGTGAGGAGCACGAAGCCGGTGCCGACGACCTCGTCGAAGCGTCCGGTGCGTCCGCCGGCGGTCACCCGGCCCTGGGGCGCGGGGTCCCCGGCGTGCGGGGCGGGCGCGCCGTCGGCGGCCCGGTGCAGCACGCCGTCGACGACGGCCTCGCGCAGCGACCGGGCGTGCCGCTGCTGGGTACGCCGGCGCAGCGCGGCGAGCATCACCGCGTCGCGGCCGGCGGCCTGCTTCGGATCGGTCTCGCAGATCACCTTGCCGGAGTCGATGGACATCCGGATGGCGTGCTGCACGTGCGCCCGCCGCTCCACCTCGTACGTGTCGAGCAGCGCCGGGTCGGCGAGGCCCCGGTGGACGAGGTCCAGCTTCCACGCCAGGTTGACCGCGTCGCGGAAGCCGGAGCTCATGCCCTGGCCGAGGAACGGGGGCATGACGTGGGCGGCGTCCCCGGCGAGGAACACCCGGCCGGAGCGCCACCGGTCGGCGTAGCAGGCCTGGGTGGTGTAGACGCCGTACCGGTCGAGGCGGGCGGTGTCGGGGGTGATGTCGAACAGGCCGAGCAGCCGCCACACGCTGTCGAGGCTCTGGAACTCCTCCAGGGTCTCCCCCGGCACCCGCATGAACTCCCAGCGGCGGTGGCCGGGTCCGGCGGAGACGGCGGTGCGGGGGCGGGCCGGGTCGCAGATCTGCAGGTTGTTGGGCTTGAACTGGACCGGCTCGTTGAGCACGACGTCGCAGACCAGCCAGTCGTGGGTGAAGCCGAGGTCGGTGACGCCCGCGTCGAGCCATCGGCGGACGAAGCTGTTCGCCCCGTCGCAGCCGAGCACCCAGCCGGCGGTGAAGGCGTGCTCGGCGCCGGCCGCGTCGACGGCGGTGACGTCCACCCGGTCGCCGTGGTCGGCCAGCGCTGTCACCTCCAGCCCGCGCAGCACCTCGACGCCGGGCAGGGCGGCGCCCCGCTCGGCGAGGCGGTCCTCCAGTCCGGGCTGGTAGAAGGAGATCGAGTCGGGCCAGCCGGCGGGGCCGTCCTCGGCGACCTTGACGTGAAGCAGGGTCCGGCCGAAGCCGTTCTTCCAGGTGTACTCGCCGGACAGCTCGGTGACCGGGTCGTCGGCGGCCGGCGCGAGCACGTCGGCCAGGCCGCAGGCGGCGAGGATGCGGCTGGCCTCGCCGTCGTACGACACGGCCCGGGGCATGCTGTACGGGGTGGTGTGCTTCTCCACCACCCGTACGCTGAGGCCGCGCTGGGCGAGCAGGATCGCCGCCACCTGCCCGACCGGGCCGTAGCCCACGATCAGTACGTCGGTCATCGTCGTCCCTCGTGTAGTCCGCGTCGGGCCCGCGTCAGAGCCCGAGTTCCTGGTCGATCAGGCTGAAGATCTCGTCGTCGCTGGCGTCGTCGAGGTCGAGGTCGTCGTCGGTGGCGGACGCGCCGCGCATCGTGCGCCACTTGGCGACCAGCACCTCCAGCCGGGCGGCGACCTGGGTGTGCAGCTCCGGCTCGACCACCGTCTCGGTCAGCGCCCGTTCCAGGCTCTCCAGCTCGGTGAGGATCGCCGGGACCGCCTCGCCGCCGTCCGGGACGAGCTGGGCGCGCAGGTGGCCGGCCAGCGCGGTCGGGTCCGGGTAGTCGAAGATCACCGTCGCGGGCAGCCGGTGGCCGGTGGCCTCGGCGAGCCGGTTGCGCAGCTCGACGGCGGTCAGCGAGTCGAAGCCGATCTCGTTGAACGCCTGGCCGGGCCGGATGGCGTCCGGGCTGGCGTGGCCGAGCACGGTGGCCGCCTCGGCGCGTACCAGGTCGAGCAGCAGGGCCGACTGCTCGGCGGCGGTGAGCGCCCGGAGCCGGCCGGCGAGGTCCGGGCCGCCGCCGGCCGCCGCCGACCGGGCGCGGGGGCGTTCGCGCCGCACCAGGCCGCGCATGAGCGCGGGTACGGCGGCCCGGTCGGCGAGGGCGGCCACGTCGACCCGGGTGGGCACCAGGTGCTCCTCGGGCGCGGCCAGCCCGGCGTCGAACAGGGCCATCCCGAGGTCGGAGGGGATGGCGAGCTGGCCGTCGCGGGCGGTGATCCGGGGGTCGGTGCGGTCCAGCTTGGCGGTCATCGCGCTGGCTTGCTCCCAGAGGCCCCACGCGTACGACTGGGCGGGCAGGCCGGCGCCGCGCCGGGCGTGGGCGAGCGCGTCGAGGTACGCGTTGGCGGCGGCGTAGTTGCCCTGCCCGGGTACGCCGAACACGCCGGCGCCGGAGGAGAACAGCACGAACGCGGCCAGGTCGAGGTGGCGGGTCGCCTCGTCGAGGTGCCGGGCGGCGTCCACCTTGGGCCGGAACACGGTGTCGATCCGCTCGGGGGTGAGCGCGGTGACCACGCCGTCGTCGAGGACGCCGGCGAGGTGGACCACGGCGGTGAGCGGGTGCTCGGCCGGCACGGCGGCGACCAGCCGGGCCACGGCGTCGCGGTCGGCGACGTCGGCGGCGGCCACGGTGACGGTGGCGCCGAGCGCGGTCAGCTCCCCGGTCAGCTCGGCCGCGCCGGGGGCGTCCGGGCCGCCGCGGCTGGCGAGCAGGAGGTGGCGCACCCCGTGCCGGGTGACCAGGCGGCGGGCGACGAGCCCGCCGAGCAGGCCGGTGCCGCCGGTGACGAGGACGGTGCCGTCGGGTTGCCAGCGGGCCGGCATGGTGAGCACGACCTTGCCGACGTGCCGGGCCTGGCTGACGTACCGGAAGGCGTCGGGCGCCTGGCGGACGTCCCAGGCGCGTACCGGCAGCGGGGTCAGCGTCCCGGCCGCGAACAGGCCCATCAGCTCGACGAGCATCCGCTGGATCTCGTCGGGGTCGACGGTGGTCAGGTCGTACGCCTGGTAGGCGACGCCGGGATGGTCGGCGGCGACCTGGTCGGGGTCGCGCAGGTCGGTCTTGCCCATCTCGACGAACCGGCCGCCGCGGGGCAGCAGTCGCAGCGACGCGTCGACGAACTCCCGGGCGAGGGAGTCGAGCACGACGTCGACGCCGCGTCCGTCGGTGGCGGCGAGGAACGCCGCCTCGAAGTCGAGGGTGCGGGACGAGGCGAGGTGGTCGTCGGGTACGCCCATGGCCCGCAGGGCGGGCCACTTGCCGGGGCTGGCGGTGGCGTACACGGCGGCGCCGAGGTGGCGGGCGAGCTGGACGGCGGCCATGCCGACGCCGCCGGCGGCGGCGTGCACCAGCACGGACTCGCCGGCCCGCAGCCGGGCCAGGTTGACCAGCCCGTGGTACGCGGTGAGGAACACCACCGGCACCGAGGCGGCCTGCGCGAACGTCCAGCCGGCGGGCACCGGCACGAGCAGCCGGCGGTCGGTGACCGCGACCGGGCCGAAGCAGCCGACGAAGACGCCGAGCACCGGGTCGCCGGGGCGCAGGTCGGTGACGGCCGCGCCGACCTCGGTGACCACGCCGGCGGCCTCGCCGCCGGGCGGGCCGGGGTCGCCCGGGTAGAGGCCGAGCGCGTTGAGCACGTCGCGGAAGTTGAGGCCGGCGGCGCGTACCCGGACCCGCACCTCCAGCGGGCCGAGCGGCGCGTCGGCGGCGTCGGTGGCGACGAAGGCGAGGTTCTCCAGGCTGCCGCGCGTCGGGACGTCCAGCCGCCAGGCGTCCGCGCCGGCCGGCGGGGTGAGCGTCGGCGCGTCGGCGCGGCGGGCCAGCCGGGGGGCGTGCGGGGCGCCGCCGCGCAGCGCCACCTGGGGCTCCCCGGCGGCGACGACGGCGGCGAGGTCGGCGGCGGTGGGCTCGGCGTCGGCGTCGAGCAGGACGAACCGGTCGGGATGCTCGGACTGCGCGGAGCGCACCAGACCCCAGGCGGTCGCCGCGTCCGGGTCGGTCACCTCGGCGGGGCTGTGCACGCCGACCGCGCCCCGGGTGAGCAGGACCAGCGGGGTCTCCGCCCAGCGGGGGTCGGCGAGCCAGCCCTGGACGAGGGCGAGCGCCTCGGCGGCGACGCCGCGGGCCCGGTCGGTGCCGGCCGCAGTTCCGGCGCCGCCCGTGTCCGGCCCGTTCGGCGCGGGGTGGGCACCGCCGAGCGGGGCGAGGACGGCGTCGGGCGGGGGCGCGCCGTCGTCGACCGCGCGGGCCAGGGCGGTCAGGTCGGGGTGGTGCGGGAGCCCCGCGACGACCGGGCCGAGCGCCACGACCCGGGCCGGTCCGGCCGGCTCCGGGGCGGCCAGCGGCTGCCAGCCGAGGCGGAACAGGGCGTCGCGGACGCTCGCGTCCTCGGCGCCGAGCTCGGCGCGGGAGATGGGACGCATGGCCAGGGACGCCACCTCGGCGACCGGCTCGCCGGCCGCGTCGGCGACGGTCAGGGCGATGGCGTGCGGCGCGACCTGGGTGACGCGGACGCGCAGCGCGGTGGCGCCGGCGGCGTGCAGGGTGACGCCGTTCCAGGCGAACGGCAGCAGCAGCCGTCCCGCCCCGGCCTTGGCGAGGCCGCCGAAGTGCGCGGCGTGCAGTGCGGCGTCGAGCAGGGCCGGGTGCAGCCCGTAGCGGGCGGCGTCGGCCCGCTCGGCCGGGGGCAGCTCCACCTCGGCGTACACCTCATCGCCGCTGGTCCACACGGCGCGCAGCCCCTGGAACGCGGGCCCGTACGCGTACCCGTCGGCGGCGAGCCCGGCGTAGAAGCCGGCCAGGTCGACGGCGCGGGCGTGCGGCGGCGGCCAGACGGCGAGGTCCGCGGGCGGGGTCGGCGAGTCGGCGGTGGACAGGGTGGCGGTGGCGTGCCGGGTCCACGGGGCGTCGGCCGGGTCGTCGGCGGGCCGGGAGTGCAGGGTCACCGGGCGGCGGCCGTCGTCGCCGGCCGGGCCCACGGCCACCTGCACCTGGGTCGCCCCGTCGGCGGGCAGGGCGAGCGGCGCCTCGATGACCAGCTCGTCGAGGCCGGGACAGCCGACCTCGTCGCCGGCGCGCAGGCACAGCTCGACCAGGCCGGTGCCGGGCACGAGCACGGTCTCCATGACCCGGTGGTCGGCCAGCCACGGCTGGGCGGCGGTGGAGAGCCGGCCGGTGAGCAGGTGGCCCTTCGCCTCGGCGAGGGCCACGGACGCGCCGAGCAGCGGGTGCCCGGCGGCGTCGAGGCCGGCGGCGCCCACGTCGCCGGGGCCGCTGACGGGGCGGGGCCAGTAGCGGCGGTGGGCGAACGCGTACGTGGGCAGGTCGACGTGGCGCCCGCCGGCCAGGGCCGGCCGCCAGTCCACCGGCACCCCGGCCACGTGCAGCTGGGCCAGGGAGAGCAGGAACCGGGCCCGGTCGCCCTGGTCGCGCTGCACCGAGCCGACCACGACGGTGTCGTGGTCGGCGAGGGTCTCCTCGATGCCGACGGTGAGCACCGGGTGGGGGCTGCACTCGACGTACGTGTCGTGGCCCTCGGCGGCCAGCGCCCGGACGGCCCGTTCCAGCTCGACGGGCTGGCGCAGGTTGCGGTACCAGTAGTCGGGGCCCAGCTCGGTGCCGTCGACCCAGCGCAGGTCGGTGGTGGAGAACATCGGCACGGCGGCCGGGCCGGGCGTGATGCCGGCGAGGGCGTCGGCCAGCTCGTCGCGGATACGTTCGACGTGCGCGGAGTGGGAGGCGTAGTCGACGGCGATGCGGCGTACCCGGGCGTTCTCGGCGGCCAGGCTCGCGAGCAGTTCCTCGACGGCGGCCTCCTCGCCGGAGACCACCACGGCGGCGGGGCCGTTGACGGCGGCCACGGCGATCCGGTCCCCGTACGGGGCGACCCGCTCGCGGACCACGTCGGCGGGCAGCGCGACCGAGGCCATCGCCCCGTGCCCGGCGAGGGCCCGAATGGCGCGGCTGCGCAGCGCCACGACGCGGGCGGCGTCGGGCAGGGAGAGGATCCCGGCGACGCAGGCGGCGGCGATCTCGCCCTGCGAGTGGCCGACCACGGCAGCCGGCTGCACACCGTACGAGCGCCACAGCTCGGCCAGCGACACCATCATGGCGAACAGGGCGGGCTGCACCACGTCGACCTGGTCGAGGCTCGGCGCGCCGGGGGCCTGGCGCAGCACGTCCAGCAGCGACCAGTTCAGGTGCGGCCGCAGCGCGGCGTCGCAGGCGGCCATCCGCTCGGCGAACACGGGGGCCTGGTCGAGCAGGTCCAGCCCCATGCCGAGCCACTGGGAGCCCTGGCCGGGGAAGACGAACACGCACCGGCCGGCCGGGCCCGCGTCGCCGCGTACCAGCTCGGGGGCCGGCCGGCCCTCGGCGAGCGCGTCGAGGGCGGCGGCGATCCGCTCGGGATCGGCGCCGACGAGCACGGCCCGGGCGTCGAACGCGGCCCGGGTGGTGGCCAGTGACCAGGTCACGTCGACGGGGCGCTGGTCGGGGTGCGCGGCGAGGTGGGCGCGCAGCCGCCGGGCCTGCCCGGCCAGCGCCTCGGGGGTACGCGCCGACAGCAGCCACGGCAGCGCGGCGGGTTCGGTTGGCTCGGCGGGCGGCTCGTCGACCGGGGTGGGCTCGTCGACCGGGGCGGCCTCGACGATGACGTGGGCGTTGGTGCCGCTGATGCCGAACGACGACACGCCGGCCCGCGCCGGCCGGTCCTCGTGGGGCCACGGGCGGGCCTCGGTGAGCAGTTCGACCGACCCGGCGGCCCAGTCCACGCGGGAGGTGCGCCGCTCGGCGTGCAGGGTGCGGGGCAGGACGCCGTGCCGCATGGCGAGCACCATCTTGATCACCCCGGCGACGCCGGCCGCGGCCTGCGTGTGCCCGAGGTTGGACTTGACGGAACCGAGCAGCACGGGCGGGGCGTCGGCGGGGCGCTGGCCGTACGTGGCGAGGATCGCGTCGGCCTCGATCGGGTCGCCGAGCGGGGTGCCGGTGCCGTGCGCCTCGACCACGTCCACGTCGGCGGGGGTGAGCCGGGCGGCGCCGAGCGCGGCGCGGATCACCCGCTCCTGGGAGGGGCCGTTCGGGGCGGTGAGCCCGTTGGACGCGCCGTCCTGGTTCACGGCGGTGCCGCGCACCACGGCGAGGACGGGGTGGCCGCGACGGCGGGCGTCGGAGAGCCGTTCCACGACGAGCATGCCGACGCCCTCGGACATGCCGAACCCGTCGGCCTCCTCCGCGAACGCCTTGCACCGGCCGTCGGCGGCGAGGCCGCGCTGGCGGCTGAACCCGGTCAGCCCGGCGGGGCTGGACAGCACGGACACGCCGCCGGCCAGGGCCAGGTCGCAGTCGCCCTGGCGCAGCGCCTGGACGGCCAGGTGCAGCGCGACGAGGGACGCCGAGCAGGCGGTGTCCACGGTGACGGCGGGCCCTTCCAGCCCGAGGGCGTACGCGACGCGGCCGGACAGGACGCTGCCGGCCGTGCCGGTGAGCAGGTGCCCCTCGTCGGCGGTGACCTCCCCGTCGTCGGAGGGGACGCCGGGGGCGATCTGGTCGGCGTAGTCCTGGCCGTGGGTGCCGGCGAAGACACCGGTGCGGCTGCCGCGCAGCGCGCCCGGGTCGATGCCGGCCCGCTCCAGGGCCTCCCAGGAGGTCTCCAACAGCAGCCGGTGCTGCGGGTCCATGGCGAGGGCCTCGCGGGGGCTGATGCCGAAGAACTCGGCGTCGAAGTCGGCGATCCCGGTGAGGAACCCGCCCGAGCGCACGTACGTCTTCCCGGGCGTGCCGGGCACGGGGTCGTACAGGTCGGCGAGGGGCCAGCCCCGGTCGGTGGGCAGGTCGCCGACGACGTCGCCGCCGGCGTCGAGCAGCCGCCACAGCTCCTCTGGGGAGCCGATGCCGCCGGGGAACCGGCAGGCCATGGCAACGACGGCGACCGGCTCGTCCAGGGCGACGGTGGTCGCGTCGGCGACCTCCGTGGCGGCGGTGCCGAGCAGCCGGGCGTGCAGGTGGGCGGCCAGCGCCTCCGGGGTGGGGTGGTTGAACACGGCGTGCGGCGCGAGCCGGACGCCGGTGGCGGCGGAGAGCCGGTTGCTCAGCTCGACCGCCATGAGGGAGTCGAAGCCGAGTTCCTTGAACGGGCGGCGGGGTTCGACCTGCTCGGGTCCGGTGTGCCCGACGACGGTGGCGCACCGGGTGCGGACCAGGTCCAGCAGCAGGGCGGCACGCTCGGGCTCGGCCAGCCCGGCCAGCCGGTCGGCGAACCCGGACCCGGACGCGGCGGTCTCGGCGTGGTTGACGGCCCGGCGCGGCGGCGGGGGCAGCAGCGCCCGCAGCAGGGCGGGCGCCTCCCCGGTGGCCCGGACGGCGGCCAGGTCCAGCCCGATCGGCACGAGGGCGGGCCGGTCGGCGTGCAGCGCCGCGTCGAACAGGGCCAGGCCGGCGGCGGTGTCGAGGGGGCGGGTGCCGCCCCGGGCGAGGCGGGCCAGGTCGGCCGGGCCGAGCCGGCCGGCCATGCCGTCCTCCTCCGCCCACAGGCCCCACGCGAGGGCGGTGGCCGGCAGGCCGGCGGCGCGGCGGTGAGCGGCGAGCCCGTCGAGGAAGGCGTTGCCGGCCGCGTAGTTGCCCTGGCCGGGGCTGCCGAAGACGGCGGCGGCCGAGGAGAACAGCACGAACGCGGCGAGGTCGAGGCCGACGGTCAGCTCGTGCAGGTGCCACGCGCCGTGCACCTTGGCCCGCAGGGTCCGTTCCCAGCGGGCCGCGTCCAGGCCGGTGAGCAGCGCGTCGTCGGTGGCCCCGGCGGCGTGCACGATGGCGACCAGCCGGTCGGCCAGCGGGGCGACGACCGCTTCGAGGGCGGCCCGGTCGGCGACGTCGGCGGCGACCAGCCGGACGGTGACCCCGGCGTCGGTCAGCTCGGTCATCCAGGCGGCGGGCCGCGCGGTGCGGCTGAGCAGCACCAGCTCGGCGACGCCGTGCGCGCGGGCGAGGTGGGTGGCGACGTGCCGGCCGACGCCGCCGGTGCCGCCGGTGACCAGCACGGTGCCGCCCGCGAGGGCCGGGTGCGGCGCGCCGGGGGCGGTGCCGGCCTCGGCGCGCGGCACCGCCGAGCCGGGAGGCGCGGCGGGGTGGTCGACCGGGCGGAGCCGGGGCAGCAGTGCGCGGCCGTCGCGGACGGCCACCTCCGGCTCGTCGGGGCCGGCGGCCAGGGCCGCGCGGACGGCCGCGTCGTCGCCTGCGTCGAGGGCGAGCAGGAGGAACCGGTCGGGATGCTCGGCCTGGGCGACCCGGACCAGCCCGGCGACCGGGGCGTGCACTAGGTCGCCGTCGCGCACGGCGAGGGCGAGCCGGGTGGTCTCCGCGCGGGGGTCGTCGAGCCAGCGCTGGAGCACGCCGAGGACGTCGAGCCCGACGGCGTGCGCGCGTTCGGGCACGGAATGCGCGGGGTCGCCGTCGCCGACCCGCAGCACCAGCAGCGGCGGCAGCGGCCCGGCCGGGGGCGTGCCGTCGGCGAGGGTCCAGGCGGGCACCGACGCGGGCGGGGTGGCCGGCGGCAGCCAGTCGACGGCGTACAGGCCGGCGGGTGCCGGGGCGGCGGCCGGGGCCTCGGCAGGTGGCAGGTCGACCTCCCGCAGCACCACCCGGTCCGCGTCCAGCACGGGCGCGCCGGCGTCGTCGACGGCGCTGAGCGTGACCGCGTCCGCCCCGGCGGGGGCGAGGCACACCCGCAGGGCGTGCGCGCCGACGGCGTGGGCCCGGACGCCCGCCCAGTCGGTGGGCGCGACGGTCGCGCCGGCCACGGCGGCGGTCGGGAAGTCGGCGAGCGGCAGCAGGCGCAGGGCCGCGTCCAGCACCAGCGGGTGTACGCCGTACCGCTCGGCGTCGGCGTCGCGGGCGTCCTCCGGCAGGCGTACGTCCACGTACAGCCGGTCCCCGGCGACCCATGCGGCCCGGGCCAGCTCGCCGGCCAGCGCCCGGCGCTGTGGCGTGCCGAGGTCCACGGGGCGCGCCCCGGCGGGCGGCCAGGGGGCGCCGGCCGGTCCTGCCGGTGCGACGGCGGGCGAGAGGGCCGGCCCGGCGTGCGAGAGCGCCGGAGCGGCCTGCGGGTCGGCCGGGGCGAGCACCGCCTCGGCCACCTCCCGCCAGGGCTGGTCGTCGCCGGCCCGGACGTGGCAGCGGGCCAGCCGGCGCAGGTGCTCGTCCGGCCCGTCGACGGTGACCTGCACGTCCACGGCCAGCCCGGCCGGCAGCGGCACCGGCGCGGGGACGGTCAGCCGCTCCACGGTCGGGGCGTCGAGGAACCCGCCGAGGTGGGTGAGCACGTCGAGCAGGGCGGTGGCGGGCAGCAGCGGCGACGCGCCGCCGGCCGGCGGGGCCAGCCACGGGTGGGTGGCCGCGGCGACCCGGCCGGTGCAGACGACCTGCCCGGTGCCGGCGACCGGCAGCACCGCGCCGAGCAGCGGGTGCCCGGCGTCAGCCAGCCCGACGTCGGCCGGCCCGCCGGCCACCGCCGAGTACGGCAGCCAGTAGTGCCGGCGCTGGAACGCGTACGTGGGCAGGTCGACGCGGCGGTGCGGGCCGGGGCCGGCCGGGGCGGCCAGGTCCACGGCGACGCCCCGCGTGTGCAGCCGCGCCACGGCGGCGAGCAGCGCGTCGGGTTCGCCGTCGACGCCGCGCACGGCGGGCACGAACGCCAGGTCGTCGGCCTCGGCGGCCAGGCAGTCCTGGGCCATCGCGGTGAGCACGCCGGCCGGGCCGACCTCCAGGAACGTGGTGACGCCCTGGCGGCGCAGGGCGCGTACCCCGTCGAGGAAGCGGACGGTGCCCCGGACGTGCGCCACCCAGTACTCGGGCGAGCAGAGCCGGGCCGGGTCGACCGGCTCGCCGGTCAGGTTGGACACGATCGGCAGGTGCGGGGTGCGGTAGGTGAGGCCGGCGGCGACGGCGCGGAACGCCTCGAGCATCGGCTCCATGCGCGGCGAGTGGAACGCGTGCGACACCCGTAGCCGGCTGGTCCGCCGGCCGGCGGCGCGCAGGGTGGCCGCGACGGCCAGCACGGCGTCCGTGTCGCCGGAGAGGACCACGCTGGTCGGGCCGTTGACGGCGGCGAGACCCACCCGGTCGGTCAGGTGGCCGGTCACCTCCGCCTCGTCGGCCTCGACGGCGACCATCGCGCCCCCGTCCGGGAGCTGCTGCATGAGCCGGGCCCGGGCGGCGACCAGGGCCGCCGCGTCGGCGAGGGAGAACACCCCGGCGACGTGCGCGGCGACCAGCTCGCCGACGGAGTGCCCGCCCACGGCGTCGGGGCGTACGCCCCAGGACTCCAGCAGCCGGTACAGCGCCACCTCGAACGCGAACAGGCCCGGCTGGGTGTACAGGGTCCGGTCGAGCAGGCCTGCCGGCTCGCTCCCCTCGGGCGCGAACACCACGTCCGCGATCCGGTGCGGGGCGTGGCCGGCGAGGCAGCGGTCGAGTTCGGCGCAGGCGGCGTCGAAGGCGTCGGCGAAGACGGGGTACGCGGCGTGCAGCGCGCGGCCCATGCCGGGCCGCTGGCCGCCCTGCCCGCCGAACAGCAAACCGAGCTGCCCGTCGACGACCCGGCCGGTCAGCAGGGCGCCGGTGTCGGGGTCCTGCTCGCCCCGGGTGAGGGCGGTCAGGCCGGCCCGGGCGGCGGCCGGGTCGCCGGCCAGCACCACGGCCCGGTGCTCCAGGGCGGCGCGGGTGGTGGCCAGCGCGTGGCCGACGTCGGCCGGGTCGGCGTCCGCGCCGGGCCCGTCGAGCCAGGCGAGCAGGCGGGCGGCCTGGTCGCGCAGCGCCTCGCCGGTGGCCCCGGAGAGCGGCCACGGCACGGGCGGCCGGGCCACCGGGCCGGCAGCGGGTGCGGCCTGCGGCTCGGCCTCGGCGACGCGGCCGGCCCCGGCGTCGGCCGCGCGGCCCGCCACGGCCTGCGCCTCGGCGGGGGCGGCCTCGACGATGACGTGGGCGTTGGTGCCGCTGATGCCGAACGAGGAGATCCCGGCGCGACGTGCCCGGCCGGTCCGGGGCCACGGCACGGAATCGGTGAGCAGCTCCACGGCGCCCGCCGACCAGTCCACCTCGGACGTCGGGGCGTCCACGTGCAGGGTGCGCGGCAGCGTCCCGTGCCGCATGGCGAGCACCATCTTGATCACCGCGGCGGCCCCGGCGGCGGCCTGGGTGTGGCCGAGGTTGGACTTCAGCGAGCCGAGCCGCAGCGGCTCCGCGTCGCCGCGTCCCGCCCCGTACGTGGCGAGCAGCGCCTGCGCCTCGATCGGGTCGCCGAGCCTCGTGCCGGTGCCGTGCGCCTCGACGGCGTCCACGTCGGCGGCGGTGAGCCCGGCGGCGGCCAGCGCCCGGCGGATGACCCGCTCCTGGGCCGGCCCGTTGGGGGCGGTCAGCCCGTTGGACGCGCCGTCCTGGTTGACGGCGCTGCCGCGCACCACGGCCAGCACGGGGTGCCCGTGGCGGCGGGCGTCGGAGAGGCGTTCCAGCAGCAGCAGGGCGACGCCCTCGGACCAGCCCGTGCCGTCGGCGCCCTCGGCGAACGCCTTGCACCGGCCGTCCGGGGCCAGCCCGCGCTGCCGGCTGAACTCGACGAACGCCTGCGGCGTACCCATGATCGCGACGCCGCCGGCCACGGCGAGGGTGCAGTCCCCGGCGCGCAGGGCCTGGGCGGCCAGGTGCAGCGACACCAGCGACGACGAGCAGGCGGTGTCGACGGTGACCGCGGGCCCCTCCAGGCCGAGCGCGTACGCGACCCGCCCGGAGACGACGCTGCCGGCGGTGCCCACGCCGAGGTAGCCCTCGGTGCCGTGCGGGGCCTGGCGCAGGTTCGCCGCGTAGTCGTGGTGCATGACGCCCGCGAACACGCCGGTGGCGCTGCCGCGCAGCGAGGTCGGGTCGATGCCGGCCCGCTCGAACAGCTCCCAGGACGTCTCCAGCAGCAGTCGCTGCTGCGGGTCCATGGCCAGCGCCTCGCGGGGGCTGATCGCGAACAGGGTGGCGTCGAAGTCCGCCGCGTCGGGCAGGAACCCGCCCACCCGCACGTACGAGGTGCCGGGCTGGTCGGGGTCGTCGGAGAACAGGTGGGCCAGGTCCCAGCCCCGGTCGGTGGGGAACCCGGTCAGCCCCTCCCGCCCGGAGTCGACGAGATCCCACAGCTCCTCGGGCGAGGCGACCCCGCCGGGCAGCCGGCAGGCCATGGCCACGATGACGACCGGGTCGTCGGCGGCGGACCGGGCCGGCCCGTCCGGGGCGGCCACCGGCTCCGGAGCGGCGCCGCGCAGCCGGGCGGCGAGGTGCCGGGCGAGGGCGTCGGGGCTCGGGTGGTCGAACGCGGCCGTCGCGGAGAGCCGTACCCCGGTGGCGCGGGTCAGCCGGTCGCGCAGCGCGACGGCGGCGACGGAGGTGAAGCCGAGTTCCTTGAACGCGCGGCCCGGCCGCACGGCCGCCCGGCCGGGCAGGCCGGCGACCTCGGCGGTGGCGGCGCGAACCAGCTCGAGCAGGAGCCGGTCGCCCTCGGCGGTGGTCAGCGCGGCCAGCCGGCGGCGCAGCTCGGCGTCGTCGCCGTCGTCGACGGGGCCGGTTCCGGCGGGCGCGCGCCAGGCGGGGTGAGCCGGATCTGCCGGGCCGGCGAGCAGGACGAGGTCGTCGCCGTCGTGGGCGGCGTCGAACGCGGCGAGGTCGGCGCGGACGGCGGCGTCGGCCGGGTCCGACCCGGCCGACCCGGATTCAGCGGGCCCGGCCGCCGGGACCGGCCCGCCGGTCGTACCGACCAGCCGGGCGGGCAGGCCCGCCGCGCGGCGGCGGGCGACCAGGGTGTGCAGGGCGCCGACGGCCGCCGCCGCCCGCTCCCGGCCGGCGGCGCCGCGCAGCAGGGCCGCCGGGGCGAGGACGGTGAACGCCGTGGCGGCGGCGTGCCTGGTCCGGGCGTCCAGCGCCTCGGCGAGGGCGAGCAGCCGGGCGACGGCGCCGTCGTCGGCGACATCGTCGTCGGTCGGGCAGAGGAACACCGCGCCGAGCGGCGCGTCGTCTCCGGCGGCCCGCCCGGCGCGTAGCGCGGTGGCCTCGGCGCCGGCCGCGACCAGGTCCGCGATCAGGTCGTCGAGGCCGGCCGTCGGGTCGGTGCGGACCAGTTGCACCTGGCGGGCGCCGTGCGCGCCGACCAGGTGCCGCGCGAGGGCCGCCCCGGTCGCCGTGTCGGCGCCGGTCACCAGGGCGACGCCGGCCGGGTCGACGACCGTCGCCGGCCGCGCGGGCGGGCCGGTGGGGGCCGGTGCGAGGATCGGGTGCCGGGCGGCGCCGGCGCGGAGGGCGACCTGCGTGGCGCCGGCGTCCACGGCGGCCGGCAGCAGGGCCGGGGAGAGCCCGTCGGCGTCGCGGTCGACCAGCACCACCCGATCCGGGTACGCGGCCAGCAGGCAGCGGCCCACCGCCCAGGCCACGACGGCCGGCGGGACGAGGTCGGGGGTGTCGGGGTGGTCCGGGGTGGACGCGTCCACGGCCCCGGTGGTCAGCAGCACCAGCCGGCCGCCGGCGGACCGTTCGTCGTCGAGCCAGCCCCGCGCCGCGTCGGCGAGGCCCGCCGCGTCCCCGGCGGGCCCGACCGCCAGCACGGTCACGTCGGGTCGGTCGGCCTCCGCGGCCAGCTCGGCCAGGTCGGGGTACGTCCGCACCACCGTCCCGGCGGCGCGCAGCGCGGCGGCCGGCTCCTCGCCGCCCGCGCCCACCACCGCCCAGCGCGGGCCCGGGGCTCCGTCAGTGTCGGCCCCGGCCGGCGGCACGGCGGTCAGGTCCAGCGGGCGCCAGGCGATCCGGGTCAGCGCCTCGTGGTGGCTGCCGTTGACGGCGCGCAGCCGGGCGGGCCGCTCCAGCAGCAGCCGCCGGGTCACCTTGCCGGACGCGGTCCGGGGCACCGCCCCGATCTCGTACAGCTCCTCGGGCACCTTGTGGTACGCGAGCCGCTCCCGGCAGGCCGCGTACGCGGCCCGGGGGTCGAAGCCCTCCGGGCCGGGGACGACGAACGCCACCGGCACCTCGCCGAGCACGTCGTGCGGACGGCCGGTCACCGCCACGTCGGCGACGCCGGGCACCGCGCGCAGCGCGTCCTCCACCTCGGACGGGTGGATCTTCTCGCCGCCCCGGATGATCAACTCTCGGTGCCGCCCGGTGACGAACAGGTTGCCGCCGGCGTCGAAGCGGGCCAGGTCGCCGGTGCGGTACCAGCCGTCACGCAGCGCGGCGGCGGTGACCTCCGGCAGCCCGTGGTAGCCGAGCATGACGCTCGGGCCGCGTACCCAGACCTCGCCCTCGTTCCCGGTCGGGACGTCCAGCCCGGTCTCCGGGCTGACCAGCCGCACCTC
Source organism: Micromonospora sp. NPDC047730 (assembly GCF_043204765.1). NCBI lineage: Bacteria > Bacillati > Actinomycetota > Actinomycetes > Micromonosporales > Micromonosporaceae > Micromonospora > Micromonospora sp. NPDC047730. Next base: position 5,880 of record NZ_JBIDCU010000033.1, on the reverse strand, counting down.
GACGCCGTCCACCGGCTGCCCGCACGAGCCCTCGACCCGGGGCCGGTCGGGCCGGGTGATGGCGATCGAGCCGCAGGTCTCCGTGCTGCCGTACGCGTCGAGCAACGGCGCGTCGAAGACCTCGTGGAACGCGCGCCGCAGCGCCCCGGTGGTGATCGCCCCGCCGACCAGGCACACCCGCAGGGCCGGGGCCCGGAAGCCGGTTTCCCGGGCGGCGGCCACCAGGTGGTGGTACATCGCGGGCACCCCGGCCAGCACGGTGGCCTCGTCCTCGGCGACGGCGCGCAGCACGTCGTCGGCGGAGAAACCGTCGACGAGCCGGGCGGTGGCGCCCACCACGGTCACGCTGAGCACGCACCCGATGTGGGACAGGCTGTGGAACAACGGCAGCGGCCAGACCACCCGGTCGGCGTCGGTGAGGCCGGGCACCGGCACGTAGCAGGACGCCACCGACCACAGGCAGGTGCGCTGGGTGGAGAGCACGCCCTTCGGCTCGCCGGTGGTGCCGGAGGTGTAGAGCATCCAGGCGACCTCGTCGAGGCCCAGGTCGTCGCGGGCGGCGGCGGCCGGCTCCACGTCGGCCAGGTCGCGGAACGCGGTGACGCCTTCGGGCGCGGGGTCGTCCCCGACGACCCAAACGCGCAGGCCCGGCCGGTCGGCCCGCAGCCGCAGCAGCCGGGCCAGGTGCGCCGGGTCGGTGACGACGAGCACCGCCCCGGAGTCGTCCAGCAGGTGGGCCAACTCCGCGTCGGTGCTGTGCGGGTTCAGCGGTACGCCCACCGCGGCGGCCCGGGTGACGGCGAGCCACGTCTCCACCGTCTCCACGCGGTTGCCGAGGCACATCGCCACCCGTTCGCCCCGCCCGACGCCCGCCGCCGCCAGGTGGCCGGCGAGCCGCCGGGTACGGGCCTCCAGATCGGCGTACCCGACGGCGCGGCGCTCGTCGCGGAAGGCGACCTTGTTCCCGAGCCTCGTGGCGTGGGCCCTGAGCAGATCGGGCAACGGCTGGATCAGGTCGCTCCGAAGCATGTCACCACATCCGTCCGTCGGCGAGACTCCTCATCGCGGCGTAGACCTCGCTCGCCGTACAACGGCACAAGTCTTCCGAGCACCGTGGCGGCGACCTACCCCTGTCACCCCCTAAGTCGTCCCCAGTTCCGACCGGTGACGTGCCGGCGGGACGGGCCACAGGCCGATGATGGGGCCGACCCCCGCAGACCGGCCGTCGCGCCCGCGCTCTGCCCGCCGTCAGTCGAGGTGCCGTCCGTGGAACGCTCCTGGTTGTTCGCCCGCCTCGCCGTACCGGCCGGCCGGTGCCCGGACGCGCGGGTGGCCGAGCTGGTGCCGACCGTGCTGGCCGGGCTGGTCGCCGACGCCCGCCGCGCCGACCCCGGGTCGGACTGGTACTTCGACCGGCTGGACCAGGGCCTGAGCCTCGGCTTCCACGCGCTCCCGCCCGCGCTCGACGCCGTACGGCGGGGACTGCTCGCGCACGACCCGGCCGTGTCCTTCGCCGCCGACCCGTACGCCTTCCGCGACGCCGCCCGGGGCGGGCCGCTCGCGTACGCGGGCAGCGACCTGGCGCTGGCCCTGCTCGGCGGGGACGGCCCCTGGCTGGCCGGCCTCGAACTGCCCCTCGCGGTGGCGCACCTGCGGCACCTGACCGGGCTGATGCCGGAGGCCGACCGGCCGGCCTTCCTCTTCCTGCACTGGCAGGACCGGAGCTGGTCGCTGACCGGGGCGCAGCGCCGGGACCTCGCCACGCAGGCCGACGCCGGGGCGGAGAAGATCGTGCTGACGGCCGGGGACCTGCCGTTCACCGGCGAGGTCGCCGCCGCGTGGCGGCGCTACCTGCACCGGGTGGCCGACGTGGTCGGCCGTCCCGCCGAGGTGCCGCGGGGCTTCCTGCTGGCGCACCACGCCCAGCTCACCCATGACCGGTGGGGCATCGCGCCGGAGGTGGACTCGCTGGCGGCGATGGCGCTGCGGCTGTGGCTGGTCCGCGCCGGCCAGGACGCCCCCGACCCGTCCCCGCCCTTCGTCCTGCACCCTGAGGAGGTGGCAGCCTGATGCACTCGACCCGCACCGGCGACCGTCCCGCCGTGGAGCCGTCCCGGATCGAGGTGGCGCTCGGCGAGCGCGCGTACCCGGTGCTCATCGGTCCCGGCGTGCGCCACCGGCTGCCGGCGGAGGTGACGCGGATCGGCGCGCGCCGGGTCGTCGTGGTCTCCGCCCGCCCGGCCGAGTGGACGCCGGACCCGGGGGTGCCGCACCGGGTGGTGCCGGCCCGCGACGGCGAGCACGACAAGACGTTGTCCACGGTGGAGCAGCTCTGCCGGGTGTTCGCGGACTTCGGGTTGACCCGCTCCGACGCGGTCGTCTCCTGCGGCGGCGGCACCACGACGGATGTCGTCGGGCTGGCCGCCGGCCTCTACCACCGGGGCATCGCGGTGATCCACCTGCCGACGTCGCTGCTCGCGCAGGTCGACGCCAGCGTCGGCGGGAAGACGGCGGTGAACCTGCCGGAGGGCAAGAACCTGGTGGGCGTGTACTGGCAGCCCCGCGCGGTGCTCTGCGACACCGAGCACCTGGGCACGTTGCCGGAGCGGGAGTGGCGCAACGGCTACGGGGAGATCGCCCGGGCGCACTTCATCGGCGCGGGAGACCTGCGCGACCGGCCGGTGGACGAGCAGATCGCCGCGTGCGTGGCGCTCAAGGCGCAGGTGGTGGCCGCCGACGAGCGCGACGCCGGGCTGCGGCACATCCTCAACTACGGGCACACGCTGGGGCACGCGCTGGAGATCGCGACCGACTTCCGGCTCCGGCACGGCGAGGCGGTCGGCATCGGCACGGTGTTCGCGGGACGACTGGCCGGGATCCTGGATCGGATCGACGCGCGCCGGGTGGTCGAGCACCGCGAGGTGGTGGCGCACTACGGCCTCGACACCGCCCTGCCGGCCGGGGTGGACCACGACGAGCTGATCGCGTTGATGCGCCGGGACAAGAAGGCGACGTCGGGGCTGTCCTTCGTGCTGGACGGCCCGACCGGCCCGGACCTGGTCGTCGACGTACCGGAGTCGGCCGTCCGCGCCGCCCTCGCGGGGATGTGAACAGCGCGGCGCGAAGCCGGCTCCCCAGCGGGCGTCCCGGGCCGCGCCGTCGGCGGCGCGGCCCGGGACGCCGGGTCACCTGCCCAGCGCTCGCTGGATCTGCGCGATCAGCACGCCGCAGGCGTACCGGTCCGCACCGCCGACCATGCCGAGGATGGTCGCCTGATACGGGCCGTTGTCCGTCTCCGCCGGGTCGTAGTGCATGAACACGACGAACTGCCCACGGTCGATGAACGGCGCGAGGATCGGCTCGGCGTCCACCCCCGGCGCGAGCGAGAAGAACGTCGTCATGGCGCACGGGTGCTGACCCAGCAGCGAATTGCGGTGCAGCAACGACGAGGTGGCTCCGCTGACCCGGAAGTTCGGGTCGATGACGCGCAGTTCGCCGTCCCGGCCGATGCCGGCGTCGAACGAGCAGTATCCCCGGTACCCGAGAGCGGCCGCCTTCCGAACCCCCTCGGTCAGCGCCTGGACCAGTTCCGCCGGCGGTTGCTCGTCGTCCATCACACAACCGATCCACGTCGAGGTGGGCTGCGGCAGGTGTACGGACGCACCGAAGTACTCCACCGATCCGCCGTCCGTCACGCCGAACTGGAGCCCCCAGACCGTCCGGAAGAGAACCTCCTCCTCGACGATCCACTGATCGCTGACCTGCTCCAGTTGGTTGAACAGTGACCTGTTCAACCGGTCCTGCAGCCGTCTGGTGAAGATCGCGATCCCGCTGTACACCTCGGCGCCGGCCGGTTTGACGACCGCCGGCCGACGGTCCTGCCGCACGATCCGCCGCACCTCGGCGGGGGTGGCGACCTGCCGGCGGGGCAGGTACTCCGGGGCGATCAGCGTTTCCAGGACGGTCTTGTTGTTGAGGCGGGCCAGCAGGTCCGGCGGAACCCGGGCAGGGGCAGTCCGAAGTTGCGGATCGTGCGGCGGGAACTGGAACTCCAGCAACTCGCCGCGTTCGGCGGCCTCCCGGGCGAGCTGCACCGCGTGGTCGCCGGACCGGAACTCGCGCAGGTCGCTGGGCGGCTTGAGGCCACACCGGCTGATCAGACGCAGCGACTTGTCCGCGCTGGCTCCGGTGCTGCAGATGGCTGCCGTCTGGTGCGGCAGCGTGAGGTGGAGGCCGGTGATCATGTCCAGCCCGTTGTGCAGGCCGGCGCCCGCGCCGGCCAGATAACGGCTGCTTGCGGTCGCCACCGGACTGGGTGGTCGGGCCAGGACCACCCCTTCGTGAGCGAACACCTGTACCTGGATGGGCCCATCCATTGGATCTCCTGACATGCCGGCCCGCAAGGGGCCTCGGGGATGGCACGAAGTCCGGGTGCACCACCACCACGAACAGCGGAGGACGTGGGCGGATGCGTGGCGTCCCGGTTCTGATGAGGCCGCTCGACCACGGAAGTCGGGCGTGCCGCGTGCACCGGCCGGAGGGCTCGACGTTTGACCGGCCAGGTAGCGGCTGGCTTGTGGTCAGCGCTGAGTTGGCGCGGTGCACACCAGCAGCCGGTGCGCTTGCCAGTCACCGACTGCGTCGTGAACAGAATTCGCGATACGGAAACCTTAGTCAGCACGCATTGACCGTCGATGGGCCGGTCAGCCGAGTACGGACCGGCCCTTTACGTCACCGACAATGCCAGGTCGGGGGGTCGGGAAAGTGCGGTTCGGGCACCCGAGGAACAGAGCGTGACATTCCCTCGACACTCCACTCTCGTCGCCCCGATCAATGGAAAACGCAGTGTCGACGCCCAATAGGTGAAGCGCCCCGAGCACCGACGAATCAGGCCCGACCAGCACTCTTGGCCATCGCCACCCGGCGCGCTCAGATCCTCGCCGAGCCAGCACTCCGGGTAACCGCGCGGGCGCCTCGGAAGGCGGCAGGAGCGCCGAGCGACACTACGCTCCGTGACACTGCGGCCGTCCACGCCCGGCCGGACCGATCGCGGCAAGGCGCGGACCGACGCCCTGGTCGACCATTCTCTTTCCACCGAAGGATGGTGATCGTTGACGAATGACCCTCTCGATGATCCGTCCGAATGACCCTCCTCCGGCCGGTGAGCCGAGTGGACCCTACGAGGTTCCGGCAGGATTTCCACGGCTGCCTGATCGCGCAGGCGGCCGGCTTGTCCAACCTGACCAGCGAGAATCCGCAACACATGGCCGGAAACCGCTGGTCCTCAGTGGACACGGCACTAGGGGTCGACCGTGTGTCTAGGGGTGTACGCCGCTCCGGCCGGCTCCATAGCGTCTGGCACCACCGGTTCGTCTTTCCCCTCACCGCACCGAATCGGGGACGCATGTGGGTGCGCCGCGCCCTGACGGACAGGAGGTGCCGGTGGCTGGGTCGGACACCCGGTTGCGGCTTCCAGACGGTGACCCCGTCCTGATCGCACCGCCGGTCCCGACGCGTCCCCACCTGTGCCCCACCGCGGCACGCCGCAGGACGCCGTCCACCGCCGTCCGCGCCTCCCACGGACCACCTCCGGCACGACCGGGTCCGCTCCGGAGAGGCGTCGGTCGGCCACCCCCCGTACGCGGCGGCGACGCTCCACGCCGTCCCCCACCACTGCGTCACACCGTGCTGCCCGCAGTGCGGCACATCGGCTGACCGGCCGCTCCGGCCACGCGCCGCCCGGTCACCCCTTTTCGATCGGAGGTTGGTTCGTGTCTGTCGGGTCCGTTGGTGGTCAGGTCCGGGTTGTGGGTGTCGCCGGGGCGGGTGCCGAGTTCGAGGGCCTGGACCTGGTGGGTGACCTGCGGCGGCCGTTGGTGT
>NZ_JBIDCU010000032.1:0-42163 GCF_043204765.1 Micromonospora sp. NPDC047730 | reverse complement strand
CCGGGGCATTTCGTTCACATCCCCGCCGCTCTCGCGCCGGGCACTTTTACTACGTTACCCGGCGGTTTCCGCCGTGTCAAACCGCTCTGTCGCGACCCGCACCACTTCAACCCAATTTCCGGGCACCACGAACGAAGCCGGATTTCGCCGGACCGATCATGGATTCAGCAGGCCGGCCGCCACGGTCTCCCGCAAGCTCGCCCGGTGCCCTGCCGGTCGTCAACCATACCCGGTCGGTTTCGCCTCGCCAAATCCGCCTCGCGGCGAATCCGGGGCACCGCCCGGTCCAGGTTCCGATGAGTGCTAACCCATCCGAGCTGGGGGTTGTTCCCGCGCTCCGGCCTCCAGGACTTTCGCCCGTTTCGTCCGTTCCGCGCTGGCAGAGAGAAAACTACGCGTCCCGCGGGAAGATCGTCAAATCGGCGGTCGGCGTCGCGCGTCACATCCGGGACCACAGCCTTCCGACCCGCGATCGAGGCGGTCGGCAGGCCGTACGCCAGTCCAGGCCGGCCATGGGGAGATGCTGTGGGCGGGGGGGGCCGGACTTGATGGTGGTCTGCACCCCGCCGCACACCCGGCTGCCGATCGCTCTGGGCTGCCTCGCCACCGGCGGCCGACCTGCTGCCGGAGCAGCCGCCGGCACTGTCCACCGCCGAACACCGTGAGCTGGCCGCCGCCGGCACTGTCCACCGCCGAACACCGTGAGGCCGCCGCCCCCCCCTGCGGCGACGGGCGGGCGTCCCAGGTCGGCTTCCAGCTCTCGGCTCGGCGGCCTCGCGAGCCGACCGACGGTCGGGGCCGGGCCGCGCGGATGTCGTCACCGGCATCGCGCCGGTCGCGGCCTGGCAGCGCCCCGACGCCTACTACGCCCGGGCACCGTTAGCCGGCCCGCCTGACGCGCGTCCACACCAGACGCGTTGGCGTCACCTGCCTGTACGCCGCGTGGACATCACCCGGAAGTAGTCGACACCTACGAGGGCTCCGCGGCCGGCACGATCCGTCCCGCGGGGCGGCCGGGCGGGGGTCACCCCGTTCCACGGGCCTGTGCGGCGGCGGTAGCGTGGCGCCACATCACGGCCCGTGGCGCGGACTCCCCGCCGGTGTGGCGCTCGCGATCGTACGGAGGAGGGTGCATGTCCCACGGCGAGGAGCCGTTCGCGGCACGCGAGGACGCGACCTCGCGGCCGAGCTTTGACCTCGCACTGCGGGGCTACGACAAACGACAGGTCGACCGGTACGTCGAACAGGTCGACGGCGAGCGGTCGGCGCTGGCCGCCGAGCGGGAGCGGGCCTCGGGCCAGCTGCGGGAGCTGACCGCGGAGCTGCACCGGCTGCACGCGGAAGTCGCCGAGCTGCGCGAGCGGCCGGCGCAGCCGGACCGGGCGTCATTCCGTGACCTGGGGCCGATGGTCGACCAGATCCTGGCCCTGGCGGAGAAGCAGGCCGGGGTGATCACCGACGCCGCCGGTCAGGAGGCTGCCGAGCTGCGGGCCGAAGCGGAGCGGGCGCTCACCGAGGCCCGGGAGCACGCCGCCACGACGCTGCGGGAGCTGGCGGAGGAGGCGGAGGCCCGGCGCGCCCAGGACGAGCAGGAACACGAGGAACGCCGCGCCAACGCCCAGGCCGAGCTGGCCCGGATCCGCGAGGCGGCGGAGCGCCTGCGGGCGGCCGGCGAGGCGGCCCACGACCACGCGCTCCAGGAGGCCAAGCGGATCGACGAGCAGAGCGCCCAGCAGCTCGAACAGTCCCGCGCCGAGGCCGAGGCGTTCCTGACCGCGGCCCGTACCCAGATCCAGCAGGAAGTGCAGGCGGCGCGCGCGAAGACCCAGCAGGAGCTGGGCCAGTGGCAGGCCAGCGTGGAGCGGGAGATCAACGAACGGCGGTCCGCCGCCGAGCAGGAGGTCACCGAGCAGCGCGCGGCGGCGGAGCGGGAGCTGGCCGGCCAGCGCACGGCGGCCGAGCAGGAGATCGCGACGCTGATCGCCGAGGCGCAGCAGTACGCGGCCACGTTCCGCCAGCGCGCCGACGAGCAGGCCGCGGCCCACCAGCAGCAGCTCGCCGCGGCGCAGCAGGGCCTCCGGGACCGGCGGGAGGCGCTGGCCCGGTTGCAGTCCGAGCTGGAGACTGCGCAGCAACAACTCGCCCAGGCACGGCAGGACAGCGCCAGCGCCGAGCGGGAGTTCACCGACCTGCAGCAGCGCCTCGCCGAGACCCGGCAGGAGCTGGCCGACGAGCTGCACCGGCTCGACGAGGTGCGCCGGGCCGCGGATTCCGCCGAGCAGCACGCCAAGGAGGTCCGTGCCCGGGTGAAGCGGGAGGCGAAGCGGGTGGCGGACCTGGCCGCGGCGGCGGTCATGGCGGCGGCCACGGGTGGCGCGGAGACCGCCGAGTACCCGCAGGTCGGCGCCCGCGCCCGCGGTGACCGGCCGGCGGCATCCGCCGTCGAGGCCGTGGGCGGCGGGGCCGGCTACGCGGCGGGCGGCGTCGAGGCCGGGGCGGGCGGGGCCGGCGGCGCGGCGGGAAACCCGGCCGGCGACGCGGGGCGGGCAGCGGCCGGCGAGGAGGGGCGGTCCCCGGGCGGCACCGTGGCGCAGCCGCCGGCGGAGTCGGTGGTCGCCCCGGGCTGACGCGGCACGACGTGCTGGAGCCCCTGGCCGGCGTCGGGCCCGGCGGGCCGGGGACGCTCCGGCACCCGCTGGTCAGGTCGCGGGCGAGCGTGTCCCCGTGGGCGCACAGCGGCTGGGCGGCGCCACCGACCAAGACTCGTTGCCCAGCGAGGTCGCCCCCAACGGTGCCCTACACTCGCTCGCGGCGGGCGGTAGCGCAGAGGTCGTCGCGTCTCCTTGGCAGGGAGGAGGACGCCGGTTCGATTCCGGCCCGTCCGCCGCCCGGGCGTCGTCCCGCCCGATCCGTGCGGGCCGTAGCGCAGCGGTCGTCGCGCCCGGTCTCCAAAACCGGGAGGACGCCGGTTCGAATCCGGCCGGTCCGCACCCCCTACACTCCCCGGCGAGCGGGTCGTAGCGCAGCGGTCGTCGCGCCCGACTGCTACTCGGGAGGACGCCGGTTCGATCCCGGCCGGCCCGCTCCCGACGGGAACGGGGACGCCGACATGGAGCGCCGACGCGAGCGGGAGCGGCAGCTGCGGCTCCTGCGGTACGCCTCGCCGCCGGGCATGGTCGCCGCCGCCACCGCCCGCCGTCGCGCCGGAGACTGGCGGGGCGCGTGCCGGGCGGCGTTGGTCGACGCGCACATCGACCTGCCGGACGTGGCCTCCCGGTACGGCGGCGGCGAGGCCGCCCGGATCGAGGGCGAGCTGCGCGGCCTCGCCCCGGACCTGCTGCGCCGCTTCCTGCCCCGCACCGACTCGCTGGCCCTCCTGCCGCGGGCCGTCGTCGTGCTGACCCGGCTGCCCGGCCCGGTCCCGACGGGCACCGAGCCGTCCGACTCGGGCGTTCCGCTGCTGGTGGCGACGCTGCCGTTCACCGACCGCGCCCCGCAGCGGATCGGGCTGCGGGTCACCGACAGCCGGCGCCTGCCGCCCCGGTGGCACGACCTGCCGGGCTGGTGCTGGGACGCGGCGGCGGTCGGCGCGCGCCGTTGGGCGTACGGCGCCTCGGCCGCCCGGCTCGCCTGGCACTCGCCCGACGGCCACCCGTACCCGTCCGGCGGCACGGGTGGGCCGGCGCTCACCGGCGACCGGGCCGCGGAGGTGGAAGCCCTCGCCGCGCTGCTGTCGGCGGGACGGCCGGTGGCGGCGTACGAGGCGGCCGGGTTCACCGTCGACCCCGACGAGGCCCGGCAGCACGCCGCCTGGTTCGCGGCCCCGCTCGCCGCCCACGCGCCGGCGCTGCCCGTACTCGCCGACGAGGCCCGCCGCCTCGCCCACCGCTACGGGGCGACGACACAGGTCAGCGTGGACCGTCGGCTCGCCGTCGAGGTCGCCGCCGACGGCCGACCGACCGTCCGCAGGGCGAGCTGGCGCGATCCCGCCGTCGGGCCGTGCGCCTTCGGGATGCCGGGGCCGACGGACGTGGCGCTGCTGCGCCGGGGCGACCTGACGCCGGACGAGCTGCACCCGCTGGTGCACGAGGCGTTGTTCCCGGGTCGGACGCAGGCGTGGCGGGCCGCGGCACCGGCGCCACCCACGCCGATCCGGATCCGGTGCGGGCCCGACTGGCACGTCGTCCGCCCCGCCGACGGGCGCCTCGTCACCCCGCACCACAGCGACGAGGAACTGCGCCGGGAGTTCCTGCTCGCCGGGCTGGGCGGCCCGCTCCTGGGCTGTGCTGCGGCGGTGCGGGCCTGGCGTACCGGGGCGAGACCGGTGCCGAAGGAGATCCGCAGGCTCCGGCAGGACGTCTTCGCCCGCGCGTTGCACGGCGACACCGACGGTCTGCTCGCCCTGCTCGCCGACGGCCTCGACCCAGGGCTGCGCGACGGCACGGGCGGCACCCTGCTGCACTGGCTGTCCCACCTGGACCACGCGAGGATGCTGCCGGCGCTCGCCGCCGCCGGTCTCGACGTCGACGAACGCGACCGGGACGGCCGCACCCCGCTGCACGCCGCCGCGGTCGCACTGGACACCGAGGTGATGGCGGCTCTGCTCGCGGCCGGCGCCGACCCGGACGCCGGGGACGCGCAGGGCCGCACCCCCGCCGGGCTGCTCGCCGCCGCGCGGAAGCTGACGCGCCGAAACTGATGCGACGGTAGTCGACGCGCGGAAGCTGACGCGACGGAAGCCGACGCGACGGTAGCCGGCGGTTTGTCGGTGGCCTTCGGTATGCTCCCGCGCGGCGAGGCCGTAGCGCAGAGGTCGACGCGCCTTGACAGCAAGCTGGAGGACGCCGGTTCGAATCCGGCCGGTCTCGCCGCCACCCCTTCGCGAAGGAGCACCGTGTCCGTCGACCGCGCCGAGTTGGCGGCCTGCCTGGCCGTCCTGGCCCGGCTCGACGACGCCGACCTCGACGAGGCGACGCGGCAGGAGTTGGAGCGGGCGGTCACGGCCGCCCATCGGGGGGTGAAGAAGCGCGCCAAGGCCCGCCGGGACGCCGCGACCCGGGCGGCGGACCGGGCGCTGCTGGCCGGCGCCACCCGCTTCCACACCGAGATCCCCGACGTCGCCCCGCCCGTCTCCGACCGGCCCGCCGACCCGGGCCGGGGCGGCGCCGGCCACGACGCGGCAGAACGCGGGTCGTTGCGTCGGGAGCGGCACTGCTATGTGTGCAAGCTGCCCTACCGCCGGGTCGACGTCGACTACCACCAGATGTGCCCGCCGTGCGCGGCGGAGAACCGCGAGCGGCGGCACGCCCGCTGCGACCTGACCGGCCGCACCGCCGTGGTGACCGGCGGCCGGGTGAAGATCGGCTTCCACACCGCGCTCAAGCTGCTCCGCGACGGCGCCGACGTGATCGTGACGACCCGGTTCCCCCGGGACGCCGCCCGCCGTTTCGCCGCCGTGCCGGACGCGGACGACTGGGCCGACCGGCTCTACGTGCACGGGCTGGACCTGCTCGACCTGGCCGGCACGCTCGACTTCGTCACGCTGGTCGGCCGGCGCTTCGCCGGGCTGGACATCCTGGTCAACAACGCGGCGCAGACGCTGTACCGGCCGGAGGCGTACCACCGGGAGGTCCGGGCGGCCGAGTCGACGGCGCTGGAGGGGCCGGCGGCGCGGATCGCGATCGGCGCCGCGCCCGCCGCCACCACGGCGCGGCGGCTGCCCGCCGGGCTGGACGCGTTCTTCCCGGCCGGGCAGGTCGACGAGACGGGCCAGCCGCTCGACCTGCGCGAGGTCAACTCGTGGGTGCTCAGCGACGCCGACGTGAGCCCGCACGAGTGGTTGCAGGTGCACGTGGTCAACGCCTTCGCGCCCTTCCTGCTCACCTCCCGGCTGCGCCCGCTGATGCAGGCGGCCGCCCATCCGCAGCGGCACGTCGTGCAGGTCTCGGCGATGGAGGGCAGCTACAGCCGCTCCGGCAAGACCACCCGGCACCCGCACACCAACATGGCCAAGGCGTCGCTGAACATGCTGGTCCGCACGGTCGCCCCCGACTACCTGACCAGCGGCATCCACATGAACAGTGTGGACACCGGCTGGGTCACCGACGAGCGGCCGCACCCCGGCAAGACCGCCCAGCGTGACCTCGGGTTCCGGCCGCCGCTCGACGTGGTCGACGGCGCCGCCCGGGTCTACGACCCGATCGTCCGGGGCGTCCGCGGCGCGCCGGTGAGCGGCCAGTTCCTCAAGGACTACCGGAGCGTGCCCTGGTGACCGATCCCACGCCGGTGCGGTGCCCGGCCATCGCCGACCCCGACACCGGGCTCGCCGACCCGGCCGACTTCGACCCGCTGCTGGTCCGCCTCTCCGTGCCGGACGCGGTGGTCGCGCCCGAGGAGTTCCCGCGCGGCACGGTGCAGCCCGACGGCCGGCTCGACCTGTGCAAGCAGGGCGTCGGCCCGGCGCAGACCGCCCGGATCGTGGCCGCCGCGGTCGACTCGCCGCTGGTGCGGCACCTGCTGCTGGGCACCAACGGCCTCGGCGCGGAGGGCGCCCGGGCGGTCGCCGAGGCGCTGCGCCCGGGGCACCACCTCGAGACGCTCTACCTGGGCTGCAACCGGATCGACCCGGCCGGGGTCGACGCGCTCGCCGCCCGGCTGGCCGGCGACCACACGGTGCGGGCGCTGTGGCTCAAGCGCAACCCGGTCGGCGACGAGGGCGTCCGGCGGCTCGCCGCCGCGCTCGCGGTGAACTCCACCATCCGCACGCTGGACCTGGTCAACGTCGGGATGAGCGTACGCGGGCTGGCCGCCCTGGCCGAGGCGCTGGCCGACCGGGAGCAGCCGGTGCAGCGGCTCTTCCTCGGCGGCAACGGCTTCGGCCCGGACGCGGTGCCGGTGCTCGGCGCGCTGGTCCACGCCGCCGGGGTCCGGGAGCTCTACCTGGCGGCGAACCACCTCGGGGACGCCGGCGCCGCCGCCCTCGCCGAACTGGCCGACGGGGTGGAGGTGACGCTCGGTCTGGGCGGCAACGGGATCACCCCGGCCGGGGTGACCGCGCTGGCCCGGCACCTGGGCGCCTGGCGGGCGCTGGACCTGGCCCGGCCGCCTTCGGAGCGGGCTCTCGGGGCGCGCGGCAACGTGGTCGGCGACGAGGGTGCGGCGGCGCTCGCCGACGCGCTGCCCGCCGCCCGGCTGCGCCGGCTGGACCTGCGGCGTACGGAGGTCGGGGGGCGGGGCGCGAAGCGGCTCGTCGAGGCCGTCGAGGGCCACCCGACGCTGGAGTACCTGGGCATCAACGGGGGCGTGCCGCGCCGACAGCGTCGCCGGGCCTCGGCCCTGCTCGCCGAGCGGCCGGTCACCGCGCCGCACGAGGACATCCGGGCGATCGCGAGCGTCTACCGGTGAACCCGCCCGTCGTCGACGAGATCCGCACCTGGCAGCGCGTCCGGCGGTACGCCGTGCCGGCCGCGATGGTCGAGGCGTGCGCCGCGGCCCGGGAGGCAGGTGACTGGCGGGCCGCCTGCGCGGCCGGACGCGTGGACGTGGCGTTCGACCTGGCCGAGGTGGCCCGGGAGCACGGCCGGGCCCGTGCCGACCGGATCGAGGCGGACCTCGGCGTGCTCGCCCCGGACCTGCTGCGCTGGCACCTGCCGCGCGTGCTCGGCGGCCGCACCAGCGTCGCCACCCACCAACGGTTCGTGCTGTCCGCCGGGGACGGGCGGTTCGACGACCGCGACGTCGCGCTGACGGTGGACACGCCGAAGACGGTCGACGGGTCGCAGCGGCTGCGGCTGACCGTCCGCCCCACACTGTGCGAGGGCTACCCCCGGCAGGACCTGCCGCCGGTGTACTGGAGCGCCGCGCACGTCGACGGGCTCGCCGGCGCGTACGGCGGCTCGCCGGGCCGGCTGCCCGGCTTGGCGGCCGACGGCACGGTCCGGCCGTTCGGGTCGTACGCGATGGTGGTCGACCCGGGCGCCCCACCGAGCCGGGCCGAGGTCTTCGACCGGCTGGTCGCCGGTGGCGAGCTGGTCGAGGCGTGGGCGGCGGCCGGGGTCGACCTCGACCCGGAGGCCCCGGAGACCTACTACCTCAACCGCGAGGTCGCGAGCGCCGCCCGCGGCTGCCTGGTCCCGCTCGGGCTGGACGCCGAGCTGGCCCGGCTGGAGGACCGCTACGGCGTCGACCGGGTCATGATCTGGTCCGGGGGGCGGCCGGTGGCCGAGGTGCACCGGCGGGGCGACGGCACGCCGGCCGCCGCGTTCGTCGGGTACGAGCGGGAGCACTTCACCCGTCCCCGCTTCGCCGGCGTGGTCCACGAGCGACCCGCCGACCTGGACCTGCTGCGGCACGGCCTGCTCCGCCCCGCCGAGCTGCACCCCCTCGTGCGCCGGGCTCTGTTCCCGTCGGCACCGGCCACGCCGGACGGCGCCTCGTCACCGGGAGACAGCCCACCGGTGCCGGCGGTACTCCTGCGCGCGGCGCGGGGCGGGACGGCACGGCCGGGGACGGCCACCTCGGAGACCGCGCAGGGCGAGACGGCGCACGCCGAACAGCCGGAGACAACGGTGGACCGGCTCGACGCGGGCGTGGACATCACGACGCGGGCCGGAACGGCGCGGCCGGGGGTGGCCGGTCTGCGGGTGGAGGTGCCGGTGCGGTGCGGGGGCGGGTGGCACCTCCTCGTCCACGGCGACGGCCGGCTCGACCCGGTGTCGCACACCGCCGAGGAGGTCGCCGGGGAGGAGCTGCTGCGCGCCCTCGGCGGGCAGTCGGCGGGCTGCTTCGCCGCCGTGCAGGCGTGGCGCGGCGGGACCGGCCGGCTGCCCCGGCCCCTGCGCGAGCTGCGGCGCGACGTGCTGCTGCGGATCCAGCACGGCGGCGCGGCGACGTTGGCCGCGCTGCTGGACGCGGGGCTCGACCCGAGGATGGGCGACGGCCGGGGCGGCACTCTGCTGCACCACCTGCGCGCGGTGGAGGACGTCTCGCTGGTCCGGCGGCTGCTCGACGCCGGCGTGCCGATCGGGGCCGGGGACCGTCGGGGCCGTACGGCGCTGCACGTGGCCGTCGGCGACGGCGGCAGCCCGGAGCTGGTCCGCGCGCTGCTGGCCGCCGGCGCCGACCCGGACGCCCCCGACGAGGACGACTACAGCCCCCGCGACCTGGCGGAGGGGAAGGCGAGCATGTACGACGACGAGGGCGAGGACGTGCAGCCGGTGTTCCGGATCCGGGACGTGCTGGCGGAATGGGTCGACGGATGACGGCGGCCGTGCCGGCGCTGGCCGCCGCCGACGACCTCGTCGCCGCCACCCGCGCGTGGCGGACGGAGCCGGCCGCCGACCCGAAGGTCGAGGCGCTGGCCCTGGCGGTGTCGGCGAACCTGCCGGTGCTGCTGTGGGGCGAGCCGGGCATCGGCAAGTCAGCTACCCTCCAGCAGCTCGCCGACGGGTTGGGCCTGCCGCTGGAGACGGTCATCGCCAGCGTGCACGAGCCGTCGGACTTCGCCGGGTTGCCGATCGTCGGGGACTCCCCGGCCACCGACGGGGTGCCGATGGCTCCGCCGGACTGGGCGGTCCGGCTGGCGCGTACCGGATCGGGCTTGCTCTTCTTCGACGAGCTCTCCTCCGCGCCGCCGGCGGTGCAGGCGGCGCTGTTGCGGGTGGTGCTGGAGCGTCGGGTCGGCAGCCTCGCGCTGCCGGCGTCGGTGCGGATCGTGGCGGCCGCGAACCCGCCGACCAGCGCGGCGGACGGCTGGCACCTCGCCCCGCCGCTGGCGAACCGGTTCGTGCACCTGCACTGGACGCACGACGCGCGCACGGTCGCGCGGGGGCTGGCCGGCACGTGGCCGGCGGTGACCGTGCCGGAGGTCCGGCCCGGGCGCACCGCTACGGCGCTGGCCAGGGCGCGCGGCGCGATCGCGGGTTTCCTCACCGCCCGGCCGGGGCTGACCCACCACCTGCCCGCCGACGCCGAGGCCCGCGGCGGCGCGTGGCCGTCGCCGCGCACCTGGGAGATGGTGCTGCGGCTGCTCACCGTCCATCACGCGGCGGGGACCGGGGCGGAGGCGCTGGCGCTGGCGGTGATCGGCGCCGTGGGCGACGGCGCGGGGTTGGAGTTCGTCACCTACCTGGAGAACCTGGACCTGCCCGACCCGGAGCGGGTGCTCGCCGACCCGGCGGCGTTCCGGCTGCCGGAGCGGGGCGACCGGCAGTTGGCGTTCCTCACCGCTGTGATCTCCGCGGTGCAGGCGAAGGTCGACCGGTCCCGCTGGGAGGCCGGCTGGGTGGTGCTGGGCAAGGCGGTCGAGGCGGGCGTGCCGGACGTCGCGGCGCGCGCCGCGATGGACCTGGCGGCGCTGCGCGACACCTCGTGGCCGGTGCCGCCGGCCATCCACGCCTTCGCGGACGTGCTGCGGTTGTCGGGACGCCTGGCCGGATGAGTGCCGGCGGCGGCCGGCTGGACCGCACGAAGCTGCTCGCCGCCCGGTTCCGGGCGGCGCAGGACCGTCCCTACCTGGCCACCGCGCTCTACAGCGTCACGGTGGTGGAGTCGCCGGACGTGCCGACCATGGGCGTCGACCGGCACTGGCGCTGCTACGTCTCGCCGGGGTTCGTCGACCGGCTGCCCGTGGCCCAGATAGCGGCGGTGTGGATCCACGAGGTGGCCCACCTGCTCCGCGACCACCACGGCCGGGCCGACCGGCTCCCCGTCGGGCAGCGGCGCGACCACCACCGGGTCAACGTCGCGCAGGACTGCGAGATCAACGACGACCTGGTGGCCGACCGGCTGCCGCTGCCGCCGGACCGGATCGAGCCGAAGACCTTCGGGCTGCCGGCGGGCCTGCTGTTCGAGGCGTACCTGCCGCTGCTGCCGCCGCAGGTGTGCGCGGCCGGGCCGCACGACTGCGGATCGGGGGCGCACGGCGTCGACCGGCCGTGGGAGCGCGACGGCGCGGGCGGCGTCAGCACGGTGGAGGCGGGGGCGATCCGCCGGGAGACGGCCCACGCGGTCCGCGCGCACGTCCGCTCCCGGGGCACCGTCCCGGCCGGGTGGGAACGCTGGGCCGCCCAGCTGCTCGAACCCCGGGTGGACTGGCGGCGGGCGCTCACCGGCGCGGTACGCGAGGCGGCCGCCTGGGCCGGCGGCGCGGTCGACTACACCTACCACCGGCCCTCCCGACGTGCCGCGGCGACCCGCGGGGTGGTGCTGCCCAGCCTGCGCCGACCGGTGCCCCGGGTGGCGGTCGTGGTGGACACGTCGGGGTCGATGGGCGAGTCGCAGCTCGCCGCGGCGCTCGCCGAGGTCGCCGGGGTGCTCCGGGCGGTCGGCGTCGGCGGCAACCGGGTCACCGTGCTCTCCTGCGACGCGGCCGTGCACGTCGTACGGCGGGTGCACACCGTCGGCGAGGTGCGGCTGGCCGGGGGCGGCGGCACCGACATGCGGGTCGGGATCGAGGCCGCGCTGCGCGACCGACCGCACATCGTGGTGGTGCTGACCGACGGGTTGACGCCGTGGCCGGCGGCGCCGCTCGAGGCCACCCGGGTCGTCGCGGGGCTGATCGGGGCGGGCGCGCCGCTGCCGCCGTCCTGGATCACCAGCGTCACGATCGACGACTGACCCGGCCCGGTCCCGCGCGCCGGCACGGCCGCAAGCCGAGCTGGTCCAACCAGTTGACGGGTTGATGTGCGCTGCGCCACACTCCTCGGCATGGACTTCGCCCCCGTCCCCCGCTCCTCCGTCTCCGACCACGTCTTCGGCCAGATCCGCGACGCGATCGTCAGCGGCTCCTACCGCCCCGACGACGCCCTGCCCGGGGAGCGGGAGCTGGCCGCCACCTTCGGGGTCAACCGGCACGCCGTCCGCGAGGCGCTGCGCCGGTTGCAGCAGCTCGGGCTGGTCCGGGTCAGCCAGGGCGGCGCGACCCGGGTGCTGGACTGGCGGGTGCACGCCGGGCTCGACCTCGCGCTCTCGCTCACCCGCTTCCACGACACCCTCCCGGTCGACACCCTCGTCCGGGACATGCTGGAGATGCGGGCCTGCGTCGGGGTCGACGCGGCCCGGCTCTGCGCCGAGCGCGGCGACCCGGCGGCCCGGGCCGCGATCCCGCGGGCCGTCGAGGAGTACGCGGGGCTCGCGCCGGACCTGGCCGGGATGGGCGAGGCGACCATCGTGCTCTGGCGGCACATCGTCGCCGGCTCCGGCAACACCGCCTACCTGCTGGCCTTCAACAGCCTGGTGGCCGGCGCGCTCGCCGTCGGCGAGGTGCCACCGGAGCGGCGCGCCGCGGAACTGCTCGACGTCGCAGGCCACCGCCGGCTCGCCGACGCCATCGTCACCGGCCGGGCCTCCGACGCCGCCCGCGAGGCACGCGCCCTGCTCACCGCCCCCCTCACCACCCCCGCCGCACCGTCGAGAAGGGAAGCCCGGGCATGATCCCCGCCGTGCTCTACGCCGTACCGGCGTTCCTGCTCCTCATCGCCGTCGAGGCACTCTCCTACCGCTTCGCGCCCGACGACGACGAGCGCGGGTACGAACTGCGCGACACCGCCACCAGCCTGACCATGGGCGCCGGCAGCCAGGTCATCGGCGTGCCGTGGAAGCTGCTGACGATCGGCCTCTACGCCGCCGCGTACACGGTCGCGCCGATCCAGCTCTCCCCCACCAGCGTCTGGACCTGGGTCCTGCTGTTCTTCGCCGACGACCTGGCCTACTACTGGTTCCACCGGTCCCACCACGAGGTGCGGCTGCTCTGGGCCGGGCACGTGGTGCACCACTCCAGCGTCTTCTTCAACCTCTCGACCGCGCTGCGGCAGAGCTGGACGCCGATAACGTCGATCCCGTTCTGGCTCGGGCTGGCGCTGCTCGGCATCCCGCCGTGGATGATCTTCCTCCAGCAGTCGGTCAGCCTGCTGTACCAGTTCTTCCTGCACACCGAGCGGATCACCGTGCTGCCCCGCCCCGTCGAGTGGGTCTTCAACACGCCGTCGCACCACCGGGTCCACCACGGCGCCAACGCCGAGTACCTGGACCGCAACTACGGCGGCATCCTGATCGTCTGGGACCGGCTGTTCGGCACCTTCGAGCCGGAGCGCGCCGCCGTCCGGTACGGCCTGACGAAGAACATCGGCACGTACAACCCGCTGCGGGTGGCGACCCACGAGTACCGGGCCATCTGGGCAGATGCGCGGGCCGCCTCGTCCTGGCGGCACCGGCTCGGCTACGTGCTCGGCCGGCCCGGCTGGCAGCCCGTCCCGCACACGCAGCCGGTCGCCGTCCGATGAGGCGGCTCTGGCCGTTCGGCGTGGTGGCCGCCGTCGAACTGATCGGCGTCGCGGCCGACGTGACCGCCCTACAGTGGCTGGCCAAGCCCCTGCTCGCGCCGGTGCTGCTGGCGTACCTGCTGCGGGCGCGCCGGCGCGTCGACGGGGTCACCGTCGGGCTGGTCTTCGCCACCGCCGGGGACGTCGCGCTGCTGCTCTCCGGCCGTACCGCGTTCCTCGTCGGCATGGGGTGCTTCCTCGGCGCCCAGGTCGGCTTCCTGACTGCCTTCCTGCGGCACCGGCGGCCGCCCGTCGCGGCGGTCGTCGGCTACCTCGTCTGCTGGGCGGCGGCCAACGTCGCGCTGTGGAACGCCCTCGGCCCGCTGCGGCTGCCGGTCCTCGGCTACAGCCTCGCGCTCAGCCTGATGGCCGCCGCCGCGACCGGCGTCTCCCGTCGGGTGGCCGTGGGCGGGGCGTTGTTCCTCGTCTCCGACCTGCTGATCGGGCTGGACGCCGCGGGCACCACGCTGCCCGGCCACAGCCTGGCCGTGATGACCACCTACATCGCGGCCCTGCTGCTCATCACCGCCGGATGGGCCGAGGCGACCGGCCGCACGCGCGGCGCCGGCGACCGCGCACCGGCGGTCACCGCCCCGGCCGTGCCGCCCTCCCGACGGCCGGTTGTCCGGGGGTGAGCCGCACCCGGCGCAGCAGTTGCGCGTTGACCGCCACCACGACGGTGGAGGCGGACATCAGCACCGCCGCGACGGCCGGGCTGAGCGCGACCCCGGCCCAGGCCAGGACGCCGGCGGCCAGCGGGATCGCCACCACGTTGTAGCCGGCGGCCCAGGCCAGGTTCTGGATCATCTTCCGGTACGACGCGCGGGACAGCCGGAGCACGCCGATGACGCCGCGCGGGTCGGAGGAGGCCAGGATGACCCCCGCGGACTCGATGGCGACGTCGGTGCCGGCGCCGATGGCCAGGCCGACGTCGGCGCGGGCCAGGGCCGGGGCGTCGTTGACCCCGTCGCCGACCATCGCGACGGTCAGCCCGCGGGCCTGCAGGTCGGCGACGGCCCGGTCCTTGTCGGCGGGTAGCACCTCGGCGAAGACCTCGTCGACGCCCGGCCGGAAGCCCAGGTCAGCGGCGACCGCCTCGGCGACCGGCCGGGCGTCGCCGGTGATCATCGCGATCGTCCGTACGCCGTGCTCGCGTAGTTCGGCGATGGCCGCGCGGGCCTCCGGGCGGACCTCGTCCTCCAGGGCGAAGGCGCCCACCGCCTCGGGTCGCCCGTCGGCGGGCAGCCGGACGAGGTGCAGCACCGCCGCACCGCGTGACGACCAGCCCCGGGTCACGGTGGCGAGGTCGTCCGGCACGGCCGCCCCGACCTCGCGCACCAGGGCGGGGCCGCCGACCGCCCAGGTGGTGCCGTCGACGACGGCCCGGACCCCCCGGCCGGGCAGGGACCGGAAGTCCCGGGCGGTCGCCCGCAGCCCCCGGTCCTGCGCGACCTTGACCAGAGCCTTGGCCAGGGGGTGTTCGCTGTCAGCCTCGACCGCGCCGGCGATCCGCAGCACCTCGTCCTCGGTGGTGCCGCTGGCGGCGGCCGTGGCGGTGACGGTGTGGGCGCCCTTGGTCAGGGTGCCGGTCTTGTCGAACAGCACCGCGTCGACGGTGCGCATCCGCTCCAACGCGAGGCGGTCCTTGACCAGGATGCCGGCCTTGGCCGACACCGCGGTGGACAACGCGATCACCAGCGGAATGGCCAGCCCGAGGGCGTGCGGGCAGGCGATCACCAACACCGTCACCGACCGGACCACGGACTGGACCGGGTCGTCCAGCGCCCACCAGGCGGCGAAGGTGACCAACGCGGCGGCGGTCGCGACGTAGAAGAGCATCGCGGCGAACCGGTCAGCCAGGACCTGCGCCCGGCCACTGGACGCCTGAGCCTGGGCGACGAGCCGGCCGATGCCGGCCAGCGCCGTGTCCTCGCCGACCGCGTCGACCCGGACCCGCAACGCGGAGTCGGTGGCCACCGTGCCGGCCACCACCCGGTCCCCCACGCCGCGCGGCACCGGCCGCGACTCCCCCGTGATCATCGACTCGTCCAACTCGGCGGAGCCGTCGACGATCGAGCCGTCGGCCGGCACCCGGCCACCGGAACGGACCAGCACCACGTCACCCACCCGCAGCTCGGCCAGCGGCACGCGGTGCGGGGTGCCGCCGTCGAGCCGTTCGGCGTCGTCGGGCAGCAACGCCGCCAGCGCGGCGAGGGCGCCCTGCGCCTGGCCGATCGCCTTCATCTCCTGCCAGTGCCCCAACAACATGATCGTCACCAGCGCCGCCAGCTCCCACCAGAAGTCCAGGTCGAACGCGCCGAGGCTGGTCGCCAGCGACGCGGCGTACGCGACCGTGATCGCCATCGAGACCAGCAGCATCATCCCCGGGGCGCGGTCGCGGACCTCCCGTACGGCGCCCACCAGGAACGGCCAGCCGCCGTAGAGGAAGACCACCGAGCCGAGGACCGGGCCCACCCAGCTCCTGCCGGGGAAGTCCAGGGCGTAGCCGAACCAGTCCAGCACCATGTGACTGGTCAGCACGATCGGCACGGTGAGGGCGAGGCACAGCCAGAACTTGCGGCGGAACTGCTCCGGGTCGTGACCGGCGTGCTTGTCGTGCCCGCCGTGCCCCGCCTGCTCGCCGGATCCGCCGTGCCGGCCGGGCCCGCCGTGGTCGTCGGGCCCGCCGTGCGCGGCTCGGTCGTGGCCCTGGCCGTGGCCGCCCGGCGAACGGGCCGCGTCACGGTGCGGGCGGAACGCCCGTGCGAACAACCCGAACCCCCGTTCCCGCGGCCACACCGGGCCCGGGCCCACCGGCCGCCGCCACCGCGTTCGGCGCCGGGGCGGGCGGCCCGCGTGCGACCGGACGCACGAACCACTGTAGGAGAACCAGGGTTCACCCGGCCGGGGATCACCGCGATCGGCGGGAGGCCGGGCCGCGCGCCGCCCGGCGGACGGGTTCAGCGCCGGCTCACCGCCACGCGGTCTCCTCCGCCACCTGTACGCGGTCGAGCAGCGGCCGCCACCAGCTCTCGTGCTCCCGGTACCAGGCGATCGTCGCCTTCAGCCCGTCGCCGAACCCGATCCTCGGCTCCCAGGCCAGTTCACGGCGCAGCTTGCCGGAGTCGAGCAGGTAGCGCCGGTCGTGCGAGGGCCGGTCGGGCACCCGTCGCTTCAGCTCCGCGCCGAGACCCAACTCCCCCAGCACGGCGTCGGCGAGCGTCTCGACGTCGACCTCGACGCCGCTGCCCACGTTGTACGTCTCCCCCAGCCGGCCGTGCAGCAGCACCGCCTCGACCGCGCGGCAGTGGTCGGCCACGTGCAGCCACTCCCGGCGGTTGCGGCTGGAGGCGTAGACCGGCAGCGGCATGCCCCGCAACGCGTGCGTGACGAACAGGGGGATCACCTTCTCCGGGAACTGGTACGGGCCGTAGTTGTTGGAGCAGGTGGTGATCGTGAAGGGGATCCCGTAGGTGTGCCCGAAGGCCCGCACGGCGTGGTCGCCCCCGGCCTTCGCCGCGTTGTACGGGGTACGCGGCAGGTAGGGCGAGTCCTCCGTGAAGGCGCCGGGGTCGTCCAGCGCCATGTCCCCGTACACCTCGCAGGTGGAGATCTGGTGGAAGCGGATGCCGTCGCGGCCGATCCGCCGGACGGCCTCCATCAGGGCGACCGGGCCGAGCACGTTCGTCTCGAAGAAGGCCGTCGGGCCCAGCACCGCGCGGGAGTTGTGCGACTCGGCGGCGAAGTTGACCACGACGTCGACCCCGTGCTCGCGCAGCGCCCGCGCCACGGCCGGCTCGTCCCGGATGTCGCCCTGGACGAAGGTGACCGCGTCACCGAGGTCCGCGAGGTTGGCCAGCGTGCCGGAGTACGTCAGCAGGTCGAAGGCGACCACCCGGTCGCGCGGGTGGGCGCGGTGCCAGTGGCGGACGAAGTTGGAGCCGATGAAGCCCGCCGCGCCCGTCACGAGAATCGTGCTCATTGATCTCTCCTACCTTCGCCCGGCGGGCCTCCGAGGTGGCACCGGAGGGTCCGTCGGCGACGTCCGGCCAGTCCATGCGACGCGACCCGCCGTCGGCGGGCCCGCGTGGGTGGTTCACCCGGACGAGTGTGCCCGGCCGCCCGGTGGAACGGACGGCCGGCCGTTGCGCCGTATGCCAGCAGCGTCGCCGCGGAGGGTGGCCGTCGCAGGCGTGCCCGGTGCCCCGAAGCGGCCCGGGCCCGGTGGCGGGCCGCCGGCGCGCAGCGTCAGCGAGGGGCCCTTCCGCTGTCGGAGGCGTGCGGAAGGGCCCCTCGCTGACGTATGGAGGCCGGTGCGGCGGAAAGCCCGACTCAGCAGTCGGCGAGCTGCCCCCGCAGCTTGCCGAGGGCGCGGGCGAGCAGCCGGGAGACGTGCATCTGTGAGACGCCGACCCGGGCGGCGATCTCGCTCTGGGTGAGGTTGCCGTAGAAGCGCAGGGTGAGGATCTTCTGCTCCCGCTCGTCGAGGGTGGCGAGCGCCGGGCCGAGGGCCACCCGCAGCTCCGCCAGCTCGAACTCGCCGTCCTCGGCGCCCAGCGTGTCGGCCAGTTCGGTGGCGCTGTCGCCGTCACCGATGGGGGTGGACAGGGAGACGGCGTTGTAGGCCCGGGCGCCCTCGAGGCCCTCCAGGACCTCTTCCTCGGTGATGTCGAGGTGGGCGGCGATGTCGGCGACCGTCGGGGCCCGGTTGAGCGTCTGCGTGAGGGTGCCGTTGGCCTCGGAGATGCGCAGCCGCAGCTCCTGCAGCCGTCGGGGGACGCGGATGTTCCAGGTGCGGTCGCGGAAGTGGCGCTTGATCTCGCCGAGGATCGTCGGGATGGCGAAGCCGGCGAAGTCGACGCCCCGGGAGGCGTCGAACCGGTCCACCGCCTTGATCAGCCCGAGGGCGGCGGTCTGGGCCAGGTCGCCGGTGGGCTCGCCGCGCCCGCTGTAGCGGTAGGCGAGGTGGTGGGCCAGCGGCAGCCACGCCTCGATCGCCCGCTCCCGCAGCGCCGGCCGGTCGGGGTGCCCCTCGGGCAGGGCGGCGAGGGCGGCGATCAGCTCGCTCGCGCGGGACTCGTCCCCGGCCGCCGTGGTGCTGGCGTCGGTGGTGGTCGTCGGCGCGGTGGTCGTGGTGATCATGTTGGCCTTCCTGTCCCGCACGGCGCGGCGGCACCCGGGGCGTCGACCGCAGTGCAGCCCACCCTAGACCAAAGGCTGTAGCCACATCAACCGAACGGCTGATGCATGAAAGCCTCAATAGGGAGAAAAGGGAGGTAGGCGTCTCGCCGCCGTCGTCCGCCCCCGCCACCGTGGCGCACCGCCGGCGGCGGCGGCGGACCGCGCGCGCCTGCCACCGGCCGCCGCTGATCATCTTGTCGGGCACACCTGTTACGGTCTCGCCGCCGCTGCACCAGTCGACCGGAGGTAGGCGTGATCAGTTCGCACGTGTCGTCGTTCGCCGGGTTGCCGGTGCTGCCGTTCACACCGGGAATGCCCCTCCCCGACGACCCGTCGGCGGTCGCCTGGCGGCTGGAGGTCGAGGACTTCGACGCGGAGCCCGAGGAGTTCGCCGGCCTCGTGCAGGCGCTGCGCGAGCAGGTGCCGGCCGACGCGGTGCGCGCCCTGGTGATCGGCGAGTGGGGCGAGGCGTACGAGCGGCCGCTGCCGGTGGAGGCGTTGGTGGCGGCGGCCGGCGAGTGGACCGCGCTGCGGGCGGTCTTCCTCGCCGACCTGACCTACGAGCAGTGCGAGATCTCCTGGCTCAGGCACGGCGACATCACCCCGCTGCTCGCGGCGTACCCGTCGCTGGAGGTGCTGTGGGTGCGCGGCGCGCAGGACCTGCGGCTGGAGCCGGTCCGGCACGACGCGCTGCGCGAACTGCGGTTCGAGTCCGGCGGGCTGCCGGCCGGGGTGGTGCGGGCCGTCGGCGCCTGCGAGCTGCCGGCCCTGCACCGGTTGGACCTGTGGCTCGGCCGGTCCGACTACGGCGGCGACGCGACCGTCGACGACCTGGCCGGCGTGCTGGCCGGCGCCGGCCTGCCCGCGCTGCGGCACCTGGCACCGTGCAACGCCGAGATCGCCGACGTGGTGGCGGCGGCCGTCGCCGCGGCGCCGGTCGTCCCGCGGCTGGAGGTCCTCGACCTGTCGATGGGCACGCTCACCGACAAGGGCGCGAAGGCGCTGCTGGCCGGCCAGCCGCTGACCCACCTGACGCGGCTCGACCTGCACCACCACTACCTCTCCGAGGAGATGGCCGCGGCGGTGGTCGCCGCGCTGCCGGGCGTGCGCGTCGACGTGTCGGACCCGCAGACCGCCGACGAGTACGACGGCACCCGCTACCGCTACACCGCCGTCGGGGAGTGACCGGCCGTGGCCTTCGGTTCCCACGCGCGGACCTTCGCCGGTCGACCGGTCGTCGACGTCCCGGTCGACGGGCCGCTGCCCACGGTGGACGGTCCGGTCTCGTGGCGGTTCTCCCTGTGGCACTTCGACGAGACCGCCGACTACAAGCTCTCGGACGAGTTCCGGGTGGCGTTCGACCGGTTCGTCGCGCAGGCCGGGCCGTCCGTGGAGTCCCTGGTCGTCGGCGCGTGGGGGTACGCGGCGTTCAACCCCGCCCCGATCGCGCAGCTCTGCGCGGCGGCGCCCCGGCTGCCCGCCCTGCGGGCCCTCTTCCTCGGTGACATGACCAGCGAGGAGTGCGAGGTCTCCTGGATGAGGGTGGGCGACGTCAGCCCGCTGCTCACGGCGTACCCGGAGCTGGAGGTGCTGCGCGTCCGCGGCGGCGAGGACCTCGCGTTCTCGCCCGCGCGGCACGCGCGGCTGCGGGAGCTGGCGGTGGAGACCGGCGGGCTGTCGCGGGCGTTCGTCGGCGCGGTGCTCGACTCCGACCTGCCCGCCCTGACCGACCTGGAGCTGTGGCTCGGCACCTCCGACTACGGCGGCGACGCACAGGTGTCCGACCTGGCCCCGCTGCTGGCCGGGGAGCGGTTCGGCGCGCTGCGCCGGCTCGGGCTGCGCAACGCGGAGATCGCCGACGACCTCGCCGAGGCCCTGGCGAGGGCGGCGGTGGTGCCGCGCCTGGAACGGCTGGACCTGTCGCTAGGCACGCTCGGCGACCGGGGCGCGGCGGGGCTGTTGGCCGGGCAGCCGCTGAGCCACCTGGCGGAGCTGGACCTGCACCACCACTACCTCTCGGAGGAGATGGCCGCCTCGGTGGTCGCCGCGCTGCCGGGTGTCCGGGTCGACGTGTCCGACCCGCAGGAGGCCGACGAGTACGACGGCGAGAGCTACCGCTACACGGCGGTGTCGGAGTGACATGCGCCTGACCGTCGTCGGCAACCCCGACAACCGTCGGGTCGGCCTGTTCACCCGGGCGGTCCTCGATGCCGGCCTGCCCCGGCCCGCGGTGCTGCCCTGGGCCGACGTGCTGACCGGGGCGGCCCCGCCGGCGCCGGGCGCGCTGGTGCGGGTCGACTCGCCCGGGGAGGACCCGGAGGTGGACCGGCTGCTGCGCCGGTCCGCCGTCCCGGCCCGGCACGGCGAGTTGGTCGGCCTGGCCGACACGTACGCCGGGCTGCTCAGGGGCCTGGGCCGGGTCGCCGCCGGCGGCGCGGAGCTGCTCAACGACCCGACGGACGTCGCCGTCATGTGCGACAAGCGGCGCTGCCACGCGCGGCTGTCCGCCGCCGGGGTGCCGGTGCCCGCCGCGCTGCCCCCGGTGCACGGCTGGGCGCAGCTGCGGGCGGCGATGGCGGCGACCGGCTGGGGCCGGGTGTTCGTCAAGCCCGCGCACGGCTCGTCCGCCGCCGGGGTGCTCGCGCTGGCGGTCGCCGGGCGCCGGGTACAGGCGGTCACCACGGTCGAGGCGGCCCCCGACGGGCTGTTCAACTCGCTGCGGCCCCGCCGCTACACCGACGAGGCGCAGGTCGCCGCGATCGTCGACCGGATCGCGCCCGAGGGCCTGCACGTGGAGCGGTGGCTGCCCAAGGCGGGGCTCGGCGACCGGGTGGTCGACCTGCGGGTGGTGGTGGTCGCCGGGCGACCCACCCACGCCGTGGTGCGGGCCGCCCGGGGTCCGCTGACCAACCTGCACCTGGGCAACGCCCGCGGCGACCTCGCCGCGCTGCGGGCGGCCGCCGGGCCGGCGGCGTGGGCGGCGGCGATGGAGACCTGCGAGCGGGTCGCCGGGTGTTTTCCCCGCACGCTCCAGGTGGGGATCGACCTGATGTTCCTCGTCGGCTGGCGGCGGCACGCGGTGGCGGAGGTCAACGCGTTCGGCGACCTGCTGCCGGGGGTGCTGGCCGACGGCCGGGACACCTACGCCGAGCAGGTGCACGCCCTGACCGACGGCCGGTGGCAGCGCTGGCGGTCGGCGGCGGCCGGTCGCGCCCCCGCCGGGGCGGAGGTGCTGCCGTGCGGAGTCTGATCGGCAGCCACGACCTGCTCCTGCTCACCCTCGACACGCTCCGCTACGACGTCGCCGCCGACCTGGCGGAGCGGGGGCGGACGCCGCACCTCGCCCGGGCGCTGCCCGGCGGCCGGTGGGAGCGCCGGCACTCCCCCGCCAGCTTCACCTACGCCGCGCACCACGCGTTCTTCGCCGGTTTCCTGCCGACCCCGGTCGCCCCCGGCCGGCACGAGCGGCTGTACGCGGCGGCCTTCCCCGGCAGCGAGACCGCGGGCAGCGACACGTGGGTGTTCGACGCGCCGGACCTGCCGACCGCACTGGCCGGCGTCGGCTACCACACGCTCTGTCTGGGCGGGGTCGGGTTCTTCAACCGGCGCAGCCCGCTCGGCGCGGTGCTGCCCGGCCTGTTCGCCGAGGCGCACTGGGAGCCGGAGTTCGGGGTCACCTCCCCCGCCTGCCTGGACGCCCAGCTCGACCGGCTGACCGAGGTGCTGCCGCGGGTGCCGGCGGGGCAGCCGCTGTTCACGTTCCTCAACGTCGCGGCGCTGCACCAGCCCAACCGGCATTACCTGCCCGGCGCGCGGGCCGACGACCTCGCCAGCCACGCCGCCGCCCTGGAGTACGTCGACGGCCGGATCGACCGGCTGTTCGCCCTGCTCACCGGCCGGAGCCGGCCGGTGTTCGCGATCGTCTGCGCCGACCACGGCACCGCGTACGGGGAGGACGGCCACACCGGCCACCGGATCGGCCACGACGTGGTGTGGACCGTCCCGTACGCCCACTTCACCCTGCACCCGGGAGAATGGTGACCAGCACCGACACGGGCCTCGACGGCTCGCCGTACCAGCAGTACCTGTACGCGTACCCGCACAAGACCTCGTACCGGCCGTTGCGGCCCCGGCCGTTGCTGGCGGACGTGTGGCGGGCCGAGGCGCGCGACGCGCTCTTCCTCTACGTGCACGTGCCGTTCTGCGAGATGCGCTGCGGGTTCTGCAACCTGTTCACCCGCGCCAACGCCCCCGCCGAGCAGGTGACCGGCTACCTTCGGCAGCTGCGCCGGCAAGCCGAACGGGTCGCCGACGCGCTCGGCGCCGACGCCGGATACGCCCGCGCGGCGTTCGGCGGCGGCACCCCCACCTACCTGAGCGCCGACGAGCTGGCCGAGCTGTTCGACATCGCCACCACCACGATAGGGGCGCGGCTGCCCGGCGTACCGCTGTCGGTGGAGACCTCGCCGGCCACCGCGACGCCGGACCGGCTCGCGGTGCTCGCCGCGCACGGCACCACCCGGGTGAGCATCGGCGTGCAGAGCTTCCTCGACGCCGAGGCCCGCGCCGCCGGCCGGCCGCAGCGCCGCACCGAGGTGGAGGCGGCCCTGGCCGCGATCCGCGACGCCCGGATCCCGGTGCTCAACATCGACCTGATCTACGGCATCGACGGACAGACCGCTGACACCTGGCGGGAAAGCCTCGACGCGGCGCTGGCGTGGCGCCCCGAGGAGCTCTACCTCTACCCGCTGTACGTGCGGCCGCTGACCGGGCTCGGGCGGCGGGCGCACGACCGGGCGGACTGGGACGCCCAGCGGCTCGCCCTCTACGAGCAGGCGGTGGCGACGCTGGGCGCGGCCGGGTACCGCCAGGAGTCGATGCGGCAGTTCCGCCGCACCGACGTGCCGGCGCCGGACGGGCCGGACTACTGCTGCCAGGACGACGGCATGGTCGGGCTGGGCTGCGGCGCCCGCTCCTACACCACGAGCCTGCACTACTCGTTCGACTACGCGGTCGGCGTGTCGCAGGTGCGGGCGGTGCTCGACGACTACGTGACCCGCCCGGCCGACGACTTCCGGCACGCCGAGTTCGGGTTCACCCTCGACGGCGCCGAGCAGCGCCGCCGGTGGCTGCTCAAGTCGTTGCTGCGCGTCGACGGCGTCGACCCGGCCGCCTACCGGGCCCGGTTCGGCCGCCCGCCCGGCGACGACTTCCCGGAGCTGGGCCGCCTGGTCGACCGGGGCTGGGCCACCCACGGCGGGCTGCGGCTGACCCCGGCCGGGCTGGCCCGCTCCGACGCCGTCGGCCCGTGGCTGACCTCGGCCCGGGTCCGCGACGCGATGACCGGGTACGTGCCGAGGTGAACCTGGCGATCCTCTACCGGGGCCCGCTGGCGAGCTGCAACTACGACTGCCCGTACTGCCCCTTCGCCAAGCGGCACGACCCGCCGGAGCTGCTGCGCGCCGACCGGGCCGCCCTGGACCGCTTCGCCGGCTGGGTCGCGGCCACCACCGACGTGCGGCTGTCCGTGCTGTTCACCCCGTGGGGCGAGGGGCTGACCCGCAGCTGGTACCGGGACGCGATGGTGTCGCTGTCGCACCTGCCGCACGTCGACCGGGTCGTCATCCAGACCAACCTCGCCGCCCGGGTGGACTGGCTGGCCGACGCCGACCCCCGCGCCGCCGCCCTGTGGACCACCTACCACCCCGGCCAGGTCGACCGGGACCGCTTCCTGCGCCGCTGCCTGCGGCTGTCCGAGCTGGGCATCCGGTACTCGGTCGGCGTGGTCGGCCTGCCGGAGCACCTCGGCGAGGCACGGGCGCTGCGGGCCGCCCTGCCCGCCGAGGTCTACCTGTGGGTGAACGCCGCCGAGGGCCGGCGCTACGACGCCGCCGAGGAGGCGGTCTGGACGGAGCTGGATCCGCTCTTCGGCTTCAGCGTCCGCCCGCACGTGTCGCTCGACCGGCCCTGCCACGCGGGCGAGACCGCCGTCTCCGTGCTCGGGGACGGCACGGTGCGCCGGTGTCACTTCATCGCCGAACCGATCGGCAACCTGTACGACGGCTCGTGGCGGCCGGCCCTGCGGCCCCGCCCGTGCGCGAACGCGACCTGCGACTGCCACATCGGGTACGTGCACCTCAAGCCGCTCGGCCTGCGGGACGTCTTCGCCGGTGGGCTGCTGGAACGCATCCCGGCGGCCTGGCCGTCGGCGCGCCCGCCGGTGCCGGTCGCCCCGCCCCGGCTCCGCCCGTCCTGAGCGACGCGCCGGCCCGGGCGGGCGGGCCCTTGCCACCCGGCGAGGGGGCGACCGGCGCGGGCCGGGCCGCCCCCTCCGTCGATCGGGCGAACCTCAGTGCGCGCCGGGCATGGCGGCCGCCGCCTCCTCTTGGGCGCGCCGCTCCTCACCGCTGAGGGTGTGCAGCGGCTTCTCCCGGATGAACAGCACGACCACCACGGCGAGCAGCGCGAACGGGGCGCCGATCAGGAACAGCTCGGCGGTGGCGGTCCCGTACACGTCCTGGACGATCCGCAGCACCGGCGGCGGCAGGGTGGAGAGGTCGGGCACCTCGGCGGAGCCCTCCCCCGCGGCGCCGCCGGCCAGCGGGCCGAGCTTCTCGGCGGTCAGCGAGGCGACCCGGTTGGCCATGACCGCGCCGAGCGCGCTTACCCCGATCGCGCCGCCCATGCTGCGGAAGAAGGTCAGCACGGAGGTGGCGGCGCCCAGTTCCTGCGCGGGCACGTCGTTCTGCGCGGCGAGCACCAGGTTCTGCATCAGCATGCCGACCCCGACGCCGAGTACCGCCATGTAGACGCCGAGCAGCAGCCCGCTGGTGTGCGCGTCGATGGTGGCCAGCAGCAGCATGCCGACCGACATCACCACCGCGCCGGCGACCAGGTAGCGCTTCCACCGGCCGGTCTTGGTGATCAGTTGGCCGGCGATCGTCGACGAGACCAGCAGGCCGAAGATCATCGGCAGGCTCATCAGCCCCGCCACCGTCGGCGACTTGCCCAGCGAGATCTGGAAGTACTGGGACAGGAACACCGTGCCGCCGAACATCGCCACGCCGACCAGCACGCTGGCGATGGTGGTCAACGAGACCGTCCGGTTACGGAAGATGCCCAGCGGCACGATCGGCTCCTCCGCGCGGGCCTCCACCGCGACGGCCAGCGCCAGCAGGGCGATCCCGCCGCCGACCATCAGGGCGGTCCAGCCGGACGCCCAGGCGAAGGAGTTTCCGGCCAGGGACGACCAGATCAGCAGGGTGGAGACCCCGGAGGTGATGAGCAGCGCCCCGAGCCAGTCGATCCGCACCCTGCGGCGGGTCACCGGCAGGTGCAGGGTGCGCTGGAGCAGGAAGATCGAGAGCAGGGTGAACGGCACCCCGATCAGGAAGCACCACCGCCAGCCGAGCCAGGAGGTGTCGACCAGCACGCCGCCGATGAGCGGGCCGGCGATGGTGCCGACGCCGAACACGGCGCCGAAGATGCCGGCGTAGCGACCCAGTTCGCGGGGCGGGATCATCGCCGCCATCACGATGGTGGCCAGGGCGGTCATGCCACCCGCGCCGACCCCCTGCACGATGCGGCTGATCAGCAGCACCTCGACGTTCGGCGTCAGCCCGGCGATCAGCGAGCCGACCACGAAGAGGCCGAGGGAGAGCTGGATGAGCAGCTTCTTGCTGTAGAGGTCCGCCATCTTGCCCCACAGCGGCACGGTCGCCGTCATGGCCAGCAGCTCGGTGGTGACGATCCACGTGTAGACGGTCTGGGAGCCGTCCAGGTCGGCGATGATGCGCGGCAGCGCGTTCGCCACGACCGTGGAGGCGAGGATCGACACGAACATGCCGACCATCAGGCCGGAGAGTGCCTGGAGCACCTCTCGGCGGGACATGCGGCCGGCGCTGACCTTGGGGGTCTCGGCGGGCACGGTGGCGGTCATTGACGCTTCCTCACGGGTGCGGGTTCACGGGCCGTCCGGGGACCGTTCCCCGGAAGGGGGCTTGCAGGGTCAGGAGGGGTCCGGCTGCGGCAGGCCCGCGGCGAGCGCGGCGAACGCCTCGTCGACGAGGTCGGCCAGGTCCGGTCCGTCGGGGTGTGCGGCCCACCGGGTCATCGCGGTACGCACCGCCGCGCCGGCCACGGCGGTGACGAGTGCCGGGTAGCCGTGGTCGGGGTCGACTCCGACCCGCGCCGCGACGACCTCGGCGATGGCCCGCTCGGTCTCGACGTTGCCGGCGACCAGACGGGGCAGCAACGCCGGGTTGCGCGTCACCACCTCCATCCGCAGGCACCACAGCTCGCGCTCGGTGCGCACCTCGTCGACCACGTCGGCGAGCGCGGCCCGCAGCGCGGCCAGCACCGGCACCTCCGGCGGCACGGCCGCCAGGCGCGCGACCAGCCGCGCCGCGTCGCCCGCGTGGTCGCCGACCAGCGCGTCGTCCTTGCAGGCGAAGTAGTTGAAGAAGGTGCGCGGGGAGACGCCGGCCGCCTCGCTGATCTCCTCCACCGTCACCTGGGCCAGGCCGCGCTCGGCCACCAGGCGGAGCGCCGCCTCGGTCAGCGCGGCCCGGGTCCGGCGCTTCCTGCGGTCGCGCCGGCCGGGGCCGGGTTCGGTCTCGGCGGTGTGCACGCGGGAACGCTACAAGCGATCTTGCACTTTGTGCAAGAAATTATCCCCGACGTGACGCGGACCATTGGCCGACCGGCGGGTCACCAGTCGCAGTCGGGCCCGCGGGGCATCGGGCAACCTGCGAGAACACCGACCGGCGGCCGGTCGCCCAAAATCCAGTCATGACTGTCACTGAGCAAGGAGCCGCCGCCGTCGCCCCCCGGGCGACACCGGCCGGGCGGGGACGGATCGTGCTGGGCGCCACGGCCGCCGGCGTGCTGCTGTCGGTGCTGTGGTCCTACGAATTCGTCGACCACGTCATCGGCGACTCGGTGGCCAACGCGATGCTCGGCCGCGACGCCAAGGCGACCGCGATCGGGGGCACCCTGGCCGGTCTCGTCTTCGCCTTCGTCTCCGGTCTGGCCGGCACGTTCACCGCCTGCAACATCGCCATGGCGGCGTCCATCGGCCCGATGAGCCAGGCCGGTGCGGGCGGGGCGACGAGGGCCGGGCTGCGCAGCCTGGTACGGCCGGTGGGCTGGCTCACGGCCGGCATGGTCGCCGTCGCCGCGGTCTACGGCTTCGTCGGCGTACTGGTCGGCGACGGTCTGCCGCAGCTCTCCACGGCCACGGTCGGCGGTCTCCCGGTACGCCTGGTCCAGTCCATGGTCGTGTTCGGGCTGATCGGGCTGGCCTTCGTCTACCTGGGCCTGGCCGCGCTCGGGGTGCTGCGGGACCCGTTCGCGCACCGGCCGGCGGCCCGGGTCGTGGTGCTCGGCGCCCTCGTCGGCGGTTTCCTGATCGGCCGGCCGTACCCCCTGTTCAACAAGCTCTTCCACTGGGCCGTCGATTCCGGCAACCCGCTCTACGGCGCCGGCGCGTTCGTCCTGCAGTCCATTGGCAACGTGGCCGTCGTGACGGCGCTGTTCGCCCTGATCGTGGTGCTCACCCGTGGCCGCTTCGTGAGCTGGCTGGCGGCGAGCCCGTCCCGGACCGCCGCGCTGACCGGCGGGATGCTGATCGCGCTGGGCGTGTTCATGGTCGTCTACTGGGACGTCCGGCTACCGGCGATGTTCGACTACGGATGGTTCCCGACCATGCCGTACAACAGCAGGTGAGCGATGCCGGGCGGGCCGGCCGGCGCCGGACCCGCGGCGGCGGCCGGTCGCCGCGACCACGCCGCCCGCGCAACGGTGCCGCCGGCCACGGCCGGCGGCACCGCCGTCGGTGTCCCCGCGCCGGCCCGGCGCCGACCCGGGCCGGCCGCCGGCGCGCCGCACCCGGCCGCCGGCACGCCGCCCGGGTGTGGCGGGTGACGCCCGGCCGGCGCGGCGCCGCGCTACCCGCGCGGCACGTAGGCCGGCAGCGCTCCGCCGGCCAGCGCCTGCGCCACGGTCTGGGCGGCGGCGTCGCGGGGCGACAGCCGACGCGGCCCCTCCGGCCAGGCGATCCCGAGCTCCGCGTCGAGGGGGTTGACGGTGCGTTCGGCCGCCGGGTCGTACGGCGACGAGCAGAGGTAGACGACGGTGGCCGGCTCGGTCAGCGCGCAGAACGCGTGACCGAGCCCGGCGTCGAGGTGGACGGCGCGGCGGTCGACGTCGTCCAGGCGCACCCCCTCCCACCGGCCGAAGGTCGGCGAGCCCACCCGCAGGTCCACCACGACGTCGAGCACCGCCCCGGAGACGCAGGTGATGTACTTGTCCTGGCCGGGTGGCACGTCCACCAGGTGGATGCCTCGGATCACCCCCCGTGCCGAGACGGAGACGTTGGACTGCGCCACCCTGAACGGTCGTCCGACCGCCTCCGCGAAGCGGCCCGCCTGGTACCACTCCAGGAACAGGCCCCGGTCGTCGTGGTGCTGCTCCGGGGTGACCAGCCACGAACCCTCGATCGTCAACGCCCGGATGTCCACCACTGTCCTCCTCACCCGTCGCGGAACTCGCGGGCCGGTCACGGCCAGCCACCGAGCGGCGAGTCGGAAACCCGACTCGGCGTCCACCGGCCACGCCGGGACACCATCGATGCATTGTGGACGACGGGGCCGCGGGCGCGGGCGTGGCGATGACGCACCGGAGGCGGCGATGAGCGCGCCGACGCCACGACTGCTCGTGACCGGCGCGGGCGGGTTGCTGGGCCTCGAGTTGGGCGAGGTCCTCGCCGGCGGCCGGCACACCACCCTCGACCGGGCCATGCTCGACATCACCGACGCCGCCGCGGTCCGGCACGCGGTGCCCGGCCACGACGTCGTCGTCAACGCCGCCGCCTGGACCGACGTCGACGGGGCCGAGTCGGACGAGGCCGGCGCGACCGCGGTGAACGGCGCCGGCCCGGCCAACCTGGCCCGGGCGTGTGCGCGCAGCGGGGCGCTCCTGATCCACCTGTCCAGCGACTACGTCTTCTCCGGCGAGACCACCGTGCCGTGGCCGGAGGACGCTCCGCCGGCCCCGCTGAACGCGTACGGCCGCAGCAAGCTCGCCGGCGAGCGGGCCGTGCGCGGCCTGCTGCCCGGCGCGGGCTACGTGGTCCGCACCGGCTGGCTGTACGGCCGCCACGGCCCCAACTTCGTCCGCGCGGTGCTGCGGCGGGCCGCCGAGACGGAGTTCGTGGACGTCGTGGACGACCAGCACGGCCAGCCCACCTGGGCGCGCGCGCTCGCCGGCCGGCTGGTCACGCTGGCCGGGCTGGCGGCCGCCGGGCGGGCGCCGGCCGGGATCTACCACGGCACGGCGGCCGGCCGGACCACCTGGTACGGCTTCGCCCGGACGGTCTTCGCGCTGCACGGGCTCGACCCGGACCGCGTGCGCCCGACGGGCAGCGGGAGGCTCGCCGCCCGGCCCGCCCGGCGGCCACGGATCTCCGTCCTCGGGCACGACGGGTGGGCGCGGGCCGGCCTCGGCCCGCTGCCGCCATGGCGACGGATGATCGAGGCGGCCGTGGCCGAGGAGCGGAGCCGGGCCGAGCCGGCCGGCGGAGACCGCACGCGACGGAGGTCGGCATGAACGCGACGAGGATCCTCGTCACCGGCGGCGCCGGCTTCATCGGGTCGCACTACGTCCGCACCCTGCTGCGGCCGGCGGGACCGCGCGGCGTCCGGATCACGGTGCTGGACAAGTTGACGTACGCGGGCAACCTCGCCAACCTGCGCCCCGTCGCCGGCCACCCGGCCTACCGTTTCGTCCGCGGCGACATCTGCGACAGCCACCTGGTGGACCGGCTGGTGGCGGAGCACGACCAGGTCGTCCACTTCGCTGCCGAGTCCCACGTGGACCGGTCCATCGCCGACGGCGGTGACTTCGTCCGCACCAACACGCTCGGCACCTACACGCTGCTGGAGGCGGTCCGGCGGCGGCACGGCGACCGCGCGGTCTTCGTGCACGTCTCCACCGACGAGGTGTACGGGTCGATCGAGCACGGCACGTGGCCGGAGACGGACCCGGTCCTGCCGAGTTCGCCGTACGCCGCCGCGAAGGCCGCCAGCGACCTGCTCGCCCTGGCCTTCGTCCGGACGCACGGGCTCGACGTGCGGGTGACGCGCTGCGCCAACAACTACGGCCCGCACCAGCACCCGGAGAAGCTGGTGCCGCTGGCGATCACGAACCTGCTCGACGGCGGGGACGTCCCGCTCTACGGCGACGGGCTGCACGTGCGCGACTGGCTGCACGTCGACGACCACGTCCGGGCGCTGGAGCTGGTGCGGACGCGGGGCCGGGCCGGGGAGGTCTACAACGTCGGCGGAGGCACCCAGTTGACCAATCGGGAGATGGCCGATCGCCTGCTGGCGGCCTGCGGCGCCGGCCCCGACCGGATCCGCTACGTCGAGGACCGCAAGGGGCACGACCGGCGCTACGCGGTCGACTGGAGCAAGATCAGATGCGAGCTCGGGTACGCGCCGCGCAAGGACCTCGACGGCGGGCTCGGCGAGACGGTCGCCTGGTACCGCGCGAACCGCGCCTGGTGGGAGCCGCTCCGGCGCCGCCCGGTGTTGCGCAAGCTGGGAGACCGCCCGGGACGGACGGCGGGTTAGCCTGACTGTCCTCGATCGACACCGGACGGGAGGTCCGCGATGGTGTCCGTCGCCTGTCACGGTGGAGCCCCGCCGGAGGGTCCCCGGGTCGCCGGAGCCGACGGGAGCGCCGAGGTGCCCGAGGTCGACCCGCGGCATCTGTCCTGGTGGACCGCAGCCGATCCGGACGCGCGGACGGGCCCGCGGCGTCGCGCACCCGCCGGACGGGCGCCGGCCACCGGCGCGGACTTCTGGCGGTGGTGGGGCGACCCCCACGGTGCCGACGCGGACGCCGACCCGGCGGCGACCGACGTCGGACCGGGTGGGCCCGGGCTCATGCCGTAGCCGTGCGGGATCGCGCCGGGTACGAGCACGGTGGTCGGCCACGACCACGGGCGAAACTCACTCACCGTCGTCACGGGCTCGCCCGTACGCGCCGGATGTGATACTTTTCGCCGAACTGAGAGGAGCCGTCCCCTGCGGCCCGTCAGTACGACTCTGGGATAGCACGCAGCTGCGACGAACGCGATGTCCACATGCGCCCATCGAGGAGACACCGTGCCGGTGCCCTGTCGGGACCGTGCTCTGCCTGGTTCCCCGTTGCCGACCGGCACCACCGCGCGCGTTCGTACGACCGCCGCGCCGATCTGATCCCCCTCGTTGAGATGACCTTCGGCGAGCTGGATGCGCTGCCCCTCACCGCCCTGGTGACACGGCCCGTCACGGAGCAGTTCCCCGACCTGCGGCCGGGCGCCGCACGGTTCGACGCTCCCGCCGGCACCCTGGTGCACCACGCGGTCCGCGACGTGATGACCCGGTATCCCGCGCGGGCCGGCGCGGACGTCGCGCACCCGCGGTCCCGCACGGTGCTCGACTGGGCGGCCGGCCGGTTCCGTACGCTGATCGGGGCACCGGGCGGCATCGTGTCGTTCGGCGCCGACATGACGAGCCTGACCGAGAAGTTCGTCCGGTCCGTGGCACCCGCACTCCGCCCCGGCGACGAGGTGATGTGCACGGCTCTCGACCACGCGGCCAACGTGGACCCGTGGCGCGAGTCCGCCCGGCGGCAGGGTGCCGTCGTCCGGGTGGCGGACCTGTCGCCGAGCGGCGAGCTGACCGTCGACGCGGTCACCGAGCAGCTCAGCCCGCGTACCCGGTGGGTCGCGGTCACCGCCGGCTCCAACGTCCTCGGCAGCGCGCCGGACATCCCGGCGATCTGTGCGGCCGCGCGGTCCACCGGCGCGCGGATCTTCGTGGACGGGGTGCAGGCGCCGGCGCACCGGTTCGTGGACGTCGCCGCGTGGGGCTGCGACGCCTTCGTCACCTCCGCCGACAAGTGGTACGGCCCCCGGTGCGGGGTGCTGTGGAACCGCGACGGGCGGCCCCGGTCGGTGGTCGCCCGGACCACCGACCGGCCGGGGGTGGCGCGCGGGCCGGGCATCGAGGCGGTC
This sequence comes from Micromonospora sp. NPDC047730, assembly GCF_043204765.1. NCBI lineage: Bacteria > Bacillati > Actinomycetota > Actinomycetes > Micromonosporales > Micromonosporaceae > Micromonospora > Micromonospora sp. NPDC047730. The sequence goes on along the minus strand of NZ_JBIDCU010000032.1, from coordinate 9,601 downwards.
CTCGCCGCGGGAGTGGCGGCCGAGGTGCTGCTCCGCTGGGACCGCTCGGCCGTGTTCCGGCACGGCGAACGCCTCGCCAACCTGCTGGCCCGCGGCCTGCGGATGATCGACGGGGTGCGCGTCCTCGGCCGTCCGGACGGCAGGTCCCCGATACCGATCGTGTCCTTCCAGGTCGTCGGCCGGTCCGCGGCCGAGGTGGCGGCGGTCCTCGCCGCCGAGGGGATCACCGTGGGGCACGGCACCTTCGGCGCGGAGCCGGCGCTGCGGGCCGTGTCGCCCGACGCGCCCGAGTCCCTGCGCGCGGGGGTGGCGCGCTACACGACGCGGGACGACGTGCGGGCGCTGCTCGGGGGCGTCGCGGCGATCGCCTCCCCCCGGGCCTGACCCCGCCGGCCGGGTACGGCACCGGCGTGGCCGGCGGAGCCCGGCCGCGCCTGTCTCACAGCTTGCGGAGTTCCCCTCCGGCGGCGCGCGGACGTCGTGCCGGCCGGGCCGACCGTGCCACGATCGGGCAGCCGGCCACGGCGAGCGGGGCCGGCGGGGGCGGGGAGGTGCCGGTGGACGTACCGGGGGCGTCGACGTCCGGGCCGCTGGTCCTCGACGGCGGGCTGGGCACCGAGTTGCAACGGCACGGCCGGTCCGTGTCCGCCCCGTGGTGGACGGCGCGCTGCCTGCTGGACGCCGAGGGCCGGCGCCTCGTCTCCCGCATCCACGGCGCGTACGTGGCGGCGGGAGCGGACGTGCTCACCGCGGACACGTTCCGCACCACCCTGCGGACGGCGTACCGGGCCGGGACGGACGAGGCCACGGCCGCCGGTCTGGTCCGTACCGCCGTGGCGCTGGCCCGCCGGGCGGCCGACCCGGCGGTGGCCGGCCGGCGGGTGCTCGTCGCCGCCTCCGTCGCTCCGGTCGAGGACTGCTACCGGCCGGACCTGGTGCCCGGCGCCGCGGTGCTGCGACGGGAGCACGGCTGGCTGGCCGACCGACTCGCCCGCGCCGGCGTCGACCTGGCGCTGGTCGAGACCATGAACACCGTCCGGGAGGCGGTCGCCGCCACCCGGGCGGTACGCGAGCACGGCCTGCCGGCCTGGGTGAGTTTCGTCTGCACCGGCGACGCCCGCCTGCTGTCCGGTGAGGACGTCGCCGCGGCGGCCGACGCGGTACGGGCGGCCGGCGCGGCGGCGGTCCTGGTCAACTGCACCGACCCGGCGGGCACCGACCGGGCGTTGCGACGGCTCCGCGCCGCGGGGCCGGGCCTGCTCGGCGCGTACCCGAACGTGGAGGACCGCAGCGGGGTGCCGCCGGCCACCCCGGTGGACCGCTATCTCCCGCCCCGCCTGACGCCCGACGCCTTCGCCGACCTCTGGACGGCCTGGCGCCCGGTCGGGCTGGGCGTCGTCGGCGGTTGCTGCGGCACCACCCCGGCGCACATCGCCGCGCTGCGGTCCCGCCTGGCGCCGCGCCCGGGCTGACCGTGCGGGCTCAGGCGGGCAGGCCGGCGGCGGTCACGCCCAGCTCCGCCAGCTCGGTCGTCACCCGCTCGCGCAGCGCCGCGCGCTCCGCCGCGGGCAGCAGCGCGGCGTCGACCCCGATCAGCGTCATGGCGGCGAGTTCGGCCACGGTGAAACCGTGCCACTCGACGGCGAGCCGGTGCTCGGCGAGCAGGTCGGTGTGGAACATGCTGGGATCGTCGGTGTTGAGGGTGAGCCGCACCCCGGCGTCCCACAACCGGCGCAGCGGGTGCGCCCCCGGCTCGGAGACCACACCCGTACGCAGGTTGCTGGTGGGGCAGACCTCGAGGACCACGCCCCGGTCCCGCAGCGCCGCCACCAGCCGCAGGTCCTCGACCGCCCGGATGCCGTGCCCGATGCGCGGCGGGCGGAACGGCAGGCAGTCCCAGACGCCCTCGGGCCCCACCGCCTCGCCCGCGTGCGGCACGAACGGCATCCCCCGCGCCGCCGCCCACCGGACGGCCTCCCCGAACAGCGACGCCGGGCGCCGCGGCTCGAAACCGCCGAGGCCGAGCGCCACCACCCCCCGGCCGGCGCCGGCCACCGCCCACTCGGCGACCTGCTGGCACTCCTCCGGCGGCCCGCCCCGGACGTGGTCGACGACGAAGCGCATCGTGACGCCGGTGCGGCGGCGGGCCTGTTCGGCGCCCCGGGCCACGGCGTCGAGCTGCTCGTCGAACGGGATGCCCGCCCCCCGCCGGTGCGTGCCGGGGCTGAACGTCACCTCCAGGTGGCGGACGTTCTGCCGGTGCGCCTCGTCGGCGAGCTCCTCGGTGATCAGCTCGAGGTCGGCCGGGTCGCGCAGCGCCGCGCAGCACTGTTCGTACAGATCTGTGAAGTGGCGGAAGTCGCGGAAGCGGAAGAGTTCCACCACCGCCGCCTCGTCGAGCCGACCGAGGTCGAGGCCGTGCCGGCGGGCGATCCGGAGCAGGGTGCGGGGCCGCACCGACCCTTCGAGGTGCACGTGCAACTCGACCTTGGGCAGGCGGGCAAGGACGTCGGTGAGGTCCTGCCCGGCCGGTACGGCGGTCGTCACCGGGCCGATTCTAGGCAGGTCGCGGATGGACAAAATGGGGCGTACCGGCGTCGCGGGAATTTCCGCAGACAGGAGGGCAATCTGGAAGAGGCAGTCATGTACTATGTCTAAGTAAAGAAGCGCGGCCGAGTCCGCGCTGCGGCATCAAGGAGCGCCGTGAAAGAGCAACGGGACCGTCGGACGTACGGCCAGCAATGCGGGCTGGCCTTCGCACTGGATGTGGTGGGTGAACGCTGGACGCTGCTCATCATCCGCGAGCTGCTGGTCCGGCCTCGCCGCTACCGCGACCTGCTGGACGCCCTGCCGGGCATCGGCACCAACCTGCTCGCCGACCGGCTGGCCTTCCTGACCGAGGCCGGCATCATCGAGCCGCTGGACGCCGAACGGCGCACCGCGGGCTACGCGCTCACCGAGCTGGGCGAGAAGCTGCGGGAGCCGGTCCTGGTGCTGGCCCGGTTCGGGCTGACGCTGCTCGCCGAGCAGCCCGTCCGCACGGGCGCCTCGGTCACCCGGGCCTCCTGGGCCGTGTTGGCCATCGAGTCCATGGTCGACCCGGCCCGGGCCCTCGCCGACGAGGTCTACGAGTTCGACATCGAGGGCGAGGTGTTCCACGTCCGCGTCGCCGACGGCGAGGCCCGCACGGTGCAGGGGACGGCCGGCGCGGACGCCACGCTGCGGGTCGCCACCGACGCCCGGACCTTCTTCGATCTCGGCAGCGGCGCGATCGAGCCGGTCGAGGCCGTGGTCAGCGGGGCGGTCTCCGTCACCGGCCCGCCGGCGGCACTCCCCCGCTGCCTCTACCTGCTCGGCCTCGGCGGCCGGCCGGCCGGCGAGCGGGCGCTCTCCGCGGCGGGCGCCGGCCGGCGCTGACGCTCGCCACCGGCGGCCGGCGCGCGGCGGCTCAGCTCGACGTGCGCGGGCCCGGACAGCCCGCCGTCCACCGCGGCCGGCGGCTCCGCGAGGGCGACCTGGAAACCGAGCCGGCCCCGGAGGGCGTGCCGGCTGCTGATCGCCATCAACAGGTCGGCCAGGGACTCCAGCGCCGGCGCCCGGTCGATGCCGCCGACGTCCACCGGGGCGAACCCGAGCCGGCGCAGCAACGCGCTCACCTGCGCCTTGGCCGGCGCGTGGTCGCCGGCCAGGGGCACGGTGACCGGGCGTCCGTCGAGGACGGGCTCGTCGAGCATGCCGGCCGGCACGGTGTTGAGCGCCTTGACGACGCGCCACTGCGGTAACAGTTCCGCTAGCAACCGTCCCCCGGATCCGGCCGGAGCGGGCGGGGCGACACCAGCCTGCGGCGGGTTCGTCGCATCGATGACCGTACGCCCTCGTCCGTCGTCGAGCCGGCCGGCCAGGGCCAGCTCCACGGCGGCGGCGAACGGCAGCATCAGGACGACCAGGTCAGCCCCGGCGACGACGGCGCCCGTCGGGACGGACCGGATTCCGGGGTACGGGGCGAAGGGGCCGGGCGGCCGTACCGGGTCGCCGCGACCGGCGATCAGCACCGGCCCCCCGTGCGCCGCAAGCGCCCTGGCCAGGGCCGATCCCATCCGACCGCGCCCGATGATGCCGACGATCATGGGCGGGGCCGCGTCGCGAGGTGGGGGTACGAACCGTGGGGTGCGATCGTCCGCATCTCTCCGCTCCGGGTCGTGGTCGAGAGCTGTCCGGCCTGGGCCGGACACGATTCGATCGGGTGCCGCCGGCTGCCGCAGCCAAGTTTCCGGCACCGTTCTTGACGGCCACTTGACGCCGGGATGACGCCGGCCCGGCTACCCAGTGCGACAGCTCCGCCTCTTTAAGTATGGAAGTTCTTCACTTAAAGTGGAGGAGCACTGAGCACAGCGCCACGACAGCTGGGGGACGTGTGAACCGGACCGAGATCGGACTCCGAATTCAGATCCTCGGTCCCGTCCGAGCGACGATTCGCGGCAGGGAGGTCGACCTCGGTCCCCCGAAGCAGCGGGCAGTCCTCGCCCTGCTGGCCCTGCGGGCCGGACGACATGTGCCGCTGGACGACCTGATCGCCGCACTCTGGGCGGGACAGCCACCGACGAGGGCCGCCAACCTGGTCCACACCTACGTCGCGCGGTTGCGCCACGCGGTCGAGCCCGACACGCCTCGACGACAGCGGACCAACGCCATCGTGTCGGTGCCCGGCGGGTACCGGCTGACCGTCGCCGACGACCAGCTCGACCTGCAGGTGTTCCGCGCCGGCGTCCGGCGGGCGTCGGCGCTGCGGGACAGCGGCGAGCTGGAGAGCGCGTTCGCCCGGTACGGCGAGAGCGTCGACCAGTGGCAGGATCCCCAGATCGGCGACCTGTCCGTGCTGCTGGCCGAGCAGGACGACATCGGCCCGCTGCGGCAGGAGTTCCTGGCCGCCGCGCTCGACTACGTCGCGCTCGGCCTCGAGCTGCGGCGGCCGGATGCGGTCCTGCCGCTGGCCGAGCGGCTGGCCCAGGCGGAGCCGCTCAACGAGCGGGTGCAGGCCCGGGTGCTCCAGGCGCTCACCCACATCGGCCAGCGCGCGTGGGCCATCGAGCGGTACGCCGACGTGCGCACGAGACTCAAGCTCGACCTGGGCGTGGACCCGGGCCCCGAGCTCACGGCGGCGTACCGGGAGGTGCTGGACGCCCGGCCCGGCGTCCACCAACCACCGTGGCGGGGGCCGGCACCGGTGGTGGACGAGCTGATCGGGCGGGCGGCGGACCTCTCGGCGGTCTGCGACCTGCTGCGCGAGTACCGCCTGGTGAGCCTGACCGGGGCGGCCGGCGTCGGCAAGACGGCGCTCGGCCTGGCGGCGGCGGAGGAGCTGCGCGAGCGGTTCGCCGACGGCGTGGCGGTGGCCGACCTGGCGAACGTCCGCACCGGCCCGGACCTGACCCGGGCGGTCGAGGTCGCCGTCGACGAGCCACCGACCCGGGGCGCCGGCCGCTGCGACCCGCTGGTGCACCGGCTGCACGACCGGAAGCTGCTGCTCGTGCTCGACAACGCCGAGCTGGTCACCGACGAGGCCGCCGACCTGGCGGACGACGTGCTGCGGAACTGCCCGCAGATCACCATCCTGCTGACCTCGCGGGAGCTGCTCGGGCTGCCCTACGAGGCGGTGTACCCGGTGCGGCCGCTGGGCGTGGACGCGGAGCCGGGCCATCTGGCCGCGCAGCCCGCCCTGCAGTTGTTCGCCCGGCGGGCGGCGCAGGTGCGGCCGGGCTTCCGGCTCACCGAGTCCAACATCGAGGCGGTGGCGTCGGTCTGCCGGGCCCTCGACGGGCTGCCGCTGGCCATCGAGCTCGCCGCGGCCTGCCTGCGGACGCAGCGCCTGGAGACGCTGGTCGACGGGCTCGACGACCCGCTGCGCCGGATCCAGCCACCCCGCCGCGGTGTGCCCAGTCACCACCGCTCGCTGCACGCCGCGGTGCACCGCAGCATCGAGCTGCTGGATCCGGCCGAGCAACGCTGCTTCACCGCGCTCGGCGCGATGCCGGCCGCGTTCTGCCTGGAGGCGGCGGCCGTCGCCGACAAGGCGATCGCCGGCGAGCCGCGTACGGTGCAGATGCTACTGGAGCGGCTGGTGGACAAGTCGGTCCTGGAGGTCCGGCACAGCTCGTCGGGCCGGCGTTACCGGATGCTGGGCACGGTGCACGCCCTGGCCCGGCAGCTCCTGCACGAGCACGGCGTGGACGGTGAACCCCCCGCCGTCGGCTGCACCTGCGGCTGCCACACGGGTCGCTGAGGCAGGGGACAAGCGTCAATTTCTACTATATGATTCTCCAGTAGATCAGCCGGTCGACGGGGCGGGAGATCGCACATGGACCAGCGCCACCTGCTCATGCACCAGGCGATGCTCGGTGACCGACGCCGCGTCGAGGCGTACGACCGGGCGCTGGCCGCGGCGGTCGACGAGGACACGGTGGTGGCCGATGTCGGCGCCGGCACCCTGGCGCTCACCGCGCTGGCCCTGCGGCACGGCGCCGCCCACGTCTACGCCGTCGAGGCCGATCCCCAGGTCGCCGCCGTCGCCGACCGGATCATCAAGGCCAACGACTGGGACGACCGGGTGACCCTGGTCGTCGGGGACGCGCGCCTCGCCCGGCTGCCGCGCCAGGTCGACGTGACCGTCTGCGAGCTGATGGGCAACCTCGGGCCCGAGGAGGACATGGCCCGCATCCTGCGCACGTTCAACCGCCGCAACCTGCGGCCCGGCGGGGTCGTCGTGCCCGAGCGGGTGGTCACCCGGCTCGCCGCCGTGCAGTTCGACGACGAGGGCTGGGGCATCTGGAGCGACGACTTCCTCGGCATGCGGCTGGACGTGGTCCAGGAGCTGGTCGAGCCGTCGGCGCACCTGCACTTCCTCAGCCGCGAGCCGGTCCTGCTGGGCGAGCCGGCCGTCCTCGTGGACACCGGCCGCGGCGACACCGGCCTGCGCGCCGCCCGGCCGCTGGCCCTGCCGCTGGAGCGCGACGGCACGCTGCACGCGGTGCTCGGGTACTTCACCGCCACGCTGGCTCCGGGCATCGAACTGTCCAACATGCCCTCCTACCTCGGCTGCAACTGGGCGGTCTTCGTCTGGCCGCTGCGGCACACGCGGGTCGCCGCGGGCGACACCGTGCACGTGCGCCCCCGACGTCCGGAGGGTCCCGCCGCTCGGGACGTGACCCGATGGCGCCTCGACTGTCACCTCGACCGGGCGGACAAGCGATGATCATCTACACCGCGGCGTCGGTGCACGACCTCTCCATCGACGTCGACCAGCTCGCCGGCCTCACCTGGTCCGGCCACGCCCTCTGGTACGCCGACCAGGGCCGCGGGCAGGCCACCTGCCTCGACCCACGCACTGGCGCCCCCGGGCACACGCTGTCCTGCCCGGGCCTGGTGGCCGGGCTCACCTCGCTCGGCGGGGCCCTGCTCTACGCCACCGACGGGGCGCTGCGGCTCTGCGACACGCAGACCGGCGACATCCTGCGGGACGTGCCGAGCCCACGGCCGGGCGTGCCGATCTGCGGGATGGAGGCGGGCAAGGACGGCATCTGGCTGGGCTGGTCCGACGCGCTGGAGCTCCGGCACTCCTCGGACCTGCGGCTCCTGGCCACCGTGCCCGCCCCGCTCGGCGTCACCGGGGTGACGGTGACGGACCGGTACGTCGCCCACACCGACCGGCTCGGCGAGGCGATCACCGTCTTCGACCTGCGCGCCGGGCGGAACGTGCTGCAGATCCACGTCGACGGCCGGCCCACCAGCCTGACCTGGGACGGCCTGCGCCTGTGGTACGGCGACGCCGCCAACCTGCGCCTGCGGGCGCTGGACGTGCCGGGGCTGTCCGCGACGACCGCCTGACCCGGCCTGCTGACCCCTCGGCAGAAAGGCGCACGATGGTTCCGTCCAAGTTCATCTTCGGCCTCTCCCCCCTCGGTTCGGCGGCCCTGCGCGCCGCCCCACCCTCCGGATCGCGCCGTCCACCGCTCGCACCCGGTGGGGCGGGGTTGGGCGCACGCGCGGTCGTCATCGGTTCGGTGGCGACCGCGTCGCTCGCGGCGGGGCTCGCCGCAGCCGCCGGCACGGCGCTCCGGCACGGTCGGCCGGCCGGTCGCCGCCGCTTCGCCCGGGAGGTCGCGCGGACGGTCGCCCGGCTGGGCCCGACGTTCATCAAGGCGGCGCAGGTGCTGGGCACCCGCCGTGACGTCGTGCCGGCGCTGCTCTGCGACGAGCTGTCCATGTTGCAGGACGACGTGCCGCCGATGGACGCCGCGCAGAGCCGGGCCGCGCTGCGCGAGGTGTACGGGGACCGGCTGGACACCGTCTTCGCCTCGGTCGAGGAGACGCCGGTGGCCAGCGGCAGCATCGCCTGTGTCTACCGGGCCACGCTGCCCGACGGGGCCACCGTCGCGGTGAAGCTGCGCCGCCCCGGGATCGGTCCCCGGATGGCCGCCGACCTCGGCCTGCTGCGCCGGGGCGCCTCGGTGGTCGCCCGGCTGCCGATGTTCCGCGGTGTGCCGGTCCGCGAGGTGGTGGACAGCCTCTGCGCGTCGGTGCTGGGACAGCTCGACCTCGGCCGCGAGGGACGCGACCTCGACCGGCTGCGGGAGGACCTGGGCGGGGTCCCGCGGGTACGCGTGCCCCGGGTGCACGCCGCGGCGAGCCGGCCGGCGGCCATCGTGATGGACTTCATCCCCGACCTGGCCGTCGACACCGGCGCCCGGTGCCCCCGCGCGATGCGCCGGACGTTCGCGGCGTCGACGCTGACCGTGGTCTACCAGATGCTGTTCATCAACGGCTTCGTCCACTGCGACCTGCATCCCGGCAACCTCTACTTCACCCGCAGCGGGCAGGTGGTGGTGCTGGACGCGGGCTTCAGCGTCCAACTGTCGGACAAGATGCGCGGGCTCTTCGCGGACTTCTTCCTCAACATGTCGATCGGGCGTGGCGACCGCTGCGCCGCGATCGTGCTGGAGAGCGCGATCGGCGTCGCCGACGACGCGGACGTGCCGGCCTTCACCGAGGGCGTGAAGGACCTCGTGGCCCGCAGCTACCGCCTGTCGGCCAAGGAGTTCAGCCTGATCGCCTTCGCCGGCGAGCTGTTCGACCTGCAACGCCGGTACGGGGTGGCCGCGTCGCCCGAGCTGGTCTTCCCGCTGCTGTCGCTGCTCGTCGTGGAGGGCACGGTGCGGTCGCTCGACCCCGACATCGACTTCCAGGAGACCGCGAAGCCGGTGCTCAACCGGGCGCTGTTCGGCATCCGCTGACGACAGGCGGTCCCACAGGCGGGGCAGCTCGACAGGGCCACATCACCCGACCGCCCACCCGTCGAAGCAGCCTCGGCCCGGTCCGGCCACCCCGCCGTCGTCGGACCGGGCCGAGGGCTCGCCCGCCTTACCGGTGCCGGACGTGCCGCGGGGGGGGGGGGGGGGCCCAGCCCACCCCCCCCGCCGCCCCGCCGTCGGCCCCCCCCCACCCCCCCCCCCACCCCCCCCCCCCCCCCCCCCCCCCCCCCCCCCCCCCCCCCACCCCCCCCCCCACCCCCCCCCCCCCCCCCCCCCCCCCGCCGCGCCCAAACCCC
>NZ_JBIDCU010000031.1:0-42793 GCF_043204765.1 Micromonospora sp. NPDC047730 | reverse complement strand
CAGGACATGCCGCTGACCGAGGCCGCGCAGACGGTGCAGGTGTCGGCGTACCCGGACCACTACGCCCAGTGGGAGCAGCAGGCCGCCGACCTGGTTGCCGAGCACTGGAACAACTGACACACAGACATTCACCAACAAGGGGGATCGCCGGCCGGCGCCCGTGACGGGTGCCGGCCAGCGGCACATCTCCACCAGCCGACAGTCGGCCGGCCGGGAAAAGGCGGCTGGTGCGGGAACACCGACGGCCGCCGGCTGGTTCAATGAGGTGTCGGTGTGCCCAGTGTCCCCGGGCCTCACCTGAATTGCCTTCGCGGAATACCGTTCGGCTGGAGCCGCGTCGCGCCACGCGCCGAGAGGCGACCTGCACACCGACGCCCAGCGCCGCCCCCGTGCCGATCCGGCCCGGGGGCGGTGCTGTCTCGTGACCGCATCCGTCCCCGTGGGGCGACGGTGGCGGACCCCTGCGGGTCGACGCCGCCACGACCTCGCGTGCTGCGAGGCGGGGCGGGGGAATGGGCGCGGTGGAGGCAGAATGGGCCGGTGGATGTGCAGCGGGAGTGGCGTGACCAGCCGGGTGTGGTCGTACTGCCGAGTGGGGCGGCCGTGCGCGGGCGCCGCGTCGCCGACGTGGCCTCGCCCGCCGACTTCGCGCTGTTGCTGGCACCTGGGCCGGTGCCGGCGTGGCCGCACCGGCGGATCCGGTGGCCGGACTTCTGGGTCCCGGTGGACCGGGCGGACGCGGTCGACGCGTTGACGGAGGCGCTGCGTCGGGCCCGCGATGGCGAGCGGGTGGAGGTGGCCTGCAAGGGCGGCACCGGACGCACGGGCACGGCGCTGGCCGGGTTGGCGATCCTGGACGGGCTGCCGCCGGAGCGGGCCGTGGACTGGGTACGCGCCGCCTACCGCCCACGGGCCGTGGAGACCCCCTGGCAGCGTCGCTGGCTGCGCCGCCTCGCCTGATCCGGCGCGATCGTGGCACGCGTGGCCCGGCCACCTGGTTGTGGTTCGTGTCATCGGCGAGGTTTGTACAGCTCACGTTGGGTATGAGGGGCACCTCGTCCGAACTTGAGGCAGGTACCAGCACCATGGCCCCACCCCGCACCCTTGTCCGCTACCACGGTGTGCACCGCGCGGCCGCGCGCCGGGTGCCGACGATCGCCCGCACGGTCGCGTCGCTGGCCGTGCTCGTCGTGCTCGCCACGCTTTTCCTCGACACCCTGCTGATCACCGTCGGGCTGTTCACCCCTGTCGCCGCCTCGGTGTCGCCGCTGCGGCGCTGGGTGCGCCGGCTGGCGGCCCCGTCCGCCCGGGCCGTCCCGGTGCCCGGCCGCTGAGCGTTCCGTGCCGCGTGGCTGCCCTGGTCCCGGATCTGCGGCACCGGGACCAGGGCGCGCCGCTTTCTCAGCGGTCGACGTACTCGCGCAGATGGCGGGCGGTCAGGGTGTCGCCGTGGGCGACCAGATCGGCCGGGGTGCCGGTGAACACGATCCGGCCGCCGTCGTGCCCCGCCCCGGGCCCGAGGTCGATCAGCCAGTCGGCGTGCGCCATGACCGCCTGGTGGTGCTCGATGACGATGACCGTGTTGCCGGCGTCGACGAGCCGGTCCAGCAGCGCGAGCAACTGGTCCACGTCGGCGAGGTGCAGGCCGGTGGTCGGCTCGTCCAGTACGTAGGTGCTCGCGCTGTCGGCCATGTGGATGGCCAGCTTGAGCCGCTGCCGCTCGCCGCCGGAGAGGGTGTTGAGCGGCTGCCCCAGGGTGAGGTAGCTGAGCCCGACGTCGACCAGCCGGTCGAGGATCACCCGGGCCGGGCCGCTGGGGAAGAAGTCCCGGGCCTCCGTGGCCGACATGGCGAGCACCTCGCTGATGTTCTTCCCGCGCAGCCGGTAGGTGAGCACCTCGTCGGTGAAGCGCCGGCCGTCGCACTGCTCGCAGACGGAGGCGACGCCGGCCATCATCGCCAGGTCGGTGTAGACCAGGCCGATGCCTTTGCAGGTGGGACAGGCGCCCTCGGAGTTGGCGCTGAACAGGGCCGCCTTGACCCCGTTGGCCTTGGCGAAGGCCGTCCGGATCGGGTCCAGCAGGCCCGTGTAGGTGGCCGGGTTGCTGCGCCGGGAACCCCGGATCGAGGTCTGGTCGACGACCACCACGCCGTCGCGGCGGTGCAGCGAGCCGTGGATCAGTGAGCTCTTGCCGGAGCCAGCCACGCCGGTGACCACCGTCAGTACCCCGAGCGGGATGTCGACGCTGACGTCCCGCAGGTTGTGCAGGTCGGCGCCGCGGATCGACAGGTGGCCGGAGGGATGGCGTACGTGCTCGCGGAGGCGGACCCGGTGGTCGAGGTGGCGGCCGGTGAGGGTGTCGGAGCGGCGCAGGCCCGGCACGTCCCCGGTGTAGCAGACCCGCCCGCCGGCGGCGCCCGCCCCCGGACCGAGGTCGACCACGTGGTCGGCGATCGCGATGGTCTCCGGCTTGTGCTCGACGACCAGCACCGTGTTGCCCTTGTCGCGCAGGCGCAGCAGGAGGCCGTTCATCCGGGCGATGTCGTGCGGGTGCAGGCCCACGGTCGGCTCGTCGAAGACGTACGTGACGTCGGAGAGGCTGGAGCCGAGGTGCCGGACCATCTTCACCCGCTGCGCCTCGCCGCCGGAGAGGGTGGCGGATTCGCGGTCGAGGCTGAGGTAGCCGAGGCCGATCTCCACCAGCGAGTCGAGCAGCTCACGCAGGTTGCCGACCAGCGGGGCGACCGACGGGTCGTCGATGCCGCTGACGAACCCGGCCAGGTCGCTGATCTGCATCGCCGAGCATTCGGCGATGTTGCGCCCGGCGATGCGGGAGGAGAGCGCCGCCTCGTTGAGCCGGGCGCCCCGGCAGGCGGCGCAGGTGGTGAAGGTGACCGCCCGGTCGACGAACGCGCGGATGTGCGGCTGCATCGACTCGCGGTCCTTGGCCAGGTAGAGCCGGCGGACCTTGACCGCCAGGCCCTCGTACGTCCAGTTGTTGCTGCCCACCTTGATCTTGGTGGCCGGCTTGTGGAGGAAGTCCTCCCACTGCTGGGGCGTGTAGTCCTGGAGCTTGACGTCGGGGTCGAACAGGCCGGAGTTGACGATGGTCTGCCAGTACCAGGAGTCGACGGCGAAGTTGGGCACCGTGACCGCGCCGTCGTTGAGGGAGCGCTCGACGTCGACCATCTCGTTGACGTCGAGGTCGGAGACCCGGCCGAGGCCCTCGCAGGTCGGGCACATCCCCTCGGCCAGGTTGAAGCTGAACGCCCCGGCGCCGCCGACGTGCGGGGTGCCGAGCCGGCTGAACACGATCCGCAGCATCGCGTACGCGTCGGTGGCGGTGCCGACCGTGGAGCGGGAGTTGGCGCCCATCCGCTCCTGGTCGACCACGATGGCCGGGGTCAGGTTGCGCAGCGAGTCGACGTCGGGCCGGCTCAGGCTCGGCATGAACGACTGGAGGAAGGCACTGTAGGTCTCGTTGATCAGGCGTTGCGACTCGGCGGCGATGGTCCCGAAGACCAGGGATGACTTCCCCGACCCGGAGACGCCGGTGAAGACGGTCAGCCGGCGTTTGGGGATGTCGACGGAGACGGCCGCGAGGTTGTTCTCCCGCGCTCCGCGTACCTCGATCATGTCGTGGCTGTCGGCGGCGGACCGTGCTGGCTGCTGCATGCGAACCCTTCGCGAGATCGTGGGCGGGGTTCCGCCCGGGTCGTGTCTTCGGGGGACGGCTTCCTTCGATCGTCTCATTAACGTCCATGTGGAGGGTTCTGCCGCGTTGGCCTGCCTCTCGCACCCAGAGAGGTAGGGGAAGTCTCAAATAACGTGTAAGCGGGGGTGGCGCTGGCGTCCGGAGGGTGCGGTCCACGTGGGACGCGGCACGTCAACCCGGCGCCGATGGATAACGGACGGGCCGTAACCGTCGTTCTGAGTGGAAGCCCGCCGGCGAGGTCTGCTGCGATGCACGAACTCGCTGCGATCCGTGGTTGACCTTCGATGTGCCGAGATTTACGGTGATGGCCGAAATTGAAGAAGGGATGCCTATGCCTCTCCAGCAGCGTCGCCGCCTGGCGTCGGTCGCCATCGTGGCGACCCTCGTCGCCGCCACCGCCGTGTCGGGTACCCCGGCCGTGGCCGCCACGCCGACCGAGACCCTGGTCGGCGTGCCGCACCACAACCTGGCCATCTACGGTGCGACCTTCGGCTCCACGTCCGCGGGCGACTACGCGTACGCCGTGGCGCGCGGGACCACCGGCGCGCTCAACGTCATCGACACCCGCACCGCGACCGTGGTCCGAACCCTGCCGCTGCCCGGCGCCGGCGGTTCGTGGGGCGGCACCGTCACCCCGGACGGCACCGCGTACATCGGCGCCGACAGCAAGCTGTTCCGCTACCGGCCCGGCGCGGACCACGTGGAGGACCTCGGCTCGCCGGTGCCGGGGGAGACGACGACGTGGCGCCTGGCCAACGACGGGGAGCGGGTCTTCGTCGGCACCTTCCCCACCGGCAAGGTCTACTCGTTCGACCACCGCACGGGTGCCGTCCGCGACTACGGGCAGATCTGGCCGGGCGAGCAGTACGCGCGCAGCATCGGCGTCGCCAACGGCAAGATCTACGTCGGCCTGGGCACGGTGGCCCGGCTCGTCGAGGTCGACGTCGACTCCGGTGAGCGGCGGGAGATCCCGCTGCCCGAGCAGTACCGCAGCGAGCAGTTCGTCTACGACCTCGACGTCCACCAGCAGACGCTCTTCGCCCGGCTCGCCAACAGCAACCAGGTGCTCGTCCACGACCTGAAGGCCGGCCGGTGGATCGGCGAACTCGGTACCGCCGCGGGCCTGAACTTCTCCCCGCCGGACGCGAAGAAGAACGTCTACTTCGGCTCGTCGGCCGGCCGCCTGATGGCCTACAACCTCGACACCCGGACGCTCACCCCGACCGGCTTCACCGGGTTCGGCACCGCCCGGGGATTCGGCTGGGCGCACCTGGACGACCCGGCGTGGCCCGGCAGGACGCTCGTCACCATCAGCCTGAGCGGCAACCTGTCCTACTACAACCCGCAGACCGGCGCCAAGAAGGTCGTCTCCGCCGGGGTCAAGGGTCTGCCCGCCCAGCTGCAGACGGTGGAGGCCGGCCCGGACGGCAAGATCTGGTCCAGCGCCTACCCGAGCGGCGGCATCACCTCCTTCGACCCGGCGACCGGCGCCTTCAGCGAGAACGCCGGGGCGCTCGGGCAGGCCGAGGGCCTGCTCTCCTACCAGGGCAAGATCTACGCCGGCGTGTACCCGGGCGCGAACCTGCTCGAACTCGACCCGACCAAGCCCGTCGTGCGGGGCACCAACCCGCGGCAGTTCGCGACGCTCCGCACCGAACACCAGGACCGGCCGTTCGCCATCACGGGGGTCGGCAACCGGATCGCCTTCGGCACCATCCCCGAGTACGGCCAGCTCGGCGGGGCGCTGACGCTCGTCGACCCGGCCACCGGGGCGAAGGAGGTGCACCGCAACGTCGTACCGGAGCAGAGCGTCACCGCCCTGGCCACCGTCGGCAACCTGATCCTGGGTGGCACCGGCATCTGGGGTGGGCTCGGCATCGCGCCGACCCAGACGGAGGCGAAGCTCTTCCTCTGGGACCCGGCGACCGCGACGAAGGTCTGGGAGGGCACCGCCATCCCGGGCGCCAAGGCGATCACCCGTCTGATCGTGGCGCCGGACGGCCGGATCTGGGGGTCGACCTCCGGCACGCTCTTCGAGTTCGACCCGGTGAGCCGGAGCGTGGTCCGGACCGTCGAGGTGGAGCCGTTCGACTGGAACGTCTCCCACGTCTGGCGCAGTGACCACCTGGCGGTCGCGCCGGACGGCGCGGTGTGCGGCAACTTCCGGACCACCGTCGCGTGCGTGGACCCCGCGACGCTCTCGGTCCAGAAGCTGGCCACCGGCATCAGCGACGTGTGGACGATGGACGCGTCGGGGGTCATGTACTACGCCCGGGGCGGGGAGCTGTACCGGCTCACGCGCTGAGCCCGACGGCCCGGTGTGCGGGGCCCCTTCCTGTCTTGGACGGGAAGGGGCCCTTCCGTACACCCCCCAGGCGGCGTCGATCGCCGGGCGGGCACGGAATTCCGGCCGGTGGGTGGGCGGTACGGTGGCCCGGTGGTGACCGCGCGGAAGGGCAGTGGCCGGCTGCGGGCCGTGGACCTCGCCGCGACCGCCGGGATCTCCGTCCAGCAGGTCCGCAACTACGTCGACCTGGGCGTGCTGCCACCGGTCGAACGCACCCCCGCCGGCTACCGCATCTTCACCGCCGACCACCTCCGGGCGCTGGCCGTGGCCCGCCGGATGGCCGAGGGCCACGGCTGGGCGCGTACCCGGGAGATCATGGCCGCCGTGCACCGGGGCGACCTGGCGGCGGCGCTGGCGGCGCTCGACGGGGGCCACGCCGAGCTGGACCGCGAGCGGGCGGACATCCGGCGGGTGCTCGGCGCGTTCGAGACCGTGGTGACCAGCCCGCCGGCGACCCTGCCGGCGCCGCGGCGCGGGGTGCGCATCGGCGCGGTCGCCGACCTGGTCGGGGTCCGCACCTCCCAGCTACGGCTGTGGGAGCAACGCGGCCTGGTCCGGCCGGCCCGCGAGCGCGGCACCGGCTACCGGGTGTACGACCAGGCCGAACTGCGGGCCGCGCAGGTCGTCGCGCTGCTGCGCCGGGGCGCGTACCCGTTCGACATCATCGCGGCCGTGCTCGACGAGATGCGTACGACCGGCAGCGCCCAACGGGTCCACGCGGAGCTGGCCCGGCGGGAGCAGGAGCTGCACCGGCGGAGCCTGCGGCGGCTGCGCGCCTCGGCGGCGCTGTACGACTACCTGCGGCACCGCGACCCGACCCTGCCGGCCTGACTCAGCGCAGCACCAGCAGGTCGAGGTGGTCGACGACCGGGCCGGTCGCCTCGGCGCAGCTCGCGGGCCGCCGCGTCCAGGTCGGCGATGTGATGGATCATCGTGGACAGCCACGAGGCGTCCATCGTGGAGTCAGACAACGGCAGTGCGAGGGAGTCGCCCGTCCCGTGCGTCGTCGGGCGCCGTCGAGGCGAAGAAGGCGTCCGCGGCGCGGAGGGCGGCCGCGTCGCCGAGCACGTCGCCGGGGCGGTCGGCGTGGCCGAGCAGCGCACCGCCCCATCGCATGCCGAGGTAGTCGGCGCTCATCCAGAGGCTGTTCACCATCGGGTCTGCCTTGGCCGGGTCCTCGTCGCTGAGGGCGCTGATCGCCCACATCGTGCGGCCGCGCATGCGGGGCCGGAAATCGACACCGGGCAGCCGCAGCCAGGTCGACCAGTGGTCGAGGTAGAGCTTGGTGGGGGCGCTGACGCTGTACCAGTAGACCGGTGAGGCGATCACCAGGTCGGTCGCGGCAAGGGTCTCCGTCAGCAGCAGCGCCTCGTTGCCGGACGGCGGGGGAGGGAACTGGCCGTGTCGGATGTCGTGGAACGGCGCCAGCGGATGGTCGGCCAGGCGGAGCCAGCGCTGCTCGACACCGGCCGGCAGCGCGGCTGCCGCGCGTCGGGCCAGGAGTTCGGTGTTGCCACCGGGGCGTGAACTACCCAGGAGGAAGAGGAAGCGTCTGACCGCACCGTCGATGTCCATCGGGGTCGAATGTACCCACCCGGGCGGTCGTGCGGGGCTCGCGGAGGCTGTCGCCCTGCCGCCGCACGACCAACCGGCCCGGTACCCGGTTCAGAAGGTCACCGCCACCAGCACCAGCAGGGTGTACGCCGTCTCGACCAGCCCCACCCGCTTCGGCGTGAGCCGGCGCCCGGGCAGCGCGACGGCCCGGGCCAGCAGCGCCGCGAAGACCAGGGCGACCGGCGTCGGCGCCCAGAGCGCCGCGGCGAGCGCGGCGACGCCGTGGTACGCCCAGGACGCCCACCGGTACCGACCACTGTCCCGCTCCCGGATCATCGTCTTGACGTACAGGATCGTGCCGACGAGGTAGCCGAGCGCCACCACCGTCGCGCCGGCCACCCGGGCCGGCGGCACCCCGGCGACCGTGGCGACGACGAACCCGAGCAGCCCGCACTGCGCCACGAAGGCGAGGTCGTTGACGAGCGCCCGGTCCCGGCGCCGGCGCGCGTAGCCGGCGTTGACGGCGGCCAGGACGCCAAAGAGCGGCGCGTACGCGAGGACCGCCGGCCGGGCCGCCAGCACCGGCGCGGCGCACAGCACGGTGGCGACGCCGTACGCGGCAAGCTGCGGGCGTACCCGCCGGAACCGGCCGGTCTTGACCGCCTGCAACCCGAAGTACGACAGCGGGTAGGCGGCGAGCACCGCCCCGAGCAGCGGCAGGTGCAGCGGGTGCGGGCCGGTGACGGTCACCGCCGCCAGGAACGGCAGCAGCAGCATCGCCCAGGCGCCGTGCTGCGGCGGCAGCCAGCCGGGTGACCGGCCCCCGGCCCGCGCGCGGCCGGTGGCGTTCGCGGTGGGCCGCCCGGCCGGGCGGCGACGGCGGGCGGAGACGGCGGTCACGGGCGTGGCGTCACGGTGAGCAGGACGGCGGCGTCCGTCACGGCGTGCAGCGCGTGCCGCCGCGGCGGGACGACCACCAGGTCGCCGGCGTGGCCCTCCCAGGACTCGTCGCCCGCCACCAGGCGTACCTGCCCCCGGAGCACCTGCAGCGTCGCCTCGCCCGGACTGTCGTGCTCGTCGAGCGAGCGGCCGCCCCGCAGCGCGAGCAGGGTCTGCCGCAGCCGGCGGTCCCGGCCGCGGTGCAGGTTGTGGGCGCTGCGTCCACTGTCGGCCTCCCGGGCGGCGGCGAGCTGTTCGTCGGCGAGGCGGGTCAGCGAGTGGCCTTCCATCGTGCGTCCTTCCGGGTGGGTTGGCGCGCCGGCGCGCGGGGCGGGGCAGTCCGTTCGGCGGCGACCGCCGCGCAAACCGGAAGATCCGCTACCGCTTTCGGTTACCAGCCTCCGCGCCGGGCTCGCCCGGCGGAAGGGCCGATGGTCCCGGAATCCGGGCCGCCCGGGTCGCCCGCGCCGGCGGACCCCTCCGTTCTCCGCCGCCACGTCGAACGCCGGAGCATCGGGAAGCCGGCCCGCGCCCCGGATCGTGCCGACTAGGGTGCGGGGCATGAAGGTTCGGCTGCTGGTGACCACGGCGACCGCCGTCCTCCTCGCCGCCGGCGCGCCCGCCCCGGTGGCGGCCGCCCCGACCGCTCGTACCGTCGCCGCGACGGGCGTGTCCGGCGCGGTGCCGCCGGCGCCGTGCCCGAAAGCGCCCGCGCCGGCGGTGTCCCGGCCGCCGCGCCCGTCGCCGCCGCCGGCCGTGCCCGAGGAGCGGGCCGTGGGCGGGCCGGCGCTGGCCACCGCCGGCCTGGTCGTCCCCGCGGGGGTGCCGCGACCGCCGGCGGTCACCGCGACCTCGTGGCTGGTCGCCGACCTGGACACCGGCCAGGTGCTGGGCGGCTGCGGCCCGCACGAGTACGGCACCCCCGCCAGCGTGCAGAAGCTGCTGCTGGCGGCCACCATGCTGCCCCGGCTCGACCCGAAGCAGGTCGTCACCGTCACCGACGGCGACATGGACATCGAGCCGGGCTCCTCCGCCGTCGGGCTCGTCGCCGGCGGGCGCTACCGGATCGAGACCGTCTGGCTCGGGCTGCTGCTGCAGTCCGGCAACGAGGCGGCCAACCTGCTGGCCCGCCTCGGCGGCGGCCCGGACGGGAAGGCCGGCGGCGTACGGGCGATGAACGAGGAGGCGCACCGGCTCGGCGCCCTGCAGACCCACGCGGTCACCCCGTCCGGCCTCGACGGGAAGGGCCAGTTCACCAGCGCGTACGACCTGGCGCTCATCGCCCGGGCCTGCTTCGCCGACCCCACCTTCCGCCGGTACGCGCTGACCGAGACCCACCACATTCCCGCCCAGCCGGCGCAGCGGACCAAGGGCTTCGAGATCCAGAACGAGAACCAGCTCATCTACCGCTACCCCGGGGCGCTCGGCGGCAAGACCGGCTTCACCGACCTGGCCCGGCACACCTACGTCGGGGCGGCCCACCGGGGCGGCCGCCGGCTGGTCGTCACGCTGCTCGGCGCCGAACCGCGGCCCGCGCGGGGCTGGGAGCAGGGCGCCGCGCTGCTCGACTGGGGCTTCTCGCTGCCCCGGGACTCCGCCGTCGGCCGGCTCGTCGAGCCGGGAGAGCTGGCCGCCTCGGCGGCCGCCACGCCGCCCGCGCTCGCCGCCACCGGCGAACCTCGTCCGGCTGCGGCCAGCGGCCCGCTGGAGGACGGGCTGCTGGGACGGTGGCGCGCGGTCGCGCTCGCGGTGGCCGCGCTCGGGCTGGCGGCGGTGGCGCTGCTCTGGCGTCGGGCGGGGCGACGCCGGACACCGTGACCGCGGGCCGGGCGGCGAGGCGGCCACCGGCCGGGGGCCGCGCCGGGCCCTGTGCGCGGGCCGGCGGCACCGGCGCGGGCAGGGTGTGTCGCCGCAGCCAGCAGACACTTGTGGCCACCCACCTGCCGCAGGTCGCCGCGGGTGCGGAGCGGATCGACAACCGACGACGGGATCCATAGACTCCGGTCTTTCTGGTGCCACACGTCCAGGGAGGATCCACGTGCCGAGCGAATCCCGACCGCACCCCGTCCCGCCGTCGATCGCGGCGCCCCGCCGTCCGGCCCGCGCGCTGACCCGCCTCGCCGGGGTGGCCCTGGTGGCGGGCGCGCTGGTGACCGGTGGCGGTGCCGCCGCGGTCGCCGCGCCCGCCGGGTCCCCGGCCGGCTCCGCCGCCGGTCCCCGGGTCACGCCGGGACCGTGCGCCTACACGGAGACACCGGAGGAGCCCGCCGCCCGGCCGGTTCCGCTGCCGCCCGACCCGAGGCGCACGCCCGGCCGGGGCACGGTGCGGGTGACGCTGCGGACCAACCAGGGGCCCATCGGGCTGACGCTCGACGGCGAGGCCGCGCCGTGCACCGTGCAGAGCTTCCTGCACCTGGTGCGGCACCGCTTCTACGACCGCACCTCCTGCCACCGGCTCACCGCGTACCCGACGCTGAAGGTGCTCCAGTGCGGTGACCCGTCCGGCACCGGCTCGGGCGGCCCGGGCTACCGGTACCTCGACGAACTGCCCACCGACCTGCCGCCGGCACCGACCGACCCGACCGGCGTGCGCCGGCTCTACGCCCGGGGCACCCTCGCCATGGCCAACGCCGGCCCGGACACCAACGGCAGCCAGTTCTTCCTGGTGCAGTCCGACTCGGCGCTGCGCCCCAACTACACCGTCTTCGGCTCGATCGACGCCGCCGGCCTGGCCACGCTCGACCGGATCGCCGCCGGCGGCATCGCCCCCACGGCCGAGGACCCGGCGCCGGTCGACGGCGCGCCCGCCCTGCCGGTCGACATCCGCCGGGCCGTCCGGCACCACCACCACTGACCGTCTCCACCGCCCCGCCCGGCCGTCCCCCGGCCGGGTGGGGGAGGGGCTGGCGGTTCCCGCGCGTACGCCTGTCGCCGGACCCGGGGTCCGACGGGCCGGCACCCTGGTAGACAGGAGGCGTGGACAGGGCGGGCCGGGCCGGCCGGCGGCCCCGCGGCGCCGCCGCCCGGGCCGTCGCCGTGGCCGTGGTGGTCGCGGCGCTGGCGCCGGCCTGCGCCCGGCCCGGGCCGTCG
Organism: Micromonospora sp. NPDC047730; assembly: GCF_043204765.1. NCBI lineage: Bacteria > Bacillati > Actinomycetota > Actinomycetes > Micromonosporales > Micromonosporaceae > Micromonospora > Micromonospora sp. NPDC047730. Next base: position 31,148 of record NZ_JBIDCU010000031.1, on the reverse strand, counting down.
CCGTCGCCGTCGGTGTCGGCGGCCCCCAGCGCGACCGTGACGCCGCGCCCACCGGACTTCGTCGTCCTCACCGACGTCGACCCGAGGATCCGCACCGACATCCGGTACGCCACCGCGCACAACTTCGTCGGTCGGCCGGTCGCCGGTTACCCCGAACCGCTCTGCCTGCTCACCCGGCGGGCCGCCGAGGCGCTGCGCCGGGTGCAGGACGCCGCGCTCGCCCGGGGCCGCAGCCTGAAGGTGTACGACTGCTACCGCCCCCGGCGCGCCGCCGACGACTTCGTCGCCTGGGCGAAACAGCCCGGCGAGCAGCAGATGAGGGCGGAATTCTATCCCCGGGTGGCGAAGTTCAAGCTGTTCGACGAGGGTTACATCGGCGCACCCACGGCGCACAGCCGGGGCAGCACGGTCGACCTGACCCTGGTCGACGTGCCGACCTCCACCCAGGCCGCGTACGCCCCGGGCCAGCCGCTGGTCTCCTGCACCGCCCCCCGGGGGCAGCGGTTCGGCGACAACAGCGTCGACATGGGCACCGGCTTCGACTGCTTCGACCCGCTCGCGCACACCGACTCGCCGGGGATCACCGGCACCGCGCGGGACAACCGGCGGCTGCTGCGGCAGTTGATGACCGACGGCGGCTTCGTCAACTACGACCGCGAGTGGTGGCACTACCGCTACCGCGACGAGCCCTGGCCGGACACGTACTTCGACGTGCCGGTGGCCCGCTCCTCGGTGCCGAGCGGATAGCCTGCGGAGCGGCCCACCGGCGCGGCGGGCGATCGGCGCGGCGGGGCACGGGCCGGCCTCGGCGACGTGCGCGGCGGGACGCGGCGCGGCGCGGGGCGGACCCGTCCGGCATGATCACTCGGGAGGGCGCCGCGCGGGGCCCGCAGGAACTCCGACGGCGGCGCGTCGTCGGGCGAGGGGAGCGGCAGTGACCACCGAACGCATCGGCCCACCGCTCACGGGGGGCGAGCGCGAGATGCTCCGCGCCTTCCTCGACTACCACCGGGCGACCCTCGCCATGAAGTGCGACGGGCTGTCCGACGAGGACCTGCGCCGGCAGTCGATGCCCCCGTCCACGCTGTCACTGCTCGGCCTCGTCCGGCACATGGCGGAGGTGGAGCGCAACTGGTTCCGGCGGACCATCGACGGCGAGGACATCCCGCTGGTCTGGTCGGACTCCGGCGACTTCCAGGTGGCGTACGACGCCAGCGGCGCCACCCGGGCGGAGGCGTTCGATGCCTGGCAGCGGGAGGTCGCGCACTCCCGCCGGATCGAGCGGGAGGCGGAGTCGCTCGACGTGACCGGCCACAACGCCAGGTGGGGCGAGGACGTGTCGCTGCGGCTGGTGATGCTGCACCTGATCCACGAGTACGCGCGGCACAACGGCCACGCCGACTTCCTGCGCGAGGGCATCGACGGCACCGTCGGCGCCTGACCGGCATCGACGGCATCGCCGGGGCCTGACGGGCAGCGACGGCAGCGGAGCCCGGGCGCGGCGGTCAGCCGTCGGCGCGCAGCGGCAGCCAGGCCAGCACGTCCTGGATCTTCGCGTCCCAGTACGCCCAGTCGTGCGCGCCGGGGGAGAAGTCCACGGTGAGCGGGACGCCCCGCTCGCGGGCCGCCGCGACGAAGGTCAGGTTGTCCTCGTACAGGAAGTCCTCCGTGCCGCAGGCGACGTAGAGCGCGGGCAGGTCGGCGCCCGCCTTGTCGAGCAGGGCGAGGATGTCGTCGTCGCTGCCGGTGATGGTGCGCTCGCCGAAGACGGTGTGCCAGACCTGGGTGTCGATCGGGTGGACCGGATGGTGCCGGCGGCCGGGCACGTCCAGCGCGCCGGACAGGCTCGCCGCCGCCGCGAACCGGCCCGGGTCGCGCAGCGCCCACTTCAGCGCCCCGTAGCCGCCCATCGAGAGCCCGGCGACGAAGGTGTCCTCCCGCCGCGCCGAGAGCCGGAAGAAGTCGTGACACAGCCCCGGCAACTCCTCGCTGAGGAAGGTCCAGTACCGGTTGCCGTGCTCCTCGTCGCTGTAGAAGCTGCGCCCGACCTGGGGCATCACCACCGCCAGGCCGAGCGGCGCGACGTACCGCTCGATGGACGTGCGGCGCAGCCAGATCGTGTCGTCGTCGGAGAGGCCGTGCAGCAGGTAGAGCACGGGCGGGTCGCCGTCCGGGGCGCTGCCGGACAGGCCGATCTGCGAGGAGGTCCGCTGCGGCAGGATCACCGTCATCGAGGTGTTGACGCGGAGCACGTCGGAGTAGAAGTCAGCACGCATCAGGGCCACGGTCGTCGACCGTAGCCCATCCTCGGCCGGCGCCACCGGGGCGGTGCGGTGGCTCAGCCGGCTGCCGGGCCGGTCCGCCGGGTCGCGGCCCGCAGCCGGTCGTCGAGCGCGTCGAGGTCGGCGACGAACCACACGTGGTCGGACTGGTTCGACTCGTGGACGAGCGCGCGCAGGGCCGCGCTGGCCGCGAGGTGTCGGGAGATGTCGCCGACGACGACCAGGCGCAGCCGGTAGTTGACGAACTTCTGCATGATCTCGCCAGCGAAGCGGGTGCCGAGGGAGAAGAACGACGCGTCCAGCCGACTCGCGGGCACGGCCACCACCTCGGCGCCGAGGAAGGCCGCACCGATCAGGTCCAGCGCGTCCTGCGCCGTGGCCACCGGCGGGCCGTCCGGTTCGCACACCAGCACCGGCACGCCGGCCCGCTCCCGCACCACGTCAGGCATTCCCGACCTCCCGGGTGAGTAGGCCGTTGTCGCCGTCGAGCACCGCGTCGAGCAGGCGCAGCACCTCGGCGGTGGCGGCGGCGCCGCCGAGTATCACGATCTTCATGCGGTGTCGCTCCTCGTCGTGGACGGTCTGGATGCGCAGCGGGTGGCCGGGGTCGTGGCCGGTGTTCGCCCCGGCCAGGACGAGCGTGCCGAGCCGGTCGGCTGCGGCCCGGTCGACGCCGTCGATCTGCACGATGCTCGACACCTCCACGGCCGGGCCGGCGGCGGGGCGGGCCGACTCCGGCCGCCCGGTCAGGGCGTCGAGGTCGGCGCGGGCGATCCGGTACTGCTTGCCGATCCGTACCGCTCTCAGTCGGCCGGCGCGGATGTAGCCGCGCACGGTGCGCACGTGCAGGCCGAGCCGCTCGGCTACCTGCTCGACGGAGTACATTCCCTCACTCATCAGTCCCTAGCCTAGTGCAGATAGGGAGTGATAGGGAAGCCGGGGGAGTGATTCCGGTGCCTGTGACGCGCGGCTCGTGCGCTCGGGCGCCCGTAGCCGAATATCCATTGCGGCCACCGTCCGGCGCGCCTACCGTCATCGGCGCAAGGTCAACCGAACGACCCAGGGGAGTACGCCGTGTCGCAGCGCACCCGCACCAACGCCGTGTGGCCGACGCCGCACGACGGTGCCTCGCTGCCCACAGGGGAGCGTGCCCCAGGTCGGTGCCGTCCCGAGCAGGGCCGGCAGTCGGGGTGGCGGCGCGACTAGCGCCAGCGCGTACGCGCAGCCGCCCATCCCACCGGGGACCGGGCGGCTTTTTCGTCCACCCGGACCGACGTCCCTCCGCCCTGTTTCGGCGCCATCGACCCTTCTCAACTCCACAGTGGAAGCAACGCCCCGGTCGCCCATCACGGTCGACCGGGAAGACGACACCGTCACCGGGACGAGGGAGCTGGCTGACCCGCTCGCCTTGGGCGCGAGAGACACGGGGTTCGATTCCCCGGTCCCGGACGGCAGGGCAGGGCAGGGTGGCGACCCTGCCCTGGCACGGGCCGTTGGAGCAACGGGAAGCTCGCCCGGTTCTCAGCCGGGAGGTCACGGGTTCGAACCCCGTACGGCCTACGCGGCGACGCCCGAGCGGTGTCGCAGGCACGCGGTTGTGGCGCAGTCAGATCAGCGCGTCACCCTGCCACGGTGAAGATCGCCGGTTCGAATCCGGCCAACCGCTCCACCCGCCGGGCCCCGCGCCCGCCGGGCCGGCCGCGCGCTGGGCGCGGAGGGGGTCGCGCACACCCCCTCCCACCGGGTTCGATTCCCGGGCGGTCGTCGATCCTTCCGGTCGCGCCGAGACGGGTGCCGACCAGCCGACGACACGAGGAGACGACCATGAGTTTCACCCCGCTCGCGGGCACCCGCGCGCCGGTCCGGGTCTGGACCGACCCGTACGGCATCGAGCCGCAGGCCGCCCAGCAGCTGCGCAACATCGGCGCGCTCCCGTGGGTGGAGGGCGTCGCGGTCATGCCCGACGTGCACTTCGGCAAGGGTGCCACGGTCGGCTCCGTCATCGCGATGCGGCAGGCCGTCTCGCCGGCCGCCGTCGGCGTCGACATCGGCTGCGGCATGTCCGCGGTCCGCACCTCGCTGACCGCCGCCGACCTCCCGGACGACCTGGCCGGCCTGCGGTCGGCGATCGAGGCCACCATCCCGGTCGGGTTCGCCCAGCGGGAGAAGCCGGTCGACCCGCGCCGGATCCGGGGCCTGGAGCAGGCCGGCTGGGACGACTTCTGGCGCCGCTTCGCCGACCTCGACCGGCGGGTGGCGCAGCTGGAGACGCGGGCCCAGCGGCAGCTGGGCACGCTCGGCGGCGGCAACCACTTCATCGAGGTGTGCCTGGAGCAGGGCGGCGCCGACGAGGGCCGGGTGTGGCTGATGCTGCACTCCGGCTCCCGCAACATCGGCAAGGAGCTGGCGGAGCGGCACATCGCCGTCGCCCGGCGGCTGCCGCACAACACCGACCTGCCCGACCGGGACCTGGCGGTGTTCCTCGCCGGTACGCCGGAGATGGACGCCTACCGCCGGGACCTGTGGTGGGCGCAGGAGTACGCGCGGCGCAACCGGGCGGTCATGCTCGCCCTGCTCTGCGGCGTGGTGCGGGAGCAGTTCCCGCAGGTGCGCTACGACGAGCCGATCTCGTGCCACCACAACTACGTGGCGGAGGAGAGTTACGACGGCGTCGACGTGCTGGTGACCCGCAAGGGGGCGATCCGGGCCGGTCGGGGGGACCTGGGCATCATCCCCGGGTCGATGGGCACGGGGTCGTACATCGTGCGGGGCAAGGGGAACCCGGACGCGTACTGCTCCGCGTCGCACGGGGCCGGGCGGCGGATGTCGCGGGCGCAGGCGAAGCGGACGTTCAGCACCGCCGACCTCGCCGCGCAGACCGCCGGCGTGGAGTGCCGCAAGGACGCGGGGGTGGTCGACGAGATCCCCGGCGCGTACAAGGACATCACCCAGGTGATGGCGCAGCAGGAGGACCTGGTCGAGGTGGTGGCGCACCTCAAGCAGGTCGTCTGCGTTAAGGGATGACCGCCGACCGGCGCCCAGGAGGGCGGGCGCCGGTCTTCCGCCCCGGTGGCTCAGCGGAGAGAGCGCCGGTCTACGAAACCGGAGAGCCCAGGTTCGAATCCTGGTCGGGGCACGGTCCGGACCCGCGACGCGGGACGGAACCCCTTGCGAGCTGGTGCAATCGGCAGCACACCCGTCTCTGGAACGGGCGATGGAGGTTCGAGTCCTCCGCTCGCAGCGAGGCCGGGGCCGCGCCGGGGCGGCCCGCGCATCGGCGGATTTGGGCGTCCGAGATGGACGTCGGATCCGCCCGTCGGTGCCGCCCCGCCCGGCGGTCCCGCTCCCGGGATCGTAGAGTCTCGCCGTGAGCGAGATCGGCACGGAGGTCGACCTGTTCCACCCCGCCGAGCGGGTGTGGCACGCACTGACGGATCGCGAGGTACTCGCCCGGTGGTTCGCCGAGGTCGAGACGAAGACGGGGACGCGGAACCGGCTGCTGCTGCGCACGGCGGGGCTGCCCGGCTTCGACGCCGCCGTCGACGCGGAGGTCACCGAACGGCAGGAGCCGGAGCTGATCGCGCTGCGGTGCCTCGAGGGCGGCCGGCGCAGCCGGCTGACCTGTGCCGTCACCGCCACCGCCGAGGGCTGTCGGCTGTCGGTCCGCGAGGTGCTGGAGCACGGCGTCTGGGCCGACGAGCAGCGCGAGCGCCGCGAGGAGTGCTATCGGCAGGCCCTGACCAATCGGCTGCCCGCGATCCTCGACTGGCTGGCCTTCCGGCAGGTGGACCTGCGCCGTGGCGAGGCCGGGATGACGGCCGAGATGCCGGTCACGGAGGCGTTCGACGAGGAGCCGGCGCCGGCCGGCCGCCGTAGCCGACCGCTGCTGGTCGCCGGGCTGGCCGGCGCCGCGTTGGCCGCCGGGGTGGCGGTGTGGGCGGTGCTGCCGACCGAGCCGGACCGGGCCGCCGCACCGGCGCCCGCGCCGGTGCCCACCGCCACGACCACCCCGAGCGGCTCGCCCCGGTCGACCGCCTCCGCCCGCCCCACCCGGACCGCCACCCCGGACGCCACCCGCCCGAGCCGCACCCCCACGGCGAGGCCCTCGCGCACGCCCACCGCCGCCGCGCCGTCGGAGCCGGCCGTGACCGCCCGCTACGAGACGGTGTCGCCCCCGTCCCGGATTTTCGGCTACACCGGCGAGGTGGTGGTCGACAACTCGGGTGGCGCGGCCGCGAAGGACTGGACGGTGGTCGTGACGCTGGCCGAGGGCGGCCGGGTCTCCGACGCCAGCGGTGCCGACTGGCGGCAGGACGGGCAGACCGTCACCTTCACCGGGCCGCCCGTGAAGGCCGGGCAGTCGCGGACGTTCACGTTCGAGGTCCGCGACAGCGACCCGGCGACCAAGGCGCCCGAGGGCTGCGCGGTGGGTGACGACCCGTGCGCCGGCCTGTGACAGCAGCGACGCTGCCCCGGCCCGTGCCGCCGGCGGCCGAACGCCCGGCATGCGCGGCGACCACGTTGACGGCCCGGATGTGATCATGCCCATGATGGCCACTGTCCGCGGCGACGAGGCCGGATTCCACCTGCTCGTACCGGTCGCCGATCGCGGCCACCGTGCTCATGCCGGAGCCCATCCGTTTTGACAGGCTCCCCTCCCGGCGATTTGGATGATCTTGCGGGAGGCGCGGTACCAGGAACGCCTCCGCGCTCTGGGGAGGTGTGCATGAGGGGTATGGGAAGGGCCGTCACCATCATGGTGGCGGCCGCGATGCTGGCAGCCTGTGGCGACGGTGCCGACGGCGGGGCGCGCGGCGGAGATCCGGGCGGTTCGTCGCCGAGCGCCGGGGCGTCTCCGCAGCCTGTGGTGAAGGCGCCGGAGGGGTTCGACACCGCCAAGGGCTGGCACGAGACCGTCAGTTGGCTGCCGGAGGACGCGAAGAACCTGACGGTGGGAGCCGCGGCGAAGGCGGGCATCGTCGCCTTCCTCCAGAAGAAGGGTGCGGGCTACGTCGTCGAGGCCCGCGACGCCGTCACCGGTGCACCCCGCTGGGACAGCCAGGAGTGGCAGCCGCCAGCCCTTCCCGAGAACGTGGCGCCGGAGTCGTCGTACCTTCCGCAGCTCCTCGTCGTGAACGAGGACGGGCGCGAGTACGTGGTCGTCTGGGCGTACACCCCTCGGTTCACGGAGGAGGACACGGTCTCCCTCGTCGCCTACCCGGCCGACTCCTCCGGAACGGAGGTCGCGGCCGCCCACACCCGTACCGTGCCGATGGATGCCTACGGCCCGGCGAAGGTCGTCGACGGCGGGAACGGGCTCCTGGTCAGCTGGGAGGAGAAAGGCATCGACCACGCCGCGGCGATCGACCTGTCGAAGGACCGCGTCAAGACGTACGACGAGAGCGTGCGACTGCCCTACTGCGAGCAGACGGGCTGCATCAGCGGTTCGGTGGCAGGGCTCTCCCCGGACGGCCCGGTCGTCACGCTCAGTCCGGCCGGTTTCGGCGTCCCCGGCGTCTGGCAGGCCAGCGACGCCGTGCCGCCGGGCGCCGATCTGAAGTTCGTCAGCAAGTACGAGAACGGCCGGGTGTTCGCTGTCGTCGGCGAGCAGGTCTTCTCCCTCTGGAACGCCGAGAAGGGCTTGACGAAGCAGGGCGGCATCCCGGTGGCAGCCGTGCACGACCTGAAGTCCGGAAAGCTGCGGACGTCCGTGGTATGCGACCCGGGGGGCGGGTTGGACGGAGCCTCCCACCAGCCCGTGCTGTCGCCGAACGGCCGCTACGCGGTCGCGGGGACCATCGCCGTGGACTTCGAGAAGGGCAAGAGCTACTGCTTCGGCGGAGACGGCGAGCAGGAGAGCGTCCGCCTTTTGTCGGTCGACGACGACGGCACCGCCTACGGCTACGGGCAGGGGGGAGACGCGGACGTGCCCGTCACCGTCGCGGTCGGCACCGGGAAGATCGAGGAGCTTCCCCAGGAGACCCAGATCCCGTTCCTGTCGCTGCCGGGAATCGGAGGATTCTCGCTGCCCGCCGCGACCAACGGTGAGCGGCAGTTTGCCTTCCTCCCGCGTCGCTGACCCGTCGCTGTCCGGACGCACCGGTGGGCGCGGCCGCAGGTCGCGCCCACCGCCGTAGGGGGCGGCCACGGGCAACCGGGGCGGTGACTTCCGACTTCTCTCCGCCGCTCCTACAGTGGGTGGTCACCCATCACTCGAGCCCTGAAGGTGACATGAGCATCCGCGTGTACCGCAACGCCGCCATCCGCACCGGGGACGCCGGCAACCCGACGGCCCGGGCCATGGCCGTGGTCGGCGAGCGGCTGCTGGCCGTCGGCACGGAGGCGGAGGTGCGCGCCGCCGCGGGACCCGGCGCGGAGCTGGTCGACCTGGCGGGCGCCGCCGTGCTCCCCGGTCTCTACGACGCGCACATCCACACCGCGCAGTACGCCCACAGCCTGGACGCGGTGGACCTGCGCGACGTGCGTTCCCTGGACGACGCGCTGGCCATGGTGGCCGCGCACGCGGCGCGGCTGCGACCGGGCGCCTGGCTGTTCGGCGGCAGGTGGAACAGCAACACCTGGGATCCGCCGAGGCAGCCGGACAGGTACGCCCTGGACTCGGTCTGTCCGGAGTTGCCGGTCGTGCTGCCGAACGCGGACGGCCACACGGTGTGGGCCAACTCGGCGGCCCTGCGCCTGGCCGGCATCGACGCCGACACCCCCGACCCGGTGGGCGGTGAGATCGTCAGGGACGAGCGCGGGGAACCCACCGGCATCCTGCGCGAGACGGCCTGTCGTCCGCTGGAGGGCCTCATGGTCTCCCGCGATCTGCGCGAGCAACTCCGCGTCGCGCAGGACGAACTGCTCGCCCTCGGTCTGACCAGCGTGCACGACATCGACGGCGAGGACTGCCGGGCGGCCTACCTGGAGTTGCGGGAGGCCGGCGAGCTGAAGCTGCGCGTACACAAGGCCATTCCGTCGGTCCACCTGGAGGAGGCGATCGCCGAGGGTCGCCGCACCGGGCAGGGCGACGACTGGTTCCGCACCGGGCCCGTGAAGATCTTCAGCGACGGGGCGCTGGGCTCGCACACCTGCCACATGAGCGAGCCCTTCGCCGGCGAGCACCCCAACGTCGGCATCGCCGTCACGCCGTACGAGGACCTGGTCAAGCTCTTCGCCAGGGCGGCGGAGAACGGCATCGCCGTGGCCACGCACGCCATCGGCGACCAGGCCAACCACCTCGTCATCGACGCCTACGAGGCCGTCGGCCGCACGCCGGGGCTGCGGCACCGCATCGAGCACGCCCAGCACCTGCGGGCCGGCGACCTGGCCCGGATGGCCCGGCTGGGCGTCGTCGCCTCGATGCAGCCCGTGCACTGCACCAGCGACATCGACCTCGTCGACACCCTGCTGGCCGGGCACGACCTGGCCTCCTACGCCTGGCGAGGGATGCTCGACGCCGGCGTCGGCCTGGCCTTCGGCTCGGACGCCCCGGTCGAGCACCCCAACCCCTTCGCCGCCCTGTACGCCGCGGTGACCCGTACCCGTCCCGACGGGACGCCCGTGGGCGGCTGGCAGCCCGAGCAGCGGCTCACCATGGCCGAGGCGCTCGCCGCCCACACCCTCGGCGCGGCCCACGCCGCGGGCGAGGAGGACCGCAAGGGCGTCCTCGCGCCCGGCATGCTGGCCGACTTCATCGCGGTGGACACCGACCCCGGGCTGGAGTCGCCGGACGCGGTGCTGCGCACCCGGGTCATGACCACCGTCGTGGGCGGCGAGATCCGCTGGCAGCGCGGGTGAGCGCCGCGACGGCGTGACGGCGGCCAGCGGCGCGACGGCCACGGCCCGGGGCGCCGACGCCGGGACCCGGTGACGTGGCCGGCACCGGGGGGAGGACGTGACCGGCGGGGTCACCCGCGCCGACGCGCCGGCCCGGTGCTCAGGATCGGACGGGCGTGAGGGTGACGGGCACCGCGACGACGTGCCGGCGCGTCCCGTCCGCCGCCGAGACCTCGTACGCCTCGATCCTGCCGGGCTGCTCCCGCCGCACCCGGTAGGCGACGGCGACCCGGAAGTCGCCCCGGCAGCCCGTGCCGCAGGTGGCCGTGGTGAAGGTGGTCGCCACCGTCCGGCCCGCCGCGTCGAGCACCCGGACCGTGACGGTGGCCTCGAACACGTCGGCGGTGCCGGTGACGGTGACCGGGCTGCCGACCCGAGCGCCGATGGTCGGACCGGTGACCACGACGGGTGGCAGCAGGTCCGCGTAGTCGGCCCGGCCGACCGGGGGACCGGCGGCGAGGCGGACCCGCTTGACGGTGGGGAACTGGGTGAGCGTGTAGACCACCTGCGCCTCGCGCAGCCGCCGGCTCGGCGCGTCGCCGCCCGCCGGGGCGGGCGCGACCGTCGCCACGCCGTCGGCGATGCGGGTGACCTCGCCGCCGGCGGGCAGCAGGGTGGTCAGCCCGGTGGCGGCCTCCGCCGGGGTGGGCCCGGCGGCCAGTTCGGCCAGCGCCAGCCGGGACGTCGCCACCGTGGCCGGCCGGGTGCGCCGGGTCGGCGCGAGCCGCCCGTCCCGCACGTACCACAACTCGACGGTGACGGTCTGTGCCCGCGCCGGGGCGGCGGCGGTCGCGGCGGGCGTGGGGGAGCGGACCGGGCCGGCCGTCGGCCGCGCCGCGGTCGAGCCGGGCGGCAGCACGGACGGGGCGGTGACCGGCGGCGGCGCGGCGGGCGCGGGGCCGAGCGAGCCGGACCGGGGCGCGGCGCAGCCGGCGGGCAACAGCGCGGCGGCGAGCAGCGCGGCGACCGTGGCGCGCCGGGTCACCGCGCACCGCCCGTCCGCGACGCCGGCTCGGCGGGCGGGCGGGAGGGCGGTGGCGACCGCGGCGTGCCGGCTCACCGCGCACCGTCCGACGCCGGCTCGGCGGGCAGGTCCAGCCGGAACCGGGTGGCCACCCACGGCTCGCTGCGCACGCTCAGCCGCCCGCCGAGCAGGTGGGCGTTCTCCCGGGCGATGGCCAGGCCCAGCCCGCTGCCCCGGCCGGAGCGGGCCGGGTCGACCTTGTGGAAGCGGTCGAACAGGCGCGGCAGGTGCTCCGCCGGGATGCCCGGGCCCTGGTCGCTGACCTCGAAGACGACCCGCGACCCGTCGCCGGCGACCGCGGCCCGGAGCTCGCCGCCGCCGTGCTCGACCGCGTTGGCGACGAGGTTCGCCAGCACCCGCTCCAGCCGGCGCGGGTCGGTGCGCAGCGGCACCGGCGCGCCGTCGATCCGCACCCGGTCGGACCAGCCTCGGGCCACGACGATCGCCCGCAGCAGGGCGACCGGGTCGACGGCGGCGACGGCGAGCCGTTCCCGCCCGGCGTCCAGCCGGGAGATCTCCATCAGGTCCTCCACCAGACGGCGCAGCCGGACCACGTCGGCGACCAGCAGCTCCGCCGCGCGCCGCGCGTCGCCCGGCAGTTGGTCCAGGTGGTCGCGCAGCAGCGACGCCGCCGCCACCAGGGCGGTCACGGGGGTACGCAGCTCGTGCGCCACGTCGGCGGTGAACCGCCGCTCCCGCGCCTGGGCGGCGGAGAGCGCCTCGATCTTCGCCGCCAGCGCCTCGGCCATCTCGTTGAACGAGGCGGCCCAGTCGCTGAACTCGTCGCGCCCGCGTACCGGCAGGCGGGTGTCGAGCAGCCCCTCGGTGAGGGCCCGCGCGGCCCGGCTGGCCCGGCCGACCGGCTCCAGCGTGCGCCGGGCGAGGGTGTGCCCCACCCCGGCGGCGAGCAGCACCACCAGCACCCAGCCGGCCAGCAGGGCCGTGCGCAGCTGGTCCAGGTCGGCGGCGATGTCGTCCTCGACGGTGACGACGTACAGCTCGGCCGTCGAACCGGGGATGCGGCCACCGACCACGAGCAGCCGGGGCCGCTCCTGCGGCGACGACCGCTCGTACCCGAGCTGCCCCTCCGCGACGGCGGCCCGCAGCCGCGCCCCCAGCGGCGGCGCGTACGCCGGGTGGGAGGGGTGCTGCCCGTCGTCGACCAGCACCACGTGCCGGCCGCTGCCCTCGAAGCTGGTCAGCAGCTCGCCGCGACGGTCCTCGGTCAACGGCAGGAACTGCCCGGCCAGGACGAGCCGGTAGCGGGCGTCGGCCGCCGCCTGGTGCAGCGACGCGTCGAACTGGGCCTGCCGCAGCAGCAGCCAGGAGCCGCCGGCCAGCAGCCCGGCGGAGACCCCGGCGACGAGCACGAACGCGATGGTCAGCCGGCGGCGCAGGCGTCCGGGCGGTACGGCGCGTCCGGCCATCGCGCACCCTCCCTCAGCCCGGCGACAGCTTGTAGCCGGCCCCGCGCACCGTCCGCAGGAGCCGGGGGTGCGCGGGATCGTCCTCGATCTTGGCGCGCAGCCGCTGCACCGCCACGTCGACCAGCCGGGAGTCGCCGAGGTAGCCGTGCTGCCACACCCGCTCCAGCAGCACCTCCCGGGTGAAGACCTGGCCGGGGCGGCGGGCGAGTTCGCGCAGCAGGCGGAACTCGGTGGCGGTCAGCGCCACCTCCCGGCCGGCCTTGCGGACGACGAAGCCGCCCGGGTCGATCTCCAACCCGGCGACCTCGATGACGGCGGCGGCGACGGGGGCGCCCGCCCGGCGCAGCGCCGACCGGACCCGGGCCACCAGCTCGGGCAGGTCGAACGGCTTGCGCAGGTAGTCGTCGGCGCCGCACTCGAGGCCGACGACGACGTCCACGGTGTCGGTGCGCGCGGTCAGCATCAGGATGGGTACGCCGCTGGTGCGCCGGATCTCCCGGCAGATCTCGATGCCGTCCAGGCCGGGCAGCATGACGTCGAGCACGATCAGGTCGGGCGGCCGGGCACGCCACGCCGCCAGCGCCTCCCGCCCGTCGACCGCGGTGTCGACCCGGAAACCGGCGCGGCGCAGCCCGAGTGCGGTGACCTCCCGGATGGAGGCATCGTCCTCGACGACCAGCACACGGCCCTCCACCAGCCGAGGGTAGCCCCGCGCCGGCCCGCGCCGACCTGGCGGAACGGACGGTGTCGGGGGCCCGGCCGGCGCCGGACCCCCGGTTCCGCGGCGGTCACTGCTGCCACTGGTGTGCCACGTCGAGCACGATCCGGCTGTGTGTGCCCGGGCCGGTCAGCACGAACACCCGGAACGGCAGGCGGGCCCGTACGCCGACCGCGAAGGTGGTGTAGCCCTCGAAGCTGCCGCCGAAGACCACGTCCCGCAGCGTCCGGTGGCGAAGCACGTTCGCGGCGTGCTCGCCGACCTGGTAGGGCACGGTGCCGACGTGCGCGTCGTCGTGCGCCGGGGCCCGCAGCGAGACCCGCAGCAGTTCGTCGCCGGCGGTGTACGGCGACAGCGGCAGGCCCTCGCCCTCGGTCCACGTCTCGCCGTAGCCGACCGTGTAGCCGGTGACCGGGCCGGCGAACTCGAACACCACCCGGTCGAAGCAGTCGTGCCGCCCGGTGCGCACGTCGACCAGTGGCGCGCTGCTCGGCGTGCCGGCCGATTTCTCCGCGCTGCCCCAGGTGATCCCGCAGTACGGCGATCCGGTCGCCGCCGCCGTCGTGGTCGCCGCCGTGCCGGTGCCGGCGCCGGCCACCAGGGCGGCGAGCACCACGACCAGGGCCGTCAGTCCACTTCTGATCCGCATCGTCCTCTCCCGTTCTTCCGTTTCCCGGTCGGTGCCCGGCCTCGTCGCCGGGGTCGTCGGGTCCACGGTGGAACGCCCCCACGGCAGCAGCTTCGCCGTGCGGTAACGCCCGCGTAACAGCTCGTGTCCGCGGCGCTGCCGCGCGATCGGGCGGTGCCGACCTCGACCACGGGACCGGCCGACTGGTGCGGGCTGAGCCCGGGTACGGTGTCGGCGCACCTCGGGGGCGCTGCGCGACGCGGGGCTGGTGGGCGCCCACCGCGCCGGCCGCTTCGTGCGGCACGCGCGGACCACCGCCGCCGAGGTGCTGACTGCCACCCCGACTCTTCGGAAGGGACCACCGATGACCGGCCGTACGCCGAAGGTCTCCTGCGTCTTCGTCTGCCACGACGGCGCGGGCCGGCTGCTGCTGGCCCGGCGCGCGGCCGGTGCCCGGGACGAGCCGGGGGCCTGGGACACCGGCGCCGGGGCGCTGGAGTTCGGCGAGAGCTTCGAGGCGGCGGTCGTCCGCGAGGTCACCGAGGAGTACGCGGCCACGCCACGGTCGGTCTCCCTGCTCGGCGTGCGCAACGTGCTGCGCGACGACCCGCCCTCGCACTGGGTGGCGGTGCTCTTCGCGGTCCGGGTGGACCCGGCGGAGGTGGCCATCGGTGAGCCGCACAAGTTCGACCGGATCGGCTGGTTCACCCGCGATGCCCTGCCCGCGCCGCTGCACTCGCAGCTGCCGGCCACCCTGGCGATGCTTCCCGACCCGCTGCCCTGACCGGCGCGTCCGCCCGCCCGCCGCCGTCGGCGCTCACCCGTGTGTCGCTCGCCGTCGTCCCCGGGGCGGCGGGCCGGCGGTGGACGGAGGTGCCCCTCGACCTGGCCTGGCGGTGCACGGGCGGGGGCGCCGGTATGACGGTTCCGTTATGCCCCATATCGACGACCCTCGTTCTAACATTCACGTACATCGATGACCGGCGGTGGCACGCCGCCGGACAACCGCAGGGAGTGCGTGTATGTTCCGACGACAACTGCTGCGCACGGCGGGCGCCGTGCTGGCGGCGGTCCTGGCCGCAACCGGAATGCAGGTCGCCACCGACGCCAGCGCGTCCGCCGCCGCCCGGACCGTCTACTACGACGCGAGCCGGGCCGGCGAGTTCCGCACCAACTTCGACCAGGCCGCAGCCATCTGGAACAGCCAGGTCAGCAACGTCCAACTGGTGGCCCGCACGCCGGGCAACGTCACCATCTACGTCGACAGCGGCTGGCCGCGGGCGCAGGTCACCGGGCTCGGCTCCGGCCGGATCTGGATGGGCTGGACCGCCGTCAACCAGGGGTACGACCGCACCCGCATCGCCAGCCACGAGCTGGGCCACATCCTCGGCCTGCCGGACCGGCGCACCGGGCTGTGTTCCGACCTGATGTCCGGCAGCAGCGCCCCGGTCTCCTGCCGCAACGCGTACCCGAGCGCCACCGAGGCGTCCCGGGTGAACTCGCTGTTCGCCGGCGGCCTGGCCGCGTCCGCGGTGCCCACCGGCACGTACTCGTGGAACGACGGCGACGACATCGAGCCGTACGTCGTCGGCGGCCGGCCGGCCACCGAGAACTACCCGTGGATGGTGTACGTCTCCGGCTGCACCGGCACGCTGATCAAGGCCAACTGGGCGGTCACCGCCCGGCACTGCTCGACGCCGTCCTCGGTGCGGGTGGGCAGCATCTACCGCAACAGCGGCGGCACGGTCGTCTCCGTGATCCGCGCGGTCAGCCACCCCAGCGTCGACGTGAAGCTGCTGCAACTGTCCGGCTCGGTCGGCTACGCCCCGGCGCCGATCCCCGGCACCTCGGGCGCGGTCGGCACCGCCACCCGGATCATCGGCTGGGGTCAGACCTGCCCGACCCCCGGCTGCGGCGGCGCCCCGACCGTCGCGTACGAACTGGACACCTCGATCGTGTCGGACAGCCGCTGCATCGGCATCAACGGCCCGTACGAGATCTGCACCAACAACACCAACGGCAACTCGGGCGCCTGCTACGGCGACTCGGGCGGCCCGCAGGTACGCCGGATCAACGGGGTGTGGAACCTGATCGGCGCCACCAGCCGGTCCGGCAACAACAACTCCACCTGCGCCACCGGCCCGTCCATCTACGTCGACCTGCCGTCCATCCGATCCTGGATCAACACCCAGGTCGGCGGTCTGCCGGTCTGACGAACCCGACCCGGGGGACGCCGTGCTCGGCGTCCCCCCGTCCGTCGTCGGCCGGGCCGCCGCGCCGGGGTGTCACGCGGCGACCACCCGCTGTGCGGTACCGTGCGTGACACATCGACCCCTTCCGAGGTGAACCATGTCCGGCGTGGCCGCACTCGCCCTGACCCTGGCGCTCGCTCCCGCGCCCACGCCGTCGGCCTCGGGCGGGCCCGTCGGCGACCTCCTCGGCGGTATCGGGCAGATCGTGGACGACCTGCTCACCGGAGGGGGTGGGACCACCCCGGGCGCCTCCCCGACGCCGGTCCCGTCCGGCTCGACCGCCCCGGCGTCGCCCCGCCCGTCGGCGGCGCCGGGCGCGCCGCGCCCGTCCACGTCGACCACCGCGTCCCCCCGCGCCGATTCGGCTCGGACGGCCGAGGGTCCGGGCGAGCGCAAGGCGGCGGTGCCCGCCCCGAACGGGCGGACCGGCACCTCGGGCGATGCGTCCACAGTCACTGCCCCGCCGCTGGACGGCGACGGGGATCCGGCGGTGCGTTGGCTTCTCTACGGCCTGGCGGCGACCGCCGTGGCCGTGCCGGTGCTGCTCGTCCTGCGCCGGCGTCGGCCCGCCGTCGCGCAGGTGGGCCCGGCCGGCGCGCCCGCGCCCACGCCCGATCCCGCCGGGGAACCCCTGGTCGACAACGTGACCCGGTTGCCGACGAACCTGAACGCCATCTACGAGCTGGGCCGACTCGACGAGCGGCTGAGCCAGGAGCGCCAACGCCGGTCCTGACGGACGCGCCGGCCCGCACGCAGCGTCGCCCCGTTTCCGTGCGGACCCGCACGCACCGTCGCCCCGTTCCGTGGACACCCCGGGTAGTCCGGCGATGACGCGCTGACCAGCGCGTCGCTCCTGTTGGAAACGTTTTCGTAACGGGCCCTTGACCTCCTCGCCACGCGCGGCGCAGACTCCCGGAAACGTTTACAGGAAACAGGTGGAGGTGCCGGGGCGTGGGTCGTAAACGTTTACCGGAGTCGGCCGACAGCCGGCCCACCGTCCACACCGTCGCGGCCCGCGCCGGTGTCTCCATCGCCTCCGCCTCCCGGGTGCTCAACGGCGTCGGCGGCAGCGAGGAGACCATCCGCAAGGTCCGCGCCGCGGCGGCGGAGGTCGGGTACGTGCCCAACGCCATCGCCCGGTCGTTGCAGTCCCAGCGCACCGGACTGGTCGCGCTCGCGGTCGAGGACATCGGCAACCCGGTCTACGTGTCGATGATGCGGGCCATCGAGGCGGTGGTGGCCGCGTCCGGGCGGCAGCTGCTGGTCCACGCCACCGGCGGGCAGATCGCCAACGAGACCGCACTGCTGCGCCGGCTGGCCAACCGCTACGTCGACGGCATGATCCTGTCGCCGATCCGAGTTACCGACGACCACCTCGCCGCGCTCGTGCAGAGTCCGGTGCCGGTGGTGGTGATCGGCCAGCTCGGCGCCGACGCGCCCGTCGACAACGTGCGTACCGACTCCCGGCGCGGCGTCGCGCTGGCCGTGGAGCACCTGGTGGCCAGCGGGCGGCGCCGGATCGGCTTCGTCAACGGCCCGCTGGACACCGTCCCCGGCGCCGCCCGCGACGCCGGCTTCCGCGCCGCCCTCGCCGCGCACGCCGTTCCCCTCGACGAACGCCTGGTCGAGGTCGGCGACTTCCAGTACGCGGCCGGCCGCGCGGCGACCGAACGGCTGCTCGCCCGGACCCGCCCGGACGCCCTGGTCTGCGCCAACGACCTGATCGCGGTCGGCGCGCTGCACGCGCTGCTGGCCGCCGGGCACCGGGTGCCCGAGGACGTGGCGGTGATCGGCATGGACGACACCGAGCTGGCCCAGATGATGTTCCCCCAACTGTCCAGCGTCTCGCTCGGCTCGGCCGAGCGCGGTCGACGGGCGGCCGAACTGCTGCTCCAGCGGATCGCCGACCCCGCCCTGCCGCCCCGCCGCGAGCAGGTGTCGCCCAGCCTCGTCGTCCGCGCCTCCAGCCGGGCCGCCGTGACCACCCCCCGTCCGTCCACGGAAGAGGTGCCGTCTTGACGACTGTGGCCGAGCGGCCGGACGTCGACCGGGCCGGAGCGGCCCGTCGGCACAGCCGGTCCCGCTCCGACCGGACCATGATCTACCTGCTGTTGCTCCCGTCGCTGCTGCCGATCCTGGTGCTGTCGGTCTTCCCCCTGGTACGCGGCATGTACCTCGGGTTCACCGACGCCCGGGCCGGGCGCAACGTGGAGGTCAGCTTCACCGGGTTGGCGAACTACCGCGAGCTGCTCGGCGACGAGCTGTTCTGGAACTCCTTCCAGGTCGGCCTGCTCTGGGCGTTCGGGGTGACCGTCCTGCAGTTCCTGCTGGCCCTCGGGCTCGCGCTGCTGCTGAACCAGCGGTTGCGCTTCCGGGGCGTGGCACGGGTGCTGGCCGTGGTGCCGTGGGCGATGCCACCGGTGGTGGTCGGCATCCTGTGGAAGCTGGTCTACCACCCGGACGCGGGCCTGCTGAACGAGTTCTTCCACCGCGTCGGCGCCGACGGCCTGCGGGCCAACTGGCTCGGCGACTTCGGCACCGCCCTGCCGGCGGTGATCATCGTCGGGGTGTGGGCGGGCATGCCGCAGACCACCGTCGTGCTCCTCGCCGGCCTGCAGGGGGTCGGCCGCGAGCTGCACGAGGCCGCCGCGGTGGACGGCGCCAGCACCTGGCACAGGTTCCGGCACGTCACGCTGCCCGCGCTGGCCCCGGTGATCGTGGCCATCACCTCGCTGGACTTCATCTGGAACTTCAACTCGTTCGGCCTGGTCTACGTGCTGACCGCCGGCGGGCCGGGCGGCAAGACCATGCTGCCGATGCTCTTCGCCTACGAGGAGGCGTTCCGCTACGGCAACTACGGCTACGCCGCCGCGCTCGGCAACGTGATGGTCGTGATCATCGTGGCGCTGCTCGCCGTGTATCTCCGTCGCCGGTTGAGGGAGGCGAACTAGTCGTGGTCAGTGCGAGGAGTGAGCTTGCGAGCCCCGCAGTCCGGATCGGAGGGCAGTGATGTTCGGAAAGCCGAGCCGCACCGGGCGGGCGTTGCAGTACGTCGCCCTGGCCGGCTACCTGGTCTTCCTCGGGTTCCCGCTGGTCTGGCTGGTCTCGACGGCCTTCAAGCCGCCCCGGGAGCTGGTCCAGCTGCACCCGACCCTGATCCCCGCCAACCCGACGGTGCAGAACTTCGTCCAGGCGTTCACCGAGCAGGAGTTGGGCCGGGCCGCGCTGAACAGCCTCCAGGTCTCGCTCGCCTCGGCCCTGCTCACCGTGCTGGTCGCGCTGCCCGCGTCGTACGCCCTGGCCCGGTTCCGCTCGAAGCTCGGCACCGCGGCCCTCGGCTGGGTGCTGCTGTCCCAGCTCTTCCCGTTCGTGCTGCTGATCATCCCGATCTTCCTGGTGCTGCGGCAGGTCGGGCTGGCCAACACGCACGCCGGGCTGGTGCTCATCTACGTGGTCTGGGCGCTGCCGTTCGCGCTGTGGATGCTGCAGGGCTTCGTCCGCAACATCCCGCGGGAACTGGAGGAGGCCGCCTCCGTCGACGGCGCCAGCCGCGTGCAGATCCTGCGGCGGGTGGTCTTCCCGCTGCTCGCCCCCGGCCTGGTCGCCACCGCGCTGTTCTCGTTCATCTCGGCCTGGAACGAGTTCTTCTTCGCCCTCGTGCTGATCAAGACCCCGGAGCTGGCCACCCTGCCGGTGGCGCTCGCCCGCTTCGTGGGCATCGAGGGCACCGCCCGCCTGGGCCCCCTCGCGGCCGGTTCGCTGCTGGCCACCCTGCCCAGCCTGATCTTCTTCGCGTTCATGCAACGCCGGCTCTCGTCCGGGTCGCTCGCCGGCGCGGTCAAGGGCTGACACCGTCCCCCACCCACCACCCAGGAGGTAACCCCCCATGCTCCGTACCAGATTCCGTCGACTCGCCGCGGCCGCCGCGGTCGCGGTCGTCGGCCTCGGCGCGCTCAGCGCGTGCGGCGACGGCGGCGACGACGAGTCCACGTCCGGCCCGGTCAAGCTGCGCTTCCTCAGCCTGGCCTGGCAGAAGGAGTCGCTCCAGGCCAACAAGGACCTGGTCGCCAAGTGGAACGCCGAGCACCCCGACATCCAGGTCGAGTACGTCCAGGGCGACTGGAACTCCGTCCACGACCAGCTGCTCACCTCCTTCGAGGGCGGCGACGCGGCCGACATCGTGCACTACGAGGCGTCCGCGATCGGCGAGTTCAGCAAGCAGGGCTACCTGGCCGACCTGTCCAAGCTCGTCTCCGACGACCTCAAGGGCCAGATCGACCAGGGCATCTGGGACACCGTCACCTACGACGGCAAGATCACCGGCGTGCCGTTCCTGCTGGAGTCGCAGGTCGTCATCGCCAACAAGAAGCTGCTCGACGCCGCCGGCATCGCGGTGCCGCCGGCCGACGGCGGCTGGACCTGGGACGAGTTCCAGGCCAACGCGCAGAAGCTCACCAAGCCGGGTCAGTACGGCGCGGCCTGGGCCCTCAAGTCGCCTACCAACCGCGTGCTGAACCTGGCGCTCAACTTCGACGGGAAGTTCTTCCACACCGACGGCGGCCGCACCGAGGTCAAGGTGGGCGACGCCGAGAAGGAGGTCCCGAAGCGTATCCACGACATGATCTACACCGCGAAGTCGGCCTCGCCGGAGGCGCTCGGGATGAGCGGCGCGGACACCCTGCCCGGCTTCTTCGGCGGCAAGTACGCGATGCTGCCCGGCTCGGTGTCGCTGCGTCAGCAGATGGTCGAGCAGGCGCCGGCCGGCTTCGAGTGGGTCACCCTGCCGCCGCTGAAGGGGTTGTCCGCGACCCACGCGGCGAACCCGCAGACGCTGTCCGTCAGTGAGGACTCCACGCACAAGAAGCAGGCCGCGCAGTTCCTGGAGTTCTTCCTCAACCCGACCAACATGGCCACCCTCGCCAAGGGCGACTGGCTGATCCCGACCGGCAAGCAGGCCAACGCGGAGCTGGTCAAGCTGACCGGCGGCAAGCAGGGCTGGGACGTGGCCGCCGACAGCGCCGCCGACCTGACCGTCGCGCCGTTCCAGAAGGCCGACGGCTACCCGGAGTGGAAGACCAAGTACGCCACCCCGGCCCTCCAGCAGTACTTCGCCAACAAGATCACCCTGGATCAGCTCGGCACGCAGCTGGTCGACGGTGGCAAGCAGGTTCTGAGGTAACCATGTCTCTCCTTCTCGACAAGTCGGTCGGATGTCTCGTCGGCGCCGCCGTGGGTGACGCCCTCGGCGGGGCGACCGAGACGGCACTTCCGGAGCAGATCCGCGCCCGCTTCGGCGGCTGGGTGGAGGGCATCGTGCCCCCGTACCACGCCGACTGGGCGACCGCGCGGCCACTCGCGCCGTACCACAAGGGCGACGGGCACATCACCGACGACACGTTGATGACCCACGCGCTGGTGCGGGCGTACGCGGCCAAGCGCGACCATCTCGACGCCTACGACGTGGTGGAACTGCTCGTCCCCGACCTGATCGAGCGGGTGGTGTACATCCCGGACCTGGAGCGCGAGGGGGTGACCTTCCACCGGCTCGCCGCCGCCGAGCGGTGGTTGGTCACCCGCCTGCACCACGCGCACGCCGACCCCCGCGAGGGCGGGGTGGGCAACATCGTCAACTGCGGCGCCGCCATGTACATGGCCCCGGTCGGCATCGTCAACGCGGGCGACCCGGCCGGGGCGTACGCCGAGGCGGTGGAGATCGCCGGAGCGCACCAGCACAGCTACGGGCGGGAGGCCGCGGCGGTCTTCGCCGCCGCGGTCGCCGCCGCCGCGACCCCCGGCGCGGGCGTCGACGACGTGGTCGCCGCCGCGCTGGACCTGGCCCGCGACGGCACCCGGGTGGCCATCGACGCGGTGGTCAAGGAGGCCCGGGGCCACCACGACTGGCGGGCCGCCATCGGCCCGCTGCGCGGTGCGGTCGCCCCCTTCGACACGGTGGGGGAGGAGTACCGCAGCCCGGGGCTGGGCGCCCGGCGGCCGAGCCGGCTGCACGCCATCGAGGAACTGCCGGTGGCGATCGGCATGCTGGTGGTGGCCGGTGGCGAGTTCCGCGACGCGGTGCTCGGCGCGGTCAACTACGGCCGGGACGCCGACTCGACCGCCACCATGGCGGCGGCGATCGCCGGGGCGCTCGGCGGCGCGGCGGCGGTGCCGGCGGAGTGGTCGGAGGCGGTCGCCATCGCCTCCCGCACCGACCTGGTCGCGCCCGCCCGGGTGCTCGCCGCGGTGGCCACGGAGGTCTTCGAGCGCGACCGGGAGCGCTTCGCCCGCCGTGCCGAGCGCTTCGCCGGCCTCGCCGACGGTCCGGCGCGGGGCACCGACCCCGCCGGGCCTGAGCAGGCGCCCGGGGAGTCGGGCCGGTGAGGATCACCTGGGTGCAGCCCGAGGACCTGCTGCCGCACGAGATCGCGGCCAGCCGGGACGAGGGGCGCGACGTCGGCGCGATCGCCGAGCAGTGGCGCGCGGCCGGCGGAAACCTCACCCCGCCGGTCAGCGGGGCGTCGCCCACGCCCGCGGCACCCCGGCTGCGGGCCCTCGCCACGCGGCTGCTCGACGAGGCCGACGCGCTGCCGGGAGCCGGCAGCCCCGACGAGCCCGAGGAGCTGGCCGCCGTCCGCGTCACCTGGCCGGCGGAGTGGTCGCTGCCCGCCGGCCCGGCCGCGTACGACCGGGTGCGCGGCGCGTGGCTCGGCCGGGCGGCCGGCTGCCTGCTCGGCAAGCCGGTCGAGAAGATCCCCCGCCACGGGATCCGGGAGATCCTCGTCGCCACCGGCCGCTGGCCGCTGCGCGACTGGTTCACCGCCCGGGGGCTGCCCGCCGACGTGGCGGCCCGCTGGCCGTGGAACCGGCGCAGCGCCCCGACCAGCCTGGCCGAGAACATCGACGGGATGCCCGAGGACGACGACCTGAACTTCGCGCTGCTGGCGCTGCGCGTGCTGGAGACGTACGGGCGGGACTTCACCAGCGCCGACGTGGCGCAGGCGTGGCTGGACTGGCTGCCCGGCGGGCGGGTCTTCACCGCCGAACGGGTGGCCTACCGCAACCTGCTGCTGGGGCTGGCCCCGCCGGACACGGCGCGGCGGCACAACCCGTTCCGGGAGTGGATCGGCGCCCAGATCCGCACCGACGTGTACGGCTGGGTCAACCCCGGGCGCCCCGACCTGGCCGCCGAGCTGGCCTGGCGCGACGCCACGGTCAGCCACGTCCGCGCCGGGGTGTACGGGGCGATGTGGGTCGCGGCCCTGGCCGCCGCCGCCACGGTGGCGGGCGACGTCGACGAGGTGCTCGACGCCGGCGAGGCGGTGCTGCCGCCGCGCAGCCGGTTCGCCGCCACGGTCCGGGAGGCGCGCGCCCTCGGCTCGCGCACGGACGACTGGGAGGCGGTGGTGGACGAGCTGTACGCCCGGCACGGCCACCTGCACTGGGTGCACGTGCGCAACAACGCCGCGCTGGTTGCCGCCGCCCTCGCGTACGGGCGGGGCGAGCTGGAGCGGTCGATCTGCGCGGTCGTCAGCGGCGGCTGGGACACCGACTCCACCGGGGCCACCGTCGGCGCGGTGACCGGGGCGCTGACCGGCGCGTCCGGGCTGCCCGAGCGTTGGGTCGGCCCGCTGCGCGGCCGGCTCGCCAGCAGCATCGCCGGATTCGACGGCATCGGCTTCGACGAACTGGCCGCCCGCACCGTCGCCCTCGCGACGCCGGGTGCCGCCGGGGCACCCGTCGGCGTCGCCACGACCGAGGGCGGGCCGGCGTGAGCGCGCGGGTGGTCGTGGTGGGCAGCGCCAACCTGGACCTGGTGGTCACCGCGCCGCACCTGCCCCGCCCCGGCGAGACGGTGCTCGGGGAGGACTTCCGGACCGTGCCCGGCGGCAAGGGCGCCAACCAGGCCGTCGCCGCCGCCCGGGCGGGCGCGCACTGCGCGTTCGTGGGCGCGGTCGGCGCCGACGAGTTCGGGCAGCAGCTGCGGGACAACCTGGTCGCCGCCGGGGTGGACGTGCGTGGCCTGCGTACCGTCCCCGGCCCCTCGGGGGTCGCCCTGATCGGGGTCGACCGGGCGGCGGAGAACTTCATCGTGGTCGCCCCCGGCGCGAACGCCGCGCTGACCGGCCTGGATGCCGCCGACGAGGCGGCGATCGGCGCGGCCGACGTGCTGCTGCTCCAGCTGGAGGTGCCGCTGCCGACCGTGCTGGAGGCCGCCGGCCGGGCCCGCGCCGCGGGCACCACGGTGGTGCTCAACGCCGCGCCGGCGGCGCCGTTGCCGGCGGACCTGCTCGGGCTGGTCGACGTGCTGGTCGTCAACGAGCACGAGGCGGCCGTCGTCGCCACGACGGCCCCCGACGAGCCGGGCGTCCTGCTCGACGCCCTGCTGGAGCTGGTGCCCCGGGTGGTGCTGACGCTCGGCGCGCGGGGTGCCGCGTACGCCGACCGGCGCGGTTCGCGACTGGAGATCCCGGCGCCGCGCATCGCGGCGGTGGACACCACCGCCGCCGGGGACGCCTTCACCGGCGCCCTCGCCGTCGGCTGGGCCGAACGCGGCGCCGCGCGCGACGCCGACGCCGTCGCCGCCGTCCTGCGCTGGGCCTGCGCGGCCGGCGCGGCGTGCGCGCAACGCCCCGGCGCGTCCACCGCGCTGCCCGACCGGGCCGCCATCGAGGACCTGTACGCCGCGACCTACCGAGGTGCCCCGTGAGCTTCAACCCCTACGTGCCGCGCCCCATCGACCGGCCGACGGAGGTCCCGCTGGGCGGGCACGCCGACCTGACCACGCTGGACGAGGCGAAGGTCTTCGCCGCCCCGGGCGACCCGGCCGACTGGCCGGCCTGGCGGGAGCAGCTCACCCGCTGGCGCGCCGACGCCCGTGCCCGCCTCGGCTACACCGGTGCGCACTACGACGAGATCCCCGGCGACTGCTTCAGCGTCTGCCTCGCCTGGCTGTGGGACGAGACGCTCTACGACCACGAGCGGGGCGTCTTCACCGTCGACGCGTTCCTCGACGCCGCCGAGCGGGACTTCGGGGGCTTCGACGGGATCGTCCTGTGGCACGCGTACCCGGTGATCGGGCTGGACGAACGCAACCAGTTCGACTACTACCGCGACGTCCCCGAGCTGCCCGAGGTGGTGCGCGCCTTCCAGCGGCGCGGGGTGCGGGTGTTCGTCGACTACAACCCGTGGGACACCGGCACCCGGCGCGAGGCCGGCACCGACGCGCAGGAGGTCGCCGCGCTGGCCGGCAAGCTCGGCGTCGACGGGGTCTTCCTCGACACCCTCAAGGAGGGCGCCGACGAGCTGCGCCGGGAGTTGGACGCCGTTCGCCCCGGCATCGTCCTCGAAGGCGAGAGCCGCGTGCCGCTGGCCCGCATCGCCGACCACGCGATGTCGTGGGCGCAGTGGTTCGCCGACTCCGAGGTCCCCGGCGTGCTGCGCGCCAAGTGGTTCGAGCGCCGGCACGTGCTGCACCACACCCGCCGCTGGCACCGCAGCCACCTCGACGAGCTGCACTCCGCCTGGCTCAACGGCTGCGGCGTGCTGGTCTGGGAGAGCGTGTTCGGCGTCTGGGTGGGCTGGAACGACCGGGACCGGGCCGTGCTGCGGGCGATGCGCCGGGTGCAGGCCAGCCACGCCGCGTGGCTGCGCGCCGAGGACTGGGTTCCGCTCGCCGACCACCCCGGCTCCGGCCAGGTGTACGCGTCCCGCTGGACGCACGACGGCGAGCCGCTGTGGACGGTGGTGAACCGGGGCGACGACCACGACGGGCCGTGGCTGCGTACCGCGCCGCGTCCCGGCCGGCGCTTCGTCGACCTGGTCACCGGCGCCGAACTGGCCGTCACCGCAGAGCCGGACGGCACGGTCGCCGTCGGTGGTCCGCTGCCGGCCGGGGCGGTCGCCGCGGTCGTCGCCACCGCCGACGCGTCGGTGCCGTCGCACCCGGCGGCGGTCGGCGACCCGTCCTTCCCGGCCCGGACGGCGCAGCGGCTGCGCGTGCCGTGGGCGCCCCGGCGCGACGTGCCCGACGGCATGGTGGCGGTCGACGGCGGACGACGGGAGCTGCTCGTACGCCACCGGGTGCGGGAGACCGGACTCTACGGCGAGACCCCGTACGTCGACGAGTGGAAGCCGCTGCCGCCCCGGCTGCACCACACCGGCACGCTGCGCCGCGCCGTCCGGCTCGGCCGGTTCGCCATCGACACCCACGAGGTCACCCACGGCCGGTACGCCGAGTTCCTGCGCGCCACCGGCCACCGGCCGGCGCGCCCCGAGCGGTTCACCGCCGGACAGGGCCCGGCCGACGCCCCGGTCACCGGCGTCGACCTCGCCGACGCCCGGGCCTACGCGGCCTGGGCCGGGCTGCGGCTGCCCACCGAGGACGAGTGGCAGGCGGCCGCCGAGGCGGGGCTGCTGCACCGCCGGGAACCGCTGGTGTGGAACCTGACCGAGAGCGAGCACTCCGACGGGCGGACCCGCTTCGTGATCCTCAAGGGTGGCGCCGCGTACCGGGCGGAGGGCTCCGACTGGTATCTCGACGGCGGCCCGCAACCGCCGGACGTGTCGGTGAAGCTGCTGCTGCTCGGCGCCGGCCTGACCCGATCCGACCAGGTCGGCTTCCGCTGCGCCGCCGACCTTCCCGCCGAGGAGTGACCCGATGAGAAGACGTTGGCGGATCGGCGGCGGCGTGGCCGCCGTGCTCCTCGTGTTCGGCCTGGCTGGCGCGGTGCCCGGCGCGGCCGGCGCGGAGCGTCTCCGGGCGGGCACGCTGACCACCGCCGCGGCGCCGTCCGCGGCGCTGGGCGCTCCGATCGACTACACGGTCTACCTGCCGCACGGCTACGGCGAGGCGACGGCGAGCCGCTACCCGGTGCTGTACCTGTTGCACGGGCGGGGCGACACCATGCAGGCGTGGACCCGGGTCAAGGCCGACCTGGACCGGCTGATCGCCGACGGCGACGTGCCGCCGGTGATCGCGGTGCTGCCCGACGCGCCGTGGAGCAGCCGCGGCAGCTGGTACGTCGACTCCGGGTACACCGGCGCGGACGATCCCGGCCGGCCGGTGGAGACCGCCCTCACCGGGGATCTGGTGCGGCACGTCGACGCCACCTACCGCACCGCGGCCCACCGGGGGGCGCGCCTGGTCGGCGGCTACTCGATGGGCGGCGCCGGTGCGCTGCGCTACGCCCTGGCCCACCAGGACCTGTTCGGCCACGCGCTGGTGCTCAGCCCGGCGGTGTACCGGCCGCTGCCGCCAGCCGACTCGTCGGCGCGCGAGTTCGGCGGCTTCGGCTCCGGCGGGCAGCGCTTCTCCGACGAGGTCTACCGGCGACTGAACTACCCGGCCCTGCTGCCGGGCCTGGACGCGGAGTCCCCGGTGCGGATGTACGTCGCGGTCGGCGACGACGAGTGGGCGAACCCCGACCCGGCCGACGCCGCCCACGACCTGGACTACGAGGCCGCCACCCTCTACAACACCGTGCGCCGCTCCGACGCGATCGCCGCGGAGTTCCGGGTGCTCGACGGGGGGCACGACTGGGACGTCTGGCGACCCGCCTTCGCGGACGGGCTGAGGCACCTGGCGGCGACGCTGAGCGTCACCCCGCCGGCCGGGCTGCCCGGGCCGCCGCACGGCACCGCGGGCACCGACTGGGCCGGCGGCGTGGCCGCCCACCCCGACGGCAGCACCACCCTCGGGTACGCCGCCTCCGGCCCGGTCGCCGGCCAGCCGTACGCCGGCGGGCTGGACGCCGTGGTCAGCCGCGTCACGGCCGGCGGGGCCCCGGCCTGGACGAGGCAGTTCGGCACGGCCGCCAACGACCGCCTCCACGGCGTGGTGCCGCTCGCCGACGGCGGGGTGGTCGCCGCCGGCTACACCCGCGGCGACCTGGACGGGACGCACCCGGGCAGCCCCGCCGACGACGGCTTCGTCGTCAGGTTGACCGGGACGGGGCAGCGGGCCTGGCTCACCCAGGCCGGCGACCCGGCCAAGGCCGACCGGTTCTACGCCGTCGCGGCGGCCCCCGACGGCGGCGCCTACGTCGCCGGCTACACCAGCGGCTCGTTCGCCGGGCAGAGCGGCGCCGGGGACAAGGACGCGATCCTGGCCCGCATCGCCCCGGACGGGCGGATCGCCTGGAGCCGGCAGTTCGGCGGTTCCGGCGAGGACAAGGCGTACGCGGTGACGGCCGACGCCGAGGGCGTGTACGTGGCCGGCGGCACCTCCGCCGGCCTGCCCGACACCACCGCGCTGGGCGGCAGCGACGGGTGGCTCGCCCGGTTCGACGCCAGCGGCACCCGCACGTGGGTGACCTCGGTGGGCGGCGCCGGCGACGACCTGCTCGGCGGCGTCGCGATCAGCGCCGACGGCCTCGTGGTCGCCACCGGCTCCACCGGCGGCGAGGCCACCGCCGGCGGCAGCGACGTGCTCACCGTGGCGTACACCGGTGCCGGCCGGCAGCGCTGGCGGACGGTGACCGGCGGGCGGGGCGCGGACGCGGGTGCGGACGTGGTGGCGCTGCCCGACGGTGCGGTCGCCGTGGTCGGCTTCACCGGCAGCGCGCTCGGCCTGCCGGTCGGCGGCGCGGACGTGCTGACCCTGCGGCTGGACGCGCGGGGCCGCCAGGCCGGGGTGGCCCAGTACGGCACCGCCCGCGACGACGCCGCCGACGCCTTCGGCGAGGAGAACGTCTACGCGACCCTCGGTGCCGACGGGCGGCTACTGGTCACCGGGCTCACCGCCGGGACCACGTCGGGCGGGGCGGCGCTCGGCAACGGCGACGTCTTCCTCGCCGCCGTCGATCCGACGAAAGGGACGCCTTGAACAGCCCAGCTGACGCCGGTGCCGACCGGACCCGCCCGCTCGACGGGGTGAAGGTGGTCGACCTGGCCACCCTCTTCGCCGGGCCGCTCGCGGCGGCGTTCCTCGGCGACTTCGGCGCCGACGTGGTCAAGGTGGAGCATCCGGCCAAGCCGGACCCGTCGCGGGGGCACGGCCCGGCGAAGGACGGCGTCGGGCTGTGGTGGAAGGTGCTCGGACGCAACAAGCGCACGATGACCCTGAACCTGTCCGACCCGCGGGGCGCCGAACTGCTGCGCCGCCTGCTCGCCGACGCGGACGTGCTGGTGGAGAACTTCCGCCCCGGCACCCTGGAACGGTGGGGGCTCGGCCCGGCCGAGCTGCACGAGGTCAACCCCCGGCTGGTGATCGCCCGGATCAGCGGCTTCGGTCAGGTCGGCCCGTACGCGCGGCGGCCGGGCTTCGGCACCCTCGCCGAGGCGATGAGCGGCTTCGCCGCCGCCACCGGCGAGCCGGACGGCCCGCCGACGCTGCCCCCGTTCGGGCTGGCCGACTCGGTCACCGCGCTCGCCGCCGCGTACGCGGTCATGCTGGCCCTGCGGGCCCGCGACCTCACCGGCGCCGGCCAGGTGGTGGACCTCGCCATCATCGAACCGATCATGGCGATGCTGGGCCCCCAGATCACCTGGTACGACCAGCTCGGCTACGTCCAGCCCCGGCTGGGCAACCGGTCCAACAACAACGCGCCGCGCAACACGTACCGCTGCGCCGACGGGCGCTGGGTGGCGGTGTCGACCAGCGCGCAGAGCATCGCCGAGCGGGTGCTGCGGCTGGTCGGCCGCCCGGAACTGGTGGACGAGCCGTGGTTCGCCACCGGCAGCGGCCGGGCCGCGCACGCCGACGAACTGGACGCCGCCGTGGGCGCCTGGGTCGCGCGGCGCGACCGGGACGAGGTGGTGGCCGCGTTCGAGGCCGCCGAGGCGGCCGTCGCCCCGGTCTACGACGTACGCGACATCCTCGCCGACCCGCAGTACGCCGCGCTCGGCACCGTCCGCACGGTCCCCGACGAGGAACTCGGTGAGGTACGGATGCAGAACGTGCCGTTCCGGCTCTCGGAGACGCCGGGGGACATCCGGCACGCCGGGCGCCGGCACGGCCAGGACACCGACGCGGTGTTGCGGTCGCTGGGCCTGACCGACGGCGAGTTGGCGGCACTGCGCGAGAAGGGGGTGATCTGAATGCTGCTGACCTGGCTCTACGTGCCGGGTGACCGGCCGGACCGGTTCGCCAAGGCGGTCGCCTCCGGCGCCGACGCGGTGATCCTCGACCTCGAGGACGCGGTGCTCGCCGACCGCAAGGCGTACGCGCGGCAGGCCGTCGCCGAGTTCCTCGGGCAGTCGCACCCCGTGGCGGTCCAGGTCCGGGTCAACGAGCTGACCGGCCCGGACGTCGACGCCGACCTGGCCGCGGTGGTCGGCCGCCCCGGGCTGGCGGGCCTGCGGCTGCCGAAGGTGGAGTCGGCGACCGCCGTCGCCGCCCTTGCCGCCCGGGTGGACACCCCGCTGCACCCGTTGGTCGAGTCGGCCCTCGGTCTGGAGGCCGCGTACGCCATCGCCACCGCCGCTCCCGCCGTGGCCTCGATCGGCCTCGGCGAGGCCGACCTGCGCTCCGACCTCGGCGTCGACGACGAGGCCGGTCTGGCGTGGGCGCGCGGCCGGATCGTGGTGGCGGCCCGCGCCGCCGCCCTGCCCCCGCCCGCCATGTCGGTGTACCCGAACGTGGCCGACGCCGACGGCCTGGCCGCCTCCTGCGCGGTGGGCCGGCGGCTCGGCTTCCTCGGCCGGGCGGCCATCCACCCGCGCCAGCTACCGGTGATTGCCGAGGCGTTCCGGCCGGCGGAGCGGGAGGTCGCGCGGGCCGAGGAACTGCTCGCCGCGGTGGCCGAGGCGCAGACCCGGGACTCCGGGACCGTGGTGCTGCCGGACGGCCGGTTCGCCGACCGGGCGATGGTGGCCGCCGCCCGTCGCACGGTCGACCTGGCCGCCCGCTACGCGGCCTGACCGGGCGTACGACGAGAGGGCCGGCCCCGTTCGGGGCCGGCCCTTGTCGTTGGTGGTGGTGGGATCAGGCGGCGTAGCCGCGGGTGGCGATCCAGTCGGCGAGGGCCTCGGTGGTGATCCAG
>NZ_JBIDCU010000030.1:0-46408 GCF_043204765.1 Micromonospora sp. NPDC047730 | reverse complement strand
CCGGTCCGAGGATCCGGTCGTCGAACACCGCCCGGTTGCCCAGCCGTTTGTACTCGGTTTGGAACACATCGAGCGTGGCCGCCACGCACCACCACAGGTCGCCGCTGCTGCCGGGACGCACCTGCTCCGCAGCGGCCGAGTTGGCGACCCGCTGCCCGGACTCGAACATCGCGACGGCCGGCCCAGTTGCCGCAACGGCCGGCTCGCCAAGCTTGCCAGGCACCCCACCAAGCGACGACGCCGCCGCACCACCAGGCAACGACACGTCACCGCGTACCGCACCGGCCACGTCCGCGGAAGGGTCTGGCTCGACCGGCGGGGTCGACGTCGACGTGGTCCGCGCTGCCACGTCCACGTGGCGCGCGAGGGCCGACGGGTCGCGCGGGTTGTCGGTCCCGTTCGGTGTCGGCACGATGTACCAGATGTCGTCCGGTCCCGCGTCCTCGCCGGCCCGGGCCTTGGCCCAGGTGCCGAGCATCTGCATGCTGCCGGTGTGGATCTGGTTGCGGGCGGGTTCGTACCAGCGCAGTTGCCCGGTGGGCAGGACCACGCCGGCGGCGACCGTGGACCCGGCCACGGCCAGCACCCGGGTGCCCGGTGGCGGATCGGCCGGCAGGTCGCGGGTCGGCCGGCTCACGGTGAACCCGGGCCCGGGGGCCTCGTCCAGCAGGTCGGCCATCATCTCGGCACGCCGCTGCGGGGTGTACGCCAACCAGGCGGCGGCCACGTCGTCGGGGCGGCCGGTCTCCACCGACCCGGCCGGCGGGGTGCTGGTGGTTTCCGGCCAGGCTGTGGTGTCCAGGCCGTTGGCCAACCCCCGCAGGCCGGCGGCGTCGACCGGCGGAGTCGCCTGGGTGACCCACTGGTGGGCCAGGTACCCCTGGTGCCGGTTCAGGTTCTCCACCAGGGCGGCCACCGCCGTGGCGAAGTCGTGCCGCGACTCGATCTCCGCCTCGTGCAGGATCTCCAGCCGGGATTCCACATCGGGCCGGCCCCGGTGCGGGGCCAGATCGTCCTGGACGCGCTGCGGCAGCCGCCGCACGGCGTCGTCGAGGGTCTCCGGGCGGCCGGTGGCGTCCAGCCGCACCATCTCCCCGCCCGGGTAGGCGAGGTACGGCGGCTGTGCGGTGCTACCACCGTAGACCCGCAGTTCGACCGGGGTGTCCAGGCTCGCGGCGAGGTCCCGGGCGAGTTGTACCCGGTCCAGTTCGTGTACGGCGGTCTCGTCCGCCGGGGCGGTCGCGGCGTTGTCGGCCTGCCGGGTGGGGTCGGTGCTCAGCACCACGCGCGCCGGGGGCGTGCCACCGTGCTGCGCGCGTACCGAGCGGTCCAGCTCCTGGACGGCGGACCGGCCGTGGCCGGAGCGGGCGATGTCGGCCAGCGCGGCGTCGATGTCCATGACGGGGGTGCCGCGTGGGGTCGGTGGGACCGGCAAGGCCATCGCGTCGACCTGCTGTTGTGCGGCGTCCCGGGCGGCCTCGCGGGCCGTCCTGGCCTCGTCGAGCATCCGTACCGTGTTGGTGTGCGCCTGCGCGGAGATGTCGCGGGCTCGGAACTCCTCGCTCGCGGTCTCGACCTGCCGGCGCAGGTCCGGCAGCTCCGAGCGGACCCGGTCGAGGTTCTGTCCGGCGTCCCGGAGGTCGCTGGTGGCTTTCTCCAGCGCCGTCCGGGCCGTGTCCAGTTCCCGCTGCGCCTGGAGAAGTTCTGCCTGGGCGGCGGCCAGCCGTGGCTCGTCCTGGCTGGTGGCGAGGTCGTCGACCGTCTGCCGGGCCGCTGACTCCAACCCCTCTCGTCGCGTCACCTCCGTTTCGAGTCCCGGCATCGCACGGTTGAGGTCGCCGATGTTCTCCTCGAGCCGGGCGCGTTCGCCTTCGGCGGCGGTGACGGCGGTCCTGGCGGCGTCGAGCGACTCCTCTGCGGCGTCCCGGGCGCCCTGCGCGTCGCGTTCGTTCCGGCGCGCCTGGCCGAGGTCGTCGACGGTGCGCTGGAGTTCCTGGGTGGCCTGCTGGAGGCGCTCCCGCGTCACCTGCCGCACCCGGGCAGCCTCAGCGTCCGGAGCGTCCGGGGTCGGATCCGGATCCGGCGCGGTGGTGAACAGCCGATCGGCGAGGTGGCGCAGTGCCGGCCCACGGGTGCCGGTGGCGTTGGCACCGAGGTTGCGGATCGTCTCGGCCCACTGTTGCCGCTGCGGCGCGGAGAGGGTCTGACGCGCGTCGCGCACCAGCGTGGTGACGGCGGTGTCGGGAACGTTCAGGCCGGCGAGCGTGTCGGCGGTGAGGTGCAGGATCGCCGCGTCGACGGCGTCGACCGGACCGTCGAGGGTGGCGGCCAGGTTACCGAGGGCCGACACGGTGGCCGGGTCGGCCAGATCCGGCCGGGCCAGCAGGTTGGTCAGCATCTCCTGCCGCCCGGTCGGCGCCCCCGGGACCGGGGCAGGCACCGGGGCCGGGGTGGGTGGGGTGGGGCCGAGCAGGTATTGGTATCCGTCGTCGAGGTGGCCGTAGCGGGCCAGGGTGAGCAGCGCGTCCCGGGCGGCGAGGTCGACGTCGTGGGGCAGCCCCGCCCGGCGGATCTGAAGCTCGCTGTGCGCCCGATCGGAGAGCAGGTCCGCCCGGTGATCGTCGAGGAAGGTGCGGGAGTCGTCCAGTTTGCTGTCGAGCCACTGGTCGAGGGCGGCGGATGCCGGGGGCATCGGGTGGTGCACGACGTGGGCCGGCGGCAGTGGGGTGTCTGCCGACAGCCGGGTGTCCGGCGTCCCGGCCCAGGCGCCGGCCGGTGGGGGCAGCGCCGGGATCAGGTCGTCGAGAGTGGAGACGTTCCGCCACGCCTCGGCCAGGGCGGTCGCGGTCGTCCCGGACGCGGTCAGCCTGGCGGCGGCGTCCGGTGCCAGGTCGTCGAGCAGGTTGATGTTGTGGTACAGCATCCGCTCGTCGGCGGGGAGCGCGGCGCGTAGCGTCGCCACGTCGTCGCGGTCGGATGCCGCGGGCAGCCGGTCGACCAGGTCTTGCAGGGTTTCCGGCCAGTTCTGTTGGGGGTTGATGGTCCACGCGGCGGAGGCGATGGCCCGGAAGGTGTCCAGTGGTCCGACGGCCGGGTCGAGGATGTCGGCCACGGCCCGCAGGATGCCCGCGTCGGAGACGGCCTCCCGCTCCGGCCGGGGCTGGGTGACCCGGGGGTCGGCGTCGACGAGGTCGGCCAGCGCCCGCAGCCCGGCCGGCGCGGCCGGGTCGGTCGGCGCGGCCGGGTCGGTCGGCGCCACCGCGGCCACCGCGTCGGCGAGCACGCGGTGGCGGGCCGCCGCGTCGGCGGCGTCGAGGTAGTCGAAGGCGGCGGTCAGTTGTCCGGCACGAATCGCGTCCAGCAGGGCCTGGTGCCGGTCGAGGACCGGATCGCCGGGCGGCGCCGGGGCCGTCTCGGGCCGGGTCGAGTCGGGCTGGGCCGGCGGGGCCGGGGGTGGCGCCTGCTGGTCCTGCGCCAGCCGCGCCGCGGTCGGGTCGGCGCGCAGCGCCGCGAGGTTGTCTTCCGCGAACTGCCGGGACGCCGCCCAGTTGCCGTCGTACAGCAGCCAGCTCGTCAGCACGTCGGGCTCGACCAGGGTGACGGCCTGCGCCCCGGCAAGGACGTCCTGGAACTGCTGATCGTCGAGGGTCCGCTCGGCCGTCCCGAGGGCGAACGGGTCGTAGAGCCGGTACGTGCCATCGGCGTCGACACGCGCTGCGGCGGCACCCTGGGGGCGGGAGATCCACAGTCGGGTACCGGGGCGCAGCGTGTCCGGTGCCTGGGGTAGTGGCCCGGTGGTGGTCCATCCCGGGGGCAGGGCGGGGGCCAGCAGCCGCCGTGCCTGACCGGCCCGCGTCTGCGGGGTGTCGGTGTCGTGCCGGGTAGCGTGGCCCGCGAGGGGGTTCGCCGATCGGGCGGGCAGGCCCTCGGTGATCCACTCGCGGGCGCGGTCGTCGGCGTCGGCGCGTGCCTGCCGGATGTGCGTCTCCAGCTCCGGGCCCAGCTCCGCGGCGGCGTCCATCTGCACCGGGGTGCGCCCCAGCAGCTCGTGGTAGGTGGCCATCTGCCGCCGCAGGCGAATCCCGGCAGCGTCGGCCCGCAGCTTCAGGTCACGGTCCAGGTCGAAGATCACCTCGGGGGCCGTGATCGGGGCGAACGTGCCGTCCGGGCCCTCCCGCAGCTCGGTGATCCAGCCCTGCGGGTCGATCCGGTACCGGCTGGCCGCGCCCTGGTCGTCGGTGACGGTCAGGTCGAGGTGGGTCGCCAGCTCGAACGCCACCACCCGGGCCACCGTGCGCGGGTCCTGAGCGAGCAGTTCCACCTCCTCCGGCGGGGTGACCGACGCGGAGCCCGGCGGCAGCACCGCCTGCACCCGCTCGACGATCTCCGGGATCCGCTCGTTGAACTGCCGCACGTCGGCTGCGGACGGCGCGGCGCCGACCGCGAGTTTGCCGACCCGGTTCCTCCAGGTCTTCAACTCGGCGAGACCGGCGGTGGCCTGCTGCGTGGCGTTGAGCCGCTGGAGGTGACCCACCGCCCAGTCCAGGGTCAACTCGTACCGGCGGCGGGTCTGCTCGGCGGCGCTGGCGGTGAGCCGGAGCGGGCTGACCGGGTCGTAGTGGTTACCGATCTGGTCACGGATCAGCAGGGCCACGTGCTGGGGCGCCTGTTGGGGGTCGAAGGTGCCGGCGTCGATGACACGGCCGGCGACCGGGGCGGCGGCCATCGCCGCCGGGGTCGCCCGTTGCAGCAGACCCTCCAGGCCGATCGTGGGGGCGTCTGCCGCTGGTGCGGGCCAGGCGGCCGGGTTGTTCGCCTTCCAGTCGTACCGTTCGGAGAGCGCGCGCTGGAGCTCGTGTACCTCGCCGGCGAACATCTCGTAGAACCCGTCGCCGCTCATCCAACCCGTGCCGGGGGCGTCGTCGGCCTTGAACAGCGCCGGGTCGATCGGCGCCAGGCCGGCGTCGCGGTGGAAGGCGCTGTGCCAGTGCGGGACCGCGACGAAACGGGCCCGGGCGCGGATCCGGACCAGGTACGTCACCCCCTGCATCTTGAGGTGGTTCTCGAGCCGCTTGGTGTCGTCGAAGGTGGCGCTGTGGCTGGCCGGCGCGGTCCGGTTCGCGCCGGTGGTGATCTTGCCGGCGACCGTCTTGTCCTCCTGCACGCCGACGTTCGTCGTCCCGAACGGGGGCAAACCGTAGGACGCCTCCGCGTCGAGGTTGGGCCGCCACCGGTTGCGCGACTGGGTGGCCGCGGTGGTGAACGCGAACTTGGCGTACCGGCCGGTGCCGGTGGTGGTGAGCCTGCTGATGATCTCCAGCGAGTAGGGCTCGACGTACATCCGCATGGCGACCCGGTTGTTGGACGCGCCAGCGACGAACAGATGCGAGCCGAGCAGGTATCCGCCGTCGCCCAGCCCGTCGGAGAGGTGGTTGTCGACGTTGAGCCGGGACAGCAGGCCGTCGAGCGCCACGCTGCCCCGGTAGGCCGGGTCGTTGGCGTGCGAGCCGAGCACGTTGCCCATGAGGTGCCGGGCGGCCGGGTAGAGTTCGTCGATCAGGGCGTTGACGTAGGCGTCGCGGGGCAGCGACGGCAGCGCGCGCAGGTCCAGCTGCGGCGACCGGGGGACGGGGGTGGCCTCGGCCAGCCCCCGGGGCACCTTGAAGTCGATCCGCCCCTCGTAGTGACGGGTCAGCACCGGCTCCACCGGCGCGAGGGTGATCCAGTCGGCGAAACCGGCGGGCGCCTGGTGCAACGCCCAGTCCGCCGCGTCGTTCAGGGCCGTCATCACGTGGTTCACCAGGTAGCTCGGCTGCCAGCCGTGCATGTGCACCCGGCTGAACTTCAGGGTGAGGCCGATGAGGGACCTGGCCAGGTAATGCCCCGTCCAGTCGTAGACGGTCTGTTCCCGGACGACCTGCGCGGCGCCCTTGACGCTGCGCCCCCCGCCCGGCGCGAACGACAGCGACCCGGCGGTGGACACCGGGACGCCGTCGACCGAGAAGCCGAACTTGGCCGGCATGAGGTTCCAGCCCAGCGCCTGCCCGATGATACGAGCGGTCGCGCGGTAGGCGTGCCCGTAGTTCTCGATGCCGTAGTCGGCAACCCAGTCGGTGTACCAGGGACTGTCTCCCAGGGTGGCCGAGATTTCCAGCTTGAACATCCGGGCCGCCACCGGGTTGCGCTGGTCGACCAGGTAGAACGACACGCCGTTGTAGCGGTGCAGCATGTCGGCGAACACGATGTTGGCGCGTTGGCCGGCGAGCGTGGACTGGAGCGTTTCGAGGCCGCCGGGCAGCGCGCCGACCACCGACTCGTCGGGCGAGACCATCAGGACGCCCCAACTGGTCCCCGCCCCCGGCCAGTTGTCGTGGCTGGCGCCGAGCAGCCCGGGCCGGCCGGCGTCCACCAGCTCCCGGACGGCGTCCAGCACGGTCGTGGTGGGGCGTGGCCCGCCGTCGGCCGGTGCCGGCCCGGTGAACAGCGTCACCTCGTCGACGCCCGCGTGGCCCAGCGTCCGGTCACCGGTACGGGTCAGGTAGGGCGGCATGGTCAACGCGCTGAACGGGTTGACGTTCGGGTCCAGGGTGATCCCGAAGTCGGTGGTGAACCGCGCGCGGCGGCGCGGGTCGAGCACCGCGCCGCGCTGGGCCAGGTCCACGTGCCGGTCGGCGAGCGTGTGCGCCCACGTCTGGACCCGGTGCTGGATCAGGTACGTGCCGAGGTCGGGCAGACCGGCGGCGGTGCGGCTGGCGGCGCGGTCGGCCAGTTCGCCACGCCACCGGCTGAGCAGCCCCGCCACGGTGTTGCCGCTGAGCACCAACTCGCCGCGGGACCACCGGCCCATCGCGTCGAGCAGCTGCACATCGCTGATCGGCAGCTTTCCGGCCGCGTACTGCGCCAGGGCCTCCGCCTCGGGCAGGATGAACTGCATCATGCGGCCCCGCAGGTCGGCTCCGGGTGGCACGCTGACCCGGCTGACGACGAACCCGACCTGCTTGTGGATGCCGGCGCGGACGTTGATGTCGTATTCCGCCTCGAAGGCGTACCCCCGGCCGAAGGCCAGCTTGAGCATCTCCAGGCCGCCGACGCGCTTGGTCTCCGCCGACTCGTTCTCGCTGACCCGCACGCCCGCCGACTCGCCGAAGCTGAACTTCAGCGGACCGAAGTCGTGGCCGAGGCCGATGTTGGGCAGGTTGAACACCTTCGCAAACGACCGGTTGGCGACGTTGACGGTCTCGGCCAGGTACAGCTCGATCAGGCCGGTGACGTACTGGTCCGGGGTGGCTCCGACGAACCGCGCCCCCCGGATACGGGGCACCTTGACCGAGAGCGCCGCTCTGGTGGTCGCCACGAAGCCCGGCTCGACCAGGGTGGTCGCGCCGTACTGGCCGAGCACGGCCTCCTTGAACCGCGACTGGAAGGTGATGTGGTTGGTCAGACTGGCCACCGGCCCGGTCATCGGCTGGCCGGCCTGGGTCAGCTCCTGCGGCAACTGGTCCTGCGCCGCGGCGTGCAGGCCGTGCGCGTCGACGAAGTACACGATGCCCTGGTTGAGCACCGACGGTGCGGTGTCGCCGGGGGCCACCTCGCTGAAGGTGGCCGGGTCGGTGTTGAACTTCAGCAGCGCGGCGTGCACGTTGGCGCGGATCAGCTCCGGCGAGACGATCGGGGTGGCCCGGTCGCTGATCCGGACCACGAAGCCCAGGTCGTACGGCAGGTTGACGAACATCACCCGGCTGCTGGTCTCCTTCAGCTCCGGCCGGTTGACCACCCGGGTCACCCGCTCGGCGGCGCCGACGTTGCGGCTCACCGACCCGCCGAGGAGTCCGACGGACCGGAGCTCCTTGACGCTCGGCGGCATCGCGGTGTTCACCCCGGCCTCCGCCAACCAGCCCTGGTTGCCGCTCGCGCCCTGGCCGGCGATGCCGAGCGACATCCCGAGGGTGACCGTGCTCACCTCGTCGCTGAGCCGTTCGAAGTGCACCGAGTTGCCGTCCGCGTCGACGTCCGCGGAGATCCGGGGGATCGCGTAGACGGTCACCTCGGCGGTACGCATCACCCCGTTGCGCCAACTGTGCAGGGTGAGCGGCATTCCCGCTTTCGGGGCGGGCGCGTCCGGGTCGTCGACGAGCGTGGCGCCGTCCTGGCCGAGCGGGTCGAAGTGCGACTCCAGGCCGTCGCCGCTCACCATCTTGATGAACAGGTCCAGGTTGTCGATCGCGGCGTCGGTGTCGCGGTGGACGACCTCGTCGTAGGCGTCCCGCACCCCGTCGACCATCCGACCCAGCAGCGGCCGTTCCTCCAGGGGCGTACCGGGATCCGGGGTCGCCGGCCGGCTCTGCTTCCCGTGCGCCCACGGCCGGTCCGGGTCCGCCGGGAGGAACCCCTCACCGGCCAGCACCCGCATGAGACCGGCCCGGAGCTGCCGCACCGCCGGCTTGTCGATCCTCGGCAGAGACTGACCCAGCAGGCCCCGCCCCTCGAGGACGTGCCGGGGCAGCACGTTACCGCCGGTGTCCTCCGGGTGCACACCGGTGTTGCGCAGCCGCTGCCGCCACTGGTCGTGCGGCACCGACCGGGGTCCTCCGCCTGCCGGCACCACCGCCAGGTCACCGTCCGCAAGACCGGGCATGGGATCGGGGGCGAAGGCGTCCGCGTCGACGCTGAACCCGTGGTCGAAAGCGTCCGGCTCGGACATCCGGAGCACCGCCGACCCGCTCACCACCGGCGTCGGATGCGGCCACTCACGCGGCCGGCGGGAGGTGATTACCTCGGCGTGCCACTCGAACGGCACCTCATGGCCGACCGTCTGACCGGTGTACCGGCCGACCACGACGTTCAGCGACGCCACCGTGACGCCACCACCGTCGTTGCTGGTCCAGCTCATTCCCCCACGGGCGGAGAGACCGAGCTTGGCGTTCTCCTTGTACACCTGTGGATCGTCGAGACGCCTGGCCAAGGGCAGGTCTACCGCGCCACCGAGGGACAGCCCGGCGGACTGCTGGAGGGTGAACTCGCCGCCCTGCCCCACGATGCCGGTACGCACCTGCTCGATGTGGGCCTTGTCGCTGCTGGCGCCCACCCGCGTGGAGCCGCCGCCGAGGCCCACCTGCACGGAGCCGCCGAGACGACGGCCGTAGACCCGGATGCTGGCAGCCGCGTGCCCGTCGTCGTGCAACGTGAACGCGTAGCCCCGGGTCAGCGCGCCGGCGTCGCCGTCCGTCTCCGGCGTCCGCCGGTTGTTCACCGCCTCGTCGAAGTGGGTCTCCAGGTTCCACAGCTTGCGCTGCAACTCGTTGCGCATCGGACTTTCGATGGACATGTCGAAGCCGTCGGCGCGCAGCCGGTCGATGACGAGGTCGTACAGCTCGTTCAGGCCGGTGATGTTGCTGGCGGAGAAGAGCTCCGGGACCCGCGTCAGGTTGTCCCGCATGTGCTCGGGCAGGTCGGCGACCACCTGCTCGCCGGCGTTCTCCAGCAGGTGATCGGGGATCGCCACCACCAGCCGGGCCGGTTCCTGCCCGTCCGGCGGCTCCGGCACCTCCACCGCCTGCCACGGCTGTTCGTCGCCGCGCGCCTCGATCAACCACCCCGGCTTGTACGAGTAGAACGTCGAATTCGCGCGGGTGTCGGACACCCGACCCTTCTCCGCGTCGATCAGGTAGGCGGACTTCTGGTCCACCTTGTTGAGGGTGGCGTTGAAGCGGGGCCCCCAGTGGGTCGTCGGGCCGAGCGGCACGTCGACGTTGAAGTCACCCCGCAACCGCACCGCCCGCGTCGGGGTCCCGTCCGACTGGCTGTGCGCACCGGTCTGGAAAACACCCTGGGTGAACTGGTTGGCGTGGAAACGGCCGTTCTCACTCGTCAGGCCCTCGGTGTCGTCCAGCGACGGCCCGGACGCCTCCGTGTCGAACGAACCCGCCGGGTTCGACACCAACTGCGGGTCCTCCGGCCGCAGGCGGGCCCGCACCTCCATGCCACCCAGCGTGAACACGTACCCGTCTTCGGAGACCACCTGCGGGTAGTTGTTGAGCAGCCGCTCATGCAACTGTTCCCATTCGTTGTCCCCCACGGTGACGCCCCGCCGGGTCGCCTCCGCGCGCAGCCCCTGCTCGATGCGGTCCAGGTCCGGCAACGCCGCCTTGGGATCGCCCAGTGCGAGCGCCCGCCGGTCCGGGTTGGCCGGCCGCGCCGGGGCCTGCGCAGACGACCCGTCGGGATCGGGTGCGGCCGGTCCGGCGCTGGCCTCGTTGCCGAAGACCCGCACATCCCGGTCGGCCTCCGGCACACCGGACAGCAGCCGGGCGGCCGCGTCGGCCACCTCGCGCGGGATGGGACCACCCCGGGACTGGACAACCACGGCCACCCCGGTCGCGGGGGCCGCCAGGGCATCGGGGGACAGCGTGTCCGGGCTGGTGCCGTTCTGCGCGAACAGGACGACCCCCCGGTGCTCCCGGACCGTCCAACCCCGGTACACCTCGAACCCACCGGCGGCAGCCGGTCGCAGGCCCAGCGGCCCCGGCTGCCGAGGCGGTGCCGGACGCAGCGGCACCCGCCAGGCGTGCGCGGCGGCCGGGAAGGTCTCCTGACCCCGGGCATCGACCGGGATCAGCTCGTCGACACCGGCCGGCTGCCGGCCCACCACGGAGACCGGCAACACCACCTCCAGCCGCCCGCCGAACCGCTCCCGCAACAGCTCCGCCACCCGGGCAGCGGCCAACGCACCGGACGGCGTACCCGGTGTGCTGGTGGCCGGTGGCGCGACGAACACCTGGAGCGGGCCGGAACCCGGCGGAAGCCCCCGACGGACGGCCTCCACGACGGCGACCGGGTCGCCGACCGACTCGTCCACCACCAGCCGGGGCCGGTCCGGGCTGGCCAGGTCGGACCAGTGCAGGGTCGTGGCACCGGCCGGCGGCCGTGGACCGGTGTGGGCGAGCACCCCACCCGGGACGTGGCTCAGCTGGACCCCGGCCGGCAGGCCGGACACCTCCGACGGGACGAGAGTACGTCGGTCCAGCCCCATCCCGGAGGTGATGAGGTGCGTCGGTGGCGCGGCCGGCATGCCCCCGAAGATCCGACCGACCCGGTCGCGTACCCGCTCGGGCAGCGGGGTCGCCCGCCAGCCCAGGAACACCGCCGGCTCGGCCAGCCAGCCACCGGTGTCCGGCAGCAACCGCCGCGCCCCGTCCAATTCGGACTCCGGCCCGATCCACAGATGGCTACCGCCGTCCCACACCACCCAACCGTCACCGAGCCCGTACACGCCGGGCGACTGCTCGATCAGCCCGTATGGGGCGGGCCGGCGCGGTGCACCGGCGCTCTCGGGCAGGAACAGATACCGCTCCGGCCGCCCACTGAAGAACGTCACCTCGCCGTTGGCGTCCAACGGGACGACCTGCGGGCTGGGCACCGGCCGGTCCCGCAACGCCGACCGGGGCACCGACAGCATGGCCGAGGACTGCCCCAGCGCCTGCGCGGTGACCTCCAGCGCCTGGGCCACGCTGACCGGCTGGTCCTGCGGCCAGTGCAGGACAGCCATGGTGGCGTCCTGCGCCCGCAACCCGGCCAGCGCGGCACCGAGACGGTCCGGGTCGAGCACCGAGGAGTGCAGCAGGACGGCCGGGCCGGGACCGGTCGGAGCCAACACCCGCGAGCTGATCGGGCCGGGCACGGTGCCACCGTCGTGCAGCAGCACACCGCCCACCGCGCGCTGGAGCCGCAGGTTCTCCGGCAGCCCCTCGGCCATCACGACCAGCGGCGCGTCCGCGGACGCGGCCGGCCGGACGACCTGCTGCTGACTGTCCTCGGCAACCGGTACCGGCGGTTGCGGGGTCAGCGCGAGCTGCTGCGGGGGTACGGCCGACGGCTCGACCGCCGCAGGGGTTTCCGGCACCAACGCGTCGAAGTGGACGCCCGGCCGATCCGGGTCGGCGGCCACGGGGGCCAGACTGACCGGGGTGCCCCCGGCCGGGCCGTACCCGCCCACCGGCTGCACCCCGTCCGGGGCGACCTGGGAAATCTGCATCCCAGCACCGGTCGCGTGCGCCAGCAACGGCGCCAGGAACTGGCCAGCCGGGCTGTCCGACAGGTTCGCCCAGTCGTGCACGGCAGCCTTCACCGCGGCCAGTTCCCCGGGGTCGAGCTGGCGATCGGGGTCGGTCAACAGCTCGAACAGGTGACGGCCGGCGTCCGCCGGATTCGCCCACATCTCGTCGAGACGTGCCCGCGCGGTGTCCGGGTCCAGGAGACCGGCGTCCACGAGTTCACCGACGCGCCGCCGCGCCTGGTCGGGGCTCAACGCCGCCACGTCCCGCTCGTATTGCGGCCGGAAGGCGAGCCGCTGCGCGGTCACGTCCGCCGGCAACCGGCCCGCGTTCTCCTCCAGATAGCCCGACACGTGGTCCCGCAACAACTCGGTGACCCGACCAAGCTCGGACCCCTGCGGCGCCCCGGTACGAACCGATTCGGCAACAGCGGCCCGCACCCCGGCCGCATCGGACAGGAACTCCCGCAGGTCCGCCGGCAGCCGCGCGTCCAGCGCGGTGCGGACCAGGGCCGGTTCGGAGACGATCAGCGCCGACAACAGGTCGAGACCGTCGCGGGGCACGCCGATCCGGACCAGGGCGGGCGGCTGCTGGTCGACCGGATGGTCGGATGGCTGCCTGGGGGAGTCGGCCGGGTCGGTGGAAGTGGTGTCTGCCCGCATCGCCTGGGACGGACCGCGTGGCGTGCTGGTGGAGGCGAGCAGGATGGCACTGGTGTCGACGCCGGTCGTGGTGATCGGCCGCGGGTGGCCGGCGGTCTGGCCGGGCAGCAGGTCGGTGATGGTGGTGGGTCGCCCGGTGCTGTCGAACGCGGCGATTCGGGTGCTCGATGCGAACAGGTGTCCCAGCCACGGGTCGCGCCTCGGGTCGGGCGGTTCGGGTCGGTTCTCGGCTTCGGGCATCAGGCCGTCGCGCACCTTGATGGTCGGTGGTCCGGCTGGTTGTGGTTGGCTGTAGAGGGCGAAGACGTGTTGTTGCTCGTTCGGTGGCGCGATCCTGACCACGACCATCGACCCCGGCACCGCCCTGAGCGCGGCGAGTACGTCCTCTCCTGC
Source organism: Micromonospora sp. NPDC047730 (assembly GCF_043204765.1). Taxonomy (NCBI): domain Bacteria; kingdom Bacillati; phylum Actinomycetota; class Actinomycetes; order Micromonosporales; family Micromonosporaceae; genus Micromonospora; species Micromonospora sp. NPDC047730. The sequence goes on along the minus strand of NZ_JBIDCU010000030.1, from coordinate 33,303 downwards.
GACTCCGTCGGGGTGGGCGACGCGTTCGGACGTCGCGTCGAGGATGTCCAGGAGTTGCGGCCAGCTCGTGGTGGGTGCGAGTCGGCCGTCGGGTCCGAGGATTCGGTCGTCGGATACTGCCCGGTTGCCGAGCCGTTTGTATTGGGCTCTGAAGGCGTCGAGGGTGGCCTGCACGCACCACCACCACGGGTCGCGGCTGCTGCCGGGGCCCACCGGTGTCTGATCGACCCAGTCGGCGACCCGCTGCGCGGACTCGGCCACCGCGGCGGCCGGCCCGGTCGCCGGGACCGCCGGCTCCGTTGCCGTGCTGGCCGGCTCGGCGCGTCCGACCGGGTCACCACCGGCCGAGTCGTCCAACGAGGACACGCTACTGAACGAATCCCTGTCGCCGAAATCGCGCTTGACCGGGTCGCCGTTGATCAACCCGTCCCGCGAAGAGGCGTCACCGAACGGGTCCGTGTCCCAGAATTCGCGCTTGGCCGCTTCACCATTGTCCGACTCGTCGAGCGCCGTCATGGTGTCGTTGAAGCTGCTGTCGCCGCTGAACACGTCGTCGCTGACGACGGACAGGCCACTGTCCGACGCCGCGTCGCTGGTGTTGTGGTGGTTCGGCGTGCCGTCGGTGCCAGGGGCAGCGCCACCTGGCACCGTACTGCGGGCACCGGCCGCATCCGGCGTGCCCGGAGTGCCCGGCGCACCCGGCACGCTGGGCACAGCGGGCACCCCCGGCGCACCTGGCACGCTGGGCACAGCAGGCACCCCAGACGTGCCCGGCACGCTCGGCACAGCAGGCACCCCAGACGTGCCCGGCACGCTCGACACAGCCGGCACCCCTGGCGCACCCGGCACGCTGGGCACAGCCGGCACCCCAGACGTGCCCGGCGCGCTGGGGGTGGCCGGCGTGGCGCTGCCGGCGGCCTGGGCGAGTACCTGGTGGTATCCGTTGACCCAGTCCTGCTGGAAGCCGGCGAGGGTGCCGTGGCTGGCCGGATCGACGCCGTACTTTTCGGCCAACGCGGTGAGCAGGGTTTTTGCCAGGCTGTTCGCTGCTGCGACGTGCTGCTCTGGGGTCACCGGCACCGCCGGCACGTCGGTGCGCCGGTTTGCCGGGGTGTCCGTGGTGGATGGGGTGGTGTCCGGTCCGGTGGTGTCGGGGATGGCCGCGGCCGTGAAGCGGGCGGGCAGGTCGGTGACCACCTGTCGGACCGCGTCCGCCACGGCGTTGACCTGCGCGGCAGCCGGACTGGCCGCCGGAGCCGACGGCACGGTGGGCGGCACGGTGAGTGGTGCGGTGGGTAGTGGGGTGGTGCCGAGGATCTCGTCGAGCCTCCGGTCCAGGTAGGCCCGCACGTCACCCGCGACCACGGCGCGCGCGGCGTCCGACGGCACCGCCGCCGCCCCGGCGGCCCCCGGCACGTGAGCGGCCCCCGGCACGTGAGGGACCCCTGGCAGGACCACGCCGCCTGGCAGGGTGGCGGGCGTCGGTGTGCCGGCGGTGAGGTACTGGTCGATGTGGTGCTTGGCGGCCAGATGCGCGGCCGCGCGCAACGCCTGCCAATCGAACGCCGCCGGCAGCGCGGCGACAACCTGCTCCGGGCGTACCGCCGTCGGGATCTGCCCGCCCGTCGGGATCTGCCGCGCGAGGGCTTCGGCGACGCGGGCGACGGCCTCTTCCCGGACACCGAACAGGTACTGCTCGGTGAGAGCGGTGGCGGGTAGGCCGATCTGGGACAGGAAGGCGGGGACCGTCGGGTCGTTCTGCCGGGCGTCGGCCCACTCGGTGAACACCTGCTCGACCGGCACGGGAAGCGCGGCCAGGAACTGCCGTGCCTGCCCGGTGCCGGCCAGCAGCCCACCGTAGTGGTCCACCAGTTCCCGCTGGAACCGATGCCACTGCTCCACCACCGGCGCACCAGCTGCCGCGACCCACTCCGGCGCCGGTACCACCGACGCAGCCGGCACCGACCACGACGGCACGGACAGGTCCGGTGCCGACAGCGCCGGTGCCGGCACCGGCGGGACGGGCATCGGGGCCTGCCCGCCGGTGCCCGCACCCGCCGGATCGTCGACCTCCGGCTGATACGTGGACGGGTCCGGAGTGACCGGGATGGGCGGCGGCACCGGCGCGACCGGCTTGCCGTCCGCGGTGAAGCCGGTGCCATCGGGCATAGTCCACCGGGGCCGGGTCGGGTTGAACCCCAAACCGACAGCCACGCGACGCGCAGCGGCCCCGGCCCCGGCCGCGGCCAACTCACCCGCCCCCGACAACGCCCCGGAAATCGCGGCCATACCAAGACCACTGGGGTCGTAGGTCCCGTCGACCATGTAGCTGGCGACGATGTCGCCGACCACCTCCAGGCCGACCTCCGATACCGGCACCATCAACAGACGGGTCAACAGGTCACGCGTGGCGTCCGACACCCCGAGCTTCGCCAGACCACCACCCACGACCCCGGCGAACCGGCCCATCGCCGGCCCGGCCGCCGTGGTGACACCCGCCACCGCCAACCCGTACAACGCCTGCTTACCGACCTGCGCCCAGTCGACCCCCGGCATCAGACCATCAGCCACCATGGTGATCTGCGCCAACAACGACGACCCCGGCATGAACAACATCTGGATCGCCGTGCTACTCGCCGCCGCCCGCACCATCGACGACCGCAGGATCGTCTGGATGATCGTCCGGGTCTTCACGATGTGCGCCGCCGCCTGTACCGGCAGGAAGAACGCCAACGCGAACGCGACCGCCAACTCCGTCATCATGAATATGAACATGACGAGCGCCTGACGATCCGTGAGCTCCATCTGACCGAGGAAGCCCCGCATCGCCTTGGCCACATCGACCTTCAGATCGGCAACCTGGCCCAGCAACTCCACGAACGGAGCGGTCTGCGCCACGAACCGGTCGAAGGCCTCACCCTCCCCCGCGGCCCGAACCGCCTTGATCACCTGGATCAACTCCGGAACCAAGACGGTCCGCACCCGATCCGCCAACACCTCCAACGCGTTCAGGTCATACGCCAACAACGGCAACTTCGACCGGTGCAACCGCATCCCGGTGAAATTTTCCAGGGCCCGCTTCGACGACTCACTGAGCCCCACGGAAGGAACGGCGGCCTCACCCATCGCCAACGCCCCCTCCCGCCCCCGATCAGGGGCACTCAGTGCACATCACTCGGCGGCGCAGGCCGCCGCCCCAACCCACGACCAACCCGTCCCCGCGGATCAACCCCGCGCGCCACCGCTCATGTCCGGAACCAGATCGTGGACGGTGGCCTCGGTGTTCTCCCCGACACGGCGATAGAGGTCCACCTTGTCGCCCTGGAATCCGGAGGCCTCAATCAGCTTGACGTACGCCGCGAGCACGATGCCCCCGAGCAATTGCTGCGCGGCCTCGCGGGCCTGCAGGCTCAGCTCGTCGTCTGCGGGAACGCCAGCCGCCCACCGGCACTCGGCGATCTCGAGGATCGGGTCCACCGTGCCGGCGAACAGGTGCTCCTTGAACAGGCGCAGCAACGGCACCCGCTGGGCCACGGCGTCCCCGTTGAACTCGTACCGTCGCTCACTCATGACGCCGCCGGCCCGGGCCGCCGGTCGGCACTGCCGGAAACCATGCTGGCGATGCCCTCGACAAGCTCCTCGATGCTCCCGGCCGACTGCGCGGCGTCGTCGAGCTCGGAGAGGTGACGCGTCAGCTCGGCGGCACCGGCCATCGTCTTACGCTGGGCCTTCTCGCGAGCGGTACGCGCCGTCGTCACGATCAGGTCGGCCAGCTCGGGTGGCGCGAGTCGCCGGTAGGCGTCCCCGTTGAAGGTGATCCGGGTCAGCTCGCCGTGACCACCCACGGTCACCGACAACAGCTTCTTCTTGTCCTCCACGGTGGTCTGCGCCCGAGCCACGCGCCGGCGTACCCGGTCGGCCGCCTCCTCGACGTCCTTCAGGGCCGCACGCATCTCGGCCAACAGTTCCTCGTCGCCCAACATGCTCATCCCGATTACCTCCTCTGCTATCCCACGGCTGACATGCGGCACCGGGTTCACATCGGCGCAACAGTGTTCAACGGCCCCGGTACCGGCGGCGTTCGTCCTGGCTGCCGGGGCGCTCGTCGACCGGCATGCCGAACTCGTCGTCCTCGACCCGGGTGTCCCGACCGCGCCGGCCGATCACCGCGGGCGCACAGTCGGGGTCGGTACCCCAGACCTTCTCGTCCTCCTTCAGCCAGGTGCTGCGCTGGCGGTCACGGTCCTGCCCTTGCTGGGGTGCGCCACCCATGCCCGGCATCATCGGAGGCATGAACGGCATCCCACCGCCCGGCATACCGCCCCCGCCGGGCTGCGGGAGACCAGGACCGGCACCCGGACCTGCATTCAGGTTGGTCCCGACCGGGCCTCCGACGGGCACCCCCAGCTTGTCCGGGTTCAGCGCCCCGGGCGAGCCGGATACACCCGGCACCGCCGACAGACCCCCGGTGCCGACCTGCACCCCGGGAACGTGCGGGAAGCTGGCCGAACCGGGTCTCGTGACGTCGCCGAATGCCGGAGGGGTGGTGATGCTCCCGGTCGTACCCGGCTTCGGCGACACGTTCTTGCCGTCGACCGTGGTCGGGAACTGATTCCGGTCCACCGGCGCCGTCGGCCCGGTGTCGGGCCACGGCAACCTGCCCACGTCCAGGCCCGGTACGGACCCACCCCCGCCGGAACTCCCCGACGGGTTGGGCGGCAGCCCGAGTTTCGCCCGCTCTTCCGGCGACAGAGGGACATCGTCCAGCAGCCCGCCGCGTTGCAGCGCGTCGAGCTGATCCGGACCGAGCTGACCGAGCTTCGTCGCACCCCCCGGCGACAGACCGTTCTTCCGCAGGTAGTCAGCCTGCTCAGCCGTGAGCGGCACATCGTCCAGCAGCCCGGCCCCGTCCAGTTGCCGCAACTGGGACGGCGTCAGGTCACCCAACGACTGCGGCCCGTCCAGGCCGAGCTTCGCCCGCTGGTCGCTGGTGAGGGGGGTCTCGTCCAGCAGCCCGCCGCGCGCCAACGCGTCGAGCTGATCCGGACTGAGCTGACCGAGCTTCGTCGCACCCCCCGGCGACAGACCGTTCTTCCGCAGGTAGTCAGCCTGCTCAGCCGTGAGCGGCACATCGTCCAGCAGCCCGGCCTTGTCCAGTTGCCGCAACTGGGACGGCGTCAGGTCACCCAACGACTGCGGCCCGGACGGACTGCGGTTGAGCCCGAGGTTCTTGGTCGGCAGGGAACTGCCCCCACCACCGCCGGTGAACGGGTTCTGCGCGCCACCGCCGACAGACGGTACGACCGGCTCGGGGATCGGAACGGGGGGAAGAAGACTGTTCGCGCCCCCACCACCAGACGGGTTGCCCGCACCGCCTTCGGTGAACGGATTGTCCAAGCTGCCGTTGGCGAACGGATTACCCGCGCCACCGCCGAACGCGGCACCCACGGCGCCATTGTTGGCAAACGGATTACCCGCGCCACCGCCGAACGCGGCACCCACGGCGCCATTGTTGGCAAACGGATTACCTGCACCACCAGCCTCGGACGGTTTTTCTGACTTGGACATCAGACTGGCGGGAAAGAGGTTGCTCGCGCCACCGCCAGACGGATTCTCCGCGCCACCGCCGGTGAAAGCGGCACCCAGAGCGCCATTGGCGAACGGATTACCCGCGCCACCACCGGCGCCCGAATTGGGCATCAGGCTGGTGGGGAAGAGAGCGCCCGCGCCGGCCCCGTTGGTAAACGGATTATCCAAGCCACCGCCGTTGGCGAACGGGTTCCCCATGCTGCCGCCGTTGGGGAACTGGTTGCCAAAGTTCGCTCCCACGTTCGCGAACGGATTGCCCACATTCGCGAACGGATTGCCCATGTTCGCGAATGGATTACCCATGTTCGCGAACGGGTTACCCATGTTCGCGAACGGATTGCCCATGTTCGCGAAGGGGTCACCCCAGTTGGCGAAGGGGTTACCCATGTTCCCGAACGGGTTGTTGGGGAATGCGCCGTTGGGCATCCCCACGTCGTTGGGCATCGGATTCGGTGGCACCGGCTTCGGGTCGGTGATGCTCATCGGGTTGCGTGCCTCGGCGAACACCGCCACCAGGTTCTTCGCCGCGAGCACCGCCGGCTCGAAGGTCTCGAGGGCCTTGTCGGCCCACATCTGGCGCAGATGCTGGTCCAGCTTGTTCCACTCGGGGACGCTGAAGGCGTCGAACGGGTGGTACTTCACCCACGCGGGCGGCGTCCACGTGACGACACCCGCGTCCGATCCACCGAGCTTGGTTCCACGGTATTCCGATCCTTCTTGGTCCCCGGTGTCGGCGTACTGCTGGCCCAGGTCCCAGGCATTCGACTGGCCATCGTGCAGGTCGCCGTACTCGAGCGTGCTTTCGTTGAACATCGTGGCGATGAGCCGGTACGGGTGCTGCCAGACGCCGGCCGGGTGGATCGAGGTCCACTTCTCGAAGGTGTCGCGCACCGCGTCGACGAAGTCCCTCATGGCCTGCTCGACCTGGGCCAGCGAGGTGTCCCACTGCTTGAACTGGGGCATGATGTCGGCGAGGTACTTGTTCGCCTCTTGCACCCGGTGCCGCCAGGCCGATTCGGCGGAGCCCTTGAAGTCGGGGCTCTTGGCGTTCACCGACTTGACCTGATCGGTCAGCTCGCTCGAGATCCCCAGCGCGTGGGTGGTCAGGTTGCCCAGGATCTCGCGGACGGACCCGATCGAGTCCGCGTCGAACGTGGAGTTCGGGCCGGCCACCTTGGGCAGGTCGCTGATCATCCGTTCCCACGCGTTGCCGAGCGAGACGACGTCGTTGCCCTCGGGGTTGGTCGAGTTCCCCGGGTCGGTGGTGTTGCGCTCCTGCCCCTGGGTTTTGTCCTTGCTGGTCACGCCCACCCACACCGTCAACCGGGTGATGTGCTTTGTCGCCCCGTCCTGTTTCCAGCGGTAGAAGGTGACCGCGTCCTTGTTGTACTCCGGCATCCACCCGCCGGGGGTGAGTTTCTTGAGCGTGCTCGTCTGGTTGATCAGCCAGTAGCCGGGCCCCTTGATGGTCCGCGGACGGTACTTGTCGTTGATGGAAGCCTTGTCCCCGCCCTCTCCACCGCCGAGCACCAGCCCCAGAATGCTCGCCAGGGCATCCTCGAACGTCGCGGTGTTCGTCATGACTAACTCCCGGTTTTGGGCATGAAGTACTCGAACTGCTCGGCGCTCAGCGTGCTCGCCTGCTCAATGGCGTCGGAGTCGGCCAGCAGGAACTTGATGCCGAGCTCCAGGTTGTTGATCTCGCTTCGCGCGCCCTTGAAGCGCGCGGCCATTCCCCCCCGGACGACGTCGATCGCCCCCGTGAGATCCTCCGCCTCGGTGAAGCCCTTCCCGCCGAGGCGCAGCTTGAGCGGCTTCGTGATGTCGACCGTCGAATCCGGCAGGGAGCCGTACGGGTAGACCTTGCCGTACATCAGATCGATCTCGTCGACCTGCTTGGTGTAGATGCCGTGCAGCTTCCGCAGGTAGCTCTCGTTGATGACGATGTTCTTCATCGTGTCTTCCTCTCGATGGAGACGGGCCAGCGGGACTCGGCTGTCCTCACCCGACGAAAGCCGGGGTCCGGGCGAGTCCGTGGACAGCGGTGAGCCAGACGCACTGGTCCACCCGGCGGTGCGGTGGACCAGTGCGTCTGACCCGGTATCGGCTCGGCAGGATTGCCGTCCCGACCCCGTGCGGCGTCAGGTCCGGCTGGGTGCTGCCCTCAGGTAGGTGATCCGTCGCGTCGGTTCCGGTGGACCGGCATCACATGCACTGGTCCAGGACACCGGCGCCAGCGGTCTCCTAACTGAAGATGGCCGCGCCCCGGTTGTCGCCGACAACGTAGTTCTGGACGATTTCCACAAGGCGCGCCTGCCCCATTGCCAGGGCAGCTCGCATTTCCTGCTGACCCAGATTCCACAGCTGCTGAGCGTCCTTGTAGGCTTCGGGCGCCTGGCCGTTGTTGGCTGCGGCGAACCGCGTCACATGGGCCTGGAGGTTTTCCAGCGACGCGTCGAGCTCGCGGGTCTCCCTGGTCATGGTGTCGGCGACCGCATGTACCGCAGCGGGATTGATGTTGTAGTTGGCCATCCTCGGCCTCCTTAACGTTCGTCGGTCCGGGTTCTGTCGGCCCGGGTTTCGCCGGTGGGACGCTCGGCGGTCAGGCTGCCGCCCAGCCGCCGGCCCGCATGGCGTTGTCGTCTTCGGTCGTGGTGGTCAGTTGCGAGTACTGCTCCATGTTCCGGTTGAGCAGGTTCAGGCCCTGCTGGACCTTCTGGAAGCCGGCCAGCCAGTTGTTGATGGCCTGCTGGAACTTCGGCGCGGCCCCGTCGCTCGCCCACGAGGCGGCCAGCGCCTGGCTCGCGGCCACGACGTTCGAGTGGCTGTTCCTGGCCTCGGTCTGGGCCTGAACGAACGCCATGACCATGCCGTGGATGGTCGCCTGATCGGCGACGATCCCGTTGTTGGGGGTTGTCATGACTCTCCTTGTTTGTCATCCGGCGCTGTCGCCGGAAGGTGTGTGATGTGGGCGCGTCTGCCGCGTCCGCCCGGTGGGCCGGGCCGCGGCAGCGGATCGGTCGGATACCCCGCGGCCTCACCTCCCTTCCGGCCGGACCAGTGCCGGCCCGGGAGGCAGCATGGCGACCAGCGCGGTGGGCATGACCACCGCCTGGTTGAGGGAGTAGCCCAGGGTGGCGACGTCGCCGCCCATGATCGGGTAGGCGATCCCCCGCTCGTTGACCAGCAGGCCCTGCTGCCGCCACCGGTCGGTCTCGGCGGTGGCCGGGGGCATCAGCAGCGCTCCCCCGCCCGACGGCACCCGCACCGTCACGGCGGTCTTCCCGCCGCTGCCGCCGGTCGGCATTCCGGTTCCGCTGGCCAGGACGATTGTGGGTTTCTCGTCGGCCTGGCCCGCGTACTCCACGCAGACCACGGCGTCCTCGGGCATGGACGGTGGCACTGGCGGGGTGGCCGGCAGCGTGGTCAGCGGGCGCACCGGACTGCGCTGACCGGCGGCGACCAGATCGGCCGCGGTGATGGCGGTCTCCCTGGCCCCGCCCGGCGTGGCCCGCTGCAACCGGTACTCGGTCTCGGTCAGCGGGGCCAGCCCGTCGGTGGTCATCAGGTAGTGGTTGACCGTGCCGTTGCCCATGTCCACGCCGAACATCTGGCCGATCGACGTCGGCCGGCCGGCCACCCTCGGCCCGGCGCCGCCGGCCCGAGCCACCTTCGGCGGGCCGACCGTGCCGCCCAGCGGGATCGACTCCAGCCAGGCGGTCGCCACCGGCACGGGAGCGAGCAGCCCCAGCCCCAGCACGTCGGCCATCCACGGCTGGGGAAGGAGCAGCCGTCGCCCGCCCCACAGCAGGTAGGTTTTGCCGCCTGCGGTGACCGGCAGCGCATGCCCGTCGCCGAGCGGATCGGGGGCCGCCGGCACGTCGACGTCCAGGACGATCCGGCCGGTGTCCCGGCTACAGGCTCGCCACACGCCCTGGTTGACCCGGTTGGCCGCCGGCAGCACCTGCGGCCCGGTCGGGGTACCCACCGGCGGGCCCTGGGGCACCTTGGCGAGCTTGGACGAGGAGACGGTGACCGGGGTGAGTCGACCGCCGGCCAGCAGGGTGGCCGTCGCCACGTCGTTGACCAGGCGCAGTTGGCCGTCGACCAGCACGTAGCGCGCCCCGGTCGAGGCGTCCACCACCAGCATCCGCGGCTGCTGCCAACTGGTCGAGCCCGATCCCGGCATCAGCGCCCAGATCGCGACCCCGGCCAGCACCAGGATCCCGAGCACGAGACCGGCGAGCGTGCCGGTGCGGTCCCGGCGGGTCGGAGACTCGGCGGTCTCCGGCTCGGCCCGCACCAGCGCACCGGTCACCCGGGTCATCATGTACCGCTGGGCGTCCACCTGGTCACGACGCGACGACATGTCAACCCACCCGCGCCCGGATCACGTCGATCAGGCCGGTGATGACCACGACGGTCGGCCCGAGGGCGGCCACCATCGCGGTGTGCGCCAGGTCGCCCATCCGGCCCCAGATCGGGTTGAACCGCCGGCCGACCGGGATCCTCGCGGCCACCCCGCACGCCACCGCCAGGAGCAGGCAGCAGCCGATGGCCAGTTGGGCGGCGAGCGGACTCCGGTCCGTGGGCGCGGTCAGGCACCAGGTCGCCATGGCGACCAACGCCGGACCGGCCAGCGCCACCCGGTGCCAGATGCTCGTCATCGGGCGGGTGACCAGGATCTGGGCGACGGCGGCCAGCCAGGCGGCCAGCGGTGCGGCCCAGCCGGGCGCCGTCGCCAGCCACACCATCGCGGCTCCGGAGACCAGTCCGAGGGCCGCGTACAGGGCGGTCATGAACTGGTCGGCGGCGGCGGCCCGGGTGAGCACCCCGGCGGCCGGTTCCGGGTCGATGTCCTTCTGCAGGTCCGCCGGTTCGACGGGCATCTCCGGCAGGGCGAACCCGGCGAGCTTGAAGGCCGCCGACGGTACCGCCGGGCGCAGCGCCGTGGTGGCGACGACCGTGATCGCGGCGATCGTGGTCCAGTCCAACGTGGCCCTGGTGTGCAGTGCGAACGCGGCGACGACCAGCAGCCAGGCCACCAGCAGGCCGACGGTGACCTGCCGCCAGCCGGTGCGCGGGAAGACGAACGCGGCCACCAGCAACGCGGCGAAGGTGCCGGCGGTGGCACCCAAGAAGATCAACCGGGGTACGGAGGCACCGGCGACCGCCTCCAGCGCGGCGACCACCGTACCGACCACACAGGCGGCCCCCAGGACGCCGGCCGTGGCCCGGTCGGCCAGCTTGCGTACCACCGCGAAGCCCGCGACGAAGCACATCCCCGCCATCGCCGCGAGCAGCAGCGGATTCCGGGACTCGGCCGGCCACATCCGCGCGGCGGCCAGCCAGGCGGCCAGCCAGGCGGCCAACAGCAGCAGGGCGGTGACCCGCGTGGTCTGCGGACGCCACAGCCCGGACCGCTTGCGGATGCCGGCCGAGACGCCGTCGACCAGGTCGTCGTAGGCCAGCGGCGGGATCTGGTCGGTACGCGGGCGTACGTGCACGACCTCGCCGTCGAGCAGGTCGAGATCGCCTACGGTGCGCGACTCGTCGAAGGCCGGTCCACCCAGCCGCTGCACGATCCAGCCGCTGTGCTCCAGCCCACGATCGGCGAGGTCCGGTCCCAGCGCGCTCAGCAGGGCCGGCATCATGTCGGCCAACGGGATGTGGGTGGGCAGACTCACGTCGACCTGACTGGTCGGTCCGACGACCAGCAGTCGGCAGAGTTCCCCGCGCTCGGCGCTCATATCCCGAACACGCCTGCACTGTCGCTGTGGTTCACGACTTTTTAATCCTCCCGCGGGTGGGTTCGCGCGGTGGTCGCGCGAGCTGTAGACCCTGTCCGCCAAGACCCGGTCGGGTCGGGTGCGGGGTCGGCCACCGGCGGACCGGGGAACCCGGATACGGGCCGGGACCCGGGCGAACCGCGACTGTCGCCACGCTGCCCGCCGGTCGTCGGCATCGCCAGGGGCCGGGAGGCCGGACCACTCGCGCAAGGGCTGCGCGCGGCCGGGGTCATCATCTGCGTGGCGACGGTGATGGTAGCCGTGTTCGCGCTCTTCGCCACGCTGCCTGTGTGGCCGCTCTGCCATCAAGGGCGAACCCACCCGAACCCGCCACCGGATCTCGTAGATGAGCTGCCGTTTACTGCACTTCGGCGGCCGACCTCGCTTCTTGTTCCTCGACAGCAGGGGCGCAGACGGCGCCCACCAAGCGTCGGTCAGGTCGTGCCGCCCCGTACCGGCATGGTGGTCCGGTTTCAGGTTCTGGTTGGTCGCTGACCCACGGCCGCGTCCAGTTGCCGCAACTGGACGCGGCCGGCGCCAGGTCACGCACCGTCTGGAGAAGGGACCCGCTTCTCGTAGGTCACAATGGCGCTGGCCGGAGTTACCGCTCGATCCGTCCGAGTGGGGCCATCGGCATTTGGACCCTCTGGGCCCTGCCGTACAGCAGGCCGTCCCCTGCAGCCCAGCTGCCGGCCTGCACGGCGTTGTCGTCTTCGGTCGTGGTGGTCAGTCGCGCGTATTGCTCCATGTTCAGGTTGAGCATGTTCAGGCCCTGCTGGACCTTCTGGAAGCCGGCCAGCCACTGCTGGACGGCCTCAAGGAACCGAGGCATGGCCACGTCGCTCTGCCACGAGTTTTGCAGCGCTATGCCTGCGGCTTGGACATTCGCGCTGCTGTTCTTGGCCTCGGTCTGGGCCTGGGCGAACGCCATGACCATGCCGTGGATGGTCGCCTCATCGGCGACGATCGGGAGTGTGATGCCTCGCGCGTCGTACCCGTACTGATTCTCTGCCATGACTCTCCTTGTTCGTCATCCGGCGCGCGTCGCCGGAAGGCGGGTGATGTGAGCGCTCAGGCCGAATGTCTTCCGCTGGGCCGGCAGCGGAAGACGTCCATCTGACGGTCACTCTTTGTAAAGCACCCGCGACAGACCGGGGAGAGGCTGTTGCCAGGCCCAACTGCCGGCCTGCATGGCGTTGTCGTCTTCGGTCGTCGTGGTCAGTCGCGAGTACTGCTGCATGCTCTGGTTGAGCATGTTCAGGCCCTGCTGGACCTTCTGGAAGCCGGCCACCCAGTTGCCGATGGCCTCCAGGAACTTCGGCGCGGCCAGGTCACTCGACCACGAGGCGGTCAGCGCCTGGCTCGCGGCCACGACGTTCGAGTGGCTGTTCCTGGCCTCGGTCTGGGCCTGAGCGAACGCCATGACCATGCCGTGGATGGTCGCCTCGTCGGCCATCAGGCCGAACTCGCCGCCCACGACCCCTCTGTTGGGGGTTGCCATAATGACTCTCCTTTTCTGTCATCCGGCTGCTGCCGCCGGAAGGTCCGTGATGTGGTCGCGCCCGCCGCGTCCGTCCGGTGGGTCGGGCGGCGGCGGCAGCAGCCGGGCCGGGACCGTGCGCTCGCCGAGGAACCAGTACTCCCGGCCGGCGGTGACCTCCGGTCCGGCTCCGCCAGCGTCGCCGGAGTGGGCACCGGAACCGAACCAGGTGGCCGGTGTCGCGGCACGATCCAGCAGCGCCTCCGCCTCGGGCGGCAGCACCACCACGTCGAGGGTCCGGTCCTGGTTGCGTCGCCGATCGGTGACCGACGTGACCGGGCCGAGGTCGACGGACAGATACCCGAACGCGAGCAGCATCGCGGTCCACGCGGTGTCCGGATCGGGCAGCCCGCGTACCAGCGGAGCGACCGCGGTGAGGCACAGGTCCCCGGAGCGCGACAGGTGCTGCCAGCGCAGCAGGTCCACGCAGGCGACCAGAGTCGGCAGCGGGTCCGGGTCGGGACAGGCGACCGGCGGCTGGCCGTCGACCGGCGGCAGCCAGCTCAGCTCGCTGTGCCCGCGTACCGCCGGCGCCGGCTTGACCAGATCGGCCGCGCCGATGCCCAGCCGGGCCAGCAGCCAGTGGTGCACCCGCCCGGTACGCATCGCGGTGACCGCCCAGGTCCAGGAGGCCGGCTCCCCCCGCCACCCGGACGCCCCCGCGACCGGCGGCTCGGACCCGGCCCCCGGGTCCGACGGGGGCGGCGGGGGCGACGTAGGCGTCGGATCCGACGGGGGCGGCGGATCCGAGCCGGCCGGCACGTCCGACCCGTCCGGCTGGGGGGTGTCGGCGGCGTACAGGTCGCGCGGGTCGCGCAGGTAGTTGTACCGCGCGCCCTCCAGCCACAACGCCAGCGCGGGATGCCCCGCCGGGGCCAGGATGACGTCGTTGAGGACGATCTCGTCGGTGAGCGCGTGCAGCGTGAACCCGTGCGTCGACGCGGCGACCCGGTCGAACAGCTCCGGCAACCGGGCTGGCCCGTCGGCCTCCGGCGGCCCGTGCCACCGGCCACGGAACAGCCGGTACCCACCGCCCGGCGGGCCCTCGGCACCCTGGCTCGCCGAGCTGTCGGCCCGCTCGTCCGGCGGGAGCGCGGTGGCCGGAAGGAAGTGCAGGTCACCGTCGGCGTACAGGCCACCGAACCGGTGCACCACCTCGACCCGCAGGTGGTCGCTGGCCGCCGCGAAACCCTGCGGCAGCCCCCGGTTCAGCTCCAGGGCGTACGGACTGTGCAGGGTCATCGGCGCGTTCGCGGGGAACAGTTCGGCCACGCTCACCAGGTGGATGCCGTGGGTGTCGGCCCAGGTCAGCAGGGCGCGTACCGGGGCCAGCGGATCGGGCCGGCCGGCCGGGGCGGGCGGGGTGGCGCGGGCCGCGTCGAAGCGGGCCCGCGGGATGTCCGTCCACAGCACGAAGTCGACCTGGCCGGCGTAGCTGTCGGCCGCCGCGCCGTAGTTGGCCCAGAAGCCGTTCGACTCGGGCAGCGGCCGGCCGAGCCAGATGCCGTGCACGACGTGCGGGATGGTGGTGGTGTCGGGCAGCGGCGGCGTGTGCTCCGGTTGGCCCCAGAGCCGGGCGACCCCGTCGCGCCGGAACGTGCTGACCCGGCCGGCGTCGGCGGCCAGGGCCGCAGGCGTCAGCTCGGCGGCGCTCGGCGCCGGACGCGTCATGCTCACCCGCCGCAACAGCGGCGCGACCAGGTGCGGGGGCAGACGGCGTAGGTCGGTGCCGGCGAGGAACTCCGGTGCCCGCGACAGCCGGCGGGAGCCGAAGATGTCGCCGCCGATCCAGCGGCGCGCCAGGTTCTCCTCGGCCGCCCAGGTGTACAGGGCGGGGTAGGTCATCCGGCGCAGCCAGTCCAGCAGCCCCGTGTCGCAGGGCCATGCGGTCGGCGCGGCGGACGGTCCGGGCAGGCAGGCCAGGGCCCGCAGCCGCCGGGCCAGTTCCTCGGCCGCCGCGTACGCCGCAGCGGGTTCGGCCGCCGTAGCGGGCTCGGCGGGCTCGGCCGCCACGGCGGTACGGGCCGGCTCGGCGGGCTGGGCCGGTGGGGTGGGCGTACGGCGCGGGCGGGTGGCGGTGCGGGTCATCAGCCGGCCCCGGTGGGCACGGGCGCGGGTACCAGTGCCGTCTGGATCAGCCGGCTGCCGCGCCGGGTGCACAGCAGCGCCCGGCCCGGCGGTAGCGGACGCGGCCTGGTGTTACCCAGCAGCGGGCCTTCCGTCGGCGGGCAGGACAGCGCCACGTCCGGAGTGTTCAGTTCCTGGATGCGCCGCAGCAGCGGGTCCATCGACAGCCGCATCGCCCCGGCGGCGGCCCGCGCGACGACCACGTGCAGGCCGATGTCGCCGCCCTGGGGCAGCAACGGGGTCAGGTGCGCCAACGGGTTGTCGGGCCCGGCGAGCAGTTCGTAGTCGTCGACCAGGACGTACAGTTCGGGGCCGGACCACCAGTCGCGGGCGCGTAGCTGCTCCGGGGTGATGTCGGGGCCGGGAACCCGCGGCCGGAGGCCGGCCAGCGCCTCGGCGGCGGTGTCCCGGGTGCTGTCCGGCGAGACCGAGTAGCCGAGCCGGTACTCGGCCGGTACGTCGTCGAAGAGCTGCCGCCGGTAGTCGACGGCCATGATGCGCGCCTGGGCCGGGGTGTGGCTGGCGACGATCGCGTGGGCGATGAGACGCAGCAGGTTCGTCTTGCCGCTCTCGGTGTCCCCCAGCACGGTCAGGTGCGGCATCGCCCGGAAGTCGTGCCACACCGGCGCGAGCTGGTCCTCGTCCACGCCGAGCGCGATGCGGGTGTCCTGCGGTGCCGGCAGCTCGGCCATCGGCAGCGAGGCCGGCAGGGTGCGTACCGCGGGGGCACGTTCCCCGGCCCAGTTGTCCGCCACCGCGGACACCAGGTGCGCGGTGGCCGCGGCGAGCCCGTCGGCCGACTGGACGCCGTCGATGCGCGGCAGCGCGCCGAGGAAGTGCAGCTTCGCGTCGGTCAGCCCGTGCCCCGGCCGGCGGGGCACCTGGGCCGCCGCACGCAGGTCGATCCCGGACTCCACCGGGTCGCCCAGGCGCAGTTCGAGACGGGTCCCGATCTTGTCCCGCATCGACATGTGCAGCTCCGACCAGCGGCCCATGGTGATCATCACGTGGATCCCGTAGTTCAGGCCACGGGCCGCGATGTCCCGGGCCATCTCCTCGGCCGGCTCGAACTCCTGGCGCAGCACGAACCACCCGTCCACGACCAGGAACACGTCGCCGAACCGGTCCTCCGGGATGCGACCGTCGGCCTGCGCCTGCCGGTAGGCGTCCCGGCCGTGGATGCCCAGATCAGCGCAGCGCCGTTCCCGCTCGACGAGGATCGAGCGGACCTCGGCCACCGTGCGGCCCACCCGCTCCGGTTCGTGCCGGCCGGCGACCCCGCCGATGTGCGGCAGGCCGGTCAGCCCGGCCAGCGAACCGCCGCCGAAGTCGAGGCAGTAGAACTGCACCTGTCGCGGCGAGTGGGTCAGGGCCAGCCCGCACACCAGCGACCGCAGCAGGGTGCTCTTGCCGCTCTGCGGCCCGCCGGCCACGCCCACGTGCCCGCCGACCCCGGCCAGGTCCACCACGAGCAGGTCGCGCATCTGCTCGAACGGCTTGTCGATGAGACCGACCGGCACCTGCAGGTACCCCTGCTGGCCGGCGTCGATCGGACGCAGCCCGTGCTCCGGGTCGGGCAGCAGCGGCGGCAGCACGTCGTCCAGGGTCGGCGCGTCCTCCAGTGGCGACATCCACACCTGGTGTGCCGGCGGCCCCTGGTCGACCAGTCGGTCCACCAGCGCGTGCAGCACGGTGGTGCCGGTGTCGGTCGACTCGTCCGGCGCCGGGTCCGAGGGCGGGCGCGGCGCCGGGACGGCGGGCGCGGCGGCCCCGGCGGTGAACGGGACCACCTGGCTGGCGATCACCTCGCGGTGCAGCCCGGTGCTGCGTACCCGGTGCGGGCCGGACACGTACGCGGCCCGGAACCGGGTGATGCTGGTGACACTGGAGCGCAGGTATCCGTTGCCCGGATCGCCCGGCAGCTCGTACGCGTCGGGTACGCCGATGACGGCCCGCGACTCCATCGCGGAGAAGGTACGCAGCCCGATGCGGTACGACAGATGGCCCTCAAGCTGGTGGATGCGCCCGTCCTCCAGGCGCTGCGAGGCCAGCAGCAGGTGCACCGCGAGCGAGCGGCCGAGCCGACCGATCATCACGAACAGCTGGATGAACTCGGGGTTGGCCGCGATCAGCTCGCTGAACTCGTCCACCACCACGAAGAGGGTGGGCAGCGGGTCGAGTTCGGCGCCCTGGGCACGGGCCTTCTCGTAGTCGCGTGCCGAGGTGAAGTTGCCGGCGCTGCGCAGCAGTTCCTGCCGGCGTACCAGTTCCCCCTGGAGGGTGGTCTGCATCCGGTCGACCAGCGCGGCCTCGTCGGCCAGGTTGGTGATGAGCGCGGAGACGTGCGGCAGCCGGTCCAGCCCGACGAAGGTGGCGCCGCCCTTGAAGTCCACCAGCACGAAGTTGAGGGTCTCCGAGGAGTGCGTGGCCGCCAGGGCCAGGACCAGGGTGCGCAGCAGTTCGCTCTTGCCCGACCCGGTGGCGCCGATGAGCATGCCGTGCGGCCCCATCCCGCCCTCGGCGGACTCCTTGATGTCCAGCTCGATCGGGGAGCCGTCGGCGGCCACCCCGATGGGCACCCGCAGCCGGTCGGCGGGCGAGCGTGCCTCCCACCGGGCACGCGGGTCGAAGGTGTCCAGGTCAGGGATGTCCAGCAGGTCCGGCAGGTCGAGGACGGCGCTGAGCCCGCTGGCCGGCTGCTCGCCGGTGACCTTGGTGGCGTGCCGGGCCATGATCCGGGCCAGCGTCCGCAGCCGGGGCAGGTCCAGGTGGTCGGGTGCGGCGAGCCGGGTACGCACCTCCCGCCCCACGTGGTCCTTCTCGATCATGTCCACGTCGGTGGCGGACACCTCCAGGTTGAGCACGTTGTCCCCGTCGGCGAGGCCACGACCGTCGAAGTCGACGAGGACGGCGTTGCGGTACCCGGAGACGGTCAGCCGGGCGCCCGGCGGGATGACGCCACCGTCGCAGACCACCACGACGAACGGTTCCTCGCGGGAGGGCTGGGCGTCGTCGTCGTACCGGGAACGGCCCGCGAACTCCGCGCCCAGCAGCCGCTCCACCTCCTCCAGGGTGGCGCCGAACAGCCGTACCGGCCCGGCCACGTCGACGTCGGTGGCGTGCTTGGCGTGCGGCAGCCACTTGGCCCACTCCCACTGCTCGGCCTGCTCGGTGCCGACGCAGAGGGCCAGCCGCAGCTCGTCCGGGGCGTGGAAGGTGGCCAACTGGGCGAGCATGGCGCGCACCATGCCCCGCGCCACGTCCCGGTCGCCACTGATCCGCACGTGCGCGAAGCCGGGCAGGCACAGCGCGACGGGCTGGTCGGGCACGGTCGTGTAGGCCTTGATGAACCGGCGCAACGCCTTGGCGCACACCGGTTCCAGATCCTCCACCGGCTTGGTGTCCAGCGGGGTCATCCGCACCGCGAGCCGCTGGGCACCGGTGCCGACCCGGATCTCGCCGAAGTCCGGATGCGTCGGTCGGCGCTCCCACAGCCGGCTGGTCATCGCCAGCGACCACAGCGACTCCGGGTCGGGGTGCCGCCAGGCCAGCGCGTCCCGCTGTTCCGCCGCGTACTGGCGGACCTGCGCCCTGGTCTGGGACAGGTAGCGGAAGTAGTCGCGCCGGTCGCCGTTGATCTGCTGCTTGCGGTTGCCGCCGGTCATCGTCATCTGGAACACGGCCATGCCCAGCATGCCGCCGCCCATCATGACCAGCATGACCAGGCCCATCGGGCCTCTGAGCGAGTTGCTCATCATCATGAACATGAACCCGCCGGTCATCAGCAGGCTCGGCAGGATCATCCCGAGCGAGCGGAACCCGGCGGGCTGGACCTCCGGGACGACCGGCGGCTCCTGCAGGGTGATCTCGCCGTGCGGTAGCTCGGGTCCGTTGCGGCGGGCCGGCCGCCGGAAAGGTCTGGTGCTCACATCCCTTACACGGCTGCGGGCCGGAAAGGGTTGACCGGCACCGGGATCGATACTGTTCACACCGCGAGATTGCGGAGACGCCGTCGGCCGGGCGGGGCGGGCCGGGGCCCACGGCGATCAGAAGGACCGTCTCCGCAGGGGAGTTCCCGCCGACCCCGGCCGGCTGTACGACCGCAGCCGCTCCGGCGTCACCTCCGCGCCCTCCATCGACGGGAGCACCGGCATGTCCGGCAGCCCGTGCAGGTTGACGTCGACGGCGAAGGGCACCCCGGCCGCTTGCTCCTCCGGGTCACCCGCCGATGCCGGCCGGGTGAGCAGCAGCTTCAGGTCGTCGTGTCCACGGTCACCGGTCCAGTACACGTCCTTTGTCGCGATCAACCGCTGGAATTCGTTGCCGCACCGGACGATGGCACCCGCCTCCACCGAGACGTTCGGCCGCCAGACGCCGTCCCCACGGTTGTGTTCGAACCGCAGCCTCCAGCGCCGCCCACTCGCGGACCCCGACGTCCCGACCTCCAGTTCGAGCGTCTTCTGGACGTCGCCGGAGAACACCAGCCGCTGCGCGTAGAGGGACTCCTTGCCCACCACCGTGATCCGCCACGTACCGCTCATACTCACTGCCGGCATCTCCGGGCACCTTCTCTCGTCGCTACTGGGTCAGGCGGCCAGGGCTGCCCGCACGTCGGCCGCGTACAGCTGGCGCATGTCGTCGACCGTCGGTGCGGCCGCGCGGCGCAGCCGGTTGGCCTGCTTGGTGATGGTGCGTTCGAGCAGCTGGCGGGCGTACCGGCCGTTGCCGAAGGTCTCGTCCCGGGTCAGGCTGTCGAAATGCTCCGACAGCACCGGGAGGCAGTCGTTGCTGAAATCGAAGCCGCCGTCGCGGGCCAGCGTCTGCAGAATGGACACCAGCTCCGAGGAGGTGTACGACTCGAACGGGATCTGCCGGCTGAACCGGGAGGCCAGCCCCGCGTTGTTGGCCAGGAACCGGCGCATGTCCCCGGTGTACCCGGCAGCGATCACCACGATGTCGTCCCGGTGGTCCTCCATCAGCTTCACCAGCGTGTCGATGGCTTCCCGACCGAAGTCGTTGCCCTGGCCGGTCAGCGCGTACGCCTCGTCGATGAACAGCACACCGCCGCGCGCCCGGTTGAACACGTCGGTGGTCTTGACGGCAGTGTGCCCGACGTACTCGCCGACCAGGTCGGCCCGGGAGACCTCGACGAGCTGCCCGGTGCGTAGCACGCCCATCGCGTTGAGCAGTTGGCCGTACAGCCGGGCCACGCTGGTCTTGCCGGTGCCGGGCGCCCCGGCGAAGACCAGGTGCCGGGAGATCGTCGGAGTGGGCAGGCCGGCCCGGGTCCGGGCCTCGGTGGAGGCGATCAGGTCGATGACGTCGGTCACCTCGCGCTTGACCGCGTCCAGGCCGACCATCGCGTTCAGCTTCCCGAGCAGGTCCTGGACGGCCTGCGCCACGCCGGCCGGCTCCGACGACCCGGCCGCCTGTTCGCCCAGGTCCTCCGGCAGCAGCCGGGCCAGTTCGAGGTCCGCGGCCTGCGGGCTGCTCGACAGCCGGTACGCCTGGCGCCCCAGCATGTCCTCGAAGACCTGCCGGGCCACCCGGGCGTTGCCGAAGGTCTCGTTGCGGGGCATGTCGCTGAAGTGGCGTACCAGGGCCTGCCGGGTCTCGTACTCCAGCGCGTAGTGGTGGGCGCGGCAGAGCCGCTCGACGATCTCGGCCAGTTCGTCGTCGGAGTAGCTGTCGAACTGGATGGTACGGGCGAAACGGGACTCCAGACCGGGGTTGGCGGCCAGGAAGGTACGCATGTTCGGGGTGTACCCGGCGACCACCACGACCACCTCGTCGCGGTGGTCCTCCATCAGCTTGACCAGGGTGTCGATGGCCTCCCGGCCGAAGTCGTGGCCGCCGCCGCCCCCACCGGTCGAGAGCGTGTACGCCTCGTCGATGAACAGCACCCCGCCCAGGGCTTCCTCGAACCGGGCGGTGGTCTTCACCGCGGTGCCGCCGACGTGCTCGGCGACCAGGTCGCTGCGGGACACCTCGACCAGTTGACCGCTGGAGAGCACCCCGAGGGTGGCCAGGATCCGGGCGAAGATGCGGGCCACGGTGGTCTTGCCGGTGCCGGGCGGCCCGGCGAAGACCAGGTGCCGGGACATGGGCGGTACGTGCAGTCCGGCCTCCCGGCGACGCTTGGCGATCTGGTTGAGCCCGACCAGGGTGGCCACCTCGTGCTTGACGCCGGCCAGGCCGACCAGTCCGTCCAATTCGCGCAGCAGCGCGGCCACCGGCCCGTCCGCCTCCCCGTCGCCACCCGTCGCGCCGCCACTCGGCGGCCCGTCACCGGAGCCGGGGCCGCCGCCGGCGGGCACCGCCGGAGCGGGTGACCCGACGTCGGACGGCGCGGGGCCCGACGGGCGGGCACCGGACGGTTTCCCGGGCGGGGCGACGTCCGACCCGGTGCCTCCGGTCGGGGCGGGAACGGACTTCGGGGCGTCGGCCACCGGTGCGTCCGGCCGCCCGGCCCCGGGCGGCGGGAGGGAGATCGGGCGTCCGTTGTGGCCGGTGTCCACTCCTGACAGCTCGACCGCGGCGGTCGGGCTCGGCGCGTCCACGGCGACGCCGCCGTTGCCGCGCACCACCCCGCCGTGGAGCCGCACCGGCGCGTCGGTCTCCACCACGACACCCGGCCCCTGGTTGCCGACGATCTCGCAGTCCGTGGCGGTGACGGTGCTGCCGGCACCGGCCCGGATCCCCGGGCCGCGACTGCCGCTGATCCGGCTGCGGGACAGGGTGGCCGCGCTGGGGCCGCCGGTCCGCACACCCGCCCCGCCCGACTCCTCCACGGCCATCGAGGACAGGGTGGGCCGGGCGTTCCCGGCCACCTCCACGCCGACCCGGCAGCCGGTGATCCGGGAGTTGGACAGCACGGTGGTCGCGCTGTCGGCGAGCTTCGCCCCGGCGGTCCGCGCCCCGGTGACCTGGCCGTTGGAGAACCGGCCGGCTCCGCCGGTCGCGTGCAGGCCGTACCGGACGCCCTCGATGGTCAGGCCATGTAGTTGCGGGTCGGCTTCCTGCTCGATCGCCACGCCGATGGGGACGTCGCGTACCCCGACCCCGTCCAGCCGCGCCTTCGACCGGCCGGTCAGGAACACGCCCGCGTCGGCGCAGTCCGCCACGGCACCGCCGGTGAGGTGCGGCGTCGCCGTGCCGTTGACCACCACCCCGGCCGCGCCGCAGTCACGCACCTCGCAGTTGGTCAGCGTCGGCGCGGAGGTGTCCCGGCAGTCGAGGCCGTGGCCCCGGGCCCGGGTGACGCGCGTGTCGGAGAGCGCGGGCGCCGCCTGCCCCATGGTCACCACGGCGTGCACCCGGGCGTCTTGGATCTCGCAGCGCTCCAGCACCGGGGTCGCCCGGTCGCTGACGAGCAGCCCGACCTCGCCGCCGGACACCGTGGTCCCGGTCAGGTACGGCCGGGCGGTCTGCTGCGCGACGACGGCGTACTGGCCGACCTCGTCGATGCGGCAGTCCTCCAGGCGCGGGGCGCTGGCGCCCACGGCCAGGAGGGCCGCCTCCCCGATCCCGGTGAACGTGCAGTCCCGGAACACCGGGGCGCTCGACCCGGCCGTCATGATCGCGCACTTGGCGATGCCGCTCATCCGTACGCGGGTGTACTCGCCCGTGCCGGCCTCATGGACCACGCCGGCCCCGCCGGAGTTGCTGATCGCGCCGCCGCGCATCTCCACGGTGCCCCCGCGCACGTGGATCGCGGCCGCCGCCGTGGCGTCGACGGTGCACGCCTCCAGACGGACCCGGCCGGCCGCCACCTGGAGCAGCGGCATCCGCTCGTCGCTGCCACGGATGGCGATGTCCTGGATCAGGATCTCGCCCCCGGCGGCCAGGATGGCCCCGCCTGGGGGCACCTCGATGGTGACGGTGCCCGGTCCGTCCTCGGCGACCAGGACGACGTTCCGGCGGAACAGCGGCGCCTCGCGGTACACACCAGGGCGTACCGCGACGGTGTCGCCGGGCGCCGCCGACCCCAGTGCCCGGGAGATGTCGGTGAGGCATCCGGTGTCCCTGGCCGACACCGACAGCACGCTGGTGGTCACGAGTTCGCTCCTTGCTGACTGTTGCCGCCGGGAATGGTGCCGGCGCGGGGCGGGCCGGGCCGGGCCGGGCCGCCGGGGTCGGACCGGAGGAAGCCGGAGATCGTCTCCTCGTACATCACGCGCCGCCCGGTCCGGGTTCGAGCGCGAACGGGCGGTCGCCGGCCGCGAAGCCGAGCGGCCACGGCAGCGGCGCGGGCGCCGCGCGTTGCGGCTGGGCGGCGAGCGCGTCGCGCAGCTTGCCGGCCGCCCGCTCGTCGAGTGCGCCGTCGCGGTGCTCGGAGACGACCTCCCGCAGCAGCACGTACGGCGCGCCGTCCGGCCCCTCGTCGACGCCGAGCACCGCGAAGCGGGAACCGGCGGCGAACATGGCCCGTCCGGCTCGGACACCAGGCCCGTCTGCGATTCCCAGTTGGTCCAGCCGCCGCGCGGTGGCCGACCAGATCGCGTACCGGCCCGCGTCGCCCTCGGTGCCACCGTGGCACGACACCGTGGTGAACGCCGGCTCCACCACCAGGTCCCCGGCCCGGTACCGGCCGACGTCCAGTCCGGCGGGTACCGCGGCGAAGACGGGTCCCCCGACGGCCGGCAGTTGCTCCAGACCGGCGCGGGCGCACCGGGCCAGCAACTGGACATCCTCGTCGGGCGTGCCTCCACCGCGCAGCGCGTCGTTGACCCGCGCGCCCACCCCGTCGAGCAGAGCCAGCACCGTGACCAGCCCGGCCATCACGTCGTGCGCGCCGACCGCACTGCGCAGCCCCGGGTGCAGCGACAGCGCCCGGGCCACCGTCCGGGAGTGGGCCTGGAACTTCCAGCCCAGCACGGTACGCAGCCGCTCCCGGTCCGCCTCGTCGGTGCGGGCCCGTACCCCGAACCACGCCGCGCCCCGGTTGGCGGGTGACGCCGGCGGCGGACCGCCGCCCGCGCCGTTCGCCGGGGCATCGGTGCTCTCCGGGCCGGTCGTCGGAGCATCCGTGGCTTCCGGCGTGGCCGCAGCCGGCACGGATCCCGTCAGGGTGGCCGCAGCCGGCACGGATGCCGTCAGGGTGGCCGCAGCCGGCACGGACACGGTCGGGCTGGCGGCGTCCGGGTCGGCGGTCAGCGGCCGGCAGGTGTCCAGCTCCAGCCGGGGCACGTCGAACTCCGTCAGCACCATGCGCTGGACGCTGAGGTCGGGCCGGGGCAGCTCGATCACCGGAAGCGCCAGGCTGTGCACCTCGAACGCCGCTTCCACCGGCGAAGGCAGCTCGGGCCCGGATTCCGGTGCCGCAGCGGGTGACGTGGCCTCCGCCGGGTCGACGGGCGACGGGGCGGTCCCCGGATCGGGGGTCGCAAGGGACGGCACCGGGGACGACGGCTGGTGGTTGCGGCCCGGCACCCGGCCGGTCGGGGTGGGACGGACGCGTACCGGTCCCAGCGGGGGCAGCACGTTGCCCGCCGGCTCCGGATCGTCCCCGCCACCGGGACGCCAGCACCAGAACAGCCCGTTCGCGGAGGCGCGCCCGAAGGTGAAGCGGATCCCGGAGTCCGAGGCGTAGACCGGTGCTCCCAGGTCGACCGCGAGCTGGTGCAGCACCGGTCCGACCCCGTCGGCCGACGCGGACCGCTGGGTGACCAGCAGCACCGGCCGGCCCCGCCAGCGGGGGCAGTGCCAGATCGCCCGGGCCAGGTCGGCGGCGGCCACCGGCCGGCCGTCCAGCCGGAAGCCGGACCGGCCGGCCTCGACCGCGAGCGCGAACCAACCCGCCGGGCCGGGGGTGACCGATCCCGGTGCCTCCCACGGCCCCGGATCGAGCACCGGCACCCGCGCACCGGCGTCCGGCAGGATGCGCGCCACGGCGGCGCCCACCGCCTGCGACGCCTGTCGCAGGTACCGCGCCACGTGCTTCCCGACCGGTTCGCCCTGGGCCGGCGGCGACACCTTCCGGGACGACGGCAGGGGTGCCCGCTGCCGCAGGGCGAGCATTTCGGTCACGGCGACACCGGCCGGTGCGTACCGGCGTCCGGCCTTGCCTCGGGTGTCACGTCCGGCAGCTCCGGGTGGGCCGGCGCCAGGCCGTCGGGCGACGGGATGTCGGACGAGGGGGCGTCGGCCGGTGCCACCGGGTCGTCGTCGGCACCGGACGGCGACCAGACGACCGCCTCGGCGTCGGGCCGGCACAGGTGCACCAGGGCGCGGTGCACGGAGATCTCGTCCAGGGGCTCGACGGGCTCGTCCCCGGTCAGGTGCGTGGCCAGCTGCGGATCCGGCGCCAGGCCGTAGTGTTCCAGGTAGTACGCGACCGCCTCGCTCCACAGCCAGGTCCCGTCGGTACGCAGGTGCATCGGCACCACGTCGCCCCGGTCCGGGGCCAGGATGTCGGGCATCTCGGCGCTGCTCCACGCGATGACCACCCCCCCGCGCAGTGCTTCGAGCAGGTCGTCGCGTTCCGTGGCATCGGAGACCACCGGCCGGTTGGTGGCGAACCACGGGCCGCGTACCGGATCGACGCCGTCGAAGAGCCGGGCGGTGGCCACCGGCGCGGCGGGCCGTGCCGCCCACAGCAGGGCGCCGGACGAGCGGGCCAGGGTCTGGTAGTACGGCGCGTGCAGCCCGGCCCAGCAGACCTCGACCTGGGCCTCGTCGTCCCCGGCCTCGGCCATGACCTGCCGCAGTTGGACGCTGAGTGCGGGGAGGGTGTCCATGGTGTCGTCGACGCTGACCACGGCCACCCGTACCGGGTCTTGCCAGGGCCGGGCGCTGGACGGCATCCGCCACGCCCGCCACACCGCGAGTACCCCCGGGTTTGCCGACGCCGCAGCCACCAGCGCCCGGTCCACCGGGTCGAGGGTGTCGACCGGGTCGGCGCTGCGGTCCTGCGGGAGCACCATCAACGCCAGGTCTTCCTGTGTGGTCGGCAGGTCGGACAGGAACTGCCACGGTACCGGCGGACGTTCTCCGCGCAGCTCCTCCAGCGCCAGGCCGAGGTCGATGTCCCCGCCACTGAATGCCAGTTCCTCGCGCAGCGCCGCGATCTCGTCGGCGTCCAGTTGCAGCGGCTGGGAGACTGCCTCGAAGGCGATCGCCTGTACGACGTCCAGCCGCCGACCGGCGGCCAGCGCGTCCCGCGCGTCGGTCAGTACCCGGTCCGGCAGCGAGCCGGCCAACCGCAGCAGCAACGCGTGCATGCTCTCGTCACGGTCGGCGTCCCGTGTCGTCTCCGGTGCCACATCCAGGTCCGTGTCCACGTCCACGGTCACCGCCCTCCTTCACCCGCGTCCGGGGGTTCATCTGTGGCACGCCTCGTACGCCAGTAGGGTTCACTCCTGCCACGGGCCGGATACGACTACTTGTGCCGCCACCACGACTCGGTGCTGGCCCGGTCGTCCTTACGGAACTCCGTGCTGACCTGGCGGCCGTGCACGATCATTCCCGCGTACCAGGTGCGGGCCACGTAGTTGAACGGCCCCATGTCGAGCGGGCCGGCCTCCCGGGCGTTGGTGACGCAGAAGTCGAACATGTCCCGGCAGAATTCCAGCACCGTTTCCCGCCGGCCGCCGGTGAGCCCGCAGTTGAGCAGCGGGACACCTCGGTTGTCGGACAGGAACTGCAACAGCTTGGCGCTGCCGCCGTGCTGATACACCATCCACGGGATGCACAGCGGCGCCGGCTCGTCGCCCACGTACAGTCGGTCGTCCATCTCCGGGAACGGATCGCGCAGCATCTCCACGTCGGTGCCGTCGACGCACCACACCTGGTCGATCTCGGGGTGCTCGCGCAGGTACCGCCACCAGCACAGCCAGCGGTGGAAGTACGGCGAGCTGACGGCCCCGCCCGGCGTCACCCGGACGTGCGTGACCAGGTCGGTGTCCGGCTCGTCGAGGCAGTCGTGCAGCACCACCAACCGCCGTCCGTGCCGCTCGACAGAGCGGCGCAACTCGGCCAGATCGTCGTAGTTCGGTGTCCAGGTGATGCCGCGCTGCGGGTCGGGCTGCGCGGTGAGGTACGTGGTCAGCACCACGTTCTGCGCCGCCGCCGCACCGACGGGGACGGTGCGGAACTCGCGGTACTCGGTCGAGGTGTAGCTGGCCTCCGACCGGGTCTTGAGGTTACGCACCAGGTGGAAGCGCTCGATGTCGGACACGCTGGAGCCGACCTTGGTGCTTTCGTCGCAACTGAAGATGAGGTCTCCGCTGCCGACCACGTCGGCGAACCGGAACGAGGTCAGGCCGGCGTTGTAGATCCGGTTGGACAGGTCCACGTGCTCGTACCCCCACCGGCCGTACCGGGTGTCGTACCCGCCCACCCGGTCCAGCACCCGCCGCTCGAAGTAGAGCATGCAGCCGCGGGGATGGGTGTACGCCTGAAGCTGCGCGTCCCGGTAGATCTCCGTCGAGTCGGTCAGCCGGCCACGCGGGGTGTCGGTGAAGATGTACATCAGATGCGGCTCGGGACTGTCGATGTAGGGCCGCTCCCAGCCGTCCACGACCGGCCAGCAGTCGTCGTCGAACAGGAACAGGTGCGTACAGCCCCGCTCGAGCAGTAGTTCCAGGCACTTGTTCTTGGCCCGGGCGATACCGGCGTTGCTGTCGAAACGAAACGTCGCCTCCTCCACCGGCTCGTCGCTGGCGTCGTCGACCACGACTATCGCGGCACCGCTGGGCGCATACTTGCGGATCGCCTCCAACGCGGTACGCAGCACGGCGCCCCGGTTGTGCGTCGTGATCCCGATGCCCACCGCCGGGAAGTCCGTCTCCTCCATGCCCACCTCTTCGGTCGGGGCGCCACGGCGCCGTCCTCGGGCCGCCGCCCGGCCGCGGTACCGGCCGTCGCGGCGGCGCCGGACGACCGTCGCCGCCTGCCCGTGAGCGAGGTCGTCCACATGGGGCACGGCATCGCGGCACCGTCGGGTTCACCGGTCAGCACGCGAACGAGCGGCGGCGCGGCGCGGGCCGCCGGTACCGGCGCATGGCGTAGGGATAACCCTCTCCAACCCGAGGGGTGGCACCCGCAGGAGCAGGGGCCGCACCATGTCGGGCGACCGGCCCGCGGCGGCACTGTCTTGGGCATGGCCGAACGGGTGCAGAGCAAGCGACACAGCAGCGCGTTGGAAAGCGATTCCCGCCTGCGCGAACTGATGGATGCCTACCAGCAGCCGCTGCTGAGGTACGCGCAGCGGCTGACCGACGGCGACACCGGGCGCGCCGAGGACGTGGTGCAGGAGGCGTTCCTGCGGGCGTGGACGCACCTGGACCAGCTCACCGCCGACCGCGGGTCGGTGCTGGGCTGGCTGCGCCGGGTGGTGCACAACCTGGTGATGGACGGGTACCGCATGAAGAAGGCCCGGCCGA
The DNA here is from genome assembly GCF_043204765.1 of Micromonospora sp. NPDC047730. Classification (NCBI taxonomy): domain Bacteria; kingdom Bacillati; phylum Actinomycetota; class Actinomycetes; order Micromonosporales; family Micromonosporaceae; genus Micromonospora; species Micromonospora sp. NPDC047730. The sequence goes on along the minus strand of NZ_JBIDCU010000030.1, from coordinate 4,873 downwards.
CCGAGGTGGACATCGAGAACGCCGCCGAGGTGGCCACGGCGGACCCGACGGCCGTCGTGGTGGACTCCCTCCTGGTCGAGCAGGTGCTGCGCGGGCTGTGGCCGGAGCACCAGGCCGCGCTGGTGGAGACCTACCTGAACGGGCGGACCGCGGCCGAGATCAGCGCAACGCTCGGGGTACCGGTCGGCACCGTCAAGAGCCGGGTGCACTACGCGCTGCGGGCAGCCCGCAAGGCAACGGTCAACCACCTGCTCTGCGCCGCGTGAGCCCCCGGCGGCTACCGTGGCGGCGGGCCGCCGCGGGCCACGAGCCGGGTCAGCCGGCCCGGCCAAAGCCGCCTACAGTGACGGGCATGCGCCGTTCGACGCAGCGAGCCGACGGGCCGCCCCCGGTGCCGGGGCCGCCGGACAATGTGGCACGGGTGGTCGACGCGGTGCACGGCCTGCCGGGTCGGCCGCTGCCGGGAGTGCAGGCCGAAGCCCTGGCCCGGGCGCTGGGTGGGTGCCTGGAGGCCACCACGGTCACCATCGCGGTATGGCTGCCCCTGCCGGCGGGCCACGACGCGGACACGGCGACCGAAGACACCGTGCAGGAGTACTGGTGGACCGCTACCGGCGCCGAGGCGGCGGTACCCGTGCCCGGGGCGGTGCCGGTCCGGCTGTGCGACGGCGAGCAGGTCCTGGCCGACCTCGTGGTCGAGCCGCCGGCGGCGGCCGAGCGGCTGCGCCGGTGGCCCGAGCTGCACGCGGTGACCCGCCTGCTGGTCAGCGACATCCAGGCCCAGCTGATCACCGCCGGCGCCGAACGGCTGATCGGTCAGAGCACCCTGCTGCTGGCCGACACCCGGCTGCGGGCCGCGGGCGAGATGGAACACCAGCGGTACCAGCTGGAGCGCGACCTGCACGACGGCGCCCAGCACCACATGGTCGCGTTGCAGATGTCGCTGGCCATGGTGGAGCACCAGCTCGGCGCCGGCAACGCCGCCGAGGCGGGCCAGCACCTCGACCGGCTGCGGGAGCTGCTGGCCAGCACCGAGGAGGTGCTGCACACCACCGCGACCGGCCTGCTGGCACCGTTGGCCGACCACGGACTGGTGGCCGCGTTGACGGCCCGGCTGGAGGCGCTCGACACGGTCACCCTGGACATCGACCCGGAACTGGTCGGTTACCGGTACCTGCCCGAGGTGGAGGCCGCCGTCTACCTGGCCTGCCTGGAGGCGGTCAGCAACGCGCACAAGCACGCTCCGGGCGCCGCGGTCACGTTGACGCTACGTACCTCCCGCCGGGGCCTCAGCTTCGAGGTGGACGACACCGGGCCGGGCTTCGACACCGAAGGCCGGATGCCGCTGCGCCAGCTCGCCGCCCGTCTGGCCTCGGTCGACGGCACGCTGACGGTGCGGTCGAGCCCGACCACCGGCACCCGGGTCAGCGGATTCGTGGCGATCTGAGTCGTCCCGCCGAGCCGCCCACCCCGTGCCTCGCGCCGGTCACTCGGCGCCGTCGGTGAGCAGCCGCTCGCACGTCCGTACCAGCAGCGCGCACGCACTGCGCCCGGCCGGTCCCGAGTCCGGCGCCATGGACTGGTTCCGCCAGAACACCAACGCCCGGCTCGCGGCCTGGGTCACCTGCCCCGAGCCGGCGTCGCCGGCCAGGCCAAGCCGGGACCCCGAGTCCGGACCGTACGCGCCGAGCAGGCGCAGCGCCTCGTCGTACCCGCGCGGCAGCCGGATCCGTCGGCCCTGCAACGCCTGCAACAGGTCCAGCTCGGCCACCTCGTGCGCGCCCGCTACGGCCGCCTCCACCGCCCGGGCGAACCGGTCGTCCAGCTGCCCCGCGGCCAGGCAGGCCACCAGTGCGCGCAGCGCCCACCGGGCGGCCATCACCGCCGCCCAGGCGCGAACCCGGGCGCGCAGCGCCGCCTCGAGCGCGGTACCGCCGCCCGGGGCCGCACGCCAGTCCACGATCGCGTCGCACATCGACCTCAGCCGCGGTGATCCGGCCGTCGCGGCGGTGCCCTCCTCCAGCGCGCAGATCGCCACCGGGGAGAACCCGTCCCCGTCCGGCGACCGCAGGGCGGTCAGGAACTCCGACTCCGCCGCGCTGGCCGGCCTGGACAGCACCAGCACGACCGCGTCGGGGGGCCCGTCGGCAGTACCCGACCAGCGGCGCAGCCGGGCCGCGAGGTCGGCGTCGACCCGGTCGCGGTGGTGCAGCAGCCGCAGCCCGCGCAGCGCGTCCACGGGTCCCTCGACCAGGATCCGGTCCACCCCGGCCGCTGCGGCCGGCCACGCGGCGCCGGACCAGCCGGGCAGCCGGACCGGCCGCCACGGCCGTGCTCCGCGAGCCGGGTCCAGTGTGATCCGCGGGTACGGCTGGTACTGGTAACCGGTCGGCGGGACCACCCCGACCGGCGACTCCCATCGGGCGGCACCGGCCGGTCCGTACAGCACCGACACCAGATCAGGTGCCGAGGCCCCAACCACCACCACCCGGGCCTGACCGTCCTGCCGGTCGACCGCGACCCGTAACGGCGGGCTGTCCGCGGGCGCCTCCCGGCCGGTCACGAGCAGAGTCAGCAGGCGGCGCGCGGAAACACCGACCAACAGCTCGGGTGCGGCGGCGTCGGCCCCGCCCGGCTGCGGCCCGGCCGGCTCCGGCGGGGCGGTACGCGCGGGCTCCGGCCAGTCGCCGCCAAGCCGCTCAGGCAGCAGGATGTCCACCACGGTCGGCGCGCCCCGACCGGCCCGATCCACCCGCAGCCGGCCGCCCAGCGCGGCCAGCCGCCGGGAGTCGTCCCGCAGCGCCGCAGCGACCCGGGCCGGCTCGGCGCCGGTCCGCTGCGCGCGGATCGTCAGCAGGCCGTGGGACCGACCCAGTTCCAGGTACACCGGCTGCTCGCCGCCGCTGGCGCCCAGCGCAGCCGCCGCGGACGCACCGGCCTGGTACAGCCCGGACTCGACCTCCCAGCCCGGGCGCCGGCCCAGTTCGCCACAGAAGACCACCGGTACCGGCAGCGCCGCGGTGACCTCCTCCAGCGCCGCGCGCACGCCGGTACTGCGCAGCACCTGCGGGTACACCCCGCGGACAACGGACCGGAACTGCTCGATCATCTCGCCCAGCCCGGCCCGGATGTCGCCGGCGATCGCCGTGGCCTGTGGTGAGCCGGCGCGCAGCGCCCGCTCCAGGTCCGCGGTGCGGTCCAGGATCGCCCGCAGCTGCCGGCCGGGCGTCGCGGTGACCGCGCTGGCGAGCCGGTCGCGCTCCACCGCCTGTACGGTGAGCAGCTCCAGCTGGGTCGCGCTGACCCGCTGTACCACCCGGTCGGCCCGGGCCCGCACGGCGGTGCTCGCCGCGCGGTGGCCCGCCTGGCGCAGCAGCAGGCCGACGCAGACCGCTGTCTCGCCCAGCGGCACCGCCGTGGCCAGCTGATACCGAGGATCCTCCGGGTGTGCCAGCACCAGCACCCCGTACCGGACCCCGCCGTCGGTCACATCCGCGGTCGCGACCACACCGGCCGCGCCCAGCAACAGGTCCGGGTCGGCTACCGGGTACGGCAGTGCGCCCCGCACCCAGCGCCCGGGCCGCCATGTGACCGCGGGTGTCCACGGTGGAGTGCTGGTGCCGTGTGCCGTCTCTGCCGGCAGCCACAGCGCCGCGTAGCGCACCGCGTGGGCTTGGGCGAGCTCGCGCAGCAGCGTGCGGAGGATCGGCCGGTACCCACCCAACGGGTCTTGCGGCCCGGCCGGCGCGGGCAGCGCAACCGAGGTCGCCAGCCGGACCAGGGCGGCGAAGGGCCCGGCTGGGCGGGGTGGGTGCGCCAGCTCGCCGCCTGCGGTCCGGAACACGGCCCCTAGCCCGCCATCTGGTTCGAGCGCAGGTACGCGAGCACCGCCAGGACCCGCCGGTGGTGCGCGGTCGGCTCGGCCGACAGGTCCAGCTTGGTAAAAATGCTCGCGATACGCTTCTCGACCGTTTTGACCGACAGGAACAATCCCGTCGCAATCCCGGAGTTCGACCGTCCTTCCGCCATGAGTCGCAGCACGGCGCGTTCCTGCTCGGTGAGATCCGCCAGCACACTCCGTACCGGGGGACTCGGCCGGTCCACCAGGTTGGCGGCCAGCGCCGGCTCGATCACGATCTCACCAGCGGCGATGCGCACCAGCGTATCGGCGAGCACGCCCACCCCGGCTACCTGGTCCTTGAGCCGGTACCCGATCCGTTCGGTGCCGATCTCCAGCAGCCGGAACAGGTAGTGCGCCTCGGCGTGTTGGGACAGCAGCAGCAACCCGACATCGGGGTGTCTCGCCCGTATACGCTGGGCGGTTTGCAGTCCGCCGTCCGCGCCTGGCGGCATCCGAATGTCCAGAATGGCCACGTCGACGGGGGTACGGGCCAGTAGCTCCAGCAGTCGGTCGCCGTCCTCCACGCAGCCGACCACCTGGTGCCCCGCGGCGGACAGCAGCAGTTGCAGCCCCTCCCGGAACAGCGCGCCGTCGTCGGCCACCGCAACGTCCACAGCTCGCCTCCCGATGTCAACACCGACGAATTGTTACGCCGAAATCGGCGGCGTATCGTGACGGCGCGATGTGAACTGATCTGCTTCGAGGTCGCCTACGTATGTCAACTATGACATCAAGCATCGTAGCGGCGGTGGGCTCGGCGAGGGGACACTGAGTATGTACGGGTTGGGTATCGACCTGGGCACCAGCTTCACCGCCGCAGCGACCGCCTCCGCCTGGGCCCTGGACATGGTGCCACTGGCTGGGCAGGCGGTCGTCGCCCCGTCGGTCGCCTACCTTGACGAGAAGGGCGCGCTGCTGACCGGTGAGGCGGCCGACCGCCTCGGTCTGCAGGACCCCAGCCGGGCGGCGCGG
>NZ_JBIDCU010000029.1:0-47428 GCF_043204765.1 Micromonospora sp. NPDC047730 | reverse complement strand
TGCCCACGAAACTACCTTCAGACGCACATCTGAAGCCGGACATACCGGGGCGGGCCGGAACGCAAACGCCCCGCGCCCGGAGTCCGGGGCGGGGCGTCTCTGGGTAGGGGGTCAGACGGCGCGGGTCTCGTACTCGGCGACGTGACAGGTACCGCACAGCAGCGCCCCGCCGATCGCGGGCACGTCGGCCTCGTAGTGGCCGCCGCACCAGAGCGACCCGACGGCGGAGCCGTGCGGGCACCCGTGCGGGTGAAGGGTCCGGCACTGGCACACGCGGTCCGCGAGGCCGTCAGTCACGAGCATCCGCAGCGTTGTTTCGGCGTAACCCTGAAGTCCCGCGTCGCTGCCAGTCTGGGTCACGAACGAGTCGCGCAGGTCGAACTTTATGCCGGCGAGTGCGACCGCCCGCGCGCCCGCCTTCGCGGCGGCGTCGTCCTGACCGCGCTCGCGCTCGATCTCGTAGTCCACGAGATTAGCGACAGCGGCGCGGGTGCCGTCGGACAGTAGTGCGGCGGTGAGCTTGATCATGTCGGTCATCGGTCTGTCTCCTTCGTTCGTGGGTTCAGGGTAGGGGAGGGGAAGGCCCGCCCAGGTCGCCCCGGGCGGGCCGGGTGGTCAGGCGGTCCGCCGGACCATCGTCCGAAGGGTGCGGTCCCCGACGACGCGGGAGTCCCCGTAAACCTCGAAGCCCTTCGCGGCGAGCCAGGCGCGGATCTGGGCGCCGCGCGGCTCGGTCTTGCTGCGGGCCTGCGCGATGCCGGTCACGTAGCGGCCGTCGTCCTCAGTGAGGTAGACACCGAAGCCGGACGGGCCCTGGTCGATGATGTCAACTCGGTAGATCATTTCGTGTCCTCCTCGGTGGGGCGTGTAAACAGGACTCTAGTTGCGATGAACGTTCAACGTAACTCGGCGGCGGTGAGCGCGGCCAGGTAGGCGGCGAGGCCGGCGATCGGACCGACGTACGCGGCGATCAAGCGGGGCGAGTTGGTCACGGCAACTCCTTCAGGACGTCACGAGCTGAAGCCGGGGCGGGTCGGTCGGCTCGGGCTGGGCCGCCGCGAGCGCGTCGCGCAGGTTGCGACGGGGGACGCCGATCAGGTCGGCGATGATCGTCTGCGTGCGGTCGGGGTTCTCCTCCTTCAGCAGAGCGAAGCGGCGCCGGATCTCGGCCGCCCGGCCCGGGGTCCGCGGCGCGGGAAGCTCGTCGAAGACCAGGGCGGTCACGTAGCGCGGGTCGGTCGGGGTGGTCTCCTCGACCCGCTCGGGCTCGGGCTCGGCGGCGATCTCTTCGACCTCCTCGACGGCGACCGGCTCGGGCGCCTCGCACGCCGCGACGAGGACGCCCGGCGCGGGGCCCCAGAGAGGCACAGGGACGACCGGGGCGGCCGGAGGGGTGTCCCAGGTAGGGGCCAGGGACGCCGGGGCGTCTGCGGTCGTCTGGCGGGGGGTCGCCGGGGCGCCCTCACCCGCCTTCGTGGCGGCGTGACGCAGCAAGACCAGCGCGCACGAGCAGAGGAGAAGAAGACCGTCGACCGCCAGGGCGCCGAGTACCTGAGTCTGCCGGTCCTCGCCCCACGCCGCGAGGAGGCCGGACGTGTGGAGGAACGACACGTAGCCGGACGCGAGGCCGACCGAGCCGACGCCGCCGAAGCGCAGCATGACGAACGCCCGCCCCTTCGGCCAGGCGACCCGGGTCACCACTTCGAGGAGGATGCCGGTCGCCAGCGGAAGGAAGACCCCGAAAAGGATCCGGCCGACCGACGGCGACCAGTCGGCAGGGGCGCCCTCGGGCCTCGCGAAGGCGTGACCGACGTTGAAACCGAGGGACGCGACGAGGCCGAGGGCGGTGCCGGCGTAGACCCAGCCGAGACCGTCGATCTTGCGCTTCACGGGGTGTCCTTTCGGGAGTGTGCGGGAGGGGTCAGGCGGCGGCCGGGCGGACGAAGCTCTCGTTCAGCCAGCGCGGGCCGTAGCAGGGGAGCGCGACGAGGAAGCGGCGCCCGAGGGTCGCGGACTCCTCGACGGCCTCGACCGTGCCGGTCATGTTCGCGGCGAAGCCCTCGACGACCTCGACGGTCGCGCCGAGCTGGGCGGCGTTCTCGACGGTCGGGGTCTCCTCGGTGGTTTCAGCCGGGGCGCAGTAGTAGCAGCCGGTGCCGGCGTCCTCGCACGCCTCGCAGACCACAGGCACAGCCGCGCCGACCGCTCGACGCCCGTCGTTCGTGATGACCAGCCGGTCGCCCTCCTCGGCGGCCCAGCCCTCGCGGATCAGTACGCGCGCCGTACGGGCGGCGGTCCGAATGTGGCCGGCGATGTCGGCGGCAGCGATCCGCAGGGCGCGGGCCTGGGCGGCGGTCGGGCGCTTCGCGGTCATTTCGGGGCTCCTTCGGCGGGGCGTCTCGCTGACGGGGTCAAGTAGACCATGCGTTGAACGTTAAACGCAAGTGTAAACGCCCCCGGCCCAGGAAATCCCAGGTCGGGGGCGGTGTGGGGGAGGGTCAGCGGAAGAGGTGACGCGGGAAGTTGCCGGCCGGCTTCGTCGTCGGAAGCGGGTGGTCGCCACAGAGGCAACGGACGGCGGCCGGGCCGAGCCGGTCCTTCAGGGCGGCCGAGGCGGGGGCCGGGGCGACGGCCAGCGAGGCGACGGCGACCGTCACGGCGACGGCGGCGCGGGCGATGGTGTGGCGCATGGTTCGGTTCTCCTTCGGTTGTGGTTACGGGTGGATCGGGCGGGCCTGGCAGACGGCCGTGCCGTCCTTCAGGGCCCAGCGGGTGACCGGCTCGTATCCCAGCTCGGCCAGCGCGGCGAGCAGGCGGGCCGGGGCGTTGTCGCCGGTCTCCGGGCGGACGACGGTCGCCGCCTCGCCGACGTGAAGGACGCTGTCCGCGGTCAGCCGGCCCGCGCCGTCGAGGTTGACGGTCGCGGCCAGGATGCCGGCGGGCGGCGGGACGGCGTCCTCGGGGGTCGGGGTCGGCTCGGCGGCGACCTTCTCGGCAGGCTCGGGCTCGGCCGGCGGGGCGAGGACGACCTTCGCGGTCGGGCCGATTTCGAAGGTCCCTCGGTCGGTCTGGACGAAGAGCTTCCGGCCCCGCTTCTCGGGCTCGGCGGTCAGCGTCGCGACCTCGGCGGCCTGGTCGCCGGTCTTCGCCGGGATCGGCTCGCCGTACTCGCCGCAGTCGGCGAGGATGCGCGACCCCTCGGTCAGCTTCCCCGCGGTCGTGGTCTCCGTCATTTCTTCTCCTTTGTCACTTCAGAGGACGGGGCCGGGATCACGGCCCCGAGGGTTCCGCCCGCCAGGCACAGTCCGCAGCAGACCAGGATGAGAACGAGCGGGATCACGGTCACAGCGACCCAGACCCACGCGGCGACCTTCCCGGCACGGAAGAAGCCGGCCCGCTGGCGCTCGGCTTCGTACTGCGGGTGGTTCGGGTACATGGCGGTCCCCTTCGGACGGCTCCCCACGCCGGACAGCGAGGCGCGGGGAGCGTATCAACCGCGATCAACGTTTAGCGCGTCATGCGACGGACATTTCTCGCTTGTGACAGGGGCAGATCGGGGCGCCGACCTCGTCCAGCCACTTCCGCGTAGTCCGGGCCGTGTAGCCGCTGTCCGGGCATTCGACCTTCAGCATTCGGGTCGTTTGCTTCTTCTCGCCCTGGCCGTCGCGCACGCCGGCCGACAACTTCGCGTGCGGGTACTCGCCGAGCTGGGCGGCGATCTCGGCGAGCTTCGCCTTCAGGTCGTCGCCCGCGACCGTGGCGGTCATCTTCCCGGTCAGGCCGACCCGCTTCGCGAGCTTCGCGAAGTCGCCCTTGTGACCCGACTTGCAATCGTCCCAGGCGTGAATCAGCTCGTGGACGAGGGTTTCGAGAACCTGTCCGGCGTCGGCCAGGGCGGGCGAGATGAAGACCTGCGGGGTCTTGTCCGCCGTGGTGAACGACGCCCAGCACTGGCCGATGACCTTCGTCAGGCCCTTCCGGCTGGACACGCCCGGCCAGCCGACCGACACCCGGACCGTCGGGAGGGTCACGGTGTGCTCGGCGAAGAGGGGCCGCAGGGCGTTGACCGCGCCGACGAGCCAGGCTTCCCGGGTCGCGATCGTCTCGGCCGGGACCGCCGGGGCCTCGGCCGGGGCGACCTCGGCGACCAGGGCGGCCGAGGCGGGGGCAGTAGCGCTCGCCTCGGTCTCGGCGGCCTTCGCGATAGCGACCATGACGCCGTGAATCCTGGTCAGCCGCCGCGCTCGGTCGGTCAGGACGTCCTCACTAGCAGCGTTCGTCGGTGCGACCCCCTCGGGTGCGCGAGCGGGGTCGCGCGGCGCCCTATACCCCCGGGCCTGCGCCGACTGCCGAGCGGCACGCGCCTCGCGGATCTCGGCCGTGTCGAGCCGATTCCGCCAGCCGGTCGACGGAGGTAGCACGATCGGGGACGTCCGCACCGGCGGGGCGATCGGTCGGCACAGAACGTGACCGCAATCGGGACCGCAAGCGCCCTCGGTCGAGCCGACCTCTGCGAGGAGGGCGGCCGAGGCGGGAGCGGTGAACGCCGGCACCGCGCCGACCGCGTCCCGCTGGCGCCGCTCGTGGGCCGCCTGGGCGCGACGGGCCTCAACGTTGTTCTTCGCCATGACCCACGGGTCGCGGAAGCCGCCCTTCGCCAGGCGGACGCCCTCGGCGAAGATTTCCGGGTCCGCCTTCAGTTCGGCGACCTCGGCCGCCTTCTTCGCGGCCTCGCGCTCGGCGTCCATCGCCAGGGCCTCGACGTGCGCCCGCTTCACGGCGGCGGCGTCCTCGGGGGCGAGGATGAAGGTCTGCGCCGGGGAGAAGTTCAGCGTGCGACCCTGGCCGGTCTCGAAGGCGTAAAGACGCTCGGCCCGGCGGCCCCCGCCTCGGTGCATGGTGACCTCAGTCGCAGTAACCGTCAGCGTCTCGACACCAGTCTTCCGGGTGGCGTTCGTCCAGCGCGGGGTAACCCGGCCGCAGCGGGCGGCCCATTCGGCGTCCTCGCGGACCAGCAGGACCCGGACGGGGTCGCCAGCGGCGACGCGGGCGGCGAGGGCGGCGGCGGTGATCTTTCCGGCGGCGGTCATTTCGGATTCCCTTCGTTGGGGGCGGGGCGTGTAAACGATGCTAGTTGCGCTCAACGTTGAGCGCAAGTCTTGATTCACGCGCCCCGCCCAGGGGTCACTGAATTCGCCCGCCGATGCCGACCCCGGCGCCCTCGCGCATAAAGGCCATGTCGACCCGCACGAAGCCCATTTCAACGGCCGCGATGTCGCTCGCGGGTGCCCCCGCCGCGCGCAGCTCGGCCAGCCGGGCGGCCTTCGCCTCGCGGGCCTCGGCCGCGCGCTCGGCGAGCGTCATGCGGTGGTGATCCCCGGCCCGCAGCTCGGCGAGGAGGGCCCGGCACGCGGCCAGGTGGCGCGGCGACCGCGGGCCGTCGAGGACGCTCGACAGGGCGTAGGCGACCGCCCGGCACGTCGGGCAGTGGCAGTCGGCGATTTCGGCCCGGAACGGTCGGAAGTCGGCCGGGCCGATCTCGGGGGCGGTCATTTCCATGCCCTTCCGTGCGCGTCGAGTGCCTTCTTTGCGGCCCGCTTCAGGTCAGCGACAGTGACCTTCGCGTCCGGCTTCAGCTCTTCGAGGGCGTGGGGAAGCGCTAGCAGGGCAATTCGCCCCCGGTCGTTCCGCGCGGCCAGGCGGTCGAAGTGCGTGACCTGCCCTTCCAGCTCGCGAATGATCCGGCCGTGGTCGTCGCAGTCGAGCGCCCGCGCGGACGCCTCGCGGACCTTGCGGTCGGCGTCGACCTGAACGGCCGCAACCTGCGCACGAAGGCGCAGGATTTCGCGTGCCAGCTCTACGACCTCGGGCACGGAAGCGCCCGCCTCCCTCAGCGCGTAGGCGGCCTTCCGGCAGTTGTGCGGGAGGGCGCCGAACGTGGCGGCGGGGCCGTCGTAGCGGTCGTGCCGGGGGTCCAAGTGCTCGCGGGCGTCGTGCTCGGGGCACCCGGACCGCTCGCACGGGATCGGGCGGGTCACCGCCGGGTCCCCGGGCGGGCCGGGAGGCCGGTCAGGGCGGCGCGCAGGTCGTCGGCGTAGACGTCGTCCAGCTCGTCGCGGGCGTCGAAGTCGAGGCGGTCGTATTCCTCGCGGGTCTCGGGGGCGGTGGGGAAGTTGTCGGTCTCGAAGACGTCCATCGTGGTCGGTCCTTTCGGGGGATCTTGCGGTTACGCGGGAGTAGTGGGCCGGGAGGGGCCGACCTGTTCAGCCCCTCCCGGAAATGCGCTACACGTTCAACGCACCCAGCGCGGAAGCCATCTTGCCGAGGGCGCGCGTGCGCGTGCGCTGGATCTTCAGCCGGCCGAAGCCCCCGAGGCGGTGACCGATCTCGGCGTCCGGCTGCGGGTCGAAGTCGGCGAAGCCGTAGGCCAGCCGGCAGACGTCCCGCTCGAAGTCGTCGACCGACCGGAAGGCCAGCTCGGCGAGGACCCGGTCCTCGGCGTCGGCGACGCCCCGCGGCTCGGCCAGGTCACCGACGGGGGCGACGCACACGGCGCCGTGAGCGGCGATCGCCTCTTCGAGGCTGTCGTTCGCGGTGACCCCCGCCCAGACCGCCCAGAACGTCTCGGCGGTCATCTCGAACTCGGGGGCGATCCGGGCCGCCTCGACCGGGTCACCGTCGGCCCGCTTCAGGATGCCGAAGTAACGGCGCAGGGTCCGGCCCGGAACGGTGAATCCGCCGAGCGCGTCGGACGACGCCTCGGACAGGGCGTCCGCGACGTGATGGCGCAGGACGCCGGCCAGCCGGCCGCCCTCGTGACGGTCGGGGTCGAACGCCCGGACGGCTTCGAGGAAGCCGAGGGTCGCGGCCTGGCGGGCGTCGTCACGGTCGAGGCGGGTCGTGTGCCGCACGGCAGCGCGCAGGGCCGGCTGATACGCGGCGAACAGGCGCAGGGTCGCGGCCTCGTCGCCGGTCTGGGCGGCGGCGATGACGGCGGCCTCGTCGTCGGCAGGGATCGGCTCGGTGTGGACGGTCCAGAGCTGGGCGAAAGTGGACATTGCGGGCCCTCCTAGGGCGTGACGGGATCGCCGGTTGTCGCCGGCCTGTTCTCGAACGGTTGTGCGAGTTGCGGTGCGTGATGAACGGTACTGCGCTCAACGTTCAACGCAAAGGCGAGAGTGATCAACGGACCGAACGGGGAGCCGTCCTGACCGGACGGATGATCACGGGAGGGCTGACTAGATGATCAGCCGAGCGGATACAGCGAGAGGCCCCGAGGGGAAGTCCCCGGGGCCTCTTTCCGCAGGTTAGGTCAGGCTGACTTCAGCTCGGCCACGAAGGCCGCGACCGGGATCACCGGAACACCGAGCGTCCCCGCAATCGTGAACTCCCACAGGGACTCGGACCCCGGGAGCGTGACAACGACGTCGGCCGACGCGAGCGCTTCGAGGTCGTCGCCGACTACCGACAGTAAGTCGTCGGCGTCCACGGGGGACGGAGGGGCGTAGCCGGGCGCGACGACCTCGAAGCCGGCGGCGGCGATCGCGTCCAGCGCCGGGCGGAAGCGGCGGGCCCTGTCCCGGTCCGAGCCGTGCGACGGCCCGAGGAGGTAAACCCGACGGCGGGGGAGTCCCACCGACGGGACCGGGCGGGGTGCCCGCGTACCGTTGGTCATCTTTCGCTGTCCTCCCCGTACCACGGCGCGAGCGCTTGCCCGACGGCCTGGCGTACCGCTCGAAGGGCGATAATCCCACCGGCAAGCACTTGCGCAGAGCGTACAACCTGGGTGCGCAGTCGCAAGCGGTCCGAGTCGAGTGCTATATCCTCGGTAGGGGCAACGCGACGGTTTTTCATACGTTCGGCCGTGTCCTCCCTCGGCCGTGCGACGGGCGCGGCCGTCCATTGCGCATCGATAGCCGCGGGCATGACGGCTTCCATGTGGTCGATTTCATCCCGCAACCGCGCTATGAGGTCCGCCGTGCGAATTACGTCACGGTCGATATCAAGATCCGCCGGTTTCACCGCTGATCGCTCCTCCCGAAGATCGGAATAGTACAGGTGTTCGAGTACACGTGGGCGGTCAGACGTGCGCGACCCCCGACTTTTTCGGGTGCTGACCAGCAACCACGCACCGCCCGTCCTTCACCGCGCACCCGTAGCCGTGGCCCCAGCTCGGCCCGTAGACGTCCGGGTCGGACTCGATTCGCACGCCGAAGAAGGTCGATTCCATCGCCTTCCCGATCTCCCGAATGACCTCCTCGGCGTCGGCCGTCGGCGCCTGGGCGATCAGCTCGTCATGCACGGGCAGTAACAGGTGGTCGCCGAGACCGGCGGCGAAGATATCGGCGATCGCCTGTGCGAGGAGGTCCCGCGCCGTCGACTGGACGACGTAGTTGGTCGCCGCGTAGAGGCGGTCCCGGTCGAGCGGAAGATGCCGCCCGGACGGGGTCACGACCTCGCGGCGGCCAAACTCGGCACGCTCCATCAAGCGGCGGGAGTACCGCTTGATCTCGGGATAGACCGAGTCGTACGCCGCGATCGCGCGCTTCACAGCGTCGAGCGGGGCGCCGGTCTGCCGGGACAGCGTCGCCGCCCCGCCGCCGTAGACCTTCCCGAAGCCGACGCCCTTATAGAGCTTGCGGTGACGCTTCGTGAAGCCGTCACCCTCGATCAGGCGGGCGGTGAAGCTGTGCAAGTCCTCGCCGTTGGCGATCGCCTCCTTCATCCGCGGCACGTCCGCCAGGGCCGCGAGGACCCGCATCTCGACGGCCTGATAGTCGGCCGCGATGACCGTCTGCCCCGGGTCCGCGATGAACGCCCGCCGGACCCGCCAGTCGGACGAGGGGAGTTGCTGAAGCGGCGGCCGGCTGATCGACATACGCGCCGTGCGGGCCTGAAGGCCGCCGATCGACGGATGAAGCCGGTCGTCGGCGTCCTTCAGGTCGAGGAACGCTTGCGCGTACGTAACCGCCCATTTCTCGGACCGCTTCGAGCGAAGCGCGGCGTCGGCCAGCGGGTTCGGCGTGCGGACGTCGAGGCGGTCCCAGTCGAGGTTCAGGTCTGCCAGCGGGAGCAAGACGCCCTTGTCGACCTTCACGGCGCCCGACGGCGTCCGCTCGGTCAGCGTCTCGCCCATCGCTTCGAGGGCCGCCGCGAGCTGCGCGGTCGAGTTGACATTCTCGACCCCGTAGCGCCTGGCGACCGCGCGGAACCGCTCGGCCTCGGCGAGGAGGTCGTCCCTCAACGCCTCGACGTACGGGACGTCCAGCCGGAAGCCCCGCCGCTGAAGGATCGCGAGCAAGACCTGAAGGTGATGCTCGAACTTGCTGAGGTGGTCAAGGCCGATCTCTCGCACCATCGGGCCCAGCGCGTGAAAGAGGCGGTGGGTCAGGATGACGTCGAGGCCCGCATATCGGACGTAGGTCTCGTGGTCGATCGGTATGTTCCCGAAGCCGTAGGCCATGTGCGGGCGCTTCGGGTGCTGTCTCGCCCAGGCGTCGACCGTCTCACGGCTGACGGTCTTCTTCCACGCTGCGTAAAGCGCCGAGAAGATGGCGGACAACCCCTCCTCAGTGTCCGGCGCTTCGGGGTCGACGTAGACCGCCGAGAGCATCTTCAGACGCAGGCCGATGCCCCCCTCCTGCGGCGAGCGCGGGTCGAGGAGGTGGGCCAGGACGCGGGTGTCGAACGTCCGCGGGCCCAGGTCTTCCAGCCGCACCCCGAGGTGCCGATCCGCGACGAGGAGGTCATAGGGCGCGTTGTGCATCACGAACGGGCGCGGCTGACGCAGGGCGGCGGCGACGTCCTCGGCGAAGAGGTCCGTCCGCAGGACCCACGCCTCGCGGCCGTTACCGATCTGGGCGAGGCGCAGCCGGTGACCGGGCGTGTAAACGTCCAAGCCGGTCGTCTCGGTGTCGAACGCGAGGATCCGGTCCCCGCCGGCCAGGAAGGCCCGGAAGCCGTCGAGGTCTTCCCGCCGCTCGGGAACGTGAATGCCGACCGTCGAGCCGGCGACCGCATGGGTCAGGGTCCGCACGCGGCGGCCCTCCTTTCTGGGTAGGCCGAAGGGCCGCCCTCCGTCGTGGGAGAGCGGCCCTTCACGGGTCGGGGTCGGTCAGTTGTCGGGGTCGGTCAGCAGCCACCAGGCGAAGACCACCCCGGCGAGCGCGCCGAGGCCCAGCCCGGACAGGACCAGGGCGACAAGGGCTTCAGGCACCGCAGCCACCCCCGCAGCAGCCGGCCCCCTCGGGCTTCGGCTCGGCCGGGTCGACGTCGGGGGCGTCGGGGTCGACGGCCGGGGCCTTCGCGAGCGTCGAGCGCATCGCCCGCTTCAGGAAGTCGGCGCGGGTGAGCGGCGCGGACCAGGGCCGCCCGTCCGCTCGCCAGCCGTCCGGGTCGAGGACGACCAGGCCGGTCACCTCGGACCACTCGTCGGGCGTACGCAGGTCGGGCCGGGTGGGCTCGACCAGGAGATAGGCCGACCCGAACGCCGCGCGGGTGGCGGCGACCTCCTCGGGCGACCGGCACAGCCGCGCCGACCCGCACGGGACGACACCCGAGGGGGTCTGGACGCAGACCGGGACGGGGTCGCCGTTCGGCTTGTCCCATCCCGGCCAGGGGTCGTCCCGGTCGGTCACGACGCCCGCGCCGTCGACCTCGAAGCGGGCGGCGCGGGCCGGCGGCCGGACCTCGTCCGGCGCACCGCCGAGAAAGTCGGCCGACTCCCACATGCCCGGCAACTCAAGCTCGACGGCGCGGAGAACGGCTTCCCACGCCGGGCCTTGTACAGCGGTCCGTTCGGCGCACTTCTCGGCGAACGGACGTTCGTACTCGGTCATCAGGTCACCCAAGGTCGGCGCCGGGTCGCCGCACACGTTCGCCGTGAAGAGCGGGCACGCCCGGCACCCGCCCGTCACGCCGCAGTCGTCGGCGGGGGTGGTCACGCCGCCTCCTCGATCGTCAGGCCGGGAAGGAGGTCGGCGAGGTAGCGGACGGTGTCGGCCTCGGCCTCGGTCATGTAGGCCTCGGCGGTCTCGTCCACCCCCTCACGTTCGAGGATGGACACGCGGTAGAGCTTGCGCTTCATGAAGTGCTCCCAGCGAAGACGTCGTCCAGCGAGGGACCGGCGGAAGGGGTATCACTGGTGGAGTGGGCCAGCGGGCTAGCGGCTGTTCTCTCCTCGTCCGGGGTTTCTTCGGCGGCGTGGTCGGTCGGCCGACCGAGGCGGATGCCCTCGAAGACGACGCCGACGTTCGCCCGCTTCTTCGTCGCCCCGCGCTCTTCCAGCGCGGCGAAGAACGCCTTCCGCGTCCAGCGCTCCTTCGGCGGAAGCGCCTCGTCCTCGCACCACTGGCGGTACGAGTCCCAGGCGATCCGGGCGGCGACCTTCCCGTCCGGGTCCCGCACGAAGACCCCCGGGAGGAGGCCCGCCAGGGCGTCGGACGTCTGCCGGTAGTCGGCCGTTGCGCCGACGATCGCGGGCGGGTCCTGAAGGCCGTCCCGGTAGAAGTCGACGGCGCCGCGGACCGCCCACGCGAGGATCCCGACGGCCTCGGTCAGCAACTTCTCGCCGAGCTTGTGGTCCCGCTCGGCCGGCGTGAAGTACCGCTCCCAGGGGACCAGCTTGACGCGGCGCCAGAGTCCTTCGTCCTGGCCCCTGAACTGGGGCCGGAAGTTGGTCGCGAGCTGAAGGAGGAACGTCGGGCGGAACTCGAAATACTCCTTCCGCATGAACCGGGCCGAGATCGCGTCGCGGCCCGTGACCCGCTTCAGGACGGCCTCGGCCATCGGCTTGCCCTGCTCGCCCTCGGCGGCGAAGACCAACCGGGCGCCCTTCAACGCCGCGAGGTCGTTGGGGATACCACCCGAGGACTTCTCCTCGAACGTGCTGAACGGGGTCGTCACGACCAGCTCGCGGAAGACCTCCGTCAGCGTGTCCGTGTAAACGCTCTTCCCGTTCGCGCCGCCGCCGTGGTGGACCACGAAGCACTGTTCGCCGGTCTCGCCCGTGATCCCGTAGCCGACCAGGCGGCGAAGGTACTCGGGCAGGCCCGCGTGCCGGTCGTACGGGAAGACCTCCCGAAGAAACGCCTCCCAGCGCGGCGCCGTCGCCTCCGGGTCGTAGTCGAGGTCGACGAGCCGGGTCAGGAGAAGATCCGGGTCGTGCGACCCGAGCCGGCCCGTCCGCAGGTCGATCACGCCGTTCCGCACGGCGAGGAGGTGATGGTGACGGTCGAACGCCTCGAAGTCGACGGCGACGCCGCGCAACGCCTTCAGCTCGCGAACCATCGCGTCGATGCCCTTCGAGCTGTTCGCCGACTTCGCGAAGCTCTTCAGCTTGCCGACCCGCGCCTTCAGCTCCTTTGCCTCACCGCCCGGGTCGCCGGATGCCTCGACCTCCTTCAGCGCCTCGGCCAGGTCGGCCGCCTCGGCCCAGATCGACGCCGCGACGTCCTGGGCCGCGGTACGGACCTCGTCGAGCTTGTCCGCGCGCCACACGCCCGCCCGCAGAATGAAGAAGCCGGCCTCGGGGGAGTAGCGCACGCCCGAGCCGGCCTCCTCGAAGTGCTCCCGCAGCCGGCGGGCCGACGCGACCTCGGTCAGGTCCGCGTCCGTCCAAGCGTCGAGCCGGGTACGCAGCCCGCCCGGGTCCTGGGAGGCCACGACCGCCCGAATGAAGTCGGTCGCGAAGGTCTCGGGCGCACGGGCCCGCCAGTCGGTCAGGTCGTCGCCGTCGGCCGGCGGCCGGACGCTGCGCGCCGAGAGGCCCCGCTTCGCCAGCTCGGCCGCGAGGACCCGCGCGAAGCGGTCGCCCGACGGATCCGCGTCGCCGCAGACGACGACCGGGCGGCCGTCGGCCAGGGCGGCGACCTCGTCCGCGACGGACGCGGCCAGGCCGGCGCCGCGTACGAAGGCCACGTCATAGCCGGTCGCGCACGCGGTCAGACCGTCGCCGGGGCCCTCGGTCACGACCAGCTCAGACCAGCCAGCCTCGCCGGGAAGGTAGCCGACCTTTGCCCAGGACTCGCCCGTCGGCGACTTCGCCCCGAGCCACCGGACCTTCGCGGCCGGGTCGAGCGCGCGGGCCTGGAAGCCGCGGGGGACGCCGTCGCGGTCGCGGAACGGGACGACCAGGCGGGGGCCGCCGCCGAGGTCGAGCGCGAGGCCCAGGCCGAGGCGCGTCGCGTCCTCGACCGTGAGGCCGAAGCGCTGCGACGCGTAGGTCATGGCGCGGCCCTCGGCGTCCTCGTCGAGAGTCAGCGCCGCCGCCCAGCGGTCGAGCTGTGCCGCCAGCGCCGCGACCGCGGCCGGGCTGGCCGGGGTGCTGGTCGACGTCGCCCGGACGGGGGCGTCGCTCGTGTCGATCTTCGCCAGGTCGGCGACGGTCATCCCGAGAGCGTCGAGCACTCCCGGGGCCGCCTCCGGGGTCTGCCGGAAGGTCGCGCAGCCGGCTCGGCACTTCAGCAGGATCACGCCGGACTCGCCGACGGCGATACGCAGGGACGGGCGAGAGTCAGCGTGCGCCGGGCAGACGGCGAGCCAGCCGTCCGCGTCGTCGGTCGCGCCCAGGCGGGCGAGGAGGTCGGTCAAGGTCAAGGTCACGGGGTGTGTCCTTCCGTCGAGCGGGTGTGACGCTGGTGGAGTGGGCCAGCGGGCGGCCGGGTGATCACGCGGGCCGGAAACGCAGAAAGCCCCCGGCTCGGGGCCGGGGGCTTCGTGCGGTACTGCGGTCAGGCGGCGAGGCGGCCGGTCGCGGCCTGGAAAGCGGCCTTGATCTCCTTCGAGATTCGGCCCCGGTCGCCGACGTCGTGACCGTTCTCCTTCGCCCAGGCCCGGACCTCCTTCGGGGTCGCGGTCAGGGTGGGGGTCTCGGTGGTCTCGTTCACGCTGTGCTCCCTGGTCGTCGGGGCCCGGTACTGGGCGGTCAGAGGGTTAGTGGGCCACGGGTGCGCGAAGTGTTCAGCGCATGTGCGACACTGCGCGGGTCACTGTCGGAAGGGGAGGGTCATGCGGCGCTGGTGGGAGTTGCTGACGAAGCCAATCGACGACGACCCCGAGCGGTTCGGCTTCGCGATGATGGCGGCCGGGGCCTTCTCGCTCGTCGTCTGCGTGCCGGTCCTCGTCGTCGTGTCGCTGGTCTTCGATCTCGGGTGGATCTAGTCGCCGTCCTTCTCGGTGCCCTTCGGGAACGGCCGGGCCAGCTCGTCGGCAACCTGGGCCATGTGCCCGGCGAACGCCTCGGGCGCCAGCTCGGCGAGGAGGGCTTCCGCCCGCCGCAGACGGACGTACACGCGGGCCCAGGTCGCGAGCGTCTGAACGGCGTAGCTCTCGCCGACCGACCGGCGGACCCGCTTCACGAAGGCGACGCCGTAGGACTCGCGGGCGTGTAAACGCTGCTTCTCGGCACCGTCGAGGCCGAGCCGGATCGCGTCCTCCCACGACTTGTACGCCTTGCACTGGCCGATCCACGGGGACAGGCCGTGAAGGTCGCCCGTGTCGGCGAAGCCCTCTTGCGCGACGCGCCGGGCGAGGATGCCGAAGAGGCGCAGGGCCCGCACGCACAGGGTTTCGTACGCGGTGCCCTTCGCCTTCGCGGCGCTCACCGCGGGTCCTCACTCAGGTAGTGGAACGCCCGCGACGCACCGCGCATCATCGCCAGATTCCGGCGCAGCGCGGACCGCACCTCGCAGAACCGCTCGCCCCGCTGGGCGTTCGGCGTCACGAAGACGACCGTCACGCGCAAGCCCTCGACCATCCGGGGCGCGTTGCCCGTGGTGAACGCGAACCGCTCGGCGGCGACGTGCCCGCCCCAGTAGGCGGCGTCGTCTTCGTTCAGTGCGATCAGGACGGCGCAGCGGCGGGCGGTCACCTCGGGACCTCGATCCCCGCCGCCGCGATCCCGGCGACGGTCGCGCACGGGTATTCGTCGCTGTTCACGGGGTGGGTGTACGGATCCCCGCCGGAAGTGCAGTGCGCGCAGACCTTCACCCACGGCGAGTTTGCGTAGTAACCCGTGACCGGTGCGTGAAGGCCCAGGACGGACCGGACGGCGACCTCGGCGGGCGTCATTGGCCGGCCTCCCCACGCAGGTACGCGGCGACCTGGCGCAGCTCGGCCGCCAGTTCGTCGGCGACGGCCGGGTCCGTGATGGACAGGACGCCGGACGCGGTCCGGGGGTAGAAGTACAGCGACGCGGCGCGGGCGGGCGGGCCAGGGTCGGACGACCGTCGCGGCCGGAAGCCAAGCCGGGTCGCGACCTCGCCTGTACTGACCGCGCCGGTCAGTGCGCGGGTGGTGTGTCGGATGGTCATTCGGTCACCTCGGCCCAGGTCTGTTCAGCGCGGAAGATGCGGGCGCCCGGGTACCGCGCCGCGTAGTCCCGCGCGCCCCGCTCGCTCGTGTAGGTCCGGCTCGCGGGCGTGGTCTGGTAACCCGACCGCCGGGGGATAGCCACCCGCCAGACGACGGGCGGAAGGTACGGCTCGCGCTCGGTCATCCCGCGACCTCCGTCCCCTCGACCGGGGCCCAGATCGGGAAGCACTCCTCAACACGGACGACGCCGCCGCGCGGTGGGCGGGGCCGCTGGCGCGACGCTGCGCCCTTCGTGGCGTACGGGCCGTGAGCGCGCACGCAGACGCCCTCGGCGTTGTACGCGGCGGCCCGGTACATCGGGGCGTTGGGACCGACATAGTCCCGGGTTCTACTGCTCACGTTTCCCTCCCAGAAACGAAGAGGGCCCCGAGGCCGGGGGAGTCTGAGTGCACCCCGGCCCCGAGGCCACTCGACTAGCTAGTTCCAGACGAAATCGGCACGCACGGGCGGCCTCCCTCCTCGCTCAACGTTGAGCGCACGTCAGAACGGCGGTTCGTCGTCCTCGCGCTTCGGGGCCGCGCCGATGATGTCGACGACCGGCTTCGTGAACTTCCGCTTCGCGCCGGTCGCCTTCTGCTCGTACTCGACGACTTCCAGCCCGAGCCAGGCGAACGCCGGGCCGTCGATCTCGCTGAGGGCCTTCTCGGCGGTCACGATGTCGCGGACCAGCGACCACGATCCGCTGTTGAACTTGAACTTCCCCAGCTCGGGGGCGTCGGCCAGGGTGAAGAAGACCGTGATCGACGGCGCGCAGCCCTTGCCAGACTTCGCGGCGTCCTTCCGGTCCTGGTAGGACGCCGGGCACTCGCACGGCTTGCCCTTGTCCTCGTCCATCGTCTGTTCGACGCCGTCGCAGCGCCGGATCGCGCCGTTCCGGCCCCAGAGGACCATTTCCTGTCGGATCGCCCGCGGACCGTCGAGGACGATCTTCACCTTCTCGGCGGTCGTGAAGACTTCGAGGTTGTCTTCCCCCTGGGTCTCCCACGCCTGCGGCGCGTCGCCGCCGAAGAGCCGGCGGACCTCTGCGGCGACCTCGGGGTCTCCCGATGTGACCCGCCACTTTTCGAGGCTCGCCGGACGGCCGCTGACCTGATAGCCGCTGCGGAAGCGGCCGACGATGTCATTTTTGAACGACTGGCGAGGCTTCGGCTCGGCCTCGGGGTCGGTCTCCCAGATACGCAGGCCCACGTACGGGCTCCTTCCAAGGGTTGCGCGCGGGCGCCCTGCTAAGCCGGGTCGTTTGGGCTGGGCGGCGTTGAAAGCCCAGGCCCCGCGCTACGGGTAGTCATTTGGTGAGTGGGCCAGCGGGGGCCAGGGTGTTCAGGCGGACTTGTCCAGCGGGAGACCGGGCGGCCGGGAGATCGCGACCGGGACCTTCGAGGTCTTCGGGGCGTGCCCGAGGACTTCGGCGATCTTCGCCGAGCGGCGGGCGCCCATGATCGGTAGGACCGCGCGCATGACGGCCTCGGCCGCGGGCCCCTGAATCTCGGCGTGCCACATCGCAGCCTGCGGCGGCGGGCGCAGCGACAGCCGGACCGAGCAGCCCATGAGGGTCGCGGCGCGGCCAACCACGTCGCGGTCCTTCATCGCGACCCGCACGCGCGGGTACCGGCCCCGCTGAAGGTCGAACGCGCCTTCCCCTTCGAGGAGGCCGGCGAGCCAGATCACGTCTTCGCGGGTGGCGCTGGCGATCATGCGGTCTCCTCGAACGTCGCGCGGAAGGTCTTCCGCTCGCTGGTCTCGGCGTCCTCGACGGTCACGACGACCTCGCCCAGGTCGCCGGCGTGCGCGGACAGGAAGGCGTCTTCGGCGTACTCACCGTCGAGGTGGGAGGCGACGGTCCGGACCAGCTCGGCGGCGGTCACGCGGCGGCCCGCCGGGGGGCGGCGGTGCGCTTCACGGTCAGGCCCGAGCCGGGGACGCGGTTGATCGGGGAACCGACGACGGTCTCCTTCGTGATCCGGTCCCAGTCGAAGACCTGACGCAACACCTTGAAGACCTCGAAGGTCGCCTCATCGGCCTTGACCGGCACGAACGACCAGCCCTCGGGCCGGACGTGAAGGACGCCGCCGCCGGTCGAAGGCGGCTGCGGGACGCGGCTACCGTCGGGCCGGATGATGTAGTCAGCGAAGCGGTAGGCGGCGAGCTGAAGGGCGACCTCGGGGTGAACGCCGGACCGGGTCGTCTTCCAGTCGAGGAAGACCTTCTCGCCGTCGATGATCGCGTACGCGTCGAAGCTGCCGGCGTAGTCCCACGTCTCAGACCAGACGGTCTCTTCGAGGAAGACGAACTCGGGCGAGAACTCCTTCAGGAACTCCTCGAAGTGGTCGAGGAAGACCCGATACTCGGGATGCACGCGGCCGACGGGCTCGCCCTTCGCCATCTTCTCGAAGAGGTCGTGTACGGCGCTGCCGGTCTCGGCGGCCTTCGCCGTGTCGCGACGCGGGGCGCCCTTCAGGTAGTCGATCGCGCCGGCCTGGTCGCCGCGGAGTGCGATGCCGACGAGGTCCCCCAGGTTCTCGATCGCGTAGGTGGCGACCACCTTTGCGGCCCAGTGCTGAAGGAAGGGCTTCGGGAGCATCCCGAGGATGCTCGTCACCCCCGGGGCCTTCGCGCCGGTCTCGGGCGACACGTAGAAACGCGCGCCTCCCCGGCTAATCGTATTGATTTTGGGCGTAGTCATGCGCTGGGCCTCCTATGCCTGCGAATGCGGACATAGGGTTAGTGGGCCAGCAGCTATATACCTGTTCACCTGCGGAAATGCAATACGCCCGCCGGGCGGGAACCTGGCGGGCGCGGGGCGGGCGGCGCGGTTGCCGCCCTAGGCGTGTAGAAGTGACCCCAGTTTCGTCACTTCCCTATTACTTCTTAGAAGAGGAGGAGGAGGAGACTTAGACATAGATACGGGAGTGTAGAAACCTGCGTCACTTCTTCACTTCCGGCGCGCTCGCCGCGTGAAGCTCCTCGGCGTGCCGCAGCAGCCGGCCCAGCACCGCCCGCGCCTGCTCGCGCGCCGCGCCCCGCAGCTCGGCGATCTGCCCTGGGGAAATCTTTTGCAAGACCGTGAAGGCGCCCGCTAGGGCCTTACCGAGGTCGAGGTCCCCTGGCTCGGCCTTCAGCGTCGCGAGCTGGGCACTTTGTGCCTTCCGATACTCGCGCATCCGCTCGGCCATGTCCTCGGGGCGTAGGCCGAGGTCTTCGAGCTGGTCGGCGTCCAGTCGCTCGCGTACGAGGGACCCAATGTGATAGCGGACGGACGTTTGCACGCTTCGCGCCTCGTCGCGGGATAGGCCCGCCTCGGCGTAGCGGTCGCGGATGTATTCGCGGTACTCCCAGGTCCGCCCGGCCCAGTCCGGCTGACCTGTCTCCTCGACGACGAAGTGTGCCCGCAGGTCGACGGACGCTGTCGCGATTGCGCGGTAAAGCTCGGTCCGGCGCTCGCGGTTGTCGCCGACCCGCCGCACGGCGCGAAGCGCCTTCACGAGGGCCGCGCCTAACTGGTCCTTCGTCGCTACCGGGTCCATCGCCGCCGTCCTGTCGCGTAGTGGGTAGGGACATCGTAGGCGCGTTGAACGTCCAACGTTGTCCCGGTTTTGGTAAGCCAGGCTCAGGAGTGTCTAGGTTCCCCTGGGAGGGTAAACGCAGAAAGGCCCCCGTCGCACGATCAGCGTATGCCGACCGGCGACAGGGGCCTAGGTCCTGAAGTGCTAAGGGTGACCTTTGTTACAGGGTGTTTATCATTCCGTCAACCTTGATCATCAGAGCGTGAACGTCGGTGTCGTTCAGTAGCGTGTGGTCGACGGGCCAGTCTGCCAACGCTACCTCGCTGATGTGCTGATCCGACTCGTCCTGACCTGGGCGAACGACCCGGACGAGCTTCCCGCCGGCCGCCCGGATCGCCGCGGCTTCGTTCGGGAAGCGGACGTCGGTGATCACGGCCGCCGGGCCGTCCGGGTCGCTGACCTCGTCCATGACGACCCGGACCCAGAAGTGCGGGTCTAGGTGCCGGATGCCGACCCCGAATTGCTGAAGCGTGCGCCGGACCTCGCGGACCTCCTTCGCGGCTTCCCAGCCGACCGAGTGTACGAAATGCGACAGTCGCAGCGACCCGCCGACCGTGTCCACGGGAACGACGATCGGATCGGCGATCAGCGCGGCTTCCTTCAGCGCGTCGGCGAAGGCGTAGCGCCGGAAACCGTGCCGCTCGACCAGGCGGCCGGCGACCGTGTCCTTCCCGGCGCGGGCGCGACCGAGGAGACCGATCAGGGGTGGACTCGGGAAGGCGGTCTCGATCAGCGCGGCCAGGCCGTCGGCGGCGCGGTCGAAGGTGGCGGTCACGCGGCCTCCGTTCGGGACATGCCCTCGCGGCACACGCCGCAGAATCGATAGTTCGGGTTGTCGAGGAGACCGGCCCGCGACCACCCGACGGCCGGGTTCAGGACGTGCGCCAGCGGCCAGGCCATCGAGTCATGGCGGTACAGGTCCCCGCTAACCCACGTCCAGACCCGCCCGAGGGCGTCCGTGACGTCGGGGTGCTCGGCTTCCTCCATCGCCCGCAGGTCCGCCCGCAAGGATCGCCACTCGGCGAGCATGGGGCCGATGACGGCGGCCGGGCGGGTCACAGCCGCCCCCCGTCGAACGCCGCGCCGCCGGCCTGAAGGACCGGCTTCGCGCGGCCGTCGAGGAACATGCCGGTCATCCACTCGTCGGACTTCGGCTCGCGGCCGGCGTCGGTCGGCCAGGACTCCCGGCCGCGGACGTAGGTGTACGCCGCCCGCCGCGGGCCGTAGTAGACGACGACCACGTCCCCCGGGCGCCACTCGGGGCCGGTCCTCGTCAGGGCGTGCGAGCTGACGACGAAATCAGGCTTCCCGCTCTCGGGGCGGACCTGAAACAGGTCGCGTGCGAAGTAGACGTCTACGATCTTCACCGCCCCGCCGCCCAGGTCGTCGCGCAGCCGGGCGCGGTCGCCCTTCTTCAGCGGGGCGGGCCGCTCGGGTGCGGCGCTGGCGAGCCGGGCGCGGACGTCGGTCGGGTCGCGGTCCCAGGGGGACCCGTAGACGTCGTGATAGCTGAGGGCCATTCGGCGGCCTCCTCGTGTCGATGTGTCGGACACGGGAGGAGTGGGCCAGATCGGGCGGGGGTGTTCAGTCCTTCTCGCGGGGACGGCCGCCGACGCCCGGCCGGGGGCGGCTGGCGTGCCACGCCCGGATGCGGGCGGGCCGCCACATGTGCGTACGGCCGACGGTCTGGTCCGGGGGCGGCATCTGGTCGCGCTTCCGGTAGTTCGTGACGGTTGACGGGCGCACGCCCAGGAACGCCGCGACGTCGCCCGTCGTCCACCATTCGGGGTCGCTCACCCGCCCAGTATCGCCCGGCGGCGGTTGCCCACCCGCCCCTGCCGCCCGCCCGCCCGCCCGGCGGATACGCCCGACCGCCCGAGCCACCCGCCCGACCGCCGGGCGCGCCGCCCGAGCCCGCCAGGCGTGACGCCCACCGAAACGCCAAAGCGCCCCGCACCCCCGGGCGTGCCGGGAGGCGGGGCGTTGGCGTGTCTCGGGCGGTTCGTGGGCGGTTCAGAGGCGGTGGCGGGCGGCGTACCGTTCCGCCTCGCGTCCGCCCGCGACGTATCGCCGCAGGTCAGCGATGCTCTTCACGGGGGCGAGTGGCGTTCCGCTGGCGTCTCGCGGGTCCTTCGTGGGCGTGGTGTGGCGGCGGGACCAGTACGCCACGGCGAGCGGGGCGGCAGCGAGGGCGAACGCCTCGACCGCCTCGCGGATGCCGGGCGGGAGCGTGATCCCGAAGTGCGCCAGGATGGCGTACACGAGGCCCAGGCCGGCAACGACGAGGGCGCGGTTAACGATGGGCTGGCGGTTCACGGGCGGGTCCTTCCGGGGGCGGGCGTCAGGACAGCAACTTGTCGGCGAGACCGACGGCGCCGAAGAGCAGACCGCCCAGCGTGGCGACGGCCGCCCAAACGGCCTTAGGCGTGACGACCGGGCGGGACTCGACCGCCCGAAGGCGGGTGTCGACCTCGGGCGCGGTCGCGGGGCGTGCCTCCTCGGCGCGAAGGCGAAGCTCGATGTCGTTCAGGCGGCGCCCGTGCTCGTCGAGCTGGGCGCCGTGCTGGGCGGTGACGACGTCGACCTTTCCTTCTAACCGGGCGAGGATGATCAGCATGGACGCGGTTCCGTCCGCGCCCGGCGGGTTCTCTGCGCCGGTCGTTATCTGTACGGGCACTGGGTCACGCCGCCAGACGCCGGGCCAGCTCGGCGGCGACACGCTCGGCGAGGTCGGTCGGGATCGCGGCGGCGATCGTCTCGGGGCTCAGGCCGGCGAGGACACCCGACACGATCTCGGCTTCGTCCGCGCCGTCCTTCGCGGCGACGGCGGCGAGGGTCGCGGTGATGTGGCCCAGCTTGTCGACGACCGCGTTACCGTGCGACTTCGAGCCGGCGACGCGGTGCGGGGCCGGGACGGTCGCCCCACAGGACGAGCCACCGTAGAAAAGTGCCTGGTAGATCGCGTTCAGCTTGGCATTCTGGTCGGGGGTCAAGTCGTCCTCCGGGGGGTCGATGAGTCCGATGTGAGCGAGGTAGCGGCGGAAGAGCGGCGTCTGATCGCGGCCCGAGCGCGTCGCGTCGCGGAAGAAGCTGAAATGCGTGTGCCAGAGGTGGGAGTCGTCGCCCGAGCTGCGGCGGCCGAGGCGGTCCCACCGCTTTACGACCCGGCCGTCAGGGGAGTAGATGATTTCCCGAATGTCGTTGGTGTCCGGCGCTTCCGCGACGCACTGGGCGACGCACCATCGCGAGAAGTGGGCGAGGTCGAACGTCCCCTTCGGGGTCGTAACCCTGAAGGCGCCGACGTCGAGGGCCGAGGCGTAGACCGACAGACCGGCCCGGTCGCGCGGGGACTCGCCGACCGAGTAGCCGTAGGACCGTTGCTCGGGAGTGCCCAGGTGGTACGAGTCGCCCTGGCGCTGGTGGGCGGTGTCGCCGACGATGCCGACTTCGATCGGTTCGAGGTCGTCCGGGCCGGGCGCGTCGTTCAGGTGGTCGAGCAGTAGCCGGCGGACGGCGAGGAGGTTTGCGGGTGCCGCGGACACGCGGCCTCCTTTCGGGCACGCCGAAGAGGGCGCTCCCGCGCGGGGAACGCCCTCTTCGGACGGGGGCAGCGGCTTAGCCGCCGAGGATCAGGGTCACGCCGACGGACCCGCTGAATACCGCGCCGTTCAACATCGCCTTGACCTGAACGGCCGTCGAGGTCGCCGTCCCCGTGATGTAGAAGAGCGAAACCGCGGACGAGCCGGTCGCGCCATTTTGGAAGACGCCGACGGCCGTCGGGACGAAGCCGGCAGCGTGCGGCACCGTCGCGATGCCCTGGGCGTTCGTGGTGACCGTGGCGGCTTGCCAGTGGATCCGGCCGGGGCCGGTGACGACGTTCCGGCCGCCGACGGTCGCGGCGCCAGTCACGGCGAGACCGCCGTTCGCGGTGACCTTCCCGGTCACGTCGAGCGTGCTGCCGACGGTTGCGGTCCCTGAGACCGTCAGGCCGCCGGCTACCGATGCGTTAGCGTTCACGGTGAGATCGTCCGTGACCTCGGCGGTGCCCCCGAAAAATGCGTTGTTGAACTCGGCCGGGTGCTGGGAGTCGACCTTGACGAAATCGGCCCGCATTTCAATCGTCCCATTGAACGACTGACCCGTCAGGATGATCTCCGCCCCCTTTTCGGGGGTGCCTAGGCCGTCGTCGTCCGCTGGGCCTCGCAGGACCGTACCGACGTCTGTGAACTCGGGGTCGCGGTAGGTCGTCAGGGCCGCCGGGCGCACGCTGGGCGGCGACCCGGCGGGGAGCATGGTCAGGCTTGCGCCCTCGACGGGGTCTTCGTAGAGGCGGATCTCGGACCCGTCGGCACCCTCCATGACGATTTCGCCACCGATGAGGGTCGCGCCCCTGATCGTGCGGCCGTCGATCGCGTCGGCACTCAGCTTCCCGGCGACGATGGCCCCCGCTTCGATCTTGTCGGCCGTGACGGCGTTTGCGACGAGCTTCGGCGTGGTGATCGCCTCGTCGCTGATGTCGGTTTCGGTGATCGACCCCGCCGGTAGGTCGAGGTCAGACGCGATCAGCGCGGCGCCGTTCGCAGCCTGCGCCGTGTAAACGCCGTCGCTGTCCTCGCCGACGAGGAAGACCGGGTTACCGTCCGGGTCGAGGACCGCGAAGGTCCCGCCCTCGACGGTCGTGTGAGGGGCCTGCGAGCTGCGTTCGACAGCTTCCATGCGGCGGGTCAGGTCGGCGATCTGGGTAGCCAGGTCGTCGGCGGTGGTCACTCAGGACTCCTCGCGTAGGTGAATGCGTCGCTTCGACGTAGGTTCAGGACGGCCCGGTCTTCGCCTCGCATGGCCCACCCGACGACCCGCTCCCAGACCTCGACCTCGCCGAGCCACGGGATAACGGCCCGGATCGGGATGTCGTCGCCGAGGGCCCACGAGCCGATAGGGGCGTTCGGGTGGTCGACGACCTCGACCGAATCGATTTCGAGCGTGTGTCGGCGCGTCGCCAGCTCGGCGCGGGCGAGCGCGTCCATACGGGCCGACGTGGTTACGGACTTGTCGGCGTAGACGAAGGGGCGCCGAAGGCGACCGTCCCGCTCGGGGATCCGGCGCTGAAGGACCGTTCGGCCCTCGCCCGCCCCGTGGCCGACGACTTCGTTCGCGAAGCCCTCGCCGTCGCGCTCGGGGGCGACGACGCTGGTCACGTTGTCGCCCTGAACGAAGGCGAGGTCCGTACGCCGCCGGCCGAGGCGGGGGTATCCGATCCGCAGGCGGTGAGCGATCTTGTCGCCGTCCCAGTAGTGCTCTTCGGCGTAATCGAAGGGCGTTTCCCGGGCGAGGGCGTCCAGCTCGCCACCGCAGTCCGGGGCGTCCCACCATGCGAGCTGGTAGGGCTCGGCGGGCCGGGCCGCGACCGTCCGGGTCGGCGTTCCCGTGTGGCGGACCACCGTCCCGGCGCGGTGACTGGTCGCCTTACTCGTCCCGTGCCCGCGTGTGAGGCCCGTCAGCGTCGAGCCAGTCCGGCCACCGACGCGGATCGTCTCCGAACCGACCGTCACGAGGTAGGGCGGGGTTAGCTGGGCGTAGACGCCGAGCGCCGCCAGGGTTAGCGACGTGTCGTTAGCGTCGATGCTGGCCTTCAGCTTCGCCGACGCCGACGGCTCGATGCTCGACGCGGGGACGGAGTCCTTCCGCACCCAGACGCCCCCGATTTGGACCTCTTGATAGGCGGGGGTCACGGGCTTCCCGAGCCGGACCGGCGTCGTGGTCGGGTCGACGAGCATCCCGAGGTCGCCGTCCGGCTGGGCCTGCACATGCCGCCAGACCTCGCGGACGGCGTCGAGCGGGTCGACGCCTACCTTCGAGTACAGGTCGAGGTAAGGCACGCCGTGCGGGTAGGCGGTGAAGCCGGTGGCCTCGACACGCCAGGCCGACCCCGAGAAGCCCGATTGCACGACGACGCCGCCCCAGCGGATCTCGCCGTCGGCCTCGGCGTAGAGCAGCGTCCCCCACTCGTCGAGCAGGGGGCGTCCGTCCGGGCCCCGCAGGCGGCCGACGTCCGGGGCGATGGTTCCGCGCAGCGAGCCGGGGCCGGACAGCGACCAGGAAAGCTCGTCGCGGGCGATCGGGACGTCCCAGTCGACGAACTCGCCAGTCACGGCCCGCTGCGCGATGTACCGCCAGCGGGTCACGCCGGGGCCTCGACGAACTCAATGTCGAAGTCAAGGCTCGACGAGGTGTCGGCGTAGACGCCCGCGGTCGACCCGGCCGCCCGGTTCGCCTCCAACGTGACCGTCTGGGTCGTCCCGCGCAGGGCCGAAGGGACCGACAGCGTGTCGGCGTCCCGCCAGAACCGGCGGTTACCGTCGCCGGTTGCCGTGTCGTCCCAGCGGGTCGCCTGCGTGGTCAGCGTGCCGAGGCGGGCGCGGATCTGGCCCCAGGCGACGCCCGAGGTCACCACAACGCCACCGATGGACGTACGGATGATCGCCTTCGCGGCCCAGGGCGGGACCTCGACGGACCCGCTCGCGTTCGTCCACGGGCCGGTGAAGGTCGTCGCGGTTAGGTCGTACCGCTGACCAGGGTTGACCGTGATCACCAAGCGCTCGCGGCGGGGGTTCGCGACCCGCCGCAGGTCGACGATCATCGCCTGCGTGACCGTGCCGGTGTTCGCAGGCAGGTCGACGCGGCCGAGTGCGATTGCGCTGTAGCCCAGGTTCAGAGCGGCGACCGAGGTCGTCCCGGCCGGGACGCCCGCGATCACGCGCACATAGACGTACGGGCCGACCTTCACGTCCGCAGGGGTCTGCCAGGGTTCACCCGGCATGAAGGGATCCTCTACGCGAGCGACGATCAGGTCCGACCGGCCACCGCCCGAGCCGGTCGCGGCGATCGGGACGACGGTCTCGGTCGGCATCCGGGCCGCGTACGCCTGATAGGCGCCGCCGGCCGCCCGCGAGTTGATCGCGCACGCACCGGGCAGGACCCGGACGGACGTCCCGGGCACGGCGAGCGCCGCGACCTTCAGGTCCGCCGAAGCGACGACGCCTTCGTTTCCTCGAAACGCGATGTATGCGAGGAGGCGGGCGACCTCGGGGGAGTGCTCGGCGCCGCCACCCACAAACCACGGGACAGGGTCGAAAGCCACGTTTACACGCTCCTAAGGGGTCGGGAAGGTCTCGCGCCAGGCGAAGCGCACGGAAGACGTGCCGGTCGCGTCGGTCCCCCGGAAGGCGACCTCGTACGCGCCGGGCGGGATCGCCATCGCGGCGAGGCGCGGCGACGTGCGGGTCAGCGCGCCCGCCAGGGACCCGCCGCCGTTAAGCAAGACCGAGCGGGCCCAGGGGCGGGGGTCGATCGTGACCGTGCTGTCGTGGGCGAGGGTCGTGCGCAGCTCTAGCCGCCAGAGGCCGACGACCTCGACGACCGGGTTCGTGACCGGGCCGCGGATCGTCAGGACGGGCCAGGCGGCGAGCGCACCCCCGACCGTGACCCCGGCCGAACGGTCGGACGTTGCGGTCGTGGTCAGCGGGGCCGCGAGGGTACCGGTCAGGCCGCCGCCGAGAGGCGGGACGAGGCCGACGTCTCGGGTGTGCTCGGCCGGGCCATAGAAGAGATCGTCCGTGGCGGCGAAGTCCGCGACGACCAGGGCGACGCCCTCGCCGATCTCGGTCTCATTCGACGCAAAGCGCCGGGGCCTCCCGTAGACGATCCGCTCGCGCCCCGCGTGCCGCATTCGCAGCTCGGCCACCGCGCCGGGCGTGCGCCGGACGGCGTCCCCGCGCCAGGCTTGCGCCAGGCCCGCCAGCGTCGCTCGGGCCTCGGCCTCGTCGTCGCCGAAGACGCCCAGCTCGAACGTGATCGACCGGCCGCCCCGGAAGTCCTGGCCGAAAGCTCGGCCGTCCTCTCGGGGGCGGTCCTCGTCGTCGTCGCGGACTTCGGCGTCGCCCAGGTCGGGGGCGGACATGTTCACGATGGGCAGGTCAGCCGGCCCCCAGGTGACCGAGGTCCCTGGGAAGCGCAGCTCGTACTCACCGTCACGCATAGACGCCCCCTCGCCGGATGCGCCGAAGCGCGAAAGTGACCTCTTCGAGCTGGTCGCGGACGTCCTCGCGGGCGTTCAGCGTCAGCGAGCCGACCAGCGGGCCGCCGGCCGCCGTGACCGCGCCGCGCGAGGTGCCGCCGCTGGCAACGTTCGGGGCCGCGACCATCGCGTTTACGGCCTTCGTGACCTTCGGCGTCCCGCGCTCGATCCCCCGGACCATGCCCTCGGCCGTGAAGCCACCGATTCGGGCGAAGACCTTGGACGGGCTGTTAATCCCGAGGGTGTTTTCAGCGGCGGCCCGGACGCTGCTCGCCAGGGTGCGGGCGATGCTCTGGGCGCTCGGGATCATTGCCCGGATACCGGCGACCAGCCCTCGAACGATGTTCGCGCCGACGCCGTAGAGGGCGTCGTCGAGACCGCCGAGGGCCGCGAGGATCCGCCCGGGGATGGACGAGACCAGCCCGAGCAACGCGCCGAGGTGCCCGGCGGCGCCGTTGCGCAGTCGCAGGAAGGCCCCAATCGCGGCTTCGATCGGCGCGGTCAGGGTGTCGATCGCGGCGCGCATGGCGGCGATCTGCCCGGACACGATGACCTGTGCCGACGTGAAGGCGGTCGAGACCCTGAGGCCCCACCGCTCGATTGTGTTTCCCCACGACTCGATCCGCTGGCCCCACTCGTCGACCTTCATCATGAAGTCAATGACGGCCGGGATCCATTCGGTGACGGCCTTGTTTATGAACTCGCCGAGCTTGTCCATAAACTCTTGAATCTTCTGCTTATTCGCCGGGTCGGCGAGCCACGCCTTAATTTCGCCGAGCCAATACTTCACGCCGCCGAGGAAGGTGTCGCTCGCCTTCTTCGAGGACGGGAAGAAGGTGTCGATCAGCTCGCCCGCGATTCCGATGACAAGCCCGCCGATATCCCAGATATCCCGAAGCGCCTTCGCGGCGTTCGTGAAGAAGTCGTTCAGGGCACCGGACTTCTCGGCCTTGTCGACCCACGCGCTGAACTTCTCAAGCGCGCGGGCGAGGTTGTCGCCGAGGGACGCGAGGAACGGACCGGCGGCCTTCGCGAGCTGGCCGAACGTCTTGATCAGGGGGCCTGTCGCTTCGCCGATTCGGTCGAGGAAGAACCCGAAGCCGATCATCGCTTCGCGGATATTGCGGATAAAGTCCGGCTTACCGAGCGCCTCAGCAATGGTCTTCGCGAAGCGGTTAAACCGCGTGGCGAGGTCGCCGAGCATCGGCTTCAGGGCCGGGAGCCAGCTCTTCGCGAGTGACTTCAGCGTGTTGTCGAGGCCGGCGAAGAGCTTGTCCTGAACGGCCCGGCGCAGGTCCGAAAGCGGCTTCCGCAGGCCGGCGAACGCCTTAACGAACTTGCGGGCGTTCGGCGCGAGCTTCTTCAGCGTCTCGTCGGTCGCCTTCCCCTTTTCCATGACCTCGGAAAAGGCGTCGCCGAGGCCGCGGAAGGCCAGGGCGAAGACGCCGACCGAGCCGACGCCGCCCGCGATGATCGTGAACAGGGACCCGAACAGACCGCCCGCGAGCAGGACGAGGGGGGCCAGCGCGGTAAAGCCGGTAAGGACGATCGGGAGCGCTGACGCGATCGCGAGCAGCGCGCCGACGAGGAGGTTCAGGCCGCCGGTCGCGACCGTCGTCCCGATGCCCTGAAGCGCGGTAGCGACGCCCGCTACCGCCGCCGAGGCGACGGCCGAGCCGACCTGGCCCGTGAACTTCACGAAGGTCCGGGCGCTGTCCATCGCGGCTTCGAACCCCTCCTTCGCGCCGTTCGCGATGCCGCCCGCGATCCCGAGGCCGATCGACCGGCGCAAGCGGTCGCCCTGGTCCTGGGATCCGGTGAACATGGCGCGGAAGCCCGCACGGAAGCCCGCGGCCGTCGCGCGCCGGACGCTGCGGCGAAGCGGGCGGTCGACGAGGTCTTCAGCGTCGTCGGCCCCGTTGCGGACGCCGTCCCCGACGCCGCGCCGGACGCTTTCGCGGAAGGTCTCGCGCAGCATTTCGCCGAGGCGGTCGCTGTCCTGGTCGACGCCCTCGCGCAGGGCAGCGCCGACGGCCTCGGCGATCCCGCCGCCGGCCGACTTCGCCAGGCCGTCGCCGATCGTCTCGCCGGCCTCCTTCGCCCAGCCCGCGAGGATCGGGTCAGCTTCCTTCTTCAGGTGGCGCCGAAGGTTCTTCAGGCTCGGTATCACCTGAAGCGTCGCGAAGCCGACGTTCGACATGCGGGGCCTCCTCCCGGGGTGGCGGGCGCAGCCGGGCACGTTGGGCGCGCAGCTTCGCGGCTAGGGCTTCGTGGTGGGTCGCCGCAGCCGCCTTCGTCGCCGCGGGCGAGGGCGTCGGGCGCAGCGGGTGAGGGCTGCCGGTAAGGGCGTGGTAGACGTCCGCGAGGAGGAGGTCCGTCGGCGTCAGGCCGAGCGGTAGGCCGGCCTCGGCCGCCCAGAGCGCCGAGCCGGCGGGAAGGTTCGCGACCAGCGCGCACAGGCGGCGCAGCGAGAGCGCGCCCGTCCAGAGACCCGCGAGGTCGACGCCGTAGAAGCGCTGAAGGTCGGCCTCTACGGCGTCGTAGTGGTCCCGCAGGGCCCCGACGAGCGCGGCTAGTTTCCCTCGATACCGGCGGCCTTCTGGGCCTCCTCGAAGAGGGCGTTCAGCTCGCCGATCGTCCGCTTCTTCGACCTGAAGGTCTTCATCTGGGCGTCGCCGATGATCAGCCGGACGGCGGTCAGAATGTGGCCGTCCTCGAAAGCGGCCAGGGCGTCGAGGTCCCAGTCCTTCGAGGGGGCGACCGTGTAGGTCTCGCCGTCGTACGCGAACTGTGCGACCTGGCCGGCGGCCTCGGCGCGAGCGGCCTGGGTCTGCGGTGCCTTCATTCGGGGGCTCCTTCGGGAGTCGGCGCGGATGGGCGCGGAAAGGAAGGACCCCGAGGCCGTCCGGGCGGCGACCTCGGGGCCCTGGTAGTGCGATGAACGTTCAGCGCATCACGGCGTGAGGTCAGCCGTGTCGCCGGAAAGCTCGGTGTAGAGAGTCGAGTCCGCCTCGGGGAAGAGGGTGACGAGGATCGTGTAAACGGTCGGCGCGGTCTCGCTTTCCTTGATCTCGCCCGCGACCTCGGCGGTTGCGCGCTTGACCGTGCGCCGCCGAACCTTCGTCCCCTCGCGCAGCTCGAAGCCGACCGCGATGTCCACGTACTTTGGGACCTTGACCTTCGAGGTCGTGATGCCGCCCGCGACGGTCTGGGTCGAGCCGGGGTTGACCAGCGCGAAGACAACGGGGTTGTCCTCCATCGCTACGAACGTGACCGTCCGCTTGTGCTTCGAGCGGGTCTTCTTCACGAGGATGCCGCCCCAGCCGTAGTACTCGGACGAGTCCTCTTCGCGCTCCCAGGTGAAGCCCTCCTCGCCGTCGAGGATGCCGGCCGGGTCCCAGTCGACGGCCCACGGGGTCGTGAGGTCGGTCGGCTCGGCGGTGCCGGGCTCGGCGATGTAGACGTCCGCGCCGGACCAAAGGTTGACCTTCGTCGGGTCGCCCATGTAAACGCTCCTAGTCTGTGCGCGGGCGAAGCCGGGCGCGCACGGTGAAGTAGGTCATCGGCCGGCCCGTGTCCGGGTCGGTCGTCGGGAGGGGGCCGGTCATCGGGCCGAAGCCCCCAACGTCCGGGCCGCCCTCGTACGCGAGGAGGTCGGCGTGAAGGTCGTCGGCGAGCCGGTAGCCGGCGGCGTCCGTCTCGGCCCAGACGACGACTCGGACCGTCGCGGTCGCGGTAACCCGCTGGCGGACGAAGGTCCCGTCGGCGAAGACGCCGCCGTACGGCAGGACCGGGACGTCGCCCTCGGGCCACTCGTCGAGGCGCTTCGTGCCGAAGGTGACGTCCGGGTGCAGGGCCCGCAGGACCGCGAGGGTCCCGGCGCGGGGGTCGAGAAACGGGACGGCCGCCCTCACTCGGGGGCCCCCTCGGTCACTTCGAGGCCCGCGGCTGTCGCCGCCTGGGTCAGGACGCCGTACTTCGCCTGTACGGGCAGGCCGCCGGGGTCTGCGATCGTGACACTGTGCGTTGCGCGGTCGGTCTCGAAGGCGCCGGTCGTGACCGGCATTTTGTGGCGCCGGATCGACTGGTGGGCCTTGACGGTCGCCGCGACCTCGCCGGCCTTCTCGGCCATCGCCTCGGCGAACTCGGCCGACTTCAGCAGCTCGGCAATGCCCTTGTGGTCGAGTCGGATATCCACGCCCGCCACGGGGCTACCTCCTTCGCAGTCGGACGGCGACGCGGGTCATGACCGGGCGAGAGGGCGAGCGCAGGTCGCGCGGGTCGCCCTCGACGTCGTAGGTGTCCGCACCGATGACCAGCCGGTCGCCGCGCTGAACATCGACCCCGGGGGCCGCGTAGACGGCGTCGCCGGACAGGAAGCCGGCGAACGTGCCGGCGGGGGCGTGCGGGCCGGTGCCGGGGTTGCCGTACTCGTCGGCGCCGGTCGGGCGTAGGACGGTCACGGCGTCGGGGAACCTCATGCGACCACCGCGCGGAACGGGTCGGCGGTTGCGGCCGGATCCGGGTCGTACGCGCTCGGCGTCCGAACCGTGTAAACGCGCGAGCCAGCCTTCCCAGCCACCCGCCGCACGATCAGGACTTCGCTCGGGGTCAGGTAACCGGACGTCGACTCGCGGGCGTATTGGTAGGAGTAGTCGCCGACGGACTCGCCCTGGTAGCCGTCGGGGTTGCGGTAGGCACGCAGGGCCGCCGCGAGGACGACGGTCGTCACCACGGCGGGGGCCGTGATGGTCGCGCCGTCCCCGGCAACCCAGTCCGTCCCGGCCTCGGCCCGGACGAGGGTCGACGCATCTTCGAGCGCCACCCCCGCCCGGACGAGGTCCGATCCGGTGAGCGTGCCGGGGGCCAGCCCTAGACGCCGCTCAAGCTCGGCGACCGGGGCGAGCGGGGGCAGGCTCACGGGTTACTCCGATCAGGCCGGGATGGTCGAGGTCTTGACCCGCAGCGCCGGGGTGACCAGAGAGGTCGTCCCGTCCTTCGCGAGTCGCTTGACCTGCATCGCCTGACAGCCGGCGTAGGTCTGGAAGACCGAGCGGTCCTTCAGGACCTTCGAGTCGTAGTCCTTGACCCAGGTCATCGCGAAGCCGTTGTCCGACTGCGAGGCCGAGAACGCGGCGCCGTCCGGCGGGTACGGGGCCCGGATCGCCAGGGTGAAGGCGTCGCGGCCGTAGAAAACGATCTCGTCGTCGTCGAAGCGGTTGTTCTCGACCACGGTGAAGGCCCGGACGCGACCGACGTTCGCGTTCCGCAGGGCCTCGGTCGAACCG
Source organism: Micromonospora sp. NPDC047730 (assembly GCF_043204765.1). NCBI lineage: Bacteria > Bacillati > Actinomycetota > Actinomycetes > Micromonosporales > Micromonosporaceae > Micromonospora > Micromonospora sp. NPDC047730. Next base: position 15,131 of record NZ_JBIDCU010000029.1, on the reverse strand, counting down.
GACTGCGATGCGTCGGTGAGCGCGTTCGCGTCGACCAGCTCGGCGTAGACGCCGGTACCGACGGCGGCCCACAGGCCGGCAGCCGGCAGGCCGAGGTCCCGCAGCATCTTGCGCGCCCGGGTGAACGTGAGGTGCGGCTTCGCCGGGTCGTAGGCCAGGCCCACGGACTCGGGAAGGGCCTGCATGGTCTCGGTCACGAGGTTTTCCAGGTCCTCGACGATGCCGCGGACCTGCGGCACGGTGACCTGCCGGGTGAAGTCGGCGATGTCCATGCGCATCTGAAGGTCAGACACGTCCACGGCCGAGTAGACGTGCTCGGTCATGGTGACCGGGATGGTCGACTCGGTGACCGTGTCGGTCACGATCTCCTGACCGTCGTCGGTCATCTTCCGGCGCCGGGCCTTCAGGGTGTTCGGCGTGCGGACGTTGACCACAGTGCCACGGCCGCCGCCGAAGGCGTCCTCGTAGTCGCGGTTCACGGTCGCGGCGAGCATGAGGTCATCGCGGACCAGCGCGATAGCGGTCGAGAGCACCTGCTCGGGAATGACGAAGTCGTGCGGCATTTTCTACCTTCCAGGGGGTCAGTAACCGCGCGCCGCTCGGGCGGTCGCGACGGGGTCGAAAGCGGGCGTGGCGTCGGCTGGCGCGCGGCCCGGGGTGAGGGCGGGCCTCGGCAGGCCCGGGAGCGGGTCCGGCGCGGCCGGCTGGCCCGCGGCGAAGTCGGCGGCGACCTTCTCGGCGCTCGCCTTGATCTCCTCGGGGGTCGTGCCGTTGACGTAGCCCGCCAGGTGGGCCGGGACCTTCGCGTCAGCGATGGCGGCCCGCTTCGCGGCCTCGATCGCGGCGGTGCGGGTCTGCGCAAGCTCGGCGTTGATCGCGTCGAGCTGGGTCTTCAGCTCGGCGACCTCGGTCGGCGGGGTCTGACGCTTCGCCTTGACCTCGGCCAGCTCGGCGCGAAGGTTCTCGATCAGGCGCGTGGCGCGGGCCTCGTCGTACGGGCCGTCGAGCTTCACGGCCGGCGGGGTGCTCGGGGCCGGGTCGCCGGACGGCGCCGGGTCGGTCACGGGCGGGGTGGTGGGCTCGTCGGGCACGGTTCGACCTCCTGGGTCGGTTGGGGAGTGCGCGGGACCTGCCCGCGCGGGGGCCTAGGGGCGTGCGTGAATCGTTCAACGCACGTCGACTAGGGGTGTGGCAGGGCTGAGGGGCGTCAGACGCTCCTAGGCCGTCTCAGCGGGCCTTTCGACTCGCCGATTCGCTTCGTGGGCGCGACGGAAGGCGTTGACCGCCTTTCGGCCCGACTTGCCGGCGGTCGCCTCGGCCCACAACGCCTCGAACTCTCGGGCGCGGCCGGGCCACGGGTCCGACCGGCGGTAGACAGGCGCGGGTATGCACCCGCACCCGTCGTGATACGGGTCGTCCTTCCCCGCGGTCTCCTCGGACTCATAGACCGGGCCCCGGCTGGCGAGCATCGCGCAGAAATAGCACGGGTCGCCGTCGGTCAGCCGGGCGAAGCCCAGTGCGACGGGGTCCCGCCGCGTGGTGTCCCGGATCGTCTCTCGGCCGCCGTCCGTAACGTGCCGGATCGTGGCGCGAGCGGTCGCCGCGCGGGCCTTCGCCGCCGCCTGGGCGGGCGAGGCTCCCTTGCTGGTCAGCCGCTTCACGCGGACCGGGCCGGTCACGAGGAGGGACGTCGCGAGCTGGGCCGGCGGAAGCTGACCCGCGTACGCGATCGCCGGGACCTCCTCGGTCACCCGCAGCGCTTCGCGGTGGGCGACGTAGAAGGCCCCGGCGAGGACGGCCGCCGACTGGCGGGCCGCTTCGATGATCCGGGCGACGACCTCGGCATAGACCGGGAAGGTCTGGTCGAGGTCGAGCGGGTTCAGCAGGGTTTCATAGGCGACGGTCACCTGTGCGGCGGCCTCGCCCGACAGTTGCGACTGAAGCCGGCGGTACTCGTCGGCGACCTGATCAGCCGTCGGCGCCATCGGCGGCCCCGGCGGGAGTGGTCGCGGCCGGCTCGGCCCGGCGGGCGAGCGTCGCCGCGAGCTGGGTCAGGCCGTCGGACGACTTCGCCATTTCGCGCCATCGCGTGATGTCGTCGTCGGTCACGCCCGGGATCCGCTCCCACGCGGCCTCGGCCGGCACGGCGAGCATGGTCACCATCTTCCCGAGGGCGTCGACCGCTGCGGCCATGCTGCGGGCCTCGGTGTCGCGCCAGCGGACCTGCGAGGAAGTGTCCTGCGCGGACTCCCGGTCGTTGGCCGCGAGCGCGGCGAGGCGAAGGGTCTGTTCCCAGGACTCCCCGAAGATCGTTTCGTACTCGCCGATCTTGCGCTGCGTGGCGGCCTCGGCGGCGGCGAGCGCGTCGGCGGACAGGTTGACGAGGTCGCCGAGGAGGACGTGAGGCGAAAGCTGGGCGATCGCCGCGAGCGTGCGCACGCCGGACCCGTAGGTTTCGAGGTGGCCGCTAACGTCCGTCTGGTCGAACGACCCGAACTTCGCGTCCGGCGAGTCCGTGACCCAGAGCCGATCGACGGCCGCCTGAAACGGCTCGACCGGCTGGCCGAAGAGCGGACTTTCCGGGTCGTCCACGGTCGGGATCGCCAGGCCGGTAGCCCAGCGCTGTCGGAACGACGCGAACTGAAGGGCGATCAGCAGCGAGAAGACCGCCTCGTTAATCCGGTCCTGAAGGACGATCAGCGGGCAGACGATGCCTCGGTTCTCGCCGTCGAGGCGGTCGCGGAAGCGCGCCAGCGGGGTTACGCCGAGGCCGTGGGCCTGCGGGGTGCCGACGACCTTCAGGCTCTCGCCCTTGCCCTGGGCGAGCTGGTAGACGTGCTCCCGGTCGTACAACTCGAAAAGCTGCGCGCCGTCGGCCGAGCGGCCCTTCACGTAGAGACCGTGAACGGGCCACTCGTCGCCGTCGTCCTCGTACCGCGCCCAGGTCGACAGGGCCGGTAGCGGGCGGATGCTCGGCGCCGGGGTGCCCTTCAGGACCCGCACGTACGCCGCGCCCAGCTCCAACGCCCCGCGGTGCGCGATCGTCTGCCGGGCGTCGAGCCGGTTAGCCTGCCAGAACCGCCACGGCGCGGCGTTCTCCGTCTTCTTCGCGGCCCGGTAACCGTCCACGAACAGGCCCTTTACGTAGGTCTCGCTGATCAGCGGGAGCCAGTTCGTGACGGACTTCTTCGCCAGGCTGACGTATTCGGCCTTCGCGCCGCGCGGCATGTACGGCAGGTCGTGATCGCCCCGCAGGTAGCGGGCGACCTTCCCGGCTCCCTTGTGGCGGTTGCCGGTCTCGGCGCGGTGCTCGGTAATCAGCTCTTCGGCGAGGCCGGTAATACTGCCGTCGGTCGGCAACGGACGGGCCCCCTTCCGAGGCGTGTAAACGGGTTAGAAGCCGACGAGGCGGCCGGTCGGCTTGCGGCGCTTAGCGAGTGCGCCGTCCGCGATCACGCGGGACCGGGCCATGACGGCGAGCAGCAACGCGGCCAGGGCGTCGACCTTCTTCGGCGACTCCCGGGTCTCCTTCCCGAAGCTCACGCCCCAGCGGTTCGGCCGGCGGCGGGCGTTCAGGACGTGCCGGCGAAGCCTCAGCTCGCCGTCGTGGGGGACCTCACCGTCGATGAAGGCGCGGTGAAGGGCCTCGACGGCGCGGACCGTGTCGCCCTGGTGAGAGCGCATATCCCACGCGATCGTGTGGCGGGTCGTCGCCTTCACTAGGAGGCGTTCCCCGTGTAGCTCGCGCCAGCGGTCGACGTCGGTTTCCCAGTAGGCGACATCGCTGAAGAAGCCGACGACGTCGAGGGTCGCGAAAGCGTGGTCGACGACGCCGCGGACGTCCTCCTGATTGACCTCCCAGCCGACGCCGGAAGGGCCCTCGGGCTTTTCCCAGAGGCCGAGCAAAAAGGCCGCGCCGTCGGACATTCGGACGGCGACCAGGGCCGTCGAGTCGTCCGTTCGGCCGCCGTCGAATCCGAGGGTTACCGTGTCGGCCTCGCGCCATTTCCCGGGCTCGCTGCGCTTCAGCGGGACCAGCTCGGGCAAGCCCTTCTTGCGCCGCTCTTCCGGCCCGTTCGCGTCGTATTCGTGTGGGGCGAGCCACGAGTCCGCGGCGGCGACGATTTGGTTCAGGTAGAACCGCCGTGCCTCCTCTGGGGGCGTCGCCGGGTCGTAGACCTCCTCGGCGATGCGTTCGAGGTCGACCCACAGCGAATCGCCGTAGGCCATCGCGAGGCCGTTCATTAGCTCGTCGCGGTCCGACAGGTCGATATGACCCGGGGCCTCGCGGGAGTCGTAGAGGATGCCCGTCCCGCGCGTGCGCTTCTCTTGCTGGGCGAGATACGCCAGGTAGGAGATTTCCGCGACGCTGTCCTGTCCCGGGCCGTGCGCGTTCGTGGTCTCGATTGCGCGGGCCATGCCGTCGCGGCTCTTCGCCAGGTTGCGGCGAATCACGCGGGCGAGGGCGTAGCCGCCGTTCGACTCGGTCCAGTGGTGCGTTTCGTCCATGATCGCGAAGGACGGACGCGCGCCTTCCTGACTGCTACTGGACGCGGTAACGGGCATGATCTTCCCGCCAGTAGGCGTGAAGATCCGCGTCTTTCCGACGTCCAAGCCGGCGGCCTCGACTAGCGGCGAGTCCTCGACCATTGACCGAATAGCGGCCATCGTGTTTTCGGTCTGCGTCTCGCTGACGCCCGCAATCACGATCCACGGCGCGGGGTGCGCCTTACCGACGGCCTCGCCGTCCTTCGTCCAGTGCGAGAACCGGACCGGCCCGCACAATTCCGCGAGCGCGAGCGCACCCAGGAACGGCGACTTCCCCCAGCCCTTAGCGCGGCGCAGTACCGCGCGTCGGTAAATGAAGCGTCCCCGATTGTCTACGGCGTAGAACCAAAGGACGAAGTTCAGTTGTTCCCGGGTTAACCGATAGGGCTCGCCGGCCTCGTCGCCGTCGGGCTGAAGTAGCCACGCCTCGACCCAATCGATAACGCCCCATCCGAGGGTCTTAATCGACCCGTCGAGCGGGAACGCCTCGATCGTCGTCAGGGCGTGGGCGGCGACTGCCTTTCGCGCTTCGAGCGCGGCGAGGCGGTTCAGCTCTTCGAGTTCGGCATCCCGGGCGTCCGGGGCGGTCACGCGAGCCTGTCGCGCAGCGCGGCACGACGCTCGGTCAGGGACGCGACGCCCGCCGGAAGGTCGTCCTCGGCGGCTTCGTCGTCGGTCTCGACGCGCATCCGGGCGCGCATCCGGTCTACGACGGTCGCGCCTAGGCGCTCTTCGTTCATCCGGATCTCGGACAGGGCGGCGGCCGAGGGGCGGCGCCAGTAGGCGTCCACGATCGGCGCAAGGGTCGCCAGGCGAAGCCAGTCGGTCGCGATGAAGACGGCGGCCTGCGGAGAGCGGCGCCAGGTCTCGAACCACGCGACGGTCTCGGCGCGGAACTCGCGGCCGGCGGTCAGGTCGGCCAGCTCGGGGCCGCGGACCTCGTCGTCGTCGGGAAGGACGGTCTCGCCGTGCGTCGGGGTGTTGCGGCGGCGGCGCGTCGCTTCGCTCTTCGGGGCGTGAAGGGTGCCACGGGCCACGGCGGACCTCCTCTCGGGCTACAGGTGGTAAAGGCGGATCAGGCCCCACCCCCGCAGGTACATCCACGCGCGGTTGGCGCGGGTGCCGCCGCGCGGCCAGGTGCCACGGCGGAAGGCGTGCGGCGTGGGAAGACGGACGGGCCACGTCCGGTACTCGTGGTGGGCGACCTCGTAGCAGTCGTCAGGGACGCAACCCGCGGCGGTCTCCTCGCGCGGGGCGGCGTAGGCGTAGACGACGCGGCCGAACGTCCCGACGGCGACGCCGCGCGCAGTGCGCCACGGGCGGCGGCGGTCCTCGAACATCGGCGAGGCGTAGAGGGGAAGCCAGCGGACCCAGCCGCCGAAGCGGGCGCGGCCGAAGATCACGACTCGGCCCGTGCGAGGGCGGCGTTCGCCCAAAACATGACCTCTTCGAGCTTCGTGATCGCGGTCGACTTCTCGCGGCCCTCGGGAAGGCGCGCGTTCAGGTCGTCGGCGAGCTGGCGGCACGCCTGGCGGACGCTCGTGTGCGCGTCGCGCTTCTCCTCGGTCGTCGCGGTGTGGAACGCGAAGCGGTGAGCGACGTCGGCAGGGGTCATGGGCCCTCCTCGGGCGTTTACACAGGGTGAGATTCCGGTCGGGCGCGACCCTCGATCACGACCTCTATGCCCGTACACAGCCCGAGGCGCTATGCCGCTTCGGTGGGGGCCGGGCCGGGGCGGGGGGCCACCCCCCAGGGGTCACGCAGAGTGACAACACACAGGGTCACAGCGCGCCAGGATGACGCTCGGACTCGCGAGCGCGCTTCGGCCGCGGGCGACGGGCCTGGGCGGCCTCGCCTGCGGTCTTACGTGCGTGGCAGTACGAACAGAGGGTCTGAAGGTTCGCTAGGTCGTGGTTATCGCCTCGCTCAACGTGATCGACCTCGCTGCCAGGGGCGCCGCAGCGCTCCCCCGTGGTGAATACCTGCCGGCAGCGATAGCCGTCCCTGCGCAGCACCCGCACGCGGCGAAGGGCCCAGTCGTGCGGAAGGCGGGCCCTGCGATCTGACCCTTCCCAGGTCATCGCGACCCCCAGGTAGAAGACGAACGCCCCCGGGGCGCTCGAACCCCATGCGTAAGAGGCAGTGGGGGAGCGCACGCCGGGGGCGTGGGATGGCGCTCGGGCGGGTGCTCTCGCGGCCAGGTCCGAAGGAGAGCGCCCCGCCCGAGGCGAGAGCATGGCCCCGGCCACATGTCGGCAGACAGAGGTGGGTCCGGGGCTTTCACACAGAACCCCGGTGGCCGAAGCGCCCGGGGCGTTCAAGCAGACCAGCTAGTCCGTGTGTACGGGGCCAGTCCGCAGGCCGGGAATCACCCGGCGGGGTCTCGCATACGCCCCGCCTCCCGCGCCTGTCCCTAGGGGCTCACAGGTCGGCGGGTGGCGGGGCCGTAGCGGGTGGGCGAGGGCGCGTGGTCCCTCGCTCTACTAGGTGAGTGTGCCGGGGGTGGGTGACGCGGATCTTCGAGCGGCCGAGCGGTCCCGGTCGCACTGCCGGCAGCGTCGCTGAAGGCCGTCAGGTCGGGACCTGTCCTCGGCGAAGTCCCGCGCCGGAAGGTCGCGGTCGCACGCCGCGCACCGCTTGAACGGCCGCGCGCCGCGCTCCATTCGCCGGGCGAGCTGACGACGGACGCGGGCCGCGAAGGCCGCCGGGTCGAGGGAGTGGGCCTCGGCGACCTCGGCGGCCAGCTCGTCGAGGGGGTTGGTCACTCGATCCGCTCCCAGGCCGCCGGGGCGCGCTCGACGTGGCCGGTCGCCGACGTCGCTCCCCCCCACTCCAACGCCTTCTTGACCTCGACAGTCACCGCCCGGGAAGCCGGGCCGGTCGACGTGTAGGGGCCGACGTAGACGGTTTCGGTCCATTCCTCGTCCCGCCAGCGGCTCGGCGGGTAGGTCGCCGTGATCGCGGCGCGGTACAGCGGTTCGTCAGCCTTCATCCTGCGGGACATGCGGGGCCTCCTTCAGTCGTCGCAGTCGGTCTCGAAGGCGTCGTCGTCCACGACGATCGGTACGACGACCGGGACGCCGTCGCGGTAGGTGGTCCGGTAGGTCGTCGGCTTGCTGGCCGGCTGGCGGGGCGGGGCCTGCACTCGCGGGGCCTGCGGGGCGGTGCGGGTGCCCGAGCTGGTCGAGCTGGACGACCTCGAACCGGACGACGACGAGCCGGACCCACCGCCGGGCTTCGCGCAGGCGGCCTCGGGGTCGACGCACGCGGCGACGGTCAGGGACAGCGCGCCGACCATGACGGCCGAGACGCCCAGGGACAGGGCACGGGACACGGGATCTCCTTCAGGGACAGGGAAGGGCACGCCCAGCGCGCGGCCAGACGTGCCCTTCCGGGGTGCGAGAGACGGTCTCTCGCGGGCGATCAGTGCTAGGCGGTAGGTGCGGGTGGGGTCGGGGCGCTCAGAATTTCTGAGGCGGTCTCAGGCGGTCACGAATCCGACCGCGCGCCGTGGGTACCGCGCATCACGGCCGCGCACGCGCCGATCAGGGTCGCGACCAGCATCGAAGACCCGAAGCCGATCGTCGGCAGGTCGTGAAGCCACTCGCCCCGGATCACGCCGACCGTGACCATGAAGAGCCAGCCGGTCAGGGCGATCGAGACGGCCAGGGCGGCGAGGGCGGTCATGAACTCTTTCACGGGGCGGCCTCCTGTTCGACAGTGATAGTCACGCGGTAGCGCAGCGAGGGCAGGCCGGCGAGGGCCAGGTCTTCCGGGCGCAGCTCGTAACGCAGCTCGCCCGATCCGTAGTCGCGGCCGGTCAGGGCGAGCAACCAGCCGGGCGCCGCGTCCGGGCGCTTCGGCATCCATTCGTGGATCGTGTCGACGGCGCTCTCTCGAATGCCGTCCGCCGTCGGGTCGTCGCTCACGACAGCGGGCTTCCCACGCCGAAGTGAAGGGCATCGGTCCCGTCGGCCTCGTCGGCGGCGTTCAGGATGCCGGCGGCGAAGCGGCGGGCGTCGGACGGCGTCAAGACGACGTTGAACCGCGACGGACCGTCGGCCACGCCGAGGCGGACCATCGGGCCGCGGACGGTCCGATACGCCTCGGTGTAGGCGGCGTCGGGCGGCGAGACCGCACACACGGCGTGCCGGACCGGGCCGAGCGGACCCGGCTCGCTGTCCTTCTCGTCGGCGGCCTCGGTCTCCCCCTCGGGCTCCTCGCTCGCCTCGGGCTCGGGCGGGGCGCTGTAGTCCATGAGGAAGGCCGCGACGCAGACCTCAGCGGCGATCATCTTGTCCGGCGTCGTCAGCTCGAACTCACCGGGAAGGTTGGTCACGAACTCGCGGCCCTTCGTCAGGGCCTCGTCGGGGGTGATGGTCACAGGTGACTCCTCACGTCGAGATTGCGGGCGAGCATCCGGAAGGCGACGCCGGTCGAGGACGGGAAGCGGGTATCGGCGTCGAGCTGGCGGGCGACCTCCTCGACCGCCGCCTTCACGACGGCGACGGCGTCCGGGTCGGCCGGCGGGACGTCGCCGAGGAGGGTGGTCAGGTGGTCCCGCAGGGCGGCGACGTCCTTACGGCGGAACCACTCGCCGAACATCTTCAGGTCGCCGTCGTCGTCCAGTTCGTCGGCAACCTCGCGGGTGTAGCCGTTGAAGGTATGGATGATCACGCCCGACCTCCCGTCAGGTAGTCAGCGGTGCGAAGGATCGCGTCCATGCGCTCGGCGAGCTTCGCCGTCCCGTCCGCGTAGCCGCGGGCGTTCGTCGCCGGGGCGAGCCGCGTCACGGTCTCCTCGGCGAGCTTCAGGGCCTCGGCGCGGGTCAGCCGGCCGTAACCGGCAGCGACCGTTAACGGGCCGGTCGGGACCGCAGGGGCGTCGCCGAGGAGGGCGGTCAGGTGGTCGCGCAGCTTCACGACCTCGGCGCGTTCCATGTAGTCGCCGTCAATCCGAAGCTCTCCGTCGGCGTCGAACGTCTCGCCGACGGACAGGGCGTTTCCGTTCGTGTGGCGGAAGACGGTCACACGATCACCCCGCCGCCGACGAAGTGAAGCGTCAGCCAGGCCATGAAGCCCAGCAGGACCGTCCGTCGTAGGCGTGCCCACCCGTCGACCGGGCGACCGCCGCCGACCGCGAACCACTGCCAGACGTGCTCCGACAGCGTGTCGCCTGTGCGGCTGTTGAACAGGGCCCGCAGCTCGACCAGGGCGAAGTACAGGAACCAGAGCAGCCAGGTCGCGGCGTAGTTGCCGAGGCCGAAGGCCAGGCCGGCGAGGGCCCCGAGGAGGGCCCCGCCAGCGACGTAGGGGAGAGCGCGCTTCACGCCGCCTCCCCAATCAGGAAGTCCGCGATCGCGAGGAGGGAGTCCGTGTCGACGGTCGCGCCGTCGTCGCCGAGGATCGCGAAGGCTTCCTTCACGGCCGCGACGCGCTGGGCGTCGAGCGGGAAGGACTCCTCGGTGACCAGGCGCAGCCCGAGGGCGTCCATGTCCTCGCCGGACAGGTCCGCGTACGACGCGCCCTCGGTCGTTGCCGGGGCCGGCGCGGGCGGGTCGAGCGGGGCGAGGTACCTCGGGGCGACCAGGCGGGCCATCCCACCCCCGACCGGGCGGACCCAGACGTTCCCGTCGCCGTCGCCGGGGCCGTCGTAGGTGACGCGGGTCGCGCCCGCGCGGGCGATCGACGCGGGTTCGCCGTTCGAGTAGCGCGCCCCCGGCAGAAGTCGGTACGCGCGGCCGATCTCGAACACCTGGGCCGGTGCCTCGGCGCCCTTCTCGGCCGGGTCGTGCGGCTTCAGGGCCGCCCGCAGCCGGGTTACGGCGTCGGGGGTCAGGTGGGCGATCTGCTCGCGGTCGTCGTCCTCGGCGTTCACCGCGACCGCGAGGGTCGCCGGGGCGTAGCGGCGGGCGGCGAGCGTGTAAACGCTCAGGGTGTCGCCGTCGGCGTCCTTGTGGTCGAAGATCATCGCGGAACGGTTGTACGTGCTCAACGGGCCTCCTCGGGCCGTGTGTCGTTCAGGGACACAGGAGGAGTGGGCCAGCACCCGCCGCGCTGTTCAGGTCCGGGCAACGGAAAAGGCCCGCCCCCGGGGGAGTCCCAGGGACGGGCCTTTCGGTTACTGCGGAAGGGTCACGGGCGGCGCAGCGCCGAGGCGGGGACGTACCAACCGCCGTCCCGCCGGACGCGACCCCGGCCCGAGACGAACTGGGCGCGGTAGCGCGGGTCGCTCCCCGACGGCAGGTCGGTGATCCGCACGCGGTCGCCCCGGAAGACCCCCGCGAAGGTCGGCTCGTCCTCAGTCACGATCGCCTCGTCACCGACGGCCCAGGGGCGCACGGGGGCCTCGGACAGCGGCGCGAGGCCCGACCGCTGGACGTAGGCGCCGCGGCCGATCTCCCGGCCGTCGAGGGCCTTCACGAACAGGTCACCGTCGGGGTCCGCGGGGCTGACGACCTTGACCTTCGTCGCGCCCAGCCGGACCAGCGAGCAAGGGCCCGCCACCATCCGGGCGTCGGACTTCAGCGCCACCACGTCCCCGACCTTCGGGGCGAACGGCGCTTCCGCGATCGGGTCGCCGAGGTAGGCGCGGCCGACGTACTGACCGGTAGCCCGGCTACCGTGCGCGCCAGAGCCGTCGACCGCCCGAACGTAGACGTCCTTCGCGTCTGGGAGGCTCACGACCTTCACCCGGGCCACGTCCGACGCGAAGTACACGTCGCCGCCGAAGGAGGTCTTCGCGCCCGGCTTCAGGGCGACCACGTCCCCGACCTTCAGCGGCGCGGGCGTCGCGGGCTCGGCCGGCATGGTCAGGGCGACGTCCTGGGCGCGGACCAGCCGGTCGGTCAGCGTGCCGTCGACCATCGCGCGGACGTGGTAACCGAGGCCGTTCCGGGCCGTGTAGCTCCCGCCGGTCGTGCGCCGGACCACGGCCGGGGTCCCCTTCGCCAGGCCGGCCGGGCTACCGACCGGGCTCTTCGCGTCGTCGGTCACGATCACGACCGGCGTTCCCTCGGTGAAGGCCGGGGCGGACGGCGCAGCCGGGGTGGCCGGGGTGGCCTCGGGCAGGATCGCGTCGGCGTGACGAACGAAGGCGGCCGACACGTAGCCGTGGCCCTTCAGGTCGTACGCGCCGTCGCTGTCGACCGCCTCGCGGACCTCGGCGGTGTCCTTCAGCGTGCCGTCGCGGTTGACGACCTTCACGGTCTCGCCCGGCTTCGCGTCGAGGTAGCCGCCGACGCCGTAGCGGGTCGCGAACCACTCGCCGAGCTTCCGGGCGTCGTCGGCCGAGAAGTGCGCCTGACCGAGCCGCGTGCGGTCGTCCATACGGAGGAAGGTGCCGTCGGTCAGGTGAAGCGACCGCTCGACGTCGAGCGTCGAGCGGGTCTCACCGGAGACTGCCGTCGAGGTGATGTGCAGGTTACGGGTCACGCTGGCCTCCTCAGGCCTCGTGTCTGTTGGGGACACAGGAGGAGTGGGCCAGAGCGCGCCGGGGTGTTCAGGGCAAAATAAAACCGCCCCGACGCTGTCTAGGCGCTAGACAGGCCGGGGCGGTCGGGGCCGGCTACAGGACGGGGATAGCCCAGTTGACGAAGCGCCGGTCGAGGTCAGCCGGCGGCGTCCCGCTGTCCAGCTCGGCGAGTTGTTCCGCGGCCTCGGCCTTCAGGGCCCGCAGGTAGACCAGCAGGCCCGCGCGGCGCGTGCGGTACTCGGCGAGGAGACGCAGCTTTGCGGGTGAGCAGGGCCAGGCGACACCGCACGACTGGCAGCGCCAGGTGGGCCGAGACGGCAGGTGCGGGAGGATGCGGCGGGGAACCATCAGCCCACCACCATCCGCGCACGCGGGAGCGGCCGGCGCGGCGTACCCGGCGACGGTGGGGCCGGCTTCGTCAGCCATTGGACGCCGGCCACGCGGACGAAGAGGGTCCGGCGGTCGACCGCCTCGTCCTTCGGGCCGAGCTGGTAGCCGTCCAGCCACTTCCACCCGTCGTACGTGTGCCAGTCGTCTAGGACGCGGATCACGCGGACGCGGATCGGGTTAACGAACTGGGGGCTCGCGTCGCGGGTCAGGCGGATCACGTCGCCGGACTTCAGCTTCCTTAGGGTCACCAGTGACCCCCGTTCGCGCGGAAGGCCCCGGCGCGGGTCAGCCGGCCGACGCGGCCAACGGTCCCGACCTCGCGGGTCGGGGCGTCCCAGCGGGCGCGGGTGCGCTGAACGGCCGGCGGGTATACGGGCTCGGGCGGGCGGTGACGGTCCGGGCACGCCCGCCAGCGCAGCCCGCACACGCACCAGCGGGACCAGGGGCGTCGGCGGCGGTGGACGAGGTCGGCCAGGACGGGGGCGGGGCGTAGTCGTCTCATTCCTCTACGTTCCCGTTCAACGCACCCCTTGTCAAGCGTGTAGTACCCGCGTGCCAATTGGCGGGCGTACTCTCCACGTTTGCCAAGGGGTGACCCGGCTAACCTGCGGGCGTGCCGGATCATCTGTACGGGCCTCAGGAGATCGCCGACCGCCTCGGCGTCTCGCGGGAGCGTGTCCGGCAGTTGACGCTGCGCGCTGACTGGCCGGCGCCCTATGACCGGCTCGCGATGGGGACGGTCTGGCGGATCGCTGACGTCGAGGCTTGGATTCGGAAGCACCGCCCGCACCTGGGCGAGGCGGAAGCGGAGTAGCGGCGTCCGGGGGCCGGGTGACGAAGTGACGTCAACTTCTACACTCCCGTATCTATGTCTAGGCTCCTCCTCCTCCTCCTTCTAAGAAGTAATAGGGGAGTGTAGAGATTGGGGCCACTTCGTCACTCCCGCGCCGCTCTTCACTACCCGGCGTCACCCCGGCGCTACCCGGCGCACACGGCAAACGCCCCGGGCGGTGAGCCAGGGGCGTTCGTGTTACCGTGCCGGGGCGTTCGCCTTTCCAGGGGTGGCCGCACCCGGGCCCGAAGTTCGCACCTTCGGGCCCATCTTCGTTTACACGGCTAGTCCTCGGGGTCGTGGGTGCCCTCGGCCGGGATCGCGAGGAGGCGGGCCGGGTCGAAACCTCTACGGCCACGCCGACCGGGCCGCAGGCGCAGGACTTCGTAGGCGTCGGCCAGTAGTTCGCGCTTCCCTTCGAGGTCCCGGGTGTGCCACTCCTCGGCCATCGTGCGGCCGGTCAGGACGCGGGTCACGACGGGCTCGCGCGGGGCGTCGGCCAGTAGGGCGCGCTCGGCCTGTAGCCGCTGAAGGTCGGCGAAGCCCTCGGGCGTAGCCGCCTGGGCGAGCTTGGCGAGCGTGTGGGCGATCGACTCTTCTACTTCGGCTAGGCGCCCGTCGTCCGCCACGATCACGCGCCGCTCAACCATCGGGACATGCCCGAAGTCGGACAGGAAGCGCTCTTCTAGGTACGCCTCGAAGGGGAGCGCCGAGACGACCAGGGGAGTCGGGCAGATGCCGCCGTCCGCCCGCCGCTGGCAGCGATACGCGATCAGGTCCGAGCGCCCCTTGCGGCCGGCGGCGATCTCGGCGGCGGTGCGCGAGGCGGTGCGCCGGACGACGTAGAGGTACCCGCCGCAGCCGTCGCACTCGATCAGCCGCGAGCCGAGGCGCGAGGGCTTCCGGCCGCCGCGCTTCCGAGGGTCACCAGACGGCGCGAGGGCCTTCCGCAGCTCGACCACCGTCGGAAGGTCGAGGACGGCCGGGAACGGCGTCAGGGCGCGGCCCTTGCCGTCGCGCTGGACGACGCCGCCGATCGTGACCCGACCGAGGATGTGGTCCCCCGTGAGTGCCTGCCCGAGAGTGATCCGCGACCACTCGGGCGCGCGGCGTGGCTTAGGGCCGTTCAGGTTCAACCATCGGACCGTGCGGCCGAGGGTGTGACCGTCGAGGATGCGCGACGCACACTCGCGCAGGGCGGCGGCCTCCTTCGGGCACTCGGCGAGGGTCTTTCCCTTCCCGTCAGGTGCCGGAACGATCTCGAAGCCGAAGGGGACCTCCCCGCCGGGCCAGCGGCCGGCGAGGCGCAGCCGGGTCGCACGGCCGGCGACCCGCTCGCGGGCGCGCTCGCGCTCTTCCCGGGCCGCCTCGGCTTTGATTACGAACATCATTCGGAAGGCGACGCCGCCGTTCGAGTCGACGCCCTTCGTATCCATCAACCGGACCGGGGGGCGGACGACCCGCCCGGTCGTCGGGTCCTTCCCCTCTTGCACGTCGAGGATCGTCGCCGCGACGTTCAGGCCCTCGCGGGTCATGCGGTCGACGTGATGCGCGACCAGGACGTCACAGCGTTGGTGACGGGCGTCGTTCAGCCACGCGGTGAACTGCGGGCGGTCGCGGATACCGCCGGACAGGCCGTCGTCTACGTGTAGGGCGATCTCCTCGAAGTCCTCGCGGGCGCACAGCGCGCGGCACTCGGCGACCATGTTGTCTAGCGACGTATTCGATTCGTCGGCGGCGTTGGACAGACGGACGTAGATACTCGCCCGAAGCCGGCGGCGGCCCAGGGCGGGCCCCGCGAACGGTAGGTGCGTCATGCGTTGAGCGTACCGTGCGCCGATCGTTCAGCGCACCCCGTCTAATGTGTGTCTATGGGCATGACCGTGCC
>NZ_JBIDCU010000028.1:0-63130 GCF_043204765.1 Micromonospora sp. NPDC047730 | reverse complement strand
ACCCTGCACTGGTCAACCTGGCGACGAAAATCCCAAGCCCGAGCCCGACGATCCCACTACCAGCGCAGACAGGCAAAGTGACGTTGGAGTATTAGTACGGCAGCCGCCGTTTGGGATCTTGCTGCTCGGGTGGGGTGGACGCGAGGCGGCCACCGCGTGATCGTCTGTGCGTTGTGGACACAACATCAGATCTTGGTGGCCGCGTGCCACAGCGTAGCCGTTGCTCGGTGGGAGCGGGTGCTGGCCGGGGTGCTGGGGTGCTTCGCGGGCCGGTTCGGGCGGGTGGAACCGCGCCGTGCGGCGGGCGAGTTCGTGACGGCGCTGCTGTCCGATCTTGAGGTCAAGACGTGCTGGCAGTTGGCCGAGCAGACCGGACACGTCAGGCCGGACGCGATGCAGCGGCTGCTGTACCGGGCGGTGTGGGAAGCCGACGCCGTCCGCGACGACCTGCGGCAGTTGATCGTCGACCGGTTCGGTGGTCCGGACGCGGTCCTGGTGGTCGACGAGACCGGTGACCTGAAGAAGGGCACCCACACGGTGGGGGTGCAGCGGCAGTACACCGGCACGGCGGGGCGGATCGAGAACAGCCAGGTCGGGGTGTTCCTGGGCTACGCCGGCGTGGGCGGGCACACGCTGATCGACCGGCGGGTGTATCTGCCGGCGTCGTGGACCGACGACCGGGATCGCTGCCGAGCCGCCGGCGTGCCCGACGACATCGAGTTCGCCACCAAGTCGGAGCTGGCCGCTGAGATGATCACCGCGGCCCTTGACGCCGGGGTGCCGGCTGGGTGGGCCGCCGCGGACGAGGCCTACGGCAACAGCGCCGCGTTCCGCGCCCACCTGCGCGAACACCAGCTCGGCCACGTCCTGGCCGTGTCCCGCAGCCACCTGGTTCCGCTCGACGGCGGCAAGACCCGCATCCGCGCCGACCGGATCGCCGCTGACCTGCCCGTCTCGGCGTGGCAGCGCCGCTCAGCCGGCGCCGGGTCGAAAGGGCCGCGCTTCTACGAATGGGCCTGGCTCGATGACGTGTGCACCGACGCTGACCCCGACGACGGCGGCCGACACAGCCTGCTGATCCGCCGCAACACCACCACCGGCGAACTGGCCTTCTACCGCTGCTGGACGCCACGCCCGGCCACCCTAGCGCAGCTCGTGCGGGTCGCGGGCATTCGCTGGAGCATCGAAGAGAGCTTCCAAGCCGCCAAGGGCCAGGTCGGCTTGGACCAGCACCAGGTCCGCCGCTGGGACTCCTGGCACCGATTTACCACCCTCGCCCTGGCCGCCCTCGCCGTCCTGGCGATCTGCGCCGCCGACGCGACCCACGACGACCCCACCCACACCGGACTGATCAAGCTCACGGTCAACGAGGTCCGCCGCCTGATCAACGCTTGCATCATCCGCCCGATCAGCGACCTCGCCCATCGATTGCACTGGTCAAGCTGGCGACGCCGGCATCAAGCCCGAGCCCGACGAGCCCACTACACACGCCGCCTCAACCTCGAACTTCAGCCATGATCCCGAACGGCGGCTGCCGTATTAGGCTCGACACCATTATCTAGTTTGGACAACGTTCCTTTGCGATGTCGTGTCGATCGGCCGGGCCGAGGGGGCGGAAGATGTGGCGGTCCAAAGCCGCGTGGTGGGTGTGGTCACGGCTGGCGGTGCTGGCCGTTGCGGCCGGTGCCTTCTGGTTGACATACGTCTTGGCGAAGGCATGGCTTGATGAGGCCTTGGCATGGATTGACGGTCACCTTCAGTTCGCGTTGGGTCGTGACGTTACGGAGGCGATCCGGCAGGCTGGCGCGGTCAGCATCGCAGCAAGCATTGGCGGATGGCTCCTCCTCCAGGGATTGCGGCGAATCAAAGCCGCGGAGGCACAATATGCCTCGACGCGCACCGGCAACGCGTCCTCTGGCGTAGACAGCGTGCAAAGGCGGACCATCCCCAGGCAGCTACCACCCGCACCGCGGCGGTTCGCCGGGCGGTCGGCCGAGCTAGCGATGCTGACCGATGCCCTAGACCATGTTACGCATGCTGGCATGACCGTGGTGATCTCGGCGATCGGCGGGGCAGGTGGAATAGGGAAGACCTCGCTGTCGGTACGCTGGGCCAGGCAGCACCTCGATCGTTTCCCGGACGGCCAGCTCATGGTCGATCTGCGGGGATTCGCACCGACCGGCGAGCCGATGTCTGTCGCCGAGGCCGTCCGCGGCTTCCTGTACGCGCTCGGCGAGGATCCGACCAAACTTCCCGCTGACCTCGACACCCAAATCGGTCTTTACCGGAGTCTGGTGGAGGACCGGCGCATCCTGATCGTGCTCGACAACGCGCGCGACACCGCGCAGGTCGCACCGTTGCTGCCCGGCGGGCCCGGCTGCACGGTGTTGGTCACCAGCCGACGCCGGCTGGCAGGCCTGGTGACACAGCATGGCGCCCAGCTTGTGGACCTTGCACCCCTTTCCGAGCCAGAGGCACGTCAGTTGCTCGCCAGCCACCTCGGGGATGAAAGGCTCACAGCTGAGCCAGAAGCCACTGCGATGTTGCTCGCCATGTGTGGAGGGTTGCCCCTCGCGCTGAGCATCGTCGCCGCCCGCGTGATCGCCCATCCAGCCCTCCCACTGTCCGGATTGGCCGATGAACTGGCCGATCAGAGAACCCGGCTTGAGGGGTTCGACGCCGGTGAGATCCCGTTAAACCTCGAGTGTGTCTTTTCCTGGTCTTATCAGGCACTGACCGGCTCCGCAGCCGAGATGTTCGGGTTGCTTGGGCTGGCTCCCGGACCAGACATCAGTTTGCCGGCTGCGGCCGAGTTGGCTGGGTTGCCGACGACGCGGGCGAGGCTCTTGCTGCACGAGCTGGAAACCGCCCATCTCGTCGTGCAGCAGGTCGCTGGTCGCCATCGCATGCACGACCTGCTCCGGCTTTATGCGACCAAGCAGGCTCACGAGCACCTGTCCGACAGCAATCGCGAAGAGGCGCTCCGCCGGGTAATCGACTTTTACCGGCACACGGCTCACCGCGCCGAGCGTCTGCTCGACCCGCACCGGCATCCGGTCGAGATCGACGCGCCTGCACCCGACTGCCATCCGCTGCCTTTAGCCGACCCGGCTGAAGCGGTGGCGTGGCTCGAGGCTGAGCATGCAAACCTGATGGCCGCGCAGCAGCTCGCGGCCGAGCTTGGCATGCATGACCTCGCGTGGCAGCTGGCGTGGTGTTTGGATACCTTTCACTACCGGCGCGGTCACCTTCGTGAGTGGCGTGCGGTCTGGCGGACCGGCTTGGAGTCGGCCCTGCAGGTCGGAAACCCCGCCGTCATCTCCCTGGCCCACCGCCTGCTTGGCGACGCCAACCTCAACCTGGACGACCACGAGGAGGCACTGGCACAGCTCGCGCGCTCCTTGCAGGTGGCAGAGAACGCCGGCGACCTGTCCGCTCAAGCGCACGCGCACCGGATTCTTACGTGGGCTAACGGGCGGGCCGGCAAGGACCAGGCTGCGCACAGGCACGCCACGGAGGCGCTCCGGCTCTACAGGGAGCTGGGTCTGCAGGTGCGGGAAGCGGCGATGCTCAACGCCGTCGGCTGGTTCGAGGCGCGGGTCGGCGACTATGCCCAGGCCCAGGCCCGCTGTGAGGCGGCGCTGGCGTTGTGCCGACAGCACGACTATCGCGTGGGAGAGGCAAATACGTTAGCCAGCTTGGGATACATCGCTCAGCACACCGGGCGGCCAGATGACGCGCTGACGCACTATCACTCTGCCCTCGCTCTTTTCCGAAGGCTGAACAGCATTTACTACCAGGCGAACACCCTCGACCGGCTTGGTCAGGTCTATGTCGCGGCCGGCCGGGCTGGGCAGGCCCGTGAGGTCTGGTCTCAGGCAATCCGACTGTACCGCGGGAAAGGGCGCCCGGTCGACGCGGACCGGGTCCAGCGGGAGCTGGACTCTCTGGGCTGAAGCAGGTCAGACGCGGATCACGCGATCGATGGCCGAGTCACGAAGATGCCGTGACCGCTTGAGGTCCAAGGTGATGTTGACACGCTTTAGCCATCTTTCGGTCTCGATATAGGTTGCCTGGAATGAGGCCCGCCCGTGGACGGCCCGCCGGTTGTCGAGAAACAGGAGGTCCCCTGAGTGAAGAGAGAGGTCGATCAGGTTTACCTCGATTGCGCGGCGCAGGGATTCAATCGCCTCTTCAATTCCCTCGATGCCGGCCGGCAGGTCGATGTAGTCCTGGTCGAACCGCAGGTAAGGGTCAGCGGAATCGCCGTACAGGATGCTTCCCTTGTCTGGCCCGGGAACGGGCTCAGCGTCAGAGACGAAATAGGACGGGTCGGGCCTGAACGTGAACACCGGCTGAGCAAGTATCTGCCGGTCGGCGTCGCTTAGCAGGCTGCTGTCGAGGAACCCGATCGTCGTCGGCACCTCCGCGGGATTGCGGACGCACAGAAGGCCGACATAGTCAGCCCGGCAGGGGTGGAACGAATCCTCGGTGTGCCAGTTGATGTGCTGTCGGCTGCCGGTGCCGAGACCCGTGTCCTCGTGCTCAGGCCGCGGCGCCAGGTCGTGTATCAGGAAACCGTCGTGCTGCAAGCGCCAACCGAAGACATCGCCGAGGCATGAGCTCAGCAGAACGGCGACAAGTTCCGCCCGGGTCTCGCTGGCTGCCTTCGCCCGCCAACGGCTGGAGACCGTGGGCGTCGGTCCAATGTGCTTACTGTCGACCGGCAGGCCTCCGATGCGGCAAGCTGGGAAACTTTCGGTGACCCGGAAGTCCTCGAGAAACGCACGGAGGTTACGCGGAAGCTCGTTGGCCCAAACCGCCGCCCGTGCCAGGAACCGTCTATCCTCGACGCTTTCCCCGTCGAGGGATCTAGCCAGGCTTTGAATCCGCTCGGCCTCACTTGACGACAGCGTGTATTCAGCTACCACAGGGGTGCCCACGATCTCTCCATCTCAGCTCTCGTCCACAGTGTCTCGGGGCTCTATGCGTGGCCACCAAACCGAGAAGAAGGCGAAATCCCTGTCAGGATCAGTGTTGCTGAAGGTGTGCTCGACATTGCGCGGTATGAAAACCGCATCGCCCTGGCTCACGTGCCAGACCTCCCCGCCAGCGATGATCTCTCCGTGACCACGGTAGATGAACGCGATCTCGTCCTGGTTGTGCTGGTCAGGCTCACACTTCTCACCCGGCGAGATACAGCAGGTCATCGCACCGAAAGGGGGAACCGCGGCCTCCGGCCAGGGGAAGACGTAGCCCTCGGCGAAGCGCCCAGTTGGACTCTCGTTAACCAGTCTCTTCCACGCGACCAGAGCCATGTATGGATTGTGGCGGCCTAATCGGCTCTGGTCAATAATCTTGTGAGATCGTCTCATAGGTTATCCTCAGTACGCGCCCAATCCTCAAGGAGGCAGCGATGCCCCGTCCGGTCGTTGACTTGTCATGCTTTCCCAAGGTCGCGCTGGGTCATTGGCCGACGCCGTTAGAGGCGTGCCATCGCCTGACGGAGGAGGTCGGTGGGCCGCGGATTCTGGTGAAGCGAGATGACATCAACGGACTGGGCGTCGGCGGGAACAAGCTGCGAAAGCTCGAGTTCCTCCTGGGTGCCGCCGTTGCCAGCGGTGCTGACACGATCATCACGTTCGGCGGCCTGCAAAGCAACCACGGCCGCCAGACCGCAGCGGCCTGCGCCCGGCTCGGCCTTCGCTGCGAACTGGTCCTCACCAAGCAGGTGACTCACATCGCCGGATCCTCCGCCCTGACCGCGCCACGGTCTGACGAGGCGTATGAGCGGTCGGGAAACGTCGCGCTCGATCTCCTTTACGGCGCCCGGGTCCACGTCTGCGAACGCGATGAAGAGACGGATGCCACCCACCGTCAGATCGTCGCTGAGGCAGCGAAAGAAGGCCGGCGTGCGGTCACCCTTCCGGTGGGCGGATCCAACCCTCTCGGAGTGCTCGGTTACCTGACCGCCGCCGCTGAGCTCAGAGAGCAGATGGAAGGCGCCGACCGAATAGTCCTGCCGATCGGGAGCGCGGGCACCGCTGCCGGCCTGGCGATCGGTGCGGCTCTGCTGGACTGGCCGGTGAGGATCGACGCCGCTTCGGTGTCCGAGCCGGCGGCAGACGCGTCAGCCGTCATCCATAAGCTCGTCGGTGAGACGGCGACGATGCTGGGCGTCCCGGCACCAGCACTAACACGCGTCCACGTGACTGAAAGAGCCCTAGGCTTGGGTTACGGACTGCCCTCGCCGGCGGTATGGGAGGCCATTCGCCTGTTCGGGCGCACGGAGGGCATCACCCTCGACCCGGTTTACACAGGCAAAGCTGCGGCAGCGCTCATTGACGCGGCGCGCGCAGGCGACATCGCCGCGACAGAGACGGTGGTGTTCCTGCACACCGGAGGGCTTCCCGGCCTTTTCGGCTATGCACCCGACTTGATCAAGGAAGCCGAGGGTTGACCTGTACGGCGCCAAGTGACTGGTCAGGTGCTCGTCAGTGGGCCGGCTTGACCTGCGGGATCCGGGTTGGATTACGGTCAGGTGCCCGAAACGCCGTCGATCGTGAAGCGGGAGTGTCAAGTTAACGGCCCTGTCTCACATTCGGTGGTGACGGAGGGTGGCGAGGCGTCGTTGACTCCTATGCGGAGGATCTCGATGAGCTTGTAAAGGCGGTGTTCTCGGGGCTGTCCCCGCTGATCATCGAGGACGTGGTCGACGAGGGTGAGCAGATCGTGGTGCGGGCCCGGACGCCGCAGGACACCGCGGTCTGCCCGATGTGCGGGGCCTCGTCGGGACGGGTCCACGGCTATCACTGGCGGACGGCGGCCGACGTTCCGGTCGACGGGCGCCGGGTGGTGGTCCGCGTGCGGGCGCGGCGTCTGGTGTGCCCCACGCGCGGCTGCCGCCACACCTTCCGGGAACAGGTTCCCGGGGTGTTGGAGCGATACCAGCGCCGCACGGCCCGTCTGAACAGGCAGGTCAAAGCCGTGGTCAAGGAGTTAGCGGGCCGGGCAGGGTCGCGTTTGCTGGCGATACTCGCCATGGGCCTGTCCCGTCACACGGCCCTGCGCGCCCTGCTGCGCATCCCGTTGCCCACCGGGCGGACGCCCGGTGTGATCGGCGTTGACGATTTTGCTCTGTGTCATCCATGAAGGAGCGGGGCCGGTCAAGGGTGGGGTTTTGACCCGGTGGCATTTGTTTTGCCCGTCTTCCGGCAGGATTTCGGGCAGGCGTGTGTGCGGTGTCGGGGTCAAGGCTGGGCCGGAGGCCTGAGGTTCCTCCCGGGATGTGGACACCGGGCTATGCCGCAGTCTGGTGCAGCGTAGTCGGTTGAAGGGTCTGTTCGTAATCGGCGGGACTGAGATAGCCCAGCGCGGAGTGGCGACGCCGGTGGTTGTAGAAGGCGATCCACCGAAACACGTCGCGACGGGCGTCAGCCTCGCTGGTCCAACGGCGGTGGTCGACGTCGAGTTCACGCTTGAGGGTGGCGAAGAACGCCTCGGCCAGTGCGTTGTCATACGACGAGCCGATCCGGCCCATCGAGCGGCGGATGCCGTGTTGGCGGCAGGCGGCGGCGAAGCCGCCGCTGCCGTATTGGGCGGATTCAACCGGTCGTCGCAACACCCTGTCGGAGAGGTGAAGCGATGGGTGTTGGGCCGGGGCAGAAGCGGGTTCGGGAGTATCGGGGTCAGATCCCTTCGCCGGGGCGGCCGACGGTGGCGTGGCGTGAGGACCGGGTCAAGTTCTGGGCTGCGATCCGATCCGGTGTGATGACCGAGGACGCGGCCGCGGCGGCGGGTGTGTCGTCGCCGGTCGGGTTCCGGTGGTTCCGGCACGCTGGCGGCGTGAATCCTGCGTTGCCGCCGACGGTGTCGGGCCGCTATCTGTCGTTCAGCGAACGGGAGGACATCGCTCTGTCGCGGGCGCAGGGCATGGGTGTTCGTGCGATCGCACGCCAGCTCGGCCGGGACCCGTCGACGATCTCGCGGGAGTTGCGGCGTAACGCCTCGACCAGGACGTACCGGTTGGACTACAAGGCTTCGACCGCGCAGTGGCATGCTGAGCGTCGAGCCCGCCGGCCGAAGACCGCGAAGCTGCTGGCCAATGATCGGCTCCGGGAGTACGTCCAGCAGCGGCTTGCGGGTGCGATCCGGACAGCGGACGGCCGGCTGGTCGCTGGGCCGCAGGGCCCGCAGTGGAAGGGCCGCAACAAGCCTCACCGGGCCGATCGGGCATGGACGAATGGGTGGAGCCCGGAGCAGATCTCCCGCAGGCTCAGGGCCGAGTTCCCGGAGGATGAGTCCATGCGCATCAGCCATGAGGCGATCTACCAGGCGCTCTATGTCCAGAGCCGTGGCGCCCTCAAGCGTGAACTCGTCACCTGCTTGCGGACCGGTCGGGCTCTTCGTGTTCCCCGGGCGCGTGCGAAGCAACGCGCGTGGGCGCACGTCACCAGCGGCACGCTGATCAGTGAGCGGCCCGCCGAGGTCGCGGACCGTGCCGTCCCCGGGCACTGGGAAGGAGATCTGATCATCGGGTTGCAGCGCTCCGCGATCGGGACACTGGTCGAGCGGACCACGAGGTTCACGATGCTGATCCACCTGCCTCGTGAGGCCGGCTGGGGTGTGATCCCGCGGACGAAGAACGGCCCCGCTCTCGCCGGCTACGGGGCCATCACGATGAGCAAAGCCCTCGCCGACACGATCATCCAGTTGCCCGAGCAGCTGCGCAGATCGCTGACGTGGGACCGCGGCAAGGAGCTGTCCGCGCACGCACGCTTCACGGTCGAAACGGGCGTCCCGGTGTTCTTCGCCGACCCGCACAGCCCTTGGCAACGCGGCACCAACGAGAACACCAACGGGCTGCTGCGGCAGTACTTCCCGAAAGGCACCGGCCTGTCCCGGTGGAGTGCCGACGAGATCAACGCTGTCGCCCACGCGCTCAACAGCCGGCCATGGAAAACCCTCGGCTGGAAGACACCCGCCGAAGCCCTCGACGAACACCTACAATCGCTCCAACAACCCGGTGTTGCGACGACCGGTTGAATCCGCCCAGCACACCTCCGCCGAGTTCGCCCGTTACTGCGTGCGAACCGGGATACGCGCGAGCGTGGGCCGTACCGGTGTGTGCTGGGACAACGCCGCCGCCGAATCGTTCTTCGCCACCCTCAAGAACGAGATGTATCACCGGCAGCGCTTCGACACCCGCGCCCGCGCCCGATTCGCCATCGCCGAGTACATCGAAGTGTTCTACAACCGGCAACGACTGCACTCAGCCCTCGACTACCGCACCCCCGCCGAAGCCCTCACCGAACACCAGACCCTGATAGCAGCCTGACCAGCAAATCCACGAAGACCTGTCCAAGATCCTTGACGCAGCCCAAGCCGGTCGGTGCGGACCAGCGTGCCTTCGAGGATCGCGTACGCCAGGCGCCCGATGCGCCGCATCGCCTGCGGGCAGGGTGGGCGCCTGGTAGCCCCTACTCCGACAAAACGGGGTGATCTGACGCGCCTCGATGATCCTCATGGTGTTACGACGAAAGACATCTATAGTGCCGAGACCGACCGGACAGCCCGGATCTTGGGGCACACCGGCAGGTCCGTGGTTGCCCACACCAGAAGGATCGAGTCCATGTCCTATGTGACCCCATCGGAGTTCGTCGCGAAGATGATCGACGCGGGCGAGGCTAAAGTGTTCATGTCCACCCGAGACACGTTGATCCGTGCGTACATGGCCGGTGCCATCCTCGCGCTCGCTGCGGCGTTCGCGGTCACCATCACCGTGGAGACGGGGCAACCCCTCGTCGGAGCCCTTCTCTTCCCCATCGGGTTCTGCTTGCTGTACCTGCTCGGGTTTGACCTCCTGACCGGTGTGTTCACCCTTGTTCCCCTCGCACTGATCGACAGGCGGCCGGGCGTCAGACTGCGTTCGGTCCTGCGTAACTGGGGCTTGGTCTTTGTGGGCAACTTCGCCGGCGCGCTCACCGTCGCGCTCATGATGGCCGTGATCCTGACCTTCGCCTTCAGCGTGGACCCGAACGAGGTCGGCCAGCGGCTCGGCGCGATCGGCACGTCTCGGACGGTCGGGTACGCCGACCACGGTGCCGCCGGGATGCTGACCCTCTTCATCCGCGGTGTCCTGTGTAACTGGATGGTCTCCACCGGCGTCGTCGCCGCGATGATCTCGACGTCGGTGTCGGGGAAGGTGATCGGCATGTGGATGCCGATCCTGATTTTCTTCTACATGGGGTTCGAGCACTCGGTGGTGAACATGTTCCTGTTCCCGGCCGGCCTGATGCTCGGCGGCGACTTCTCGATCGCCGACTACCTGGTGTGGAACGAGATCCCCACAGTGGTCGGCAACTTGGTCGGCGGCCTGGTCTTCGTGGGGCTCGCTCTCTACGCGACGCACGCCCGCACTGGTGCGACCCGAAACCGCCCGCATCCCGAGAAGCCGACCTCCCGGAGAGTGAACGTGTGACGGCTCGCATGCCTCTCCGGATACCACCGATGCGAAGCGTGCGGGTTCGGTGTCGTAGAAGTGCGGTTCGCATTAGTTGGCGCGTCGTTATGGCCACCGCCAGAGAGTGCCGCAGCGGCTTGCGTTACCGTCGCTGCCGATTGGCCGAAGGCGGAGTTAGCCCGCCAGCTGCCTCCGTCGAAGAATCCCTTCCAGCCTGGGCGGGCCCCGCAGCTAGCCCGGACCCCGTTTCGATCCAGGTAGAGCGCCGATTAGTCGAGCGGGATGGCGCCGAGAAGGCACAGCCGTGTTGGTATTGGCCTCGTGTCGATCATCTGACATGGACTCCCACGACGTCAGTCGGCGGGAGGTCACGACCTCCTCGTCTGGGCAGGGAAGCCGAGGGATGGTGGCGGGGGAGTGGTGCGAGGACTCCTTTACTCGGTCGGTTTATGCTTCAGACGACCTGGGCAAACGTGCGCGAGCATGCCGCTGGGCCGCCGGACTACTGGGGGTCAAGGGGTCGTCGGTTCGAATCCGGCCGTCCCGACGCAGGTCAAAGGGCTGATCCGGACATCGGGTCGGCCCTTTTCGGCGTTCTGGAGACCAAGATCAGTCAAGTTGGAGTTGGCTGGCGTTGCTTGACCGTCGGTCAGGTTCCAGCGACCGGTCTCTGCCTGCCGAGTTGTTCTCTCGACGCATCAAGGCGGCCCGCACAGCGGGCTTGTGCCGGTTCGGCCCCGACCTGCTGGCGGCCTCCGGCTGGCATCGGCCGGGCCGACCGGCCACGCTTCGGGATTGCCAGACCTTGAAACCTCGGGGCTCCGCCCCGAACCCCAGCCCTCAGCGATCCGCCGCGTCCGCACCCGCATACCAAGCTCCCTTTCTTGATCTTCGCCGGCCGCCCAGGAAAGAACAAGACTGTTTCTTTGCCCGCGATATCGGCAGTCTCTCGTGGCGTGGCTGCTGATAACCAAGGTGTAGATCTTGCTCGCCGCCTCTCGCATGTGAGATGGCTGGCCGGCGGTACCGGGTCAGGCAAGAGCACCCTCGCCCAAGCCCTAGCCGAGCGCTACGACGTGCTGATCTACGACGGCGATCGCGCGGAGCGCAACTACGCCAGCCGGTGCACCGCGCACGAGCAGCCGTACCTCTGGGCGTTGCTGCAAGCTCCGCCGGCGCAGAGATGGAACAGCCGCAGCGCCCAGGAGATCTTCGAGTCGATGCCGAGCCTGCACGGGGAAACGTTCGGGTTCGTTGTCGATGACCTGCTCGCGATGCCCACCGACCGTCCGGTCCTGGTCGATGATTTCCGAACTCTGCCCGGCGACGTCGCTCCGCTGCTGACGTGGCCAGAGCAGGCAGCCTTCCTCCTGCCAACGCCGCAGTTTCGGGATCGGGCACTGCGGGCTCGATTCGCCGACGTCGCGAGGGCCCGAGCGAACTGGGGAGACAGCCACCACAGCGAGGCGCTTGCTCTGCGACTGGCTCGCGACGAACTGTGGGACGCTGAAGTCCGGCGCCAGGCCGTCGAACTGCACCTGCCGGTGGTGTCCATCGATGGCTCGCGTGACGTTCTTGACCTTGTCGATGACCTTGCAGCCCGGTTTCGTCTGGGCCATCCACGGGCCGGTAACCGTGGAGCGCAACGGTCGTGAGCGGGCACGAGAGGTACGAGGCTCTGCTGCTGACCGCAGGCTTTCGGGCATCCCGGCCGGGTGAGCACGCTCTTCCAAACTGACGCTCGCGCCGGCAGCGCTGACGGGATGCGGGTATGGAGAAGGGCAGCAACTTTTGGCGGAACAGGTAGTGAAAGCGAGTTCACCGCAGCCGGCTTCCGGATCGCAGTCGTGAGCGAACCGCCTCCCGCATCCGGTGCCCGCGAGTCGTTCCCCGAACTCGTGACATCCCCTCGGGGTCCTTCCTGTGCTTCTCCAGCCACCGTTCGGCGGCGCCACCCGGCCGACCCGCATAGGATCCGGCCGACCAGTACGAAACGGGCCATTCCGAGCCGGGCGTCCTGTCAGACTGGCGCGGTGACGGAGGAAGGACCGACGGCCGGAGGTGACAGGGGGAAGACCACAGGGCGCAAGTCCGTACGCGCGCACCTGCGCGACGCCGTCGTCAGCCTGCTCGGCAGGCGGCGGGTACGCGAAGGCACCCGCACGGCCACCGAGGAACTCTTCTTCGACCTGGTCTTCGTGTTCGCCTTCGTCCAACTCGTCGCGCTGATCCGAAGCGACTACACCCCTCAGGGCGTGCTTCGCGGAATGCTCGTGCTGGCCCTGCTGTGGTGGTCCTGGGGCGCCTTCGCGTGGCTGAGCAACAACCTGCAGGCCAGCTTCGGAGTGATGCGGTTCGGGTTGTTCGTGGTCACCGGGATCACTTTCGTGATGGCGCTGTCGACCCTCGTCACGTTCACCGATCGGCCCGGCGGGCTGTACGGCCCGCTCGTCTTCCCCATCTGCTATTTTCTCGTGCGGTCGCTGCACCTGGCGCTGTACGCGTACGCCGTCTCGGCCCGGCGCCTGGCCCGGCACATCCTGGTGCCCGCAGTGCCGATGGTCGCCAGCACCGCCCTGCTCGTCTGCGCCGCACTCGTGCCGCACCGACTCCTCACCGACCAGCGACAGGTCGCCATCGCCGTGACCCTCCTCTGGCTGCTGGCCGTGCTCGTGGACTACGTGGGCAGCTTCACGTTGCCCGTCTGGGAGATCGGCATCTTCTCCGCCCGGCACTGGTGCGAGCGGTACGGGTTGATCCTGATCGTGGCCGTGGGCGAGAACATCATCTCGATCGGGACGTCCAGCTCCAACGTGTCGCTCAGTTGGCAGCTCCTGCTCGCCGTCATGCTGGCCATGACGGTCACCGGGGCGGTGCTCTGGACCTACTTCGACGTGGTGGCGCTCGTCGGTGAGCAGGTCCTCGAGCGGGCCGACCCGAAGACCAGATTCGCCCTCGCCCGGGACGCCTACAGCTACCTGCACCTTCCCATGGTCGCCGGCATCCTCCTGCCGGCCCTCGGGATACGCGAGCTCGTCAAGAACGTCGGCCACATCGAAGGACACCACCCCGACGAACGGCTCTCCGCCATCGGTCTCTTCGGCCTCTACGGGGGGATAGCCCTCTTCCTCCTGGCCAACGTCGCCTACCAGCTGCGGATGGCCCACACGATCAGGACGATCATCTGGACCCGGGTGGCCGCCGTTCTGGTGCTGGCCGCGCTCGTCCCTGTCGCACGGCGGATATCGGCCATCGGTGCGCTGGGCCTGCTGGCGGCTGTCTCTTTCATTCTGATCGTCGTGGAGGTCATCGTGGCCGACGGGCAGCGCCGCCGCCTGCGCGAGTCGGGCCTGGCCGCCCGGATGCAGGTTTGAGGAACCCGCATCCGGCCCGCCGCGGTCGTGCAGGGCGTACTCGATCGCCACGCCGCCGGGATCACCATCGACACGCACTGCCTCGCCTGGGGTGTCGAACGTCGCCGGTCAGGCAACGCGTGGCCACGCAAACCAGTTGACGATTCCGGCAGGATTCTCGGTGTGCGTACGTTCAGTGAGCTGGTCGATGAGGCCGCCGCAGTGGACGTGTCCGGCTGGGACTTCGACTGGCTTGAGGGCCGGGCAACGGAAGAGCGGCCGCCGTGGGGGTACTCGCGGTTGATCGCATCGCGCCTGCCCCACGTCACCGCGGCCTTGGACATCGACACCGGTGGCGGCGAGATCATCGCCGAGGTGCCGCACCTACCGCCGAGAATGGTCGTCACCGAAGGCTGGCGCCCGAACGTCGAGCGTGCCCGTCAGACGTTGTCGCCCCGCGGTGTCGAGGTCGTGCCCGTCGAGCAAGGCCGGCCCCTGCCCTTCCCCGACGCCAGCTTCGATCTGGTGACGAGCCGCCATCCAGTGGACCCCGACTGGAGCGAGATCGCCCGCGTGCTCACCGATGACGGCACGTACCTCGCCCAGCACGTCGGGCCGGCATCCGCGTTCGAGCTCATCGAGTTCTTCCTCGGCCCGCTGCCGCAGGAGCGGCTTGGTCGTCACCCCGATCGTGAGGCCGCGGCAGCGCGGGCGGCCGCGCTCGAGATCGTGGACCTGCGCACCGCTCGCTGCCGGATGGAGTTCTTCGACATCGGCGCGGTCGTCTACACCCTGCGTAAATGCGTCTGGTGGGTGCCCGACTTCACAGTGGAGCGGTACCGGGACACCCTCGAGCGACTGGACGCCCACATTCGCCACCACGGCTCCTTCGTGGCCCACTCGACTCGGACCCTCGTCGAGGCCAGACGTGCACCCCGCTGAAACGCTCACCGAACGGCTTCCCTGAGGCTTCCGCTCGTGCCGCCGTCCGGCCGTTCAGTGGGGGAACGCGCGAGGGACGCGTGCGTTGAGGAGTTCGTCGCGGAACGCTTGGATGCGTGTGATGACCTGTCGTCTGCCGACGGTGTTTTCGATGCGGTCGAGGTACAGGCATCGGGCGGCGAGTTTGTCGAGGTCGACGGTGAAGTAGATCGCCATCAGCGGGTTGACGAACAGGTCGCCGCCGCCGGTGCGCCGGGTGAACCGGACGTCTCCGAACGCGCCGCTGGTGGCGGCGGCGATCTGTCCTTGGACGATGCTCGGCCGGTCCGGGGTGGCGGCCTGGGCGTCGGCGACAGCATCGCGGTAAAGCGCCGCCTCCGGGCTGGAACCGGGGATGGACAGGGCGCCGAGGTAGCCGCCGTCGCGGTCGAGTGCGGCGAGGTTCTCCAGCACCTGGACGTGGTTGACGCCGTCGTAGGCGTCGATGCCGAAGCCGAGACTGCTCACCAGCTTGACCGGCACGTCCAGCACGGCCACGGCGGCCAGGCTGGTGATGTCCTCCACCGGGGTGCCGAGATCGGTTTCGTCGCCGCGTAGCAGGACGTCGGTGCCGCCATCGACCAGCACCACCGCATCGATGTCGAGTTGTTCGACCAGGTGTCGGTACGCGGCCCGTAACGGCTGGACACCGAGCGGCGGAAAGGCGTACACGGTCGACGGCAGCGTCTGAGCTGCCAGCCACCGGGCGAGCGTCCGTTCGGGGAAGTACCAGTCCGGGCTGGTGGTGTCCGGCTGCACCGCCGCGACGTGCTCCGCTACCCACGCGTCCCGGTCGATCAGTTCGAGTTCGGAGAAGGACAGGCTGGCCAGGTGCACCTGTGCGCCACCGCGCCACAGGGCGAACGCCAAGGGCAGGCCGGCGTACACGTCGAACCCGCCGCCCGCTCCGGCGATGAGGATGCTCCGCGCCGGAGCCAGCGCGGCAAACAGCGGCGGAACGGCCAACGAGAACGCACCGGGTTGGGCCGGCAGCGCGGCAGGGTTCATCACCGCTCAATGATCCGTCACGCCCATGCCGCTGACAGAGCGCCGGGGCGCCCGCGTGCGGCGGGACCCCGAGGAAGATGCCGGCGTCCGGCCGATAGGGGTCATTTCACGCGAGCGCCAGCTATATCGCGGTCGCGGGGATCGTGCTGTGCCGTTCCCGGCTGGGTTGCACCGTGACGACGATCTTCCCCGCGGGATGGCCCTGGGCGAGGTAGCGCATCGCGTCGGGCGCGTCGGCGAGAGCGTAGGTGCGGTCGATGACCGGGGTGACCGAGCCCGCCTCAGTGAGGGTGGTCAGTTCCTCGAGATCTTCATAGCGCTCCCGAGCGGCCACGCCGCACACTCGCTGGCTGCCGAACAGTGAGAGCAACGGCGCGGCCAGCTGGCGTTGGAAGCCGCCGAGCAGCCAGCCTGTGGCGTGGCCGCCACCGACGAGGGCGATCGTCCCGCGCGGCGTGGTTGCGCGCCGGAGCAGCGACAACGGCCGGTTGCCGGCAGTGTCGATGATGATGTCGTATCGCGCGCCGTCACGGTCGATCTCGTGCTGGGTGTAGTCGATGACGTCCTCGGCACCGATGGAACGCACCAGCTCGATCTTCGAGGTGCTGCAGGCGCCGGTCACGCTTGCCCCATATACCTTGACCAGTTGGACGGCGAACGACCCGACGCCCCCGGCCGCGCCGGTGATCAGCACCCGCTGTCCGGGCTGCACGCGTGCGTCGCGGATGCTCTGTAGCGCGGTCACCGCGGAGATGGGCATCGCCGCGGCCTGCTCGAAGGTGAGGTTGGCCGGCTTGGGTGCCAGCCGGTGCTGCCGCGCCGTCGCGTACTGGGCGAACGAGCCGCTCTGGCAGGTGCCGTACACCTCGTCGCCGGGGCGCAGGCGGGTCACGCCGGCGCCGACCGCCACCACCACACCAGCGACGGCCCGACCGAGCACCGTGACCTTGGGCCGGCGCAGCCCGGCCGCGAGCCGCACCGCCATGGGCCGGCCGGTCATGAAGATCCACACGCCTGGGTCCAGGCCAGCGGCGCGTACCTCGATGAGCACCTCGTCGTCTCCGACCGAGGGTTTGTCGACCTCGCGGAGCTCGAGCACGTCGGCCGGGCCGTACACGTCGTGGGCGATCGCTTTCACGACTTCTCCTCGGGGGAGTCGGGGTACTGGAACACGTCGTCGAGCGGAACGCCGAACACCCGGGCGATCCGGAAGGCCATTTCCAGGGATGGCGAATAGCGGCCCTGCTCGATGGCGATGAGGGTCTGCCGGGTCACGCCGATGCGCTCGGCGAGCTCGGCCTGGGTCATCTCGCCGTGCGCGAAGCGCAGCGCGCGGATGCAGTTGGTGACCTGCGTCGGCTTCACCACTGCGGGAGGCTCCTGCGGTACACGATGACCTTGGTGATGCCGCCGAGGATCGCCGACAGCACGAAGCACAGGTAGATGACGTTGGCGATCCAGAACCGGTCCCAGTCCGCCATGGCCATGAGCATCGCGGCGACCGCGCCGACGACCACGAACGACTGGCCGACGTGGTCGCCGAGCCGCCCGATCTCGCGGTCCCGCACGTCCTTGACGCGCGGCGCGCCCGGATTCACGACGGCCATGCCGGTCTCCGCCACGATCGACGCGACGATGGCCGCGCCGACCGTCCACAACAGGGCGCTCGCGTACGGCACGTCGGGCAGCGAACGACCATCGGCGCGGCTGACGGTGAGGGCCACGTAGGCGGAGTAGCCGAGCACGGCGACGACCAGCCTGATCCACGCGCGTTTCTCTTCGTGCGTCATGACGAGCCCTCCGGATGTCTGGAATCTTTGACATCCCGAAGGTAGCGAATCTTTGACTTCGTGTCTAGAAAACTTTACATCGATCCTGGGGGGCGGTCATTCGGCTGACCGACGCAGGATCGGAAGTGCTGGCCGAGATCGGCGACGCCTATGGCTCTCGCCTGAAGGATCCGACCCGGCGTGACGGTGAGCGCAGCCTGCACGTAGGGTGACAATCGACCGGAGCGCATGTCGGAGGGCTCATGTACCGTGTCCAGTTCACAGCCGAGGACCTGGCCCGGGTCCGGCTGATGCGGAGCTGGGGGCCCCTGGCCGAGACGTATCTGAGCCTCGGGCGGTTGCGGCGCGGCCAGCCGGGTGACGGGTTGCGGGGCTGGTCGACACGGGTCGCTCGGTCCTCTTCCGGCCTGGTGCATCCGTGCGCCTCACTGTTCGACAACAGGTGGCTGGACCTGTTCACCCTCACCGGCCCGGCCGAGTCCATCGAGGAGGGACTGACCGCGCTGCTCGCCGTGCGCCCGGAACACCTGCGCGCCGAGCTGGTCGCCGCGGCGGACACCAGGTGGCGCTACGGGGACCATCGTCGCTGGCCAGCCGGGGTGGGTGACCCGGCGGGCAACCGGGCCGACCGGCATCGCCTGGCGACCTTCCTGCATGACTACCACAAGGTCGCGGTGGCGCCGCACTGGTCTCACATCCAGGCTCGGCTCGATACCGAGCACGCCGCCCTCACCCACCTGCTCGCCACCAGTGGCGTAGAGGGCCTACTGGCCGGGCTGATGCCCTTCGCCCGCTGGCGCTACCCCGTGCTGGAGGTGGGCCATGGTGCGACCACTACCGACATCCACCTCGGCGGACGAGGGTTGCTGCTCGTGCCGTCGGCATTCCTCGACCCACGACCTGTCTTGTGGACCAGCGGGCTGGACGAAGGGGCACCGTCGATGCTCTTTCTGCCCGCGATGCGCGGACCCCTTGACCTGGCCGCCGTCATGGCCGAGCCCCCCGGAGCGGACCGGCTGTCCGCGCTGGTCGACCTTGTCGGACGCACCCGGGCGTACGCCCTGCACAGCATCGGTACCGCGCCGTGCACCACCGGCGAGCTCGCCCATCGGTTGGCGATCTCGGCAGCGAGCGCCAGCGAGCACGCGACGGTGCTCCGCGGAGCGGGGCTCGTCTCCACCGTCCGTCAGGGTCGAACCGTGCGGCACCACCTCACCGCACTGGGGGAACAGATGCTCAGCGGAACCGTCGCCGCGCCGTCCCAGGCGACTGCCGTCGCGGAGCGCCTGGCCGTGCATCACCAGGGCCGCCAGCCTCCGCGGACGGGGCCGAGGTCGTTCGTCCGGTAGGGGAGCGGTGCCAGGTCGGCGGCGGCCCCGAGGACGGTCGCGATCCCGGCTGCGTGGCCTCCTAGATCATGCCCGAGGCGCGGGCGGGACCGACCCGGCCGGCAGCACCGGCCCGCGCAGCGGCACCGACCGCTTCGACGCCTGCCTCCACCCCGGACCTTCAAACCGAGCAGCGTTTCCGCCCGGTGGCGCTTCCACGTGGCGCGGTCGGTCAAGTCCCTGGCGCGCACGTCCAAGACCAAACCGGTGCCGGCGAGCAGACTTGTGCCGTCACCCCGCTACACGCGCCAACTGTTGGAGGAACGCCATGGGTAAGCTCGTCGTCTCGATGTTCACCACGCTCGACGGTGTCATTGAACGGCCGGATCGCTGGGCGTTCCAGTTCGTGAGTGCCGACTCGATGGAGCAGGGCCTGCGCCAGCTGCACGACGCCGAGGCGTTGCTGCTTGGCCGCGTCACGTACGAAGGATTCGCGGCGTCCTGGCCGACCATGACCGACGAGGCGGGATACGCCGACAAGATAAACACGATGCCCAAGTACGTGGTGTCCACCACCCTGGACGAGCCCACCTGGAACAACACGACGGTCATCGCCGACGACCCGGCCACCCGGATCGGGAAGGTGAAGACCGACCTGAGCGGGGATCTGCTCGTCTTCGGCAGCAACGCGCTCGTCACCCGGCTGCTGCCACACGGGTTGATTGACGAGATCCGCCTGGTGACCTACCCGGTCGTGGTCGGGGACGGCACGCGCCTGTTCGCCGACGGCGACGGGATGGCGTCGTTCCGGCTGCTGGACACCACCACGTTCCAGTCCGGCGTCGTGGTGCTGACCTACGCACCGGTCAACGAGCAGGGCGCGGCTGCGGCATCTGCCTGAACGACGTCGCCGGCGGCGTTGCCGCGCACCAGCGCCGCCCGGTTTCCGAGCCCCTGGACGGTTTCGGCGGGGCGGGATCAGGCATCACAGTCGATCCTCATGCCGGAGGCGACCACCTGGGACGGTTGGGTCGCGATGATGACCGTCAGTGCGACCACGCACGGCGACCGGATCGTGGACGTGGGCGCCCAGAGCCCGACTGGCGGCAACAGGGTTGAGCGACATGCGCCGGTAGTCGCTGGGTGGCACGCCGAAGGCGGCCCGGAACAGCCGGCTGAAGTGCGCGGAGTCGGGCAGACCCCACCGGGCCCCGACGGCGCCGACCGTCAGGCCGCTCTCTGCCGGATCGGCGAGGTCCTTGCGGCAACGGTCGAGGCGCCGCTGGCGGATCCAGGCGCCGACCGAGGTCTGCTCCGGAGCGAACAGCCGGTGCAGCTGGCGCAGCGAGACGTGGTGTGCCGCGGCGATCACCGCGGGCGTGAGGTCGGTGTTCCCCAGGTGCTGCTCGATGAAGGCCTTCACCTGGAACAGCAGCGCCTGCTGTGACGACTCGACCGGGTCGGAGTACCCGGTGTACTCGCAGAGGGCGGTGCCCAGCAGGTCGAGCAGGATCGGTGCCAGCCGCGCCGCGGTGGTCGGATCGTACTGGCCGATTTCCCGGGCGATGCGACCCAGCATCGGGGCGAGCAGTCCGCCGACCCCGGTTGCGGGCACCGCCACCGCGGTGAGCCCGGCAACCACGCCCGGCCGCACCGGGAGCAGCTCGCGCGGAAACCCGAACACCGCCAGCTCCACCGCGTCGGTGTAGACCAGATCGTATGGGCGGCTGAAGTCGTAGACGCCGAACGTGGCGGGGGCGAGGACCGTCTCCCGGCCGTCCTGGGTCAGGCGCGGGTGGCCGCTGATGGGCAGTACCACACGGTACAGGTCCGCGTCACCCTTGCGGATCAGGCCGCGCGTTCGGTGGACACCATGGGGCGTGCTGGTACGGACGTTCGCCACGCCCACATCGCCCAGCCGGCCGGTCGTGATCTCACCGTCCAACGGCACATCCGGGTCGATCCGCATGTCCAGTGGGCCGAGGGTGTCGCAGACGATGGACCGCCACCGTTCGCGCCGCTCGGCTGCCGGTGTGTCCGCGGTTCTGACGACCGTGAGCACTGATAGACCTCCCTGACCCGTACCGGCAACGGTAGTTGCCGGCGGACGAGCGCCGGCGCCCACGTTGCTACCCGACCCTACGGAAGGCCGTCGATGGGCGTAGGCCCCGACCCGGACCCTTCGGGTAGGGCCGAACGGTGTTGCCCGATGCGGAACAGAGGCCAAACAATCATCTCGATTGGACCGACGGCGTCGCGGCCGCGGTAAGTGTCGATGCTGGTGGCCGAATGAGAGGAAGCACCGCACCGGGCGCTGCTACTCGGATACGCCAGATGACTACGGCCGGAGCCGCAAGAACCGACAGTGATCCTTCAAGATTCCTGGACCAGAGCAGGGCAGGACTCGCCGGCAGCAGGGAGAAGTGAATGAAGTCGATGCGGACAGCGGCCGTTTTCGTGGCGGCGACCCTCGCGCTCGTGCTGGGCGTAGCCGCACCGGCAAGCGCCGACGCGTACTCGTACAACGGATATGGGTCGGCGAACTTCCAGAGCAACGGGGACTACATCACCCTCACCCACTTCACCTACGAAGAATACCCCGGCGTCTATGCGTCGTACGCCGAGTGGTACACCAACTACGGGCGCACCGGCTATTGCGGAGACAGCATCGGCGGGCGGATCGGCTGTGACGAGGACGTGGCGGAAAACCGATACATCACCATCCGGGTCTGCAGCCGGTACGGGACGTTCAACCAGGTCATCTGCGGCAACTGGGATACCTCGCGGACCTGAACCATTCCCGCCCGCCAGCGTCCGTGCGAGCCGTCAAGGTCCGCTGGACGTGGCGGGCCTGGCGGCGGCCCGCTCCCCTGGGGCGGGCCGATGGCAGACGGTGAGGATGGTGGGGTGGGTCGCCAGCTTGGTCTGACTCACCGATAGGCCGACGTTGCTGTCGTTATCCCGATTCGTCGGCCGGTTCGGTGGCCCCGGCAGTTGCATGTCACCGGTCAGGCGGGCGGCATGGCACCCGAGCGCAAGGTCATGCGGAAGTTGGGGCGGCTCCGGGCCGATCTAGGGGCCTTCTGGCCGAAAGCCTCCAGCTAGGGCCGCCTCGCGCAGTTCTCTACGCCGCCTGCCGGCGACGAGGACCTCCGTGATGACCAGGCTGGCGCAGACAGCCGCCAACAGGCCGAGCGCTACCACCGCCGAAAGTTGGCTGGCCGCCGGGATGAGCGCCACCAGCAGCGCTACGGTAATCAGACGCGGCCAGATGACCCGACTGAGCAGGCGCGTGATCCGCAGTTGGAAGCCGACGTGGGAGAACAGGAACAGGGCTGCTCCACCGTAGAGGGCGTAGAGGCCCAGGCCCTCCAGTCGCGCGGCCGAATGGTGCAGTTCGTTGTCTTTGATGATCGTCACCACTTTGTGCAGCCCGAGGGCGAGCAGCATGATGCCGGCGATCATCGGCAGGTGCAGATAGCTGTAGGCGTCGCGGGCGTAGGCGACCCGGCGCTGGACGGGGTTCTGGATCAGCGTCCGCTCGGCGGCGATCGCGACGACGTCGAAATAGGTCCAGCCCAATGCGGCGGCGATGACGATGGCGAAGACGAGGGCCGCGATGAGCGATCCAGTCATCGGCACGCTGCTACTGATCAGGCCAACCGCTGTGAGCGACTCGCCAAGGGCGACGAGCACGATGAGGCCGTGCCGCTCCGCCCAGTGCCGGGCCGAGATGATGTGCCACCCCCACGACCGCATCAGCAGGGCGCGGCCGTAGTCGATGACGATGGCGAGGATCCAGAACCCGGTCTGGCTCGCCTTGACCAGCCACGGGTCGTGGAACAGTCGCTGCGGCAGGACGGCGGCGGAGAACAGAAGGACAGAGGCGACGAACAGTGGCGCGGCGATCAGCAGGACGACGCGCGGCCCCGTGCCTGGAATGGCGTACCAGCGCAGCGCCAGATGCACCAGCCGAACGACCACGAAGCATGCGACGAACACCATCGGGCCGGAAAGAGCCGCGCCCCGGAGGTCGGTGAATGCCTGCCGGACCGCCACCGCCATTACAAGGGTGACCACCGCCACGAACAGCAGCGCAATCCGGATCAGCCCGACCCGAGCTTGGAGGCTGTTGCCCAACCAGGCATAGATGGACCACGTCGACCACAACAGGGCCAGCGCAAGCATTCCGTTCAGCACGCCGTGGCTGGTGAAGTCGTCCTCCATCAACGCAACGACCTGGATGAACGCGAGGACGAACACCAGATCGAAGAAGAGCTCCACGCTGGTTACGCCGACGCCCTCGCGTAGCGGTCGAATGCCGCGCGGCGCCCGCACTGACCTGTCATCGGACGCCCCGTCGTTCCCACTTACCACAGGGCAGAGTGTGGCAGCCGGCCACACCGAAGATGCCGGAATCACTGATCGCGGTCGACCTCGTCGCCGAGATGATCGTTGCTTGGGGCCAAGGAGTCGCCTGGGCGCGGGGCACAAGACAGCGTGAAACGTCGTCGACCAGCAACCATCGATGACAGCCGAAAACACCCTGTGAACAAGTGCCGAGGGCTGTTACCGCTGGTGGCGGGCGAGCGGCTCTTAGCTCCGCTTCAACGTCTGACCCCTGTCCACGGTCATCCTTCCTGGCCAGGTGGCCAGCGCCGCTAGGGTCTGTGTCGAAGTCGGGCGCCGCGTGGGTCGCCCGATGGTCGTCCGGTTCGTGGCACAGCTCGGTCCCCTGGTTGTCGTATGCGGGCAGGCGCCCGCCTGGTTGCTGCTCGCCGTGGACGCGCTTCGCGAGTGGAGCGCGCACGATGCCGGGACCCTCGATCATCTGTGCCGGGGCTCCCAGCGGAAGTACCGGCGTGCCACGAGAAGCGACACCACCAGCCAGGCCAACAGCACACCGAGGGACGGCAGCACCGCGACGAAGGTCTCGGCGAGAGTCAGCGCCTGGCCCTCGTCGGTGTGGGCGAGCCAGCCGACCCGCATCACCTCGGTGAACGGCCCGCTGGGCAGGAACCAGAGCACCCGCTCCAGCGACTCCGGCAGCGCGCCGAGCGGCAGCATCGCACCTGGCGTGGCCAGGAAGATCACCATGGTCGGCAGGGTGGTCAGCATGGCCGCTTCGGACGTGCGGGTGACCGCAGAAAGCGCGGCCGAGAACGCCGCCATGATCGCGGACCCCAGCAGCAGGGCCACCGCGATGACCAGCGGGTTCGTCGGCCCCGGCAGACCGAGCACCGCGACGGCGTAGCAGGCCAGCACGACGAACTGGGCGAGGAACATCAGGATGGTGCTGCTGGCCGTGCCGAGCAGGATGGTGCGGTCCGAGGCAAGCCCGGCGCGCAGGCGCTTGAGCACCAGTTCCTGGCGGCGCGAGGCGTACACGGTCGTCAGGTGATGGTGCACCAGGAAGACCATGACCAGGGTGGTGACGCTGACGACCCTGCGGACGCCGGGCACTGTCTGACCTGCGTAGCCGCTGACGAGCAGGATGGCGATGATCAGGGGGGTGCACACAGACATGGCAGTGGCCGTCCAGTTGCGGCGCAGGGCCAACAGTTCCATCTTCAGCAGCGCGGTCACCTGCCAGAACGGTCGGGTGGCCCGGTCGCCGGGTGCGGTGGTCGAGGTCTGCGTCGTCATCGTCTCGCTCATCGGGCGGTCTCCGGATCCGCGTGCTGGTTGGTCGGATCGTGGTCGGCGGCGATGTCCAGGAAGACATCCTCCAGGGTGGCCGGTCGCGCTGACAGCGCGGAAAGTTGGACGTCGCTCGTGTTGGCCCAGTCGAGCAGCCGGGTCAGGTCGGCCTGGAGCTGACGCGACTCGTACGTGACCCGGTCGCCCTCGACCGAGCGCGTGGCGTGCGGCAGGCCGGGGGGCACGTCCGCCTTCGGCAGCCGGAAGGTGATCCGGGCGGGCAGGGTGCGGACGATGTCGTCCGGGGCGCCCGTCGCTACGATGTGCCCACGGCGCATGATCGCCACCCGGTCGGCGAGCACCTCCGCCTCTTCCAGATAGTGCGTGGTGAGCAGCACCGTCGTGCCGTCCTGCTGGAGTTCCCGCACGACGTTCCAGGTGCGCCGCCGGGAGGCCGGGTCCATGCCGGTGGTCGGCTCGTCGAGGAAGAGCACCTGCGGCCGGCCGAGCACGGCCAGGGCCAGCTCCAGCCGCCGCCCCTCGCCCCCGGAGAGCTGCTCGACCGCCACGTCCCTCCGGTGGGTCAGCTCGACCAGTTCCAGCACCTGCTGGGAGCTGTACGGCCGGACGGTGAGCGAGCGCCAGATCTCCACCGTTTCCCGAACCGTCAGCGAGCCGGTGAATCCGCCGTGCTGGAGCATCACCCCCGTTTGTGGGCGCAGCGCGGCCCGGTCCCGCACCGGGTCCAGCCCGAGCACCCGGACCCGGCCGGAGGTGGCCGGCTGCAGCCCCTCCAACACCTCGATCGTGGTGGTCTTTCCCGCTCCGTTGGTGCCGAGCAGGGCGAACAGCTCACCACGGTGGACCCGCAGCGACACCCCCCGGACCGCCTCGAACTGCCCGTAGTTGCGGCGCAGGCTGTCCACTTCGATTACGACGTCGTCCATGCCTCCGAGGCTGCCGCTGACCGGCGACAGAGCCAATCCACGCCGTGTCATGCCCCGGCCATGCGGTATGCACACACCGTCCGTGCGCGCCGCACACCGACCCTCCACCAGACCCCTCCACCGCAAGGCTGGATGGTGGGCGTTTGCTCGGAGCGGCCCGGAGTCGGTGAGTGACAAACTGGGTGACGATCACGGCGGACACTCATGGACGGGCCGGGACGCTGCCGCCGACGGCCGAGCGGCCCCCGCCGGGCTCTGTGCGAGCTATTGGCGACCGAGGGTCGGGTCCATACACTCACCGCGTGATCCCGCCCGGATACCCCGCACAGGCCCGACCATCGATGGTTCGCCCGCTCTGGTCGCTTGCTGGCCCAACGCTCAGTGCGTTGCTCGCCGTCGGACTCCTCACCGCGCCCTTCGGACCGCTGGTCAGCGCGATCACGCGCGACCTCGGACTGTCCACCGCGGGCATGACAACGACCGTGGTCGCACAGTACGTGGTGGCAGCGGTGGCCCTGGTCGCGCCCGGCTACCTGCTCGGCCGGCGGTGGCCCACTGTAATCGCGTTGCCTGCGCTGGCACTCCTTATCGTCGGCTGCGTCGTGAGCGCGTTCACGCCGGGGCCGGCACTGTTGGCGGTCGGGCGGGTGATCGTCGGGCTGGGGGCCGGAACTGTGGCCGGTGTCGCCCTCGCCCTGTCCGGTCAGCTGGTCCGCTGGCGCTCCCGGGCCCGGCTGGCGCTCGGCCTCGCGCTCGGCGCCGCTCTCCTGATCGGACCCGTCGCGAGCGGCATGCTGGCGCAGGCGCTGAGTTGGCGGACGGTGTTCCTGGCCGAGGTGCTGGTGGCCACGGTCGCGCTGTTCAGCACCATAGCGAGCGGCATCGCCATGTGGGTCCTGCGTTCGTCCCGGCCCAACCCGCCGGCCACCCCTGCTGCCACAACGCCGCGCCCCGGCACAACCCGGACCGGTGGCCCAGGGCGCTGACGATCCGGGACCGCCGTGGCCAGTGGTCGGACTGGCCCGGACTCCCGGCGTTGTGGAATTCCCCAAGCTGACGCTGCGTACTGGCCTCGACCGGTGAGCAGTCCGCACAAGGCTGTCCGTGCTCTCTTTGGCGAGGACCGCCACTTCAACCCGCGACCCACGTGGATCGGCAGCTTTTCAAGGACCGCCTGGCCAGCGTGTCGACGCCTGATCCGCCGCTGATCCACCTGCGGCAGCCGGTGGGCGGGGGAGCGCTGGCACCTGACCGAACTCCCCGAATGCCGCCCCCGGCACGCCGGCCGCCATACCACCGCAACGGACGAGCCGGTCGGGCGTCGTACCGCCGTGGCGATGGACGCTTACCCGACAGATCGTGGCGATTGTCGTTGGCGGAGACGAAGGTTGTGGTCGCGGTCTGAACACGGGGGAGGCGCTACACGATGGACGCGTTGTCGGAATCGCAGTCGGTGGCGGGACCTCGCGGGTCTGCGGCCGGGCCGCCGGCAGGGCAGGGCGAAACTCCGTGGCGGGGTTTCGTCCGACTGGCCCGACTCCGCTTCCTGCTGTACAACCTCCTGCCGGTGGGTCTCGCCGTGGCGGTGTCGGTACACCAGGGCCATCCGCTCGATCTCACGTGGTACGCCGTCGCGCAACTGTTCGCGTGGACGGTCCACGTCATGACGCACTACTGCAACGAGTATTTCGACCTGGCGGCCGACCGGGCGAACGTCTACTTCACGCCATGGACGGGCGGCAGCCGGGCCCTCGTCGACGGGGTGGTCGCACCCGTGGTGTCGCTGCGCGCCGGAGTCGTCCTGTTCGGAGTGTCGGCGTTGATGGTGGCTGTCATGCCGTCCTGGCAGGCGCGCGTGCTCGCCGCCGCAGCCGTGCTGCTGGCCTGGTTCTACACGGCGCCACCGTTGCGGCTGAACTACCGGGGCGCGGGGGAGATGACGGTCGCCGCGATACTCAACGGCCTGTGGCCGGCCGTCGCGGTGGTGCTCCAGACCGGCACCGTACCGATGCTGCTGTTGGCCGTGTTGGCGCCCACCGCGGTGCTGCAGGTCGCGCGGATGATGGTGATGAACCTGGGCGACCGCCGATCGGACGCGATGGTCGGCAAGCGCACGCTGCCCGTCATCATCGGTTACCGACCGGCGGTGCGGGTGATCGTCGGTGCGCAGCTGGTCGGGTACGCGACGCTCACCGTCTTCGCGTTGCTCGGCTGGGTGCCGTGGCTGGTCTGGGCGGCGATGGCCGCCACCGCGCCGCTGTCGGCCTGGCTCGTCGGGCAGCTCCGGGGCGGCGCGATGCGTGACCTCGACCCCCGGCGCATGACACCGGTGGTGTTCTGGGCCTCGAACCACGTGTCCCTGATCGTCGCGGCGGCGATGCTGGGCGTGATCCTGGATGCGGCGCGCCGCTCCGCGGACGGTGGTGCGCTGGCCGTGCTCGGCGCGGTTCTCGCCGGCTACGGGATGCTGTTCGCCCACCGTCTCTGGTTGGCGCGCCGACACTCCGAGCGCGGGCAGGATCACGCCCCGCGTGCGCGTCCGGAGCCGGCTCAACGAGGTTGAGCGGACGGCTCCCGTGGCGCCCCGGTCGGGTGACCGACTTCCGTCTCCGCCACGATGTCGCCGTCGGAGACCGGTGGGGTCGGTGATCCCGACCGACGTTGGATGAAGTAGTACAGCGGTGTGGCCGCCAGGGTGGTGATGACGGTCATCAGGGCCAGGACGGTGTACAGCGCCGGCGTCACCAGTCCCTTCTCCAGGCCGATGTTCAGCAGGACGAGTTCCATCAGTCCGCGTGCGTTCATCAGGGCACCGACCGAGGCCGCGGAGCCCCACGGTAGGCCGGCCGTGCGGGCACCGATGGTGCACGCCACGCCCTTGCTCAGGAAGGCCACCAGGACCACGATCACCAGGACCAGCAGCACACCGGGATCCGTCAACACGCTGAACTGCGTGGCCAGGCCGGAGTAGACGAAGAAC
The DNA here is from genome assembly GCF_043204765.1 of Micromonospora sp. NPDC047730. Taxonomy (NCBI): domain Bacteria; kingdom Bacillati; phylum Actinomycetota; class Actinomycetes; order Micromonosporales; family Micromonosporaceae; genus Micromonospora; species Micromonospora sp. NPDC047730. The sequence goes on along the minus strand of NZ_JBIDCU010000028.1, from coordinate 34,641 downwards.
GTCGGTAGCAGCAGCCGGACCGTGACCGGCTCGATGCACGCCCGCAGGGCCTCGGTGAAGCGGCCACGGGGTATGGCGACGCCGAACAGGAAGGCCCCCACCACCGCGTAGATCCCGACCGCCTCGGTGTACGCGGCACAGAGCAGCAGGATGATCATCGTGGTGATGAGCCCGGCGGGACGCAGTCCGTTGTCGTCCATGGCCCAGCGGGCGAGCCTGGCGGTCAGGGCGCGACCCACGGTCAGGACCACGAGGACGTAGACCAGACCACCGCCGAGGGCGAGCAGCGCGACCGACGCGTCACCCTGGGCCGAGGAGACCACCACGGCCAGCAGGACCCAGGCGACGGTGTCGTCGACGGCGGCGCACGCCAGCGCCACCGTCCCGGTGGGGCTGCCGCCGAGATTGTTCTCGTGGATGATGCGCGCCAACATCGGAAAGGCGGTGATCGCCATTGCCGTGCCGACGAAGAGGGCCGCCTGCCATGCGGACACCTTCTCGTCGAAGAAGGTTCGGTCGCTGGCCAGCATCCAGCCCAGCACCGCGCCGGTGGCGATCGGTGCGATGACGCCAGCGACGGACGACCCGAACGCCGAACGGAGGTGTCCGGTCAGCACGTCGGTGCGGAACGACATCCCGACGACGAACATGTAGAGGACCAGACCGAGTTGACCGGCCACGTAGAGCACGATCAGCGAAGGGTGGGCGATGCGGCTACCGGCGTCGCCGGCGCCCAGATGCAGCGTGGTCGGGAACAGCCAGCCTTGCAGGGCGGGCAGCAGGAGACCGAGCAGCGTCGGTCCCAGCAGGAAACCCGCGACCATGTCGGCGACGACCTGTGGCTGACCCAGTCGGCGGAGGAGGAGTCCGACCGACCAGCAGGTGAACAGCACTACCGCGAGTTGGAGGAAGAAGTGCAGGGACAGGGCGAGATTCGACGGCATCGTCACCTCGGCGGTCGCAGGCTTGGGGTGCGGGCAGGAAGAACTGACGCAGGCCGTACCGCGGTGGTCGACGCCGGCACCGGCGGGAGCCGCGCAGTTCGCCGATGACCATGAGGTGATCGCCGGCCGGACGGGTGGGGCACCACGTGGAGGTCCGCGGTGGCGCGCGCGCCGTCGGCCGGCCAGGACAGCCTCCGGACGGCGAGGTTCGCGGCCGTACGCGCGAGAACTGGTGTTGCCAGAATGTGGACGTGCGCGTCGCACCGCCGCCGTGCGGCAGGTCGAGCGAGGAATTCGCGCAACTCGGCGCGGCGCCGGACGTCGCGTCCGTTCGCGCGCCGCCGAGAAGTGGCCGCGGCAGGCGCGCATTTCCACTGGCGAGCAGGTCGTTGCCCGTGGCCGACCAGCGCGACCCGCCGGGGCGAGAATGGCAACCCCGGGAGAGTTCACGCATCAGGTCGCGGAAGTCCTCTGGCTTCATCTGTCGTCCTTTCGGGGCGACGGTTCGCCGACAACGCGACTGCGTCAGATAATCGTGTTGCGCAAGCGGATACGTCAATGATTCGTCGCTTGGTTCAGCAATCGTGGAGAGCATCTGGCCGCCGGCGGCGTGGACTGTAGGCCGTAGGCGGGTGGAGGCGCGGCGGGGCAGGTCGGTGTTCCGAGGGCCGTGAAGATCCTGGTAGCTGCCACTGGTCGGGTGGCTGCGGATCGGCCTCGAAGTGCTGGTGGGTTCCTCGCTCGGCCAGCCGGGCCGACGGCGAACTCGGCCGGTGCGGCGCGGGCTCGCGTTGATGCGTGGTGCCAGGCGAGTTTCCCGTGGGCGGTCGGCGGGGCGGGTGACGAAGGCGCGGCAACGAGAATTGGGCCCGCAGGAAATCCCACGACTTCGATGCCCATCGGGGCATCCGCTTCGCAGGAAATTGATCACCGCTGGGTCGGGGCCGAGATCACGGATTGCCTGTTGGGTTGGCGTGTGGGGCGTGGCCAAAGCGGGGACCGCGGTTCGGGGATTGTGTCGAGGGGTGCCTGCCGGCGGGCAATCAGACGAATGTCGATTGTCGGGCCCGGTGACCCTTGACCCGATTATCTTTCCTATGCCATTCTCGGTCGTCGGGACTCTGCAGCGTATTCAGGGTCTGACTCTGCCCTCCGATTGCCGTGCGGCAAAATCTCCCCGACCCGTCTGTCTGCGCTGACGTCGGGGCAGCGCCGGGTGAGGGCGACCGTGGGTGGGAAGTTGACCAGCAGGTGCGCACGTTCAGCCTCACCGTTGAGCTCGACCAGCTCGCACTCGACGTCGGCGCACATTCCTCCTGCCCCATCCGACACGGCCGGAGGGCATCAGCACCGCCGCCGACACGGCGGGCAGGATCCCTGCCCTGACTTCCGTCTGACCCAGAACCTGGACAGTGACCCGTCGCTGCCCCGCGACGCTTCGCCCGTCGCTGCGGTGCGCGAGCGAGCGGCGATTCGCCGAGCCGAGGTGTCACCGGGGCGGCTGCTGGTTGGTCTCAAGGGGTGCAGAGGCTGAGCAGGAGGAGACGATGTGTCGGAGATCCAGGAGCAGATCCGGGAGTTGTACGCCGCCGCGGCGTCGCGCCTGGTGTCGCAGTTGTTCGCGATCACCGGTGACTACGCGGAGGCTCAGGACGTAGTGCAGGACGCCTTCGTGCGGGCGCTGGCCCGGCCGGGTCGGTTCGGCCAGGTGGAGCATCCGGAGGCGTGGCTGCGTACGGTGGCCCTCAACATCGCCCGGAGCCGGCACCGACGCCGGATGGTCTTCGCCCGGCTGGCGCGCTCCGGCCAACTCGACGGTGGACAGCGGGGGACCGCGGGCATGTCGCCCGACCACGTCGCCCTCGTCACCGCACTCCAGCGGCTGCCGCGCCCGGCCCGTGAGGCCGTCGTGCTGTACCACATCGCGGACATGACGGTGGCCGACGTGGCGGAGGCCCTGGGCTGCTCCGTGGAGGCGGTCAAGACCCGCCTCGTCCGGGCCCGTCGTGCCCTCGCCGTCGGCCTCGACGACACCGCCGACAGCACCACCGTTCGACCAGCGATCGTGAACGAGAGAGGTTCTCTCCATGCCTGACCTGGACTTTGCCGGGCTCGACCGGGCCGCCCAGGCGGCCTTCAGACCGGACTTCACCGAGGTGCGGCGCCGGGCGGCACGCCGTCGACGGCACACCCGCGTGGCCGCGGCCGCGCTGACCACGCTCGCGCTGGTCGCTGTCGCCGGGATCGCCTCCGCCAGTCTGCACCGCGCGGACCCCCAGGTGTCCGTTCCCGGCCTCGGCGGGACCCCGACGCCCGGCTTCATCCCGACGCCAGCGCCTTCCACCAGCCCCGTCCCCGGTGCGGCCCGGACCCCTCGCCCGGGCCCCGTGGTCGCGGGGGACCTCGACCACTTCTACTTCCGCTGGAAGAACTGCCGGGAGGACGACTGCGTGCTGATGGTGTCGGGCACCGCCGACCGTGGGGCGACCTGGCGCAGCCGCGAGCTTCCACTGTCCGGCAACGCGCTGGTCGCCCTCGCCACGGCCGGGCAGCGCACGCTGATCGCGTCGTACCAGATCGACGTCGGAGCCGGAGACCGGCAGGGCTGGCTCGCGAGCGTCGACGGCGGCGAACGGTGGCGGGAGGTGACGGCGGACACCGCCGTCCAGGTGCCCGACGGATGGCGCGTGCTCAACCACATGCTCGGCCCGCGTGCCGACCGGATCGTGGCGGCGGACCCGGCCACGGGTGACGTCGTGCAGGTGGCGCAGAGCACGGGGCTGGAGTTGCCCGCGCTCGCGGAAGACGTGCCGCCCGAGGCGGGCATCTGGGGCAGCGGCTACGCGGCCGTGGACACGATCGACGGCCGGCTCGTCGGCCGGGGCAGCGCGATCACGGTGAGCCGCGACGGAGGCCGTACCTGGCAGCGACACGTCTTCGCCGGGCCGCTCACCGCCGGCCACGACGTCGCGCTCGACGTGGCCACGTGGGACGGCCGCACCGTCTACGCCGTCGGCAGCATCGACGGCACACTGGTCGTTTATCGCAGTGGTGACGGCGGCCGGACCTGGCAACGCACCGCCGGCAGCGCAGCCGTCGGTGACCGGCAGCTTCGCGCCTCCGTCCGGTCCGACGGAACGCTGGTCATCCAGGCCGGTCTCGTCGCCGACGACAGGCCGCTGATGTTCAGCAGCGGCGACGGGGGGCAGCGCCTGTCCCCGGTGGAGCCCGCGCCCGGCGCGGCGGCCGTACCGGTACCGGGCGGATACGCGCAGGGCGGCTGGCCGCACACCCCGGGCACGTGGTGGTCCGCCGACGGGAACACCTGGTCCTTCCTCGGCGCGCCCGACCTGCCCTGACGCGGGGCTCCCGCCGGGCCGGCACCGCCCGGCGGGAGCGAGGCGGAACCGGGCAGCGGTGGTGCGGATGCGTACGCACCGTCCGCTGCGGGCTCAGGTGGTGCCGGGTGGGGGAGCGGCAGCCTCGACAGCCGGTGCGGCGGCCGCCCCCGCGAGCGCGGCCCGGAGGGTGTCGCGCAGCGGCCCGTCGGGGTGCTCGATCCAGTGCTGGACGGCGACGCGCAGGGTGGCCAGGAAGGTCGCCGCCAGGACCCGGGCCCGCAGCTCCGGGTCGGGACCGACCAGCCGGTGGACGAACTCGTCGGCGAGTTCGCGCTCGATGGTGGTGTACGCCGCGATCTGCTGGGCGACGAGTCCCGGGTGCCCCCGCAGTTGGCGGCGGCGGACCAGCCACGAGGGGGGCGTGTTGCCGTACACCTCCTCGGCGAGGTGCTCGGCGGCCCGGCTCAGCGCGCGCCACGGCGGCGCGTCGGGCGGTTGCTGGCGGACCAGCTCCAGCAGTCGGCGCAGTCGTACGGCGTCGCCGTGGAAGATCGCCTCCTCCTTGCTGGAGAAGTAGTTGGAGAACGTCCGGCGGGACACGTTCGCGGCGTCGGCGATCGCCTCGACGGTGACGCGGTCGAGCCCGTGCTCGGAGGCCAGGCGCAGGGCCGCCTCGTGCAGGGCGAGGCGGGTTGCCGCCTTCTTCCGCTCCCGTAGTCCGGTGGCCTCGTCCATGCCGTCAGCCTAGTGCCGACGTGACTCGTTTCTCATTGCGCAAACTTGCTCATTGGGCAAGATCGGCAGATGCTTGTATGCGGCAACCATCTGCGATGTGGGGGAAACGGTGGACGGCACCGCTCGTCAACTCGGCACCAGGCTGCACGAACTGGTCCGGACCGTACGGCTGATCCGGCGGCGCCGGGCCGACGTGCGGCCGCTCGTGCCGCTCGGCCTGGTCGGCATGCTCATGCAGATCGACCGGCTTCCCGCCGGCTGCCACGCGCGGGAGCTCGCCGCCCGCACCGGGCTGGACCCGTCGACCGTGAGCCGCGCGATCGCCTCGCTCGTCGGGCTCGGCCTGGTCGAGCGGGGCGCCGACCCGACCGACATGCGGGCCCGGGTCCTGGCCGTCACCCCTGACGGCCGGGCCGCGCTGGCCGAGATCTTCGACTGGTACGGCGGGGTGCTCGACCGGGCGCTCGCCGACTGGACGCCCGACGAGATCGCGGCGCTGAGCGGGGCGCTCGGCCGGTTCACCCGCGACATCGAGACCGCCCTCGGACACCACGACAACCTGGAGGCCGCGCGATGAGCGCACCCACCACGACGACCGGCGACACGCCGATGACGCATCGGCAGACGCTGGAGGCGCTCAGCGGCCTGCTGCTGGTGCTCTTCGTCGCCATGCTCAGCGGCACCGTCGTCTCGACGGCGCTGCCGAAGATCATCGGCGCGCTGAACGGGTCGCAGACCCAGTACACGTGGGTGGTCACCGCCACCCTGCTCACCGCGACCGCGACCACCCCGATCTGGGGCAAGCTCGCCGACCTGTTCAACAAGAAGCTCCTGGTGCAGGTCGCCATCGTCGTCTTCCTGGCCGGCTCGGTGGTCGCCGGCCTCGCCCAGACCGCCGGCCAGCTCATCGCCGCGCGTGCGTTCCAGGGCATCGGCGTCGGCGGCCTCCAGGCGCTCGTCCAGGTCGCCATCGCGGCGATGATCCCGCCGCGGGAGCGCGGCCGGTACAACGGCTACCTCGGCGGCGTCATGGCCGTGGCGACGGTCGGCGGGCCGCTGCTGGGCGGGCTCATCGTCGACACGTCCTGGCTCGGCTGGCGCTGGTGCTTCTTCGTCGGGGTCCCCGTCGCCGTCATCGCGCTGATCCTCCTCCAGGTCACCCTGCGCCTGCCCACGGTCCGCCGCGACAACGTGAAGATCGACTATCTGGGCGCCACCCTGATCGCCGCCGGGGTCAGCGTGCTGCTCATCTGGATCTCCTTCGTCGACGACTCGTTCGCCTGGGTCTCCTGGCAGAGCGCGGCGATGGTGGGCGGCTCGGCCCTGCTGCTGGCCCTGGCCGTCTGGGTGGAGGCGCGGGCTGACGAGCCGGTGGTCCCGCTCGACCTGGTCCGCCAGCGCACCACCGCCCTGGCCATCCTCGGCAGCCTGGCGGTCGGCATGGCCATGTTCGGCGGCGCCGTCTTCCTCGGCCAGTACTTCCAGATCGGCCGCGGCTACAGCCCGACGGAGGCCGGGCTGCTCACCATCCCGATGATGGCCGGTGTCCTCGGCTCGTCGATCGTCGTCGGTCGCCTGATCACCCGGACCGGGAAGGTCAAGCCCTACATCCTCGTCGGGGCGGTCGTGCTCGTGGCCGGGTTCGCCGTGCTCGGCACCATCGACCACGAGACGTCGCTGGTGCTGGTCGGCGCGGCCATGTTCATCGTGGGCGTCGGGGTCGGCATGACCATGCAGAACCTCGTCCTCGCCGTGCAGAACACCGTCTCCCTCAAGGACATCGGCGCGGCCAGCTCCACCGTGGCGTTCTTCCGCTCCCTTGGCGGCACCATCGGGGTGTCGGTGCTCGGCGCGGTCCTCGCCCGCCGGGTCACCGAGCAGATCACCACGGACCTCGCCACCGCGGGCATCCCCACCTCCGGCGGGGGGACCGGCAGTCTCAACATCGACGCCATGCCGGCCGTGGTCCAGCAGATCGTCCGGGCCGCGTACGGCGACGCCACCGGACACATCTTCCTGATCTCCGCGGCCATCGCCGTCGTCGGCGTCCTCGCGGCGGCCCTGCTCAAGCCGGTCACCCTCCGCACCAGCCTGGACCTGCCGGACGCCGCCACGTCGGCGGCCGTCGCCGCCGACGCCGTCGACGGCGCTCCCGCCTTCGACCAGGTGGACGTGGACGCCGTGGCGAAGGAGGCGTCGGCCCGCCGCTGAGGTCCGCCCCACGCCCGCCGGGGCCGCCGCCGTCTTCCTACGGCGGCGGCCCCGTTCGTCGGCGGGGAGGTGGAGTCGGCGTCGGGCCCGCACACCCGCAGGACGGTCGCGTGGTCGAGGGCGAGGCAGCCTGTTCCGCGACGGGTGGGGCGGACGCGGGAAACACATCGGGGAGGGACGGTGACCGTCCCTCCCCGATGTCGAACGAGCCGCCTCAGGACAGGAACTTGTCCAGGGCCGCCTCGATGGTGCCGGAGTCCGGCGACGCGTACGCCTTCATGGTGTTCTTGTTGTACGAGATGAAGCTCGGGCACCGGTTCGCCGGGGCGCTCACGGTGCCGCCGTCGCCGATCTTCTCGCCGGTCTTCGCCGCGTAGAAGGTCAGCTCGTAGCGCGACGAGACGTAGTCGATGGTGACCTGCTTGTCGGAGCTGTCCTTGTACTGGCACTGGCGCGGCGTGCCCTCGCTGCCCTCCACGAACTTCAGGCAGCCGACCACGGAGACCGACTCGAAGTCGGCGCTCTTGGCGTAGTACGGCTTGTTCGAGGCGATCGACTTCGACGACCAGAACGTCAGCCGGTCGGGGTTGTTCGAGAAGACGTACGCCTTGGCACCGGCCCCGCCGTTGTAGGGCGCCGCGTTGAGGATCTGGCTGCCCTCGCAGACGTCGCCCAGGTCGCTGGAGTAGCGGGCGGTCACCGCGTTGTTGCTGTTGCCGGGATCCTGCGACTCGGACTGCCCCGGGGTGGGGGTGGCGTCGGTGCCGGGTTCGCTGGACCCGCTCGGGGTGGCGGACGCGACCGGGGTGGGATCGTCGTCGTCGTTGACGAGGACGAACCCGACGCCGGCGCCGCAGAGCACGAGCAGGACCACCACGGCGGCGGCGGACAGGCCGATGATCAGGCCTTTGTTCGACTTCTGCGGCGGCGGGACCGGGGCCCCGAACTGCGGTGGCTGCCCTGGCTGGCCGTATCCGGGGTACCCACCCTGAGGGGCCGGCGGCCCGCTCCACGGGGTGACGTTCGGATCCGGCTGCCCTCCATACGGAGGGTGACTGTCGGTCATCTGAAGCCCTTATCGCTGTCGATGTGTGCCCAGGCACGGGGATCATGCAACAGGGTAGTGAGCGCTCCAAATCTCGACAGTTGCCGGCGATCCAGTCGAGGTCCGGGTCATGGCAGCCAAGAAACCGGCCATCACCCTCCGTGTAGGAGGCGGCAGCCCTGAGTCGAGGGGGGTGGCGGCGGCCCGGCGGCGTCGGGGAGGCGGATCCGGGCCGTGCAGCGGGATTCCGCTCCTCGCACCGCTCAAGTGCGGACGCCGCGCCGGGCGCGCCACCCCCGTGACGAGGGTCACTCATTCCGTCGGTCCGCGATGTGGGCGGCGCCGCGCGGCCGGGCGCTTCGGTCGGTCCGCGGTGCCGCCCATGTCGGGCGCGGGGGTGTCGTCGCCGCCGTCGTCGTCGTGACGGGTTGCCCGGTCGGCGGCCCGGACGACCATGGATGCCGGCCCATCTCAGTTGGATCCTTGTTCGCGCAAGCCTTTCACGTGCGGTTCTTCAACATCGTCCTCACATCGTGAACACCAAAAAAATATACGAACATGAATATGATGGCTAAGGTTTCCTCATCGTCCACCGCCTGCCGGGTGCGCCACGAGCCACCCGAAGGCCACGACAGTAGGAGGACCGGGAGATGACACTCCCTCGCACTCGACGGCGTACCCTCGCCGGCGCGGTCGGCGTGTTCGCCAGCGCCGCCATGGTCACCACCATGATCGGCGCCCCGGCGGCAGCCGCCCCCGGCACCGGCGAGATCCGCAGCGCCGGCGGCGCGACGGCCGTGGCCGACAGCTACATCGTGGTGCTCAAGGACAGCAGCGTCGGCGGTCGCGCCGGCACCCGGCAGGCCGAGGTGCGCAGCAGCGCCGGCTCGCTGGCCGCGCGCTTCGGCGGGACGGTCGGGCACGTCTACGGCGACGCCCTCAACGGCTTCGAGGTGCGGCTGTCGGAGCGGGCCGCCAAGCGCCTCGCCGCGCACCCCGCCGTCGACTACGTCGAGCAGAACCACACCGTGACGACGACCGCCACCCAGAGCAACCCGCCGTGGGGCCTGGACCGCATCGACCAGCGGGCCCTGCCGCTCAGCGGCACGTACACCTACAACAGCAGCGGCACCGGCGTCACCGCGTACATCATCGACACCGGCATCCGGACCACCCACGTCGACTTCGCCGGCCAGGCCGTCGACGGCTACGACGCGATCGACAACGCGCTGCCGGCCGCCGACTGCAACGGCCACGGCACGCACGTCGCGGGCACCGTCGGCGGCAACACCTACGGCGTCGCGAAGAACGTCCGGCTGGTGGCCGTGCGGGTGCTGAACTGCCAGGGCAGCGGCACCTGGGCGCAGGTCATCGCCGGCATCAACTGGGTGACGTCGAACCACCAGGCGGGCCAGGCCGCGGTGGCGAACATGAGCCTCGGCGGCTCCTACAACAGCTCCCTGAACACCGCCGTGGCGAACTCCATCGCCGACGGCATCACCTACGCCGTGGCCTCCGGCAACTCGAACGCCAACGCCTGCAACTACTCGCCGGCCTCGGTCCCGACGGCGCTCACCGTCAACGCCTCGCAGAGCAACGACGCGCGGGCCTCGTTCTCCAACTGGGGCACCTGCACCGACATCTTCGCCCCCGGCGTGGGCGTCCTGTCGGCCTGGTCCACCAGCGACACCGCCACCTCGTCCATCAGCGGCACCTCGATGGCCTCGCCGCACGTCGCCGGCGCGGCCGCCCGGGTGCTCAGCGTCAACCCGGGCTGGACGCCCGCCCAGGTCCACTCGTACCTGGTCAGCCAGGCCACGACCAACGTGATCACCAACCCGGGCAGCGGCTCGCCGAACCGCCTGCTCTACCTCGCTCCGACCTTCTGACCCTCCGACGCCGGTGGCCTGACGGCTCCGGCGGGAACGGTCGCACCGGCCCCGAGGCGTCCCGCCCCGGGGCCGGCCCGCGTCCGGGCCGCTCTTCGCCGCCGGCGAGGTCGTCCGCCCAGATCCGGGCGCCGGTCGGTGCGAGGCCGCCGCCCCGCGGCCGTCCGCGCGCCGGCAGACTTGCCGGATGTCCTCGACGATGCTCGTGGTCGGCCCGGAGTTGGCCGCCGCCCTGGTCGCCCTGGCCGTGGTGGCGGCCGTCGTGGTCCGGGCCGGTGCGCTCGGGCACGGCCGGCAGGTGCTGGTCGCCGCGGCCCGCGCCGCGATCCAGTTGGCGGCCGTGTCGCTGCTGATCACCGCGATCGTGGTGTCGCTGTGGGCGACGGCGGCCTTCGTCGTGCTGATGTGTGCGGTGGCGGCGGCCACCTCCGGCCGGCGGATCACCGGCCGGTGGAACTGGTGGGCGGGTGTGCCGATCGCGGCGGGGAGCATGGCCGTGGTGGCGGGGCTGCTGTCGGCGGGGCTCGTGCCGATGCGGGGAATCGCCGTCATCCCGGTGGCCGGAATCCTCATCGGCGGGGCGATGACCGCGACGTCGCTGGCGGGCCGGCGGGTGCTGGACGAACTGACCACCCGTGCGGGAGAGGTGGAGGCCGCCCTGGCGTTGGGGCTGCCGGCACGGGACGCCGTCCTGCTCGTGTGCCGTCCGGTGGCCGGGCAGGCGCTGGTGCCGGCGCTGGACCAGACCCGCACGGTGGGCCTGGTGACGCTGCCGGGCGCGTTCGTCGGAATGCTGCTGGGCGGCGCCAGTCCACTCACGGCCGGGATCACGCAGCTGGTCGTGCTGGTCGGGCTCCTCGCGGTGGAGGCGGTCGCGGTCGTCATCACCGTCGAACTCGTGGCCCGGGGCCGGTTGCGTCCGGCCCGGGCGGAGCTGCTGCCTGTGCTCCTGGTTCCGGGGTGAGTTCCCGCCAGTCGGTGACCACCGGGACCAGCTCGCCGCCGGCCCACAACGGAAGTTGGTCGTCGAAGTGCGGGTCACCGGGCCTTCCGGAGGAGCCGAACGGCACGACCCAGCGGCTGTCCGCGCGGTCGGTCAGGTCCCACACGTAGCGGGCCACCGGGCCGCGCCAGCACGCGTCGGAGACGCCCGGGACGCTGGAGGTGGACAGCACGCAGTCGGTGTCGCCGGCCAGCGCGACCCGTTCCCGCATCGCGCGTACGGCCACGTCGACCGCCGGCGCCACGCCGAGGTGGACCGGGTGCAGCACGTGCCGTCGGCCCCACGGCCCGGGCGGGTCGCCCGCCGCGACCTCCGCCAGCGCCCCGGCCGCCACCGGGCCGACGTCCCCGCCCAGGCGGTGCAGCCCGGCGACCACCCCGTCGAGGGCGTGGCCGATGCGCGCCAGCGGGTCGGTCCACGGCGTGAACAGCGGGTCGAACGCGCTCGGGGCGCGCAGCGGGCGCAGGCACGGGTGGTCGTGCAGCCGGCGGACCAGGGCCGCGCGCCAGGCGGCGAAGGCGCCGGCGTCCGTGCTGTCGGCCCCCATCCGCCCGTCCCAGGCGAGCAACCGGTCCCGCAGGCGCCGCGCCGGCTCGCCGAGGCCGTCGGGGTCCAGCCGGTCGAGCGCGCCGCGCAGGGCCGCGGCCTCCAGCCGGGTGTCCATGTGCACGGCCGCCGGGCCGGCACCGCCGGCCAGCAGGGCGCGGATGCGGCGGGCGCGGTGTGGCGGGGCGAAGTCGGCGCCGAGGTCGGCGGTGTCGGGGCGCCGGTCGTTGGCGCAGACCGCTGTCCCGTCGACGGCGGTGCGGCGCGGTGGCGCGTAGCCGCCGTGCCACCGGTACCGCGGATCCCAGCCGGGCACCGGCTCCCGCCGGCACCGGTCGTCGCGGATCGGGACGAGCCCCGCGACCAGGTGGACCACCGTCCCGTGCCGGTCCGCGACGAGGACGCTGTTGACCGGCTCGACCCAGTCCCGCAGCGCGTCGGCGACGTCGTCGGCGTTCGTCGCCCGCAGCAGCGGCAGCAGCGCGTCGAAGCCGAGACGCCCCTCGACCCGGCTCGGGGTGCGCAGGCTGATCGCCTCGCCGGTGTCCCGGTCGTGGTCGACGACCGGCCCGCGCGGCGTCTCGATCACCTCGACGGACTCCGGCTCGCCGCCGCGTACCTCGATCCGCTCGACGTGGCGGTGCGCCGGCGCCCAGCCGTCCGTCTCGCGGACCAGCACCCGGTCGCCGTCGCGGCGCACCTGTTCCCGGTAGAGGTCCTGGTAGTCGGCCATCGCGTTGGTGACCGCCCAGGCCACCTCGCCCGCGTGCCCGAAGTGGGGCAGGCCCGGGACGCCGGGGAACGCGAGGCCGAGCACGTCGAACTCGGGGCAGGCGAGGCGCACCTGCTGGTAGACGCCGGGCAGTTCGAGGATGCGGTGGGGGTCGCCGGCGACGACCGGCGCCCGGCCGGTGACCGGGTCGCCGGGCACCGCCCAGGCGTTGCTGCCCGACCCGCCGGGCCCCTCGACGGCGAACAGGCCGGTCGCCGCCGGGCCGAGGGCGCCGGCGACGTGGGCGTGCCACAGCTTGTTGGGGAAGGTGGAGAAGAGCACGTGCTGGACGAGGAAGACGCCGAGCGGCGACCACGGCCGCCACGGGCCCGGCGCGCAGCCGACCGCCGCGAACTCGGGCGCCGCCGCGGCGCCCTCGGCGAGCCCCTCGTTGACCCCATCCACATAGGCGGTGACCCACCGCCTGGTGTCGGGGGCGAGCCGATCGAAGCAGCGCCGCGCGGTGTCGTCGAGGCGGGCGCGGCGGGCGAACCTGTCCCAGCCCAGCTCCGCGGGGCCGACGTGCTCGGCGAGGCGACCCTCCGAGCGCCACCGCTCGACCTCGATCTGCCAGGCCCGGTCGACGGCGGCCACCCGCCCCTGGAGGCGGGCGAGGCCGTCGACGGTGTCGGCGCGCAGGTGCGGGACGCCCCACCGGTCGCGATAGACGCCGGTCATCGCGGCGCGGGTCGGATGGGCGGCCGTGCCGCCTGCCACAGGGCCATCAACTTAGGTTACCCTCCCCTAACTGAGCCGACCGGCCGGCCCGGCTGCCGGTGGTGGACCTCCAGCCTGGTGCCCCTGGTGGGACTCGGCGTCGCGGCGCCCCGGCGCCGGTTCCGGCGCCCGCCGGGCGGCGCCCGGGGAGCGGGCGTCGGCGACGGGCGTCGAACTGAGCGAAATCGATGCGACGCGGCAACATCGTTGACACGAACTTAGGTTAGGGTAACCTAAGTTCGCTCGATCATCGGATCGCGGCGGAAGGCGACGTCCACGTCCCCCGCCGCCGTGTCCACTCCCGACCGCTGAGGACCCGCATGAGCCTGCCCGGATCCACCGTCCAGGCACCGTCGACCGGGGTGACCCCCGGGACGAACGGCGCCCGCGCCCACCTGTTTACCGCCGGCTCGGTCGAGGACTACCGGCGTGTGCTGGCTGCCGGCATCGACCGGGTGGCGACCCGGGTGGCCGGCGCGGACCGGCCGTTCACAGGCGTGACACCGGACGAGCTCGCGCCCCGGATCGCCGGCATCGACCTGGACCGGCCGCTCGGCGACACCGGCGCCGCGCTCGACGAACTCCAGGACGTCTACCTGCGCGACGCCGTCTTCTTCCACCACCCCCGCTACCTGGCACACCTCAACTGCCCGGTGGTGATCCCCGCGCTGCTCGCCGAGGCCGTGCTCAGCGCCGTCAACTCCTCCCTGGACACTTGGGACCAGAGCGCCGGGGGCACGCTGATCGAGCGCCGGCTGGTCGACTGGACGGCCGAGCGGATCGGCCTGGGGCCGGCCGCCGACGGCGTCTTCACCAGCGGCGGCACGCAGTCCAACCTCCAGGCGATGCTGCTGGCCCGCGAGGAGACCCGCGCCAGGGTGACCGGCCGGGAGACCGGGCAGCCGTCCCGCCCGGAGCTGCTGTCCCGACTGCGCGTCGTCACCTCGGCGGCCGGGCACTTCAGCGTGCAGAAGGCGGCCAGGCTGCTCGGCCTCGGCGCGGACGCGGTGGTCACCGTGCCCACCGACACCGACCGGCGGATGCGCACGGACGAGTTGGCCCGCGAGATCGACCGCTGCCGCGGCGAGGGGCTGGTGGTGATGGCGGTGGTGGCCACCGCCGGCACCACCGACTTCGGCACCATCGACCCGCTGCCGCAGATCGCCGACGTCTGCGCGGCGGCCGGCGTCTGGCTGCACGTCGACGCCGCGTACGGCTGCGGGCTGCTGGTGTCGCCGACCCGGCGGCACCTGCTCGACGGCATCGAACGGGCCGACTCGGTCACCGTCGACTACCACAAGTCGTTCTTCCAGCCGGTCAGCTCCAGCGCCCTGCTGGTGCGCGACCGGCGGGTGCTGCGGCACGCCACCTGGCACGCCGACTACCTCAATCCCGCCCGGATGGTCGAGCAGCGCATTCCCAACCAGGTCGACAAGAGCATCCAGACCACCCGCCGCTTCGACGCGCTGAAGCTCTGGCTGACCCTGCGGATCATGGGACCGGACGCCATCGGCGCGCTCTTCGACGAGGTGGTGGACCGGGCCGCCGACGCCTGGCAACTGCTCACCGAGGACCCCCGCTTCGAGGTGGTCACGCGGTCGCAGCTCAGCACCGTGGTCTTCCGCTACCTGCCGACCGGCCCCGGCCGCGACCTCGTCGACGACGCCAACCTGTACGCCCGCGAGGCGCTGGCGGCCTCCGGCGCCGGGCTGGTCGCCGGGACCAGGGTCGACGGCGCGCACCACCTCAAGTTCACCCTGCTCAACCCCGAGACCACGCTGGACGACATCGCCCACGTCCTCGACCTCGTCGCCGACCACGCCGGCTGGTACGCGCACACCAGGGCGACCGCCGCGCTGACCTGCCCCGTCGGCTGACGACCCGTCCCCGCTGGAGAGAACGCATGTCGACGCACGACTTCATCGCCGTCGGACTGGGCCCGTACAACCTGGGCCTGGCCTGCCTGACCGAACCGATCGAGGACCTCGACGGCCTCTTCCTGGAGGCGCGGGACACCTTCAGCTGGCATCCCGGGATGCTGCTGGAGTCGACCCGTCTCCAGACGCCGTTCATCGCCGACCTGGTCACCCTCGCCGACCCGACCTCCCCGTACTCCTTCCTGGCCTATCTGAAGGAGTCGGGGCGGCTCTACCCGTTCTACATCCGGGAGAGCTTCTTCCCGCTGCGCAGCGAGTACGACGGCTACTGCCGCTGGGCCGCCGGCAAGCTCCGCGGCGTCCGGTTCGGACAGCGGGTCACGTCCGTCGAGTTCGACCCGGCCGACGAGCACTACGTCGTGCGGGCCACCGTGACCGCCACGGGGGAGCGGGTCACCCACCGCGCCCGGCACCTCGTGCTCGGCACCGGCACCCCGCCGCACGTGCCCGACGCCTGCCGGGGGCTCGGCGGCGACGCGATCCACAACTCGCAGTACCTGGAGCACCGGGCGGCGCTGCGCGCCAAGCGCAGCATCACCGTCGTCGGCAGCGGGCAGAGCGCGGCCGAGATCTACCACGACCTGCTCGGCGACATCGACTCCTGCGGCTACCAGCTCAACTGGGTCACCCGGTCGCCCCGGTTCTTCCCGCTCGAATACACCAAGCTGACCCTGGAGATGACCTCGCCGGACTACGTGGACTACTTCCACGCCCTGCCGGAGGCGACCCGCTACCGGCTGGAGTCCGCGCAGAAGGGGCTGTTCAAGGGCATCAACGCCGACCTCGTCAACGACATCTACGACCTGCTCTACGCCAAGAGCATCGGCGGCCCGGTACGCACCCGGCTGCTGACCAACACCGCGCTGACCACCGCCGCGTACGACGAGCCGAGCGGGACGTACACGCTGGGGCTGCGCAACGTCGAGCAGGACCGCGACTTCACCCTGGACACCGAGGGTCTCGTGCTCGCCACCGGCTACCACTACCGGGTCCCGGAGTTCCTCGAGCCGGTGCGCGACCGCATCCGCTGGGACGGCCACGGCCGCTTCGACGTGGCCCGCAACTACAGCATCGACCACACCGGCCGGGGCATCTTCCTGCAGAACGCCGGCACCCACACGCACAGCATCACCTCACCCGACCTGGGCATGGGTCCGTACCGCAACTCGTGGATCATCCGGGAGCTGCTCGGCCGCGAGCACTACCCGGTCGAGAAGAGCATCACCTTCCAGGAGTTCGGCGTGCCGGCCGGAGCCGCGTCGTGACCGAGGTCGTCCACCGCCGCGTCGACGACCGGCTCGGCGAGTTCGCGCTGCGTACGCTCGACCCGGACGCCGACGCCGCGCTGCTGCACCGCTGGGTGACCCACCCGAAGGCGGCGTTCTGGCTGATGCAGGACGCCGACGTGGCCCGGGTCGCGCAGGAATACCGGCGGATCGCCGCGCACCCGCACCACGCCGCGTTCCTTGGTCTGCACGAGGGGCGACCCGCCTTCCTCGCCGAGCGGTACGACCCCGCCCGCGTCGAACTCGTCGGCCTGTACGACACGGTCGACGGCGATGTCGGCATGCACTTCCTCTGCGCCCCCACCGACGCGCCCGTGCACGGCTTCACCCGCGCGGTGATCACCACCGTGCTGGCGTGGCTGTTCGCCGACCCGGCGACCCGGCGGGTCGTCGTGGAGCCCGACGTGCGCAACACGGCGGTGCACCGGCTCAACGCGGCCGTCGGCTTCACCGTCGTCGGCCCGATCGCCAAGCCCGAGAAGGACGCGCTGCTCAGCGTCTGCACCCGTGCCCAGTTCGAGGCCGCGACCGGCGCGACCGACACCCACCCCGCCGCAACCCGAGGAGACCTGCGCACGTGAACCCCTCCGCATCCGTGGCCCACCTGACGCCGGCGAGCTGGGCCCGCGCCAACCGGCTGTTGGTCCGCAAGGCCCTGGCCGAGTTCGCCCACGAACGGCTGCTCGCACCCGAGCCGGTCCCCGCCGACGCGGACGGCCCGGCGGCGGGGGAGCGCCGGTACGAGGTGCGCGGCGACGACGGCGACGTGGTCTACCGGTTCACCGCGAGCCTGCTGGCCCTGGACCACTGGCGGATCGACGCCGACAGCATCACTCGCCACCGCGGCGACACCGAGCTGCCGCTGGACGCCCTCGACTTCTGCCTCGACCTGCGCGGCGCGCTGGGCCTGCGCGACGAGATCCTCCCCGTCTACCTCGAGGAGATCAGCTCCACCCTCGCCAGCACCGCGTACAAGCTCGACAAACCGGCGGTGCGCGCCGCCGACCTCGCCCACGCCGACTTCCAGACCATCGAGACCGAGATGACCGAGGGCCACCCGGGCTTCGTGGCGAACAACGGCCGGATCGGCTTCGGCATCGACGAATACCGCGCGTACGCGCCGGAGGCCGCCCGCCCGGTCCGGCTGTTCTGGCTGGCCGCGCACCGGGACCGGACGACCTTCACCTGCGCCGCCGACCTCGACTACGACACCCTGCTCCGCGCCGAACTCGGCGACGACACCCTCGCCGCCTTCGCGGGCACCCTGACCGGGCTCGGCCTCGACCCGGCCGACTACCTGCTCATCCCCGTGCATCCGTGGCAGTGGTGGAACCGGATCTCCGTCACGTTCGCCGCCGAGGTGGCGCAGCGCCGGCTGGTGTGCCTCGGCCCCGGCCCGGACGAGTACCTCGCCCAGCAGTCCATCCGCACCTTCTTCAACGTCACCGACCCGACCCGGCACTACGTCAAGACCGCGCTGTCCGTGCTGAACATGGGCTTCCTGCGCGGGCTGTCCGCCGCGTACATGGAGGCCACCCCGGCGATCAACGACTGGCTCGCCGACCTGATCGACGGCGACGAGATCCTCAAGCGCACCGGGTTGACGATCATCCGCGAGCGGGCCGCCATCGGGTACCGGCACCTGGAGTACGAGGCGGCGACAGACCGGTACTCCCCGTACCGGAAGATGCTGGCCGCGCTGTGGCGGGAGAGCCCGGTGCCCGGCCTGGAGCCGGGCCGGCGACTGGCCACCATGGCGTCCCTGCTGCACACCGACCGCGACGGCCGGTCGTTCGCCGCCGCGCTGATCGCGCAGTCCGGGCTGGCGCCGCAGGTGTGGCTACGCCGCTACCTCGACGCCTACCTCACCCCGCTGCTGCACAGCTTCTACGCCCACGACCTGGCCTTCATGCCGCACGGCGAGAACGTCATCCTCGTCCTGGACGGCGGGACGGTCGAGCGGGCCATCTTCAAGGACATCGCCGAGGAGATCGTGGTGATGGACCCGGACGCCGACCTGCCCCCGCAGGTGGGGCGGGTGCGGGCCGACGTGCCCGAGGACATGAAGCTGCTGTCGATCTTCACCGACGTCTTCGACTGCTTCCTGCGCTACCTCAACGCGATCCTGGTCACCGAGGGCGTGCTGGACGAGGACGCCTTCTGGCGCACCGTCGCCCGGTGCGCGGCCGACTACGCCGACAGCGTCCCGCACCTGGCCGAGCGGCTGCGGCGCTACGACCTGTTCGCCCCGGAGTTCGCGCTGTCCTGCCTCAACCGGCTCCAGCTGCGCAACAACCGGCAGATGGTCGACCTCGCCGACCCGTCGGCCGCGCTGCAACTGGTCGGCACCCTGGCCAACCCCATCGCCCGCTTCGCGCCGACCCGGTGACCGCCACGACTGTCGCGCCCGCCGGCGGGACAGCGGGCGGCCGGGTGCGGGGCCGGTGGCTGATCCTCGGCGTGCTCTGCCTCGCCCAGGTCACCGTGGTGCTCGACAACACGGTGCTGACCGTGGCCATCCCGGTGCTCACGACCGAGCTGTCCGCCAGCACCGCCGACGTCCAGTGGATGATCAACGCGTACGCCCTGGTCCAGTGCGGCCTGCTGCTCACGGCGGGCAGCGCCGCCGACCGGTACGGCCGCCGCCGGATGCTGCTGGCCGGTCTCGTGCTGTTCGGGCTCGGGTCGCTGGCCGCGGGGCTCGCGCAGACCGGCGGCCAGCTGATCGCCGCCCGGGCCGGGATGGGGATCGGCGGCGCACTCCTGGTCACCGCCACCCTCGCGGTGGCGATGCAGGTCTTCGACGACGCCGAGCGGTCCCGCGCGATCGGGCTCTGGGC
Source organism: Micromonospora sp. NPDC047730 (assembly GCF_043204765.1). NCBI lineage: Bacteria > Bacillati > Actinomycetota > Actinomycetes > Micromonosporales > Micromonosporaceae > Micromonospora > Micromonospora sp. NPDC047730. The sequence continues at coordinate 15,375 of NZ_JBIDCU010000028.1, read as the reverse complement.
CGCGGCGAGCGCGCTGGGGTTCGCGGCCGGGCCACCCTTCGGCGGGCTCGTCCTCGCCCACCTGCCCTGGGGGGCGATCTTCCTGGTCAACGTCCCGATCGTGCTGGTCTGCCTGGTGGCGGCGTGGGCGCTGGTGCCGGAGTCGCGCCGTGCGACCGGCGGGCGCCTCGACCTGGGCGGGGTGCTGCTCTCCACGGCGGGCCTGACCGCGGTGGTCTACGCGGTCATCGCGGGGCCGGAGCGGGGCTGGACGGCCGCCCCGGTGCTGGGCGCGGCCGGCGCGGGAGTGCTCCTCCTCGCCACCTTCGTGGCCTGGGAGCGGCGGGTCGCCGACCCGATGCTGGACATGCACTTCTTCCGCAGCCGGCGCTTCGTGGGCGCGGTCTCCGGGGTCGTCCTGATCACCTTCGGCGCCACCGGCGCGCTGTTCCTGCTCACCCAGCACCTGCAGTTCGTGCGCGGCTACCCGGCCTGGGAGGCGGGGCTGCGGATGGTGCCGTTCGCGCTCTCCATCGTCCTGCTCAACGTGGCCGGCGTCGCCGCCCGGGTGATCCGCCGGCTCGGGCTGCCCCGGTCGATTGCGCTCGGGATGACGCTGCTCGCCGCCGGACTCGCCCTCGTCACCCACGCCCCGACGGACGGCTACGGGGTGCTGCTGCCGGGACTGCTCGTGATGGGCTCCGGCTGCGCCGTGGCGAACCCGGCCATCGTCGAGGCGGTGATGAGCGCGATCCCGCCGGAGAAGGCCGGGGCCGGGGCGGGGGTGGACGGCACCATGACGGAGGTCGGCAGCAGCCTCGGCATCGCCGTGCTCGGCGCGATCCTGAACGCCCGGTTCGCCGCCCTGCTGCCCGCCGCGCTGGCCGGCGCCGGGTCGTTCCCCGCCGCCCTGGCCGCCGCCGGGAGCGAGGCGGAACGCCGGCTCGTCGCCGACGCGTTCCGCTCCGCCCTGGAGACCGGCCAGACGGTGGGCGCGATGGCCGTCTTCGCCGGCGGCTGCGTCGCCGCCGTGCTGCTGCGCCGGGCCGAGCGGGCCGGCTGAGCCCGCGTCCTCCTGCCGACCGCGCCGACGCCGCCACGCACGGCGGCGTCGGCGTCAGGCCGGCGGCGTCGGCGTCAGCCGGCGGCGTCGGGGTCAGCGTCGGCACCGGGGTCGGCGGCGTCGAGGTCAAGCCGGCGGTGCCGGCGTTACGTCGGCGGGTGCCGGCGTCAGGGTCGGCGGAGCGTGCGGAGCGCGCCGGCCCAGGCGACGACCTGGTCCAGCATGGTGCTGACGGCCTCCTCGTGGTGGGCCGCCGGCCGGAAGTCGCGGAAGTTCACGAAGTCGGTCGTCAGGGAGAGCGCGACCTGCGACCGGACGTCGGCCACCCCGAGCTGCCCGAGCACCAGCCGTAGGTGCTCCGCCGCGCGGGTGCCGCCGTGCACGCCGTAGCTGACGAGACCGGCGGACTTGTGCTGCCACTCCTGGAAGAGGAAGTCGACGGCGTCCTTCAGCGCGCCCGGGATCGAGTGGTTGTACTCCGGGGTGACGAAGACGAAGCCGTCGAACCCGGCCACCGTCGTCGCCCACCGGCGCACGGCCGGACGCGTCGACGGCGCCATCGACGGCGGCAGCACCTCGTCGAAGTGCGGCAGGCGGTAGTCGGCGATGTCGACCAGCTCGACGGTGAGGTCGGCCCGCTTGGCGGCGAGGTCCCGCACCCAGCGCGCCACGACGTCGGCCTTGCGTCCGGGCCGCGTACTGCCGACGATGACACCGATCCTGACCATGGTTGATCTCCTCTACGGGGTGGGGACGGGGCTGGCGGGGGCCGGCACGGCGCTCAGGCCCCGGGCCAGCTCCACCGCGCCGTGCAGGGACGACAGCGCACCGAGGGCGGCCGGGAGCACCGGCGGCGCCGGCCGGCCCGCCCGGCCCGCCGACCGGGCGTGCTCGGCCACGAGTGGGACGAAGCCGGGCAGCCCGGCGGCGAACCCGCCACCGACGATCGCCACCGCGGGATCCAGCAGCTCGCCGAGGCTGACCACCGCCGCCGCCAGGGCGCGGCAGCTCACGTCGACCGCGTCGACCGCCCAGTCGCGGCCCTCGCGCAGCCCGTCGCGCAGGTCGTCGAAGCTCACCTCGGCCCCCCGACCGTCGGCCGCCCGGCGGAGGGTGGCCGGGCCGGCGGCCACGGACTGGAGGCAGCCACGCCGGCCGCAGTCGCAGCGCTCGCCGTCGAGATCCACCACCATGTGCCCGACCTCGGCCGAGGAGCGGCCGGGCACCGACCGCCCCGCCAGCACCACGCCGCCGCCGATGCCGGTGCCGACGCCCAGGTAGACCACGTCGTCGCGGCCGGCGTGCCGGGCCTCCGCCAGCGCGGCGAGGTCACCGTCGTCGGCCACGGCCGTCGCCGCGCCGGGGAAGAGCCGACGCAGCGCGCCGGCGAGGTCCAGGCCGGCCCAGCTCGGCCGGCCGGGCCACGTCGTGACGGCGCCCGCCGTGTCCGTGGTCGCCGGCATCGCCACCCCGACCGCGTCGACCGGCCCCCACGCGTCACGCAGCCGGGTCACCTCGGCGGCCAGCACCGCCAGGTCCGCCGCCGCGTCCGCGCCGTGCGGCCAGCGGAAGGTCCGGTCGTACGCCGGCCGGCCGGCCGCCTCGGCGCGCAGCGCCACCTTGGTGCCGCCGACGTCGACGCCGAGCATCCCGACGGCGCCCCGCCGGTCCGGCCCGGCGGCCGGAGGCTGCGGGTCGGCCACGGCGGCGGGACGCTGCGGGTCGGGCACGACGGCTCAGCCCTTGAGCACGTGGAGGACCACCAGCGCCACCGCGGCGACGGCGAAGATCACCGGCGTCAGGGTCATGGGGGCCGGGTCCTTCGCACGGGCGTGGTAGACCACCGCGCCGACCATCTGCAGGGCGAGGCCGACGGCCGCCGCGATGCCCAGCGGCGCCCAGAGCAGCCCGAGCAGCAGACCGGCGACCGCGGCGAGCTCCAGCACCCCCAGCACGCGGGTCAGGCCCGGGGAGACGCCCAGGTGGTCCATCCGCCTACGCATCTCCGCCTGCCCGGCCAGCTTGGGCACGGCGGTGCTCAGGAAGACCGCGGCGAGGATGACGGTCAGGGCGATGACGGGAATGTGCATGTGGGGTCCTTCGGGTGAGGTGTGAGGATGCGGACGACCGTACCGGTGCCGGATCGGCGGGGCCGGCGGCGACCGGCGGCGCGTCCGGTCCTCAGCGGACGGTCGCGACGAGGGCGCGGGCGGCCAGCCGGTAACCCAGCGACCCGAGCCCGACGATGACGCCGCTGGCCAGCGGGGCGATGACGGAGTCGTGCCGGAAGCTCTCCCGGGCCCAGACGTTGGACAGGTGCACCTCGATGAAGGGCCGCGGGTAGTTGGCCAGCGCGTCGCGCAGGCTCCAGCCGGCGATCATCAGCGCGCCCGGGTTGACGATGGCGCCGACGGTGTCGTACCGGTCCTGGATCGCGCGGATCAGGGCGCCCTCGCAGTCGTGTTGCTCGGCCACCACCCGCCAGCCCCGCGCGGCGACCTCCTCGCCGACCGCCCGTTCGATGTCGTCGAGGGTGTCGGTGCCGTAGATCTCCGGCTCCCGCCTGCCGAGGATGCCCAGGTTCGGGCCGTTCAGCAGCAGCACGTCCGACACGCTTCACCTCGCGGGGGCGCGGGTCCTGTCCCGACAGGCCCGATGAGTGGTCCTCCGCAGTCTTACTATGCGGTCGGCGGAGGGCGACCCGGTGACAGCACCCGCGCGGGTGGACTAAGGGGTGCATAGGGGCTGTTAGGGGCGGTGACCCGGCGTCCGGTTCGGTTACCGTCCTGCCTGCTGAAGCGATGCCGCCGGCTCCACGGGGGCGTCACCTACCTCGAACCGGCCATCCGGCGCCCCGGTGGGCCCGGACCGCGTACCGGCGGTCCCGGGTCGTCCCGCCCGATGTCCGGCCGAAGCCCCTGGTCTGCCCGAGTTGGGAAGTGGGAAGTCATGAGTGGTCAGCCCTCGACGGTGTCGGAGTTCCCCGAGTGGCCGCAGTTCGGTGACGAGGAGCGCGCCGGACTGATCCGCGCCCTCGAGCAGGGCCAGTGGTGGCGGATGGGCGGTAGCGAGGTCGACTCCTTCGAGCAGGAGTTCGGCGCCTACCACGGCACGCCGCACGCGCTCGCCGTCACCAACGGCACCCACGCCCTCGAGGTCGCCCTGGAGGTGCTCGGCGTCGGCCCCGGCACCGAGGTGATCGTCCCCGCCTTCACGTTCATCTCGTCCTCGCTGGCCGCGCAGCGCCTCGGCGCGGTCGCGGTGCCGGTCGACGTCAACCTGGACACCTACAACATGGACCCGGCCGCGGTCGAGGCCGCCATCACGCCGCGCACCAAGGTCGTCATGCCGGTGCACATGGCCGGCCAGTTCGCCGACATGGACGCGCTGAGCAAGCTCGCCGCCGACGCCGGGGTGGCGCTGCTCCAGGACGCCGCGCACGCCCAGGGCGCGCAGTGGCAGGGCAAGCGGGCCGGGGCGCTCGGCTCGGTGGCCGCGTTCAGCTTCCAGAACGGCAAGCTGATGACCGCCGGCGAGGGCGGCGCGATCCTTTTCCCCGACGAGGAACTGCGCGAGCGGGCGTTCCTCGTGCACAGCTGCGGCCGGCCCCGCACCGACCGGGACTACCTGCACAGCACGACCGGCTCGAACTACCGGATGGGCGAGTTCACCGCCGCCGTGCTGCGCGCCCAGCTCGGCCGGCTGGACGAGCAGATCGCGGTGCGCGAGCAGCGCTGGCCGCTGCTGGCGAGCCTGCTCGCCGAGATCCCGGGCGTGGTGCCGCAGGGTCGCGACGAGCGCGGCGACCGCAACCCGCACTACATGGCCATGTTCCGGGTCCCCGGGATCACCATGGAGCGCCGCCGCGCCGTGGTGGACGCGCTGATCGCGCGGGGCGTCCCCGCGTTCGTGGCGTTCCGGGCCATCTACCGGTGCGAGGGCTTCTGGAAGGCCGGCGCCCCCGACGAGTCGGTCGAGGCGATCGCGGCCCGCTGCCCCAACGTCGAGCAGATCCACGCCGACTGCATCTGGCTGCACCACCGCACCCTGCTCGGCACCGAGCAGCAGATGCACGAGATCGCGGCCGTGCTCGCCGACGTCCTCGCCGAATGACCAGCCTGCCCTCGGCCGCCGCGACCGACCGCCCGGTGCGGGTCGCGGTGGCCGGCCTCGGGTGGGCCGGGCGGGAGATCTGGCTGCCCCGACTCGCCGCGCACCCGGGTTTCACGGTGACCGCCGTGATCGATCCGGAGCCCGGCGTCCGCGACCGGGCCCGCGACAGCCACCACGTCCCCGCCGCGTACGCCGACGTCGACGAGCTGCCGGTCGGCGCTGCCGACCTGGTGGTGGTCGCCGTGCCGAACCACCTGCACGCCGCCGTCGCCGCCCGGCTGCTGCGCCGGGGCGTACCGGTGTTCCTGGAGAAGCCGGTCTGCCTGACCTCCGCCGAGTCGACCCTGCTCGCGGAGGCGGAGCGCGACGGCGGCTCGGTGCTGCTCGCCGGCAGTGCCGCCCGCTACCGGGCCGACGTCCGGGCGCTGGCCGACGCGGCCGGCGAGCTGGGGCCGATCCGGCACGTCGACGTGGCCTGGGTTCGCGCCCGGGGCGTGCCCGACGCCGGCGGCTGGTTCACCCGGCGCGACCTCTCCGGCGGTGGCGCGCTGGTGGACCTCGGCTGGCACCTGCTCGACACGGTGCTGCCGATGCTCGGCCCGACCCGGATCACCCACGCCGTCGGCAGCGTCTCCGACGACTTCGTCAACGACAGCGCGGCCCACGCCGCCTGGCGCAGCGACGCCGACACCGCCGGCCGTACCCCCGGCGACGTCGAGGACACCGCCCGCGGCTTCCTGCTCACCGACACCGGCGCGTCCGTCACCCTGCAGGCGTGCTGGGCCTCCCACGAGGCGCTGGACCGTACGACGATCACGGTGCACGGCGCGGCCGGCTCGGCGACCCTGCGCTGCACGTTCGGCTTCAGCCCGAACCGTGACCCGGAGCCGGTGCTGACCCGCACCCGCGACGGCGAGACCGTCCGGCTGCCGCTGCCCGCCGAGCCGATCGGCACCGAGTACGCCCGCCAGCTCGACGCCCTCCCCGGCCTGCTCGCCGACCCCGCCAGCCGGGGCGCGGCCGTCGCCGAGGCACGCCGCACCATCGACATCATCGAACGGATCTACCGCTGCGCCCGGCCCACACAGCCGGAGCGGCAGCACGCGCTGGCGGGCCATCGCGACCGGTGAGAACCACCGTCGACCCCACTCGCTTCCGGGAGCAGTCATGAGCCATCCACCATCCACCGTCGACACGACACCGGCCACCTTCGACGTGGCCTCGGCCGCGGTCGACGTGGCCGGCCCGGCGCCGGCCCGGGGGCCGATCCGGGCGGTCGTGTTCGACCTCGACGGCGTCGTGGTCGACAGCTCGGCCGTGATGCGCGAGGCGTTCAGCATCGCGTACGCGGAGGTGGTGGGGGACGGGCCGGCCCCGTTCGAGGAGTACAACCGGCACATGGGCCGGTACTTCCCGGACATCATGCGGCTCATGGGGCTGCCGCTCGAGATGGAGGAGCCGTTCGTCCGGGAGAGCTACCGGATGGCGCACCTCGTGCCGCTCTTCCCCGGCGTACGGGAGACGCTGGAGACCCTGCACGACCGGGGCATCCGGATGGCCATCGCGACCGGCAAGAGCGGCCCACGGGCCCGCTCGCTGCTCGACACGCTCGGGGTGCTGGGGCTGTTCGACCATGTGATCGGGTCCGACGAGGTGGCCCGCCCGAAGCCGGCACCGGACATCGTGCTCCAGGCGCTGGGGCTGATGGACGTGCCGCCCGCGCAGGCGATGATGGTCGGAGATGCGGTGATCGACCTGCTGAGCGGGCGGGAGGCGGGGGCGACGACCGTGGCCACGACGTGGCACGGTGGGGATGTCGGTGCGCTGCTGGCCGCCGGGCCGGATCTGGTCGCGCATGCTCCGGGGGATCTGCTCGAACACTGCCCGGCGGCCCTGGTTCCCTGACCTGGCACTGGACGCCGCGCGAACCGGTCAGCGACACGCGCCACCGCCTCGTCCAGCGCAACCCGAGCATCAGTCGACGGAAGCCAGGGAGGGCAGGACCGGCCGGTTCTGTTCCGCGCGTTCCTCGAGATCGGGCTTCGGCACTTCCGGTTCAGGCAGGGTTCGGAACAACAGCCAGCTGAGCATCGGCATGAGGATGAGCGGCGTCAGCGCGGTTCGCAGCGACGTCGCGTCGGCCACCGCGCCGATGGCAGGGCTGGCGAGGCCACCGATGCCGACGGTCAGGCCGAGGGTGATGCCGCTGGCGGTGCCGACCTTTGTGGGTAGGTAGTCCTGCCCGAGGGTGACCTGGAGCGAGACGGGAACATAGAGGCCGGCCGAGGTCAGGGCCACGAACAGATACATGGCCGGTCCAGGCACCCACACCACGCCCGTGATCGCGATGACAGTGATCGCGTAGGACCAGCGGGCGACTGCCACCCGGCCCCATCGGGCTGCCGCGGAACCACCCAGCACCGAGCCGACCACACCGCCGAGGTAGAGCACGAACAGGGCGACAGTGCCCGCCGCAGAGCTGCCGTTCATGCGCTGCTGGGCGTACAGGGAGATGAACGTGCTCAGGCCGACGAAGGCGATCGACCGGAACACCACGGCCAGCGTCAGCCGCACGAACGAGGCGGTGTCGTCGCGCCCGACCGGCGCCGATGCTCCGTTCTCGGCGCTCCTGCGCTTGGCCAGAGCGCGCAGGACGGGCAGGGCCATCGCAGTGCCAGCGAGAGCCGGCATCACCATCAGCGGCGTCCAGCCCAGGCCACCGATGGCCGCGACGGCGGCGACCATCAGCGGTGCCAGCGCGAAGCCGACGTTGCCGCCGGTGGAGAAGTACGCCATGGCGGTGTGGCTGCCGGCACTGGCTTCGCGGGCGATGCGCGCGGATTCAGGATGGTAGGCGGCCACGCCGATGCCGGAGATCGCCACGAAGAAGAGAGTGAGTGTGTAGTTGCCGCTCAGTCCGCTCAGCGCGATGCCCACCCCGCCCAGCACGGTGCCGACGGGCAGCAGCCAGGGCATTGACCAGCGGTCGGTGAGCGCGCCGAACACCGGCTGCGCGACCGAAGAAAGCAGTGAGGCGGCGAGCACGATGCCAGATGCCGTCGCGTAGGTGTACGCCCGTTCGGCGACGAACAACGGCACCAGCGCCGCGACGGTGCCCTGGTAGATGTCGACGCAGGCATGGCCGACGGAGAGCAGAGTGATCGAGGTTCGCCTTCGCACTCAGCGATGGTTCCAACTCACCGCTCTGTCGGGCTTCCGATAAGCTGCCAACCAATGACGGAAGTCCGCCACGATCCGGTGGCCCCCACCCGTACTCAGCGGCTCGCCTCCGGGGGCGAGATCGACGCGCACCGCCACGACGATCACCAGATCGTCTACGCCGCCCGCGGCGTCCTGGCCGTCACGACCAGCGGAGGATCCTGGGTCGCCCCGGGCACGCGCGCTATCTGGGTGCCGGCCGGAACGGTGCACGCCCACCGGGCCTACGGCGAGTTGGACCTGCACCTGGTCGGATTGCCGGCAACGGACAACCCGCTCGGCCTGGACACTCCGACCGTGCTCACCGTCGGCCCGCTGCTGCGCGAACTGATCGTCGCCTACACCCGTGACGGGAGCGGAGACAGCCCTGAACGGGCCCGCCTGCGCGCCGTGCTGCTCGACCAGCTCCGGGCCTCTCCCCAGCAACCGCTGCACGTGCCTGCCCCCACCGAGCCTGTGCTGCGCACCGTGTGCGCCATCTTGCAGGCCGACCCGGGCGACAGCCGTACGCTCGCGGAACTCGGCCGTGAGGTGGGCGCCAGCGACCGCACCCTGTCCCGGATGTTCCGCCGCGACCTCAGCATGACCTTCCCGCAGTGGCGCACCCAGCTACGCCTGCACCACGCACTGATCCTGCTGGCCGACAAGACGCCGGTCACCGTCGTGGCCCACCGCTGCGGCTGGTCGTCGGCGAGCGCCTTCATCGACGTGTTCCGCCGCACCCTCGGCCACACCCCAGGCACCTACCCCGCTGTATAGCTCACGGCCGAACAATCGGCTCGTGGCGGGCGGCCGAGCAGGCGGCCGCGCACCAGTGGCTGCTCGGTCAGGCGAGCGAGTTGCTGACAATCGGGAGCCCGCCACGTTACTGGGCGGGCGCTGGCAGTCACGCCAGTTCGGCGATCACTGCGCGGGCCAATCGGCGGCCGTGCTCGGCCATTCGAAAGGCGCGACCCGTAGTAGTCGATGCCGGTCAGTGACGGTCGGAGGCCCAGCCGCAGGCGCGGCGCCAGCCACCCCACGCGCCATTGGAGCGTCCCTTCGGGCAGCCCGGCCGCGCTGTGGTCAGTTCCCTCTCACGCAGAACTCGTTGCCGTCGGGATCGGCCAGCACGACGGCGCCGTCTTCACCGACCTCGAGCCGAGTGGCCCCGAGGGAGACCAGCCGGTCGACGTCCGCCTGCTGGTCGCCGCCGGCCGGGGCGAGGTCGAAGCGCTGCCGGTTCCTCACCTCTTTCGGGGCCACGGGTGGGCCTCCCCACGCGACCTTCGTGCCGCCGTGCGGTGACTGGATCGCGGTCTCCTGGTCCTGGTCCCACACCAGCGGCCAGCCCAGCGCCTCGCTCCAGAAGAGGCCGACCTCCCGGGTGCCGTCGCAGGCGACTTCCCCGAGCAGGCCGCACCCGGCGAGGAAGGCGTTGCCCGGCTCGATCACGCAGAACGCGTTGCCCTCGGGGTCGGCCAGGACGACGTGCCCCTCCTCGGGGCGCTGCCCGACGTCGAGGTGGCCGCCGCCGAGCCTCAGCGCCGTGGCCACAGTGTGCTGCTGGTCGTCGTTGCTGGCGCTGGTCAGGTGAAGGTGCATGCTGCGGTTCGGCCCCACCTTGTCCGCGCGGCTCGGGACGAACCGGAGGCTGATCTGGCCGTCTTCGCCGGGCAGGAGCGCGCCACCGGCGTCCTCGACGACCTGCCGGCCGAGCATGCCGGCCCAGAACTGCGCCAGGCGGGCCGCGTCATGCGCATCGAAGGTAACTGCCAGCAGTCGCGAGATCATCACCACACCGTAGACACGGGCCAGTAAGACAACAACGCGTTTAGCCGGGCCGGACGGCTTTGGCCGTACTGGGCATCCTCCACTGCCAGTGGTGCTCCTGCGGCCTGCGCCGCACCATCTGCCCCGACCGCCGCCGTCCCGGCCCGACGGAGCCGTCCGACTGTAGATCTTGGTAGGAACTGGCCCCTCCAGGGGCCGTTTCGTACCAAGATCTACCCGCTTCGGGGCTGGCAGCGCAGTGAGCTGCCAGCCCCTATGGCTGGCGGCCGTCGCGGAGAAAGCGACGACCTACAGTGCGATGGCGAGGGTCGCGACGACGCCGTTGTGGTCGGACTTCGTGCCGTCGACGATGTTGTAGTCGGTCATCCAGATGACCTGGTGCTCCTCGAGGCGCTTCCAGAAGTAGATGTAGTCGATGTGCCGATTGCCGTGTGTCCCGGTGCCCCTCTCGCCGTAGAGGTTGTAGGAGGAGCGCAGGTTCGGCAGCGAGTTGGCCTCGAAGACCTTCCACGGGAACTTCTCGTAGCCGTACGCTCGGTCGGCGCTGAAGTCGATGTTGAAGTCGCCGCTGACGACGACCTGGCCGTGGTCCTTCTTGCTGGCGGCCAGGTTCTTGATGTCCTGGATCTGCTGCTCGGCGCATCGGGTGCGCGGCAGGTCCTCCGGCCGGCCGTTGCTCTCGATGCTGGCGTTGAGGTGCGCGTTGATGTGGAAGACGCTGCGCCCGCTCTGCTTGTGCCGGTACCGCACCCAGTTGTTGTAGCGGGCGGGCGGCACCTCGCCCGGCCCGTTGGTGTCGCACACGAAGATCGATCCCTTTTCGAGCACGTCGAACATGCTCTTCCTGGCCAGCAGAGCCTCGGCGGCGGCCTGCGTCGGCTCGGGGGCGTACAGCCACCAGCCGTTCGCGGCGGCCCAGTCCTGCAGGAACGCCTTGCGGTTGCCCACCTCGTTGAGGCCGACCAGGTCGGCCCTCGAGGTGATCAGTTGCAGGTCGGAGACGAAGTCGGCCTGGCTGAGGCCGTTGTAGATGTTCAGCGTCGCCACGTTGAACGGGACGTTCGCGGCGGCGGCGGGCGAGGCCGGCAGCAGGCTCGCCGCCAGCACGACCGCCGTGACGAGCGCGCCCGCGCCGCGGTCAGACCACCGTCTTCTGCGCTGCATGGCAATCCCTTCGTCAGGGGCCGAGCCGGTCCGGTCCCGGCCGGGAGATGAAGGACATTAACAAGATGATGTTAAATATCGAGGAGGCTCTGCGAAGGTCCGCCCGATGTTGTCGGGCAACCTCCGGCCGGTCGACGGGAACCCCGATCCTCCGCACACTTGAGGCGTGCGAACGTCACTGGGCGATGGTTGGTCGATCGAGCTGTTCGGTGCCTGGCTGCGAGAGAAGCCCATGACGTACGACGTGACGACGTGGCGCGCGCCGGGCCGGACGATGCGCCTTGCCCCGGGCGCCGAATGGCGGTGCGCCGACGGCGCGGACATCATCGCCTCGCTGGATGCTGAACTGCCACCGGGCCCCGCAGGCAAGGTGGGTGAGGGCGGCCGTGACGGAGTGGGCCACCGCGCCGCCTGGCTCTACCGTCACAGCGGCCATGTCAGGTACACCCTCTACGGCTACAGCTTCGCTGGCGGAACGTACTTGGAGACCGTCTTCACCAGCGCGGACACCACCGACCTCGGGTGGGCGTTCGACGCGTGGCGTTCGGTGACCCGATCGGCCGAGTAGCGAATCGTCGACCGCGGCCTCCGCGCCGCTCGACCTGTCGCTGACAGAGGGTTGGTGCCGGCTTCGCCACCGGGCCGGCCCGGTGGCGAAGCCGCTGTACGTCGGCGAGCCCAGCGAACCTCCCGCTCAGTGCCCCGGTTCGTTGGCCTGGGGTCCGGCTTCGAGGAAGCGCAGTATGGACGCGGCCAACACCTCGGCGACGGGGGGCGGGACCAGGTCGGTGCGGACGGTGACACGCAGGAGGACGCCCTCTTCGCCGGGAAGCACCTCGACGAGGCAGGCGCCCGACCACTCCCGGGCGTACGGCTCGACGACCTCCTCGGTCCGGCAGCCGGGCAGGTCCAGCGGCAGGACGACGTTGTCCTGGTAGGCGAAGGTGGGCAGGCTGTTGGCCACCTCCCGGGACATGTCGACGGTTGGGTCGGCGGTGCTCTCCAGGAAGGAGATGTCCTGGGCGGCCATCAGCTCGTCGACGGTCTGCTGGACGGCCCGCGCCAGGTCCTTCGCCGGCCCGTCGGACCCGTCGAACCGGACCCGGAGGCAGTTGGAGTTGATCCTGCTCGTGAAGGTGGAGTCGAGGATGCGGCTACCGCGTTGGGCGACGATCATCAGTACGCCGATGTCGTCCTGCTGGTGGAGGGCGCGCAGTGCGGAGGCGTAGGCGGCGGCGAAGTAGGCGGAGCGGCTGAACCGGTGTTCGCGGGCGGCCCGGTCCCAGCGTTCCAGCACGTCGCGGGTGACGGTGACGGTGTGCCCGGTCTTCGGACCCCAGGCCGGGGTCTGCTCCAGGAGCGCCTGGGGCCGGCCTTCACCCTGGCGGGAGAGTCCGCGTAGTTGTTCGCGCCAGTAGTCCCGCTGTGCCTCCAGGTCCGCGGCGTTGCGTAGCCGGGTGTACTCGTCGTGGAACTGACGCAAGGTGGGTGCGGGCTGGTCCCAGGTGGGAGCGTGGCCGCCGCAGCGGGCGGTGTAGGCGTGGCTGAGGTCGCGGACGAGGAGGGCGTGTGACCATCCGTCGAAGGCGATGTGGTGGATGCCGACGCCGAAGAGGATGCGGTTGGTGGTTTTTTCGCGGATGAGGGCGGCGCGCCAGTTGCGGCCCTGGGTGTAGTCGAGTGGTTGTTGTACGGCTTCGGCGAGTTGGTCGAGGGCGTCCTGTTCGGTGGTGGCGTCGGTGAGTAGGCGGAGTTGGGGTGTGCCGGGGTTGGCCGGGATGATGGCGACCGGGGGGTTGACCCGTCGGTAGTGGGCGTGCAGTGCCTCGTGTCGTTTGTGCACGTCGCCGAGGGCTGCCATCAGCGCGCGGAGGTTCAGGTCACCCTCGATCCACCAGGTGACCGGGCAGACCAGGTCGAAGGGAAGCATGACGAACTTGGCGACCGACAGGGGCAGCGGGACGGGCTTGGCCGGGCCGGCCCGTCCGGTGACGGATGGTTCCGGTTCCGCCCTGGGCCGGCGGGGTGCGGTGGTGAGCCAGTGGGCGAGTGTGTGTGGGGTGGGGGTGCGGTGGATCTGGGAGACGGGTACGAGCACGTTGGCGGCTTCGTCGAGGGCGGTGGCGACGGCGGCGGATTGGAGGGAGGTGCCGCCGAGGTCGAAGAAGCTGTCGTGGGTGCCGATGCCTGCGATGCCGAGGACGGTGGTGTAGACGCTGGTGACGAGTCGTTCTTCGTCGGTGGTGGGTGGGACGTAGTCGACGTCGAGGTCGGGGCGTTGGGAGCCGGGTTCTGGTAGGGCGCGGCGGTCGATTTTTCCGGTGCCGCCGACGGGGAACCGGTCGAGGGTCATGATGACGGCGGGGACCATGTATGCGGGCAGGGCGGTCGCGGCGTGGGCGCGTAGTTCGCTGACCGTCGGGGTGTGGCCGTCGTGGCCGGTCACGTAGCCGACCAGCCGGGCGACTCCCTGGTCTTCCCGGCGGACGACGACGGCGGTGCCGACGTCGGGGTGTTGTTCGAGGACGGCTTCGATTTCGCCGAGTTCGATGCGGATGCCGTTGACTTTGACCTGGTGGTCCATGCGGGCGAGGATTTCCAGCGCCCCGGCCGTGTTCCACCGGCCCAGGTCGCCGGTGCGGTAGGCGAGGCCGCCGCCGTGCGGGTCGGTGACGAAGCGTTCGGCCGTCAGCTCCGGGCGGTTCAGGTAGCCGTCGGCCACTCCGGACCCGGTGATGAGGATTTCGCCGGGGACGCCCATGGGGACGAGGTTCAGCTGTGGGTCGACGACGTGGATCTGTCGGTTGGGCATGGGCCAGCCGATGGGCACGTACGCGCCGTCCCAGCCGGCGCTGGCGTCGTACCAGGTGCAGGCGACGGATGCCTCGGCCGGGCCGTACGCGTTGATCAGGCGGGTGCCGGCGGCCAGCCAGCGTTGGGCCATGCGGGGTGGGATCGGTTCACCGGCGAGGGTCACGCACGACATGCTCGGGCAGTCGGCCGGGTCGACCGCGGCCAGGTTGGTGGGCGGGCAGAACGCGTGGCTGGTCTGCTCCTTCGCGATCAGCTCCGTCAACCGGCGGGCGTCGAGCAGGTCGTCACGGGAACAGACCACGACGCGTGCGCCGGAGGTCAGCGCGGTGAAGACCTCGCCCAGGGCCACGTCGAACACGGGCGCGCAGCAGTGCAGCATCCGGCTGTCCGGGCCGACCGCGCACTCCTCGCGCATCCAGGTGAGGAAGTTCGTCAACATGGCATGGGTCAACACCACGCCCTTCGGCTTCCCGGTCGATCCCGACGTGTAGATCACGAACGCCGGCCCGGAGGCGTCCACCACCGGCAGGTCGACCGGTCCGGTCGCCTCCACCGTCGGCCAGTCGTCGTCCAGGGCGACCACCCGTACGCCGTCGGGCCGGGGGATGCGTGGGGCGACCTCGCCGACGGTGAGTACGACCCGGGCGCCGTGGTCGGCCAGGAGCATCCGCATCCGCTCCGCCGGCCAGGCCACGTCCATCGGCGTGTACGCCGCCCCCGCCCGCAGGACCGCCAGGGTGGCGACGAGGGTCCACATGCTGCGGTCCAGCGCCAGCGACACCACGTCCCCGACGCCGACGCCGGCTGACCGCAGGTGACGGGCCAGCAGGTCCGACCGGCGCGCCAGTTCCCCGTACGTGAGGACCTCGCCGTCGGCGACGCCCGCGACCGCCTCCGGGGTCCGGCGTGCCCACGCCAACACCAGGTCGTGGATCGGCTCGTCCGGCACCGGCCGGACCGGACCCCGGCCCCACGCGAGCAGCCGATCGCGATCGGCCGCACCCAACAACGGCAACCCCGACAGCGGGACCTCGGGTTCCCGTATCCCGGCCGAGGTCAACACCACGGTCTGGTCCAGCAGGCCCCGCACCCAGTCCGTGGAGAATCCTTCGGCCGCGTAGTCGATCCGCAGCCCGGACCCGTCCGAGGCCGCGGTCACCGCCAGGTCGACGTCCACCACCTGCGGGCCCGCCTCGGCGACCGGGCCGTCCACCAGGCCCACCGCGACCGGACCCGGTAGCCCCGTGGCC